>LSIG01000212.1 GCA_001556125.1 Rhizobiales bacterium CCH10-E5 | reverse complement strand
CCATGGCGGCCTGATGTTCAACCCGCCGCCCGCACACGGAAATCCTGACAGTCCCGGATCGTCGCGCGCTTCGTGGATGTGCTGCTCGCCTGGCGCCTTTGGAATTTCCGCAGCATCGCCTACTCGACCATGCAGTACGCGATGTTCCTGATCATGCGGGACATCCGCGGGCTCGCGGCGGGACCGCTCGCTGTGCGTCTGGTCAAACAGCTGCAGGATGAGACGGAAAAGTTCGCCAGCAATGAGCGGCTGCGCGTCCACCAGCAGAACCGCTATGCGATCCACCGGCTACTGGCGCGCCTGACCGACTACGTCGAAACCCAGTCGGGGCAGAGCTCCCGCTATCAGGAGTACATTGCCGACGGGCCGGGCCGCTACGAGGTCGAGCATATCTGGGCCGACCATCCCGAGCGGCACACGGACGAGTTCTCGCATCCATCCGACTTCGCGGAACACCGCAACCGGATCGGCGGGCTGCTGCTGCTGCCGAAGTCCTTCAATGCCAGCTACGGCGACCTGCCGTATCAGGAGAAGCTGAAGCACTACCGGTCACAGAACCTGCTCGCGCATTCGCTCCACCCGGACTGTTACACCCACAACCCCGGTTTCCTGCGATTGGTGAACGAAGGCAAGCTGCCGTTCCGGGCGCATCCGGAGTTCAAGAAGGCGGACATCGAGGAGCGCGGGCAGCTTTACCGGATGCTGGCCGAACGTGTGTGGGACCCGGCGGCACTGCTGAGCGAGGTCCCGAAATGAACGACCAGAGCACGCGCAGCGGCGCATCCATTCACAAGGAGATCGTGCTTGAAGATCACCTGGTCAGCCAGCTGATCGCGGGCCAGGGATATGTGCTGCGCGCGCCGGAAAGCCTTGATCGGGCATCCGCCCTCGACCGCGAGCTTGTGGTGCGATTCCTCCGGGAAACGCAGCCCGATGAATGGGCGAAGCTCGAGGCGCATTACTCGGGTTCGGCAGAGGCCGAGCTGTTCAAGAATCTCGAGAAGGCGCTGAAGACTCGTTCGACGCTTGACGTGCTGCGAGCGGGCATCAAAATGATTCCCGGCATCAAGTTCTCGCCGTGTTACTTTCGGCCGGCGAGCGCGCTGGAGCCGAAGCGTGTTCAGGAATACGAGGCGAATATCCTGTCCGTCATGCGGCAGGTGCGCTACAGCCTCAAATCAGAGAACGCGATCGATGTGGTGCTGTTCGTGAACGGCATCCCCGTCGCTACGCTCGAGATCAAGAACCTCCTGACCGGCTCGACCTTCAGGCATGCCGAGCGGCAGTACCGGTCGGACCGCTCGCCTGCGGGAGAGCCGCTGCTGACCTTCAAGCGCGGCGCGCTCGTTCACTTTGCGCTCGATGAAGACAACGTCTCCATGACGACCCGCCTTGCCAACGGCAAGACGCGCTTTCTGCCGTTCAACCGCGGCCGGAGCGGTGGCGCCGGCAACGAGGAGATCGAGGACGAGTTCCGGGTCGCCTACCTGTACCGCGATGGCGAATGGGGCAAGGCCATCTTCTCGCGGGAAGTGCTGCTCGATGTCATCGGGCGCTTCATGCATCTTGAGAGCAACGAGCGGGAAGAGACGATGATCTTCCCGCGGTTCCAGCAGCTCGACGCCGTGCGCCGGATCATGGCCCATGCGCGGACATTCGGGCCGGGGCACAATTACCTGATCCAGCACTCCGCCGGGTCCGGCAAATCGAACACAATTGGCTGGGCGGCACACCACGCCATCAACCTGCACGATGAGAATGACCAGCAGGTATTCAACACCGCGATCATCGTAACGGACCGGATTGTGCTCGACCGGCAGCTCCAGAACACAGTTGCGCAGTTCGAGCAGACGCAGGGCGTGGTTAAGAAGATCGATGGCACATCGCGCCAGCTAAAAGACGCGATCGCCAAGGGTGCCCGCATCATCGTCACGACGATTCAGAAATTTTCGACAGAGCACCTGAAAGAGATTTCCGGGCAGGGGAAACGGCGGTTTGCCGTCATTGTCGACGAGGCGCATGGCAGCCAGTCCGGCAAGTCCGCTCAGGCGATGACGGAAGCGCTGACCCGCGAGGCGACCTCGAGCGATGACATCGAGGACATCATCGCCGAGTATCAGAAGCAGCGCGGACCGCAGGCAAATATCAGCTTTTTTGCATTCACCGCGACGCCGCGGAACGTGACGCTGGAGCGGTTTGGCGTGAAAGGGCCGGATGGCCTGCCGCACCCGTTCCATCTCTACTCGATGCGGCAGGCGATCGAGGAAGGCTTCATTCTGGACGTGCTCCAGAACTACATGACCTACAAGGCCTATTACCAGCTCGAGAAAGCGATCGAGGACGACCCGGAACTGAGCGGTCGGCGCGGCCAGCGTAGCGTTGCCCGGTTCGCCTCCTTGCATCCCACGGCCATAGGGCAGAAGGTCGAGGTGATCGTCGAGCACTTCCGGCGCCATGTCATCGGCGAGCTCGGAGGGCAGGCGAAGGCGATGATCGTGACGCAGAGCCGCGAGCATGCGCTGCGCTATTTCTTCGGCGTGCGGGATTACATCAAATCGAGGGGCTACGCCGACCTGAAGGCGCTTGTCGCGTTCTCTGGCGACCTGAAGGTGGACGGGGAGACCTACACCGAAGCTGAGGTGAACGGCTTCGCCGACACCGAGCTGCCGGGGCGCCTTGACGGGTTCAAGCCCGACGGCACGCCTTATCCCGACACCTACCAGATCCTGATCGTCGCGGAGAAGTACCAGACCGGCTTCGACCAGCCGAAGCTCTGCGCGATGTATATCGACCGCAAGCTTGCCGGGCTGCAGGCCGTGCAGACGCTCTCCCGCCTGAACCGGACGAAGGCCGGGAAGGAGCGGACCTACATCCTCGATTTTCAGAACACCATGGAGGACATTCAGGCGGCGTTCCGGCCGTACTTTGAGGCGACGAGTCTCGAGGCATTGTCAGACCCTAATCAGGTTTATGAGCTCGAAGGGCGCCTGCTGCAGTTCGGCTATCTCGATAGGGCCGAGATCGAGCGGTTCGCCGAAACCTTCTACAAAGGCCCGCTCGATAGCAGCGACCGCGCAAGGCTTGAAGGGCTTGTCCGTCACGCGGTGGCGCGGTTCGAGGCGGAGGATGACGACGGCCAGCAGGAGGAGTTCCGGCAACTGCTTCGGAGCTATATGCGCTTCTACAGCTTCGTCGCGCAGGTCATCCGGCTCGAGGATACCTGGCTGGAAAAACTCTATTCCTATGCGTCGTGGCTTTCGCGCCTGCTTCCGAACCGGCAGCTGCCGCCCGAGATAGAGATCACGGACGAGATGCTCCGCCTTCAGGCCTTCAAGGTCGTGCAGAAGGAAGAGGGCAGCGCCGCCCTGTCTCCGGGCGAGAGCGATCCGCTGCAGGCGATCAGCGGCTTTGGCGCCAATCCCTACACCGAAGACGAGAGGCGCGAGCTTTCCGAGATCGTGAAGGCCTTCAATGACCGGCACGGCACCGAGTTCACCGAAGCAGACATGATCCGCTTCGAGCAGGTCACCCACGAGGTCCTCACCGAGGACATGACCGAGATGCTCCGCAACAATCCCCCTGATGTCGTCTATGCCGCCTTCCGGAATGCCTTCTTCCAGGGCGCGATCCGGATGTTCCAGCGTGACAACGAGATGCGGAACATCGTGCTGACGGATGCGCAGGCGAGAGAGCAGGCGACACGGCACTTCTTCAACCGCGCGTTACGCGAGACGCGCGAGACCAGAACGTAGCGAGGAAACCGGATGAACGGCGAGGCCGCTCAAAAGAAGCTCTTTGCCGCGCTTGATTCTGCGCGCACTTCCGGCCGCCTTTTGAACGCCGTCGAGGTCGCACGTCATGCTCGCGAGGCGGGACTAGGTCTCACTGAGGCACTCGCTGCCGTACGTAAGCACGCGCGCCACTATTACAGCGGCGCAGATGGGCCACTCGAGGGAACGCTGGCCTCTCTCGTTTGCTCACTGGCAGCCGGTCAGAAGCCATCTCGTGTGCTGGAGTTCACGGCCGATAACAGGTTGTTGACCACAGAGCTTGCGGCGACAGGCCGTGCTCAGCTTTCTGTGTTCGCGCGGGACGCCCAGTTCGCGGAGGCGCTGAACATCCTCCTGGCGGGTACGCCGGCTACCGTCTCTGCCGGCATGCCTGTCATGCCTGCCGATGATCGGTTCGGCGCGATCATCTGTGCGCCGCCGTTCGGAATGCGAACCAATGGCGGTGACGGGTTCGGCAGCGAGGTTGTCTCCGGCCTTGCGCCAGCACTTGCCGATGACGGCGTCCTTTGCTGGGTCACGCCGCGCGGCGTCCTGTTCAGCCGCGCGGCGCGAGGCACCTTTCCGGCGCTGGCGGAGAAAGGACTCCATGTTGCCGCCGTGATCGACTTGGCCCCAGGCGCGCTGGCGGGCACCAATATCGAAGGCACGCTGATCGTATTCCGCCGGCAAAAGCAGAAACAAAAATTCGTCGGCGGCCTTCGCGCACAGGAAGACGTAGCTTCTATCGTCTCGGCTCTAAAGACAGGGCCGGTCAAAAAGCCTGGCGCTGTCTGGGCGTGGCTCGCCGTAGACGATCAGCGCAGCTTCATGGATCTCGAGCATGAGCGTCTGATCCGTAGATTGACACCGCGGGGACGGCACGAGCTGAAGACGGTCCGCTCCCTGCTTGCCGATGAGCGGGTGGAACGCGCCGACCGTCCGCTGCCGGATGACTTCAAGGGAACGGCGCTGCTTTTTGTGCCTGAATATGCCGGCAGCCGCGTCACGGCCGATCTCGAAGAACAGACGGTCAAGCCGCGTTCGGTCTATCGCCTCATCATTGACGGGAAGCAGGCAAACCCCCGTTTTCTCGCGCAGCTGCTGAACGGCCCATACGGCCAGCAGCTGCGGAGCGGGATTGCGAGCGGAGCAACTATCCAGCGTATAGGCGTCGACGCGCTGCTTTCATTAGAGCTTCCCATTCCCAATCTCCCGACACAGGAGCGGATCGCCCGGGTCGACAGCGACATCGGCCTTCTGCAGGCCGCGTTTCGCGACATGCAGGCTACGCTCGAGCAGGATTGGACCGCAGTTTCCGAGACAGCCGAGCGGGTCGATGCTCTCAAGGCGGTGCTCGATATCGAACGGCGGATTGCCGACTGGTGGCGCGAGCTGCCTTACCCGCTGGCCACGATCTATCGGCGTTACCAGGTCTCGACCGAGCCGAAGGAGCGGCTCGAAACGCTGCTGCATTTCTTCGAGATGTTCGCCGTCTACCTCGCTGCGGTCGGCGCCAGCCATGTCAAAGCGTTGCGGCAGGACTGGCCGGAGGTACTCGCCAAGTGGCTTCATCCTGCCGGGAGCGCGGGCATCGAGCGCGCGGATTTCGGGTTCTGGATCGGCCTTGCAGGGGCGAGTCTGAAGGATACGGCGCGCATTACGAGCGACAAGGAGCTGAGGACGGCCGCGATCGAGACCGGCGGTCCTGAGCTGGTGCAGATTGCAAGCACGCTTGCCGGCCTTGGCAAAGCGACCGAACCGCTGGATGTAGCACGGCGCTTTCGCAACAGCTGGAAGGGCCACGGGGGGCATTTGAAAACGAGCGATGCCGAGCGCCTTGAGCGCGAACTGCAGCAGCAGGTGCGTGATCTTTACGAGGCGACGTCCTCGTTGCTGCGCAGTGTCCAGCTGGTCCGGCCGGGCATGGCCGAGGTGACAGACACCGGGCTGAGATTCAAGGTGGACCTGCTCTCCGGCAGCGACCCAACGTTCGGAGCGAGGCAGGTGGAACTCGACAGGCAAGTGAAGACTGGCGCACTGGCCTTTTGGGGGGTCGATTCCCGCACGATGTGCCGGGCGCTTCCATTCTTCCGCCTTGGACCACCTCAACAGCCGCAGGAGACAAGTATTTACGTCTTCAATCGCGTTGAAAATGGTGGATTCCGATGGATTTCCTATCAGGAAGCACGAGAGCAGGAGTTCATTGCGCCCGATGAAGAGCTGAATGGTATTATATCTCTGGGTCGCAGTTCTGCTGGAGGGGGTTTGTAAGCGCCAGAAATGCTTGATATTAATCTGGAGTTATCTATCATAATTGCCAGAATGATTGCTCTTGCTTGTTGTAGATGTTATCCTGAAACGGGTGCACGCCCCTTGCGAGTCGGTGTAAGAGAAGCCTGGGCAGGCGCGCGAACCAGTGGAGCCGGCCAGAGTAGGGAAGATGACCGCGGCGAAGCACCTCATAGCCTTACTGCGCAGCCATATCGATGGCGACAACGAGCAGTTTCTGTCCGTGGCGATGCAGGTCGCTGCGCATGAGGCGCGGCTTGGCCATGGCACGCTTGCGCAGCAGCTGCGCGACGTTGTCGACGAGGCGCGCACGCGCAAGGCTACAAGGAGTAACCGGCCCGTTCCGCTTGCCCAGCCGAAAGGCGATCTCGCGGCACTGATTTCCGCCAGCTACTCGGACACGCGGCTTTCGAGCATGGTGTTGCCGGAGGCGCTGTCGCAGCGTCTGAAGCGGATCATCACCGAGCAGCGTCAGCATCACCGTCTGCTGGAGCACGGGCTACGGCCACGGCGTAAGATTCTGCTCGTTGGACCGCCCGGTTCTGGGAAAACGATGACCGCGGCAGCGCTAGCGGGCGAACTGACGCTGCCGCTCTTCACGGTGGTATTTGAGTCGCTGATCACGCGCTTTATGGGCGAGACGGCCTCGAAGCTGCGCCAGGTGTTCGACGCTATGGCCGAGACGCGCGGCGTCTACTTCTTCGACGAATTCGATGCAATCGGTGCCCGAAGGGCCGAGCGGAACGATGTTGGTGAAATACGGCGCGTGCTGAATTCGTTTCTCCAGTTCCTGGAAAAGGATGACACAGACAGCCTAATCATCGCAGCGACCAATCACCCGGAGCTGCTCGATCCGGCGCTTTTCCGCCGGTTCGATGACATCATTCATTATGATCTGCCGGCCCCCGATATTTCGGGCGGTATTCTGAAAGCGCGGCTCTCAGGCTTTGACACCAAAGGCATGCGCTGGAAGGAAATCATTGAAGCAAGCGCAGGGCTCAGCCAGGCGGAAATTGCGCGGGCCGCAGAGGAGGCTGCCAAGGGCGCCATTCTTGACGATCGCACAACAGTGACGCGGCAGGACCTTCTGGCAGCGATCAGCGAACGAAAAACATCAACCTCGCACTAAAGGGCGCTGACTATGGTCGATGATGAACAGCGCCAGCTTCCGCACGTCTATCTTCCGGGACATGGAGACAGGGAGGACTTTACCTCGCCTCGCAGTGGCGGAGGTGGCGGCGGTGCACCGCCGCGCGATCGCGCCGAACATGCAAAGCATCTCGAGGATATGCTCACGACGGCTGTCGCTGCGGCCGAAGAGCAGATCGCAGCCCGCGATCCGGCGGTCGCGGCAGGCAAGCCGGGTTTCTATCTCGAGATTGAGGTTCCGCGCAGCCAGCAGGCCGTACTCGACAATCTCGAGTACCGGCGCGGCGAGGACCGCATCGAACTCGTTGCGGCCAAGCCCTCGCGAGAGAACCCGGACATCATTCAGGCAACCGTGTTCGTCCCGGAATCAAAGCGCGAGTATTATCTCGGCAAGGTGCGGACTTATGCCGAAGAGGACAATGTCCGCTACGAGAAGGACGAGAACGGCAATAACCGCCTCGATGAGAACGGGAACCCGATTGAGAAATCGCGCCGCCCGAAGAACGAGGCTCTGGTAGCCTCCATCGAGGCAGCGCGGCTCGCGCAGGCGGCTTCGCTGTACACCGACGACCAGCGCCTGTTTCCTCAAGTGGGGCAGGAAACCTGGTTTGAAGTCTGGCTGCGGACCGGGGCGCGCGCCACTTTCATGCACGCAGCCGGTGCGCTTAATATCCCCGTCAAGGAGCACACGGTAACATTCGCAGAACGGGAGGTCCTGCTGGCGCGTGCGACGCCGGAGGCGCTCGGCCGCATTGTCGCAAATACCGACGCCATAGCAGAGCTCCGCCTTGCCCGCGATACGCCGGCCCTGTTCATGGAGATGGACGGGGCGGAGCAGACAGAATGGTCAGACGAGCTATCCGATCGCCTCGTCTTACCGGACGGCAATGCGCCCGCCGTCTGTATTCTGGATAGCGGCAGCACGATCCGGCATCCGCTGATCACGCAGGCGCTTGACCCGGAGGACCATCAGGCCTGGCGTGCGGACTGGAACGCCGAGGATGTTGGCGCGCAGTGGCGCGGTCACGGCACGCAAATGAGCGGCATCGCGCTATACGGTGATCTCACAGACGCGATCGTCGGCAATGGGCCGCTCGAGCTCTTTCATCGCCTCGAGTCGGTGAAGATATTACCGGACCACGGGGCGAACGATCCTGATCTTTACGGACATATCACCGCGGCGGCCATGGCGCGGGCCGAGGTCCAGGCGCCTGACAGGCGGCGTGCCTTCTGCCTTGCCGTAACCAGCGATGGAGACTACTGGCGTGGCCGCCCGTCATCATGGTCTGCGAAGATCGATGATCTCGCCTATGGCGAGGGAACCGATCAGCGCCTCATCGTGATCTCCGCCGGGAACATTGGCTCCTATTATCCTGCCACTGAATATCTCGACCAGAATGATGTGTCGGGCATCGAAAGCCCGGCGCAGGCGTGGAACGCGATAACTGTCGGCGCGATGACCGAGAAATGCACCATCACAGATGTGACCTTCGCGGGGTGGCAGGTGATGGCACCCGCCGGCGATCTTGCTCCGTGCAGCCGCACTTCCCTCCCATGGCACCAGGAATGGCCAATCAAACCGGACGTCGTGTTCGAGGGAGGCAATCACGGCATCGATCCAGCTACCGGCAGCGTTGATCATCTTGATGATCTTGCATTGCTGACAACGTTCAACCGGCCGGAGGAGCGGGCCTTCACCGTAACGGGCGATACGAGCGCTGCTACAGCTGCCGTCTCCCGTGTTGCTGCGATGATTTTCGCAGATCAACCGGACCTGTGGCCCGAGACTGTGCGCGGGCTCATCGTTCACTCAGCCCGCTGGACGCCGGCTATGCTTGCCCGGCTGCCGGCCAATCCCAACCAGTCAAACCAGCGTCTCCTGCTACGCCGCTACGGGTACGGCCAGCCCGATCTCGGAAGGGCGCTGCGGAGTCTGAGCAATGACGTCACGCTCGTGATCGAGTCAGAGCTGCAGCCCTATGAGGCCGAAGGCTCCTCCGTAAAGAGCCGGGACATGATCCTTCATGATCTGCCGTGGCCGGCTGATGCGCTCAACGCCGTTGGCGAAACGATGGTCGAGATGCGCGTAACGCTCAGCTACTTCATTGAGCCCAATCCGGGCGAGCGTGGCTGGACGAGGCGTCACCGCTACGCGGGACACGGTCTGCGTTTTGCCGTCAAACGGGCGGAAGAGAGCTTCGATCGCTTCCGTCGTCGCGTGAATGCAGCCGCGCGTGAAGAAGACGAGCAGGTGGCCGGCGGCGGCAACGACGACGGCTGGGTACTTGGACCGCGGCTTCGGGACCGCGGCTCACTGCACGCGGATGTCTGGCGGGGAACGGCGGCCGACCTTGCGAACCGCCACGGTATCGGGATCTATCCGGTGGGCGGATGGTGGCGGGAGAAGCCGAAGCTTGAGCGGGCAAACCGCCGCGTTCGCTACGCGCTGATCGTGACGCTTCGCGCGGAAGTGGATGTCAATCTCCATGCCGAAATCATGAACGCGGTCGGAGTTGAGGTTGATATCGACACTGGCGAATGAGGCGATAGCAGGCGCAAAAGCAAAAGGCCGCGCTGTGGAGCGCGGCCTTTCTCATAGCTGAAGCCCGGCAACGCCTGCCGTCATGCCTGAGCCGATCGCCGCTGTCGTAATCAGGGCTTGCCCTGTCAGTTTGCGGAAGAAGCTCACACGCTTAGTTGCGGTCGTAGTCGTCACTTCCGAAGAAGCCTCAGTTGTCTTCGCTGCCATATCGTCACCTTTTACCATTCTGCCCACCAATTCGATGAGCGCCAAGAGCAGGATGGCGACGGTCAGGACGACGGCGACGGGAGTTGCACCCGCAACAGCTCCGAAGAACATCATCATCATACGCGGAAGCAGCCGAAAAGTCAAGGTGATCCAGCGTTTTCGCGCATCCGGCGTGCGCCGGACCGGGCTCTAGTGAATCGGCGCGCATCTTCGGCGCCGATCGGCGCGGTAACCTGTTGACGGTGTTGGCTCCATGTTGATCGGCGTCCTTCGCCGATCAACACTCAGCGGAGCAACGCGTTAAGCAGAGATGGCAATGTTGGGGCCGCATAGGGTCGCCGATTATCGAGCCACTTCAATGACAAACGTGTTCGTGTTTTTATTCTGACTGGCGCGCCATCGCGCTGCAGAGCTGAGTGTCCAGGCCTTCAGTCCCAGGTCGCTTCGAGCCGCCCTTGCAGGGCGGCTTTTTTGTCTCCTGACTGAGCGCAGCGCGGCTCAAGACGCCTTTTTCTGGCCCGTCGTCGCAAGCAGGACGAGGATGAAGGACGCGGCGGTCAGCAGCGTCGAGATCGAGGCGATGGTCGGGTCGATCTCGTCGCGTAGCGCCGTGAACATGCGCTTGGTCAGGGTCTGGTACTGACCGCCCGAGACGAAGAGGGCGATGATCGTCTCGTCGATCGCCGAGATGAAGGCGAAGATGCCACCCGCGAAGACGCTGCCCTTGATCTGCGGCAGCGTCACGGTGAGGAAGGCGCGGAAGCGGTTCATGCCGAGGCTGCGGGCGACCATCTCCTGCGTCTTGTCGAAGCTCTGCAGCCCGGCGACGACCGAGGTGATGACATAGGGCAGGCCCAGCATGACATTGGCGAGCACGAGCCCCGTCAGCGTCTGGATCAGCCCGACCTTGGCATAGACGAAGAAGATGCCGATCGCGACGATGATGATCGGCACGATCAGCGGCAGCATCAGCATCATGTGCAGGGAGCGCATGAGCCTGGTCTGCGAGTGGCTGATGGCATAGGCGGCGGCGGTGCCGAGAGGCGTCGCGACGATGACCGTCAGGATGCCGATCAGCAGGCTCATCCGCGTCGCCTGCATCCAGTTGGCACTGCCGAAATACTCGGCATACCAGCGCAGCGATAGCGCCGGCGGCGGGAAGGTCAGGAAGCGCGTCGATGAAAAGGACATCGGCACGATGATCAGCAGCGGCAGGATCAAATAGATTAGCACGAGGCCGACGAAGGCACCGAAGACGAGGCGGGGCAGCAGCGGCTGTCTCATCACTTCTGCCCCAGCATCTTGTCGAGCGGGATGATGCGGCCCACCGCCATGAAGATAGCCAGCACGCAGAGCAGCAGCACCACCCCGACCGCGCTGGCCGCGCCCCACTCATTGTAGAGCTCGACGTTCCGGCTCACGACCATCGAGATCATGATGGTGCGGCCGCCGCCGAGCAGCTCGGGCGTGATGTAGAAGCCCAGCGTCAGCACGAAGACCAGCGTCAGGCCGGCGACGACGCCCGGCAGCGACAAGGGCAGGAAAATCCGCAGAAAACTGTGCAGCGGCCCGCCGCCGAGGCTGGCGCCGGCCAGCATCAGTTCGCGCGGGATTTTCTGCATGGTCGAATAGAGCGGCAGCACCATGAAGGGCAAAAGGATGTGGACGGTCGCGATGATCGTGCCGAGCTCGTTGTGGACGAGTGCCAGCGGCTCGGAGATCAGGCCCAGCCCCTCGAGCATCTGGTTGGTGACGCCGGTGCGCTGGAGCAGGACAAGCCAGGCATAGGCGCGCACCAGCACGCTGGTCCAGAAGGGCAGGATGACGAAGGCGAGGATCAGCACGTCCCAGGGGCGCCCGACATGGGCGGCGGCATAGGCGACCGGGTAGCCCAGGATCAGCGTCATCACGGTGACGATCAGCGCGATGCGGAAGGTCAGCCCGAAGCTGCGCCAGTAAATGTCCTCACTGAAGATGCGGCGGTAGTGAGCCAGGGTGAAACCGCCGTCATAGAAGGACTGGATCATCAGCCAGCCGACCGGGATGACCACCAGTGCGAGGATGACGAGCACGGCCGGCGAGGCGAGCAGGAGCATGAGCCCCTGCTCGCGGCGCCGGTAGCGGGCGGATGGGTCGATGGCGGTCATGAGAGCATCCTCGTCATGCCCGGGCTTGACCCGGGCATCTCCTGCAAGAGGTTCTCGGGTCCGCGCTAGGCGCGGCCCGAGAATGACGTCACACGATGGGGCTCACTTCTTCTGCGCGAAGGAGAGCCAGCGCTTCTCGGCCTCCTCGCCGGCTGCGGAGGTCCACCAAGCATAGGACATCAGCGCCTGGACCTTGGCATTGGCGGGCGCGCTCGGCAGCTCGCCGACGCGGGCGGCCGGGATGACACCGGTGTCATAGGCCTTGGGGTTGGCCGGGCCGTAATCGATATGCAGCGGGAGGTTGGCCTGATGCACCGGATCGACCGCCTCGTTGAGGAACTTGATCGCGGTGGGGAGATTCGGCGCGCCCTTGAGCACACAGAGCGAGGTGCTCTGCAGGATGCCCTGGTTGTAGGTGTAGGTGACCTTGGCGCCTTCCTTCGCGAGCGCCGAAATGCGGCCGTTCCAGGCCATCACCATGTCGACCTCGCCGTCGTTGAGGAGCTGGGCCGATTGCGCGCCCGACGTCCACCAGACGGTGATGTGCGGCTTGATCTCTTCCAGCTTCTTGAAGGCGCGGTCGACGTCGAGCGGATAGAGTTTGTCGGCCGGCACGCCGTCGGCCATCAGCGCAGCCTCGAGCGTGGCGAGCGGGTGGTTGCGCAGCGCGCGCCGGCCCGGGAACTTCTTCACGTCCCAGAAATCGGCCCAGGTCTTGGGAGCGGTCGCGGCGTCCGGGAACTTCTTCAGGCTGTAGCCGAGCACGCTCGAATAGAACTCATAGGCGACCGACCAGTCGCTGCGGTACTCCGCCGGCATCGCCGCCGCATTGGGGATCTTGCTGAAGTCGAGCTTCTCGACGATGCCCTGCTCGCCGCCGCGCAGGCAGAAATTGGTGGCGACGTCGACGACGTCCCAGGTCGGCTTCCCCGAGGCGACCTGCGAGCGCATGATCGGCCAGGCGTCGGGCACGCTGTCCTGGTTGATGGTGATGCCGAGCTTCTTGGCAGCGGGATCGAGGATCGCGATGGTCTGCGCCTTCTGATAGGCGCCGCCCTGCGAGACGAACATGATCTGTTCGGCCGCCTGGGCAGGGAGCGGACTCGTCAGAGCCAGGGACAGGCCCGCGGCGGCGCAGGCGGTCGCGAAGGTCAGGCTTCGTTTCGTCATGTGCTTATCCCCTGTTGTTGGATCGGATCTTCGAGGGCTACCGTCCGATCGCGTCTAGAAGCTGGTACCAGCCGGCGACCATGCGGACGGCCGGCTCTCGAAGCGGGTAAAACGGAACGCGGCGCATGCGGCCGGCATCGAGCAGGCCGACATCGGGCCGCTCGCCGCGGGCGAAGGCTGCGAGATGGCGGCCCATCAGGCTCGACATGGCGACGCCGGCGCCGTTGTAACCCATGGCGAGCATGACGCGGTCGTCGACGCGCCCGACATGGGGCACGGAATCAAGCGTCATCGCGACGAGGCCCGACCAGCGATAGGCCAGCGGCACGTCGGCAACCTGCGGGAAGATCCCGATCATCGCCTTGTGCAGCGCGCGGAAGGCGGCGGGCGAATCCGTCTTGCCGAAAGCGCCGCGGCCGCCGAAGACGATGCGGTCGTCGACCATGCGGAACCAGCGCATCATCCGCTTGGTCTCGGTATAGGTCCGGCGCGTCGGCATCACCGTGGCGGCGAGGTTGGGCGAGAGCCTCTCGGTCGCGATGATGGCGCTGCGGAAGGGGATCAACGTGCGCTGATAGGCCTGCGTCGCCGGGGTTAGGTCCGAATAGCTGTTGGTGGCGATGATCGCCTGCTTGGCCCGCACGATGCCGCCCGGCGTCTCGACGAGCACGCCGTCGCCCTCGCGGCGCAGGCGCAAGGCGGGCGTTTCGGCATGGATCGCAATGCCCTGCGCCGCGACGCCCTCGGCGAGGCCGTGCAGATAGTTGAGCGGATGGATGCCGCCCGAGCCGGCATTGAGGACCCCGCCGACAAAGCCGTCGGATCCGGTCTCCTCGCGCACCCGCCCGGCATCGAGCACCGACATGGTGGTGTCGCCGAGCTCGGCGCGTAGCCAGTCGGCCTCCTTCACCGCATAGGCCAGCGTCTCGTGGTTGTGGGCAGCCTTGACCTGGCCGGAACGGGTCAGCGCGGCGCTCTCGATGCCGTAGGCCTCGACCAACTCGGTGACGATATCGGTCGCCTCCAGCGCGATCTCGTACATGCGCTTCGCCATGGGCTTGCCATGGGCGCTCGCGATGGCGGGGAAGGAGAGGCGGAACTTGGCGGTGATGACGCCGCCATTGCGGCCGCTGGCGCCCCAGCCCGGGCGGTTGGCCTCGAGCACGATCGAGGACAGGCCGCTCTCCGCCAGGTGATGCGCTGCCGACAAGCCGGTGTAGCCGGCGCCGATGATGACGACATCGGTCTGCGCGTCCCCCGCCAGCGCCGGAAAGGCACGCAGGGGCGTCGCCGTCGCGCCCCAGAGCGAAGGCGCGGCTTCCAGCGACGACCAGGCCGGGCTGGCGTTCAAGGCGTCAGGCCCCGGCCTCGACCGCGTCGGCGAGCGCCGCCAGCGTCGGGAAGTGATAATCCGGCTTGGTCAGCTCCGGCACGGCCGGCGTGCCGCCGAAGCCGGCCTGTCCCTGCCTTCGCTCGATCCAGCAGGTGGCGTAGCCGAGCGATTTGGCGACGCCGATGTCGTGATACTGGCTCTGGGCGACGTGCAGGATTTCCTCCTGCTTGAAGCCATGAGCCGATTGCCGGCCGCGGTTGAAGGCGAAGAACAGCGGATCGGGCTTGGGGGCAATCGCCTCGTCGGCGGTGACGCTGTCATGGAAGGGGTTGCCGAGCGTGTGGGAGTAGAAGGCGAAGGTGGAGCGGTCGGCATTGGTCATCGCGACCAGCCGGAAATGCTTGCGCAGCCGCGCCAGCGCCTCGACGGAGTCCGGAAAGGCCGGATGCTGCAGAATGGCGTATTGGAAGGAATCCGCCGAGCCTTCGTCGGCGGGCAGGCCAAGCTCCTGGGCGAGGTGAATATACACGCGCTTCATCGCTTCGCTGGAGCGGTCGTAGTTCAATTCGCGGCCCTTCAGATAGGGCCCGAAGATGTCGTCGTCGCTGAGCTTCGCAGCCGCCGGCCCGCCGATGCGGCGCACCGCGTTGAGGACGCCGGTTTCGAAGTCGATCAGCGTGCCGACGACGTCGAATGTGAGAACCTTAAAATCTCTGAGGGCCATGGCTGTCGACTTCTCTGGTGGTCTGGCGGATCGGATGGCGTGCGGACCGTCAGCGGGCTGCCTTCGGCACGATGATGGTGTCCTGCGGGTGAAGGCTGATCGCGACGCGCTCGCCGACGGGCGGAATGCGGCTCGTCGCCTCGAAATGGCTGGGCTGGCGCAGGCTGAGCGGGGTGCCGTCGTCGAGCGCGAGGAAGACCCGCAGGCTCTCGCCCTGGAAGACGATGTCGGTGACGCGGGCCGAGAAGCGGTTGCGCTCTGGCGCTCCGGCGCCGTCCTCGATCAGGAGCTTCTCGGTCTGGATCGCGAGGACGAGGTCGCCGGAGGGGGGCAGGGGGCGTGCCGTGCGGATCGGCGTTCCGGCGAGTGAGACGGTGTCGCCGCCCGCCCGCTCGACCGGCAGCAGCGTCGCCTCGCCAATGAAGCTCGCCACGAATGCGTCCGCCGGGTGGTCGTGAAGCCGGGAGGGCTTGTCGATCTGGACGAGCTTGCCGTCCTTCAAGATGGCGACGCGGTCGCTCATCGTCAGCGCCTCGCGCTGGTCGTGGGTGACGTAGATGATCGTCGCGCCCAGCCGTTTGTGGAGCTGGCGCAGCTCGATCTGCATGGTCTCGCGCAGCTGCTTGTCGAGCGCCGAGAGGGGCTCGTCCATCAGGATCAGCCGCGGCTCGAAAATCATGGCGCGGGCGAGCGCGACGCGCTGGCGCTGGCCGCCGGAGAGCTGGCCGATGCCGCGCTCCTCATAGCCGGCAAGGTCGACCATCGCGAGCGCCGCGCGGACACGCTCGGCATAGGTCGATTTCGGCAGGCGCCGCGCCCTGAGCGGAAAGGCGACGTTCTCGCCGACGCTCATATGCGGGAACAGCGCGTAGTTCTGGAAGACGATGCCGATGTCGCGCTTGTGCGGCGGGGTGAAGGTGACGTCGCGGCCACCGAACAGGATGGTGCCAGCCGAGGGCTGGACGAAGCCGCCGAGAATGCCGAGCAGCGTCGTCTTGCCGGAGCCGGACGGGCCGAGGAGGGAGACGAACTCCTGCGCGGCGATGTCGAGCGAGACGTCGTCCAGCGCCCGCACCGATCCGTAGATCTTGCTGGCCGACCGGATCTCGACGCGCTCGCCGCCACTCTTCGCCATCATCCGCTCCCGTTGCGATCCAGCGCCACCGCGCACGAGCCCGGTCCGATGGGAGCGGGCTCCGGCTGCGGAGGCAAAGACCGAAATCCCGTCGGGCCATAAGACGATCTTATGTAGCGCCGGCACGGGTCCGATCGGTTCGCCCGGCGGCGCAGGCCTCTGACGGGCCCGTCGCCGCAAGCTGCAATCGACCACGTCATGAAAGGGCATCAGAGGCCAGGACGGCAATTGCCGAATAATCAGGAACTGCATAACCTGAAGTCATGTCCGAGCTGCGCCGCATGGTGTCTTCCAGCAATGCGCTCTTCGTTTTCGAGGCGGCGGCGCGCAGCGGCAGCTTTACGCGCGCGGCCGAGGAACTGAACGTGACGCAGCCGGCGGTGAGTCGGATGCTGTCCCGCTTCGAAAGCCATCTCGGCCTGCGGCTGTTCGAGCGTGGCGGCAAGGGCGCGGTGCTGACGCCCGAGGGCGAGATCCTCTACCGCCGCGTCGCGGAGGGCTTCCGTAGCATCGAGGCGGGCCTTCGCGACGTGGAGCGTCTGCGCGGCGGCAAGGAGACGGTGACGATCTCCGTCTCCTCCGCCTTCACGACCCATTGGCTGATGCCGCGGATGGACCGCTTCCAGGCCCGATTCCCGCAGGTCGATCTGCGCTTCCAGATGATCGCCGGCTCGCTGCGTGGCCCGGTCGAGAATGTCGATCTCGGCATGCGCTTCGTGGCGGAGGACGAACCCGTGCCATCGGAGGCGCTCGTGGCCCGCGAGGTCATGCTGCCGGTCTGCAGCCCCGGCTATTGCTACCCGGCTGGCGGGGATGAGATGGTTGGCGGGAACACGCTCATCCAGCTGACCGATTCCCCCTCGGACTGGCCGGACCGCCACGGCACCTTCCGGACCGGGCGGTCGGGGCCGGCCAAGACGCTGACCTTCTCCGATTATGCGGTGGTGGTGCAGGCTGCCATGCTCGGGCAGGGCATTGCCTTCGGCTGGATTACGGTCGTCGCCCATGCGTTGCGATCGGGCGCCCTGGTGCCCGCGGCCGAGCGGCTGACCGTGGGCGAGAGGCTCTGCGTTCTGCTGACGCCGCGCAACCGGCCGGCGCGCCCGATCATCCGGGACATCCGGGCCTGGATCACCGCCGAACTCTGGGCCGAGATCGAGGCGATCGACACACTCTTTCCGGCGCTCGCCCTGAAGCAGGTGGCATCGGCCCGCAGGCCCTGAGGCCGGCGCGCCCGCGCAGGGTGCGCCGGTCAGGCCACCTCAGACGAGCTGGAAGTCGCTCGCCGTCAGCAGGGGCTTGGTCGTGAGGACGGCCACGGCCACTGCGGCGGCGCCGCCCTGCCCATCGGCATCCCAGGCGAGGGCGCCGCTGGTCGTGCTGTAGGTGAAACCGGCGACGCCGGCCGCGAGCGGCCCGTTGACGGCGAGGTTGACCGAGCCTCCCGCAACCAGCCCACCCCCGAAGGCCGCGCTCGCGATCTCGATCTTGTCGAGGCCCGACTGGAAATCGGTGATGGTGTCGCGCGTGTCGGGCAGTGCCTCGAAGACGAAAGTGTCGGCATCCGCCCCACCCGTGAGGATGTCGCGCGCCAGCCCGCCGATGAGGCGGTCCATGCCTGCCCCGCCATTGAGGTTGTCGCTGCCGCCGCCGCCGATCAGCGTGTCGTTGCCGCCATTGCCGACAAGCTGGTCGGCGCCATCCGCTCCGATGAGGAGATTGGCCGCGTTGTTGCCCAGGAGGCGGTTGTCGAGGCCGTTGCCGGTGCCGTTGATGGCCGCGGCGCCGGTGAGAGACAGGTTCTCGATCCCTGCGGAAAGCGTCATGTCGACGCTGCTGAAGACGACGTCGAACCCGCCCGCATCCCCACCGCTGCCGTCATCCTCGCTGACAACGTCGCCCAGGTCATTGACGTAATAGGTGTCGTTGCCGGACCCGCCATTCATCCAATCCGCGCCTGCGCCACCATCGAGGCGGTCGTCGCCCGCACCGCCGAAGAGCTGGTCGGCATCGTCACCGCCGAGCAGACGGTCGTCGTCGTCGCCGCCGCGCAGCGTGTCGCTGCCGGCGCCGCCGTTGAGCGTGTCGTCGCCACCCGCTCCGTCGAGGATGTTGGCGGCCGCGTTGCCGAGAAGGGTGTTGGCGCCGTCGTTGCCGGTCAGCGAGAGCGCCGCCCCGCCGCTCGCTCGGATGATCTCGATCCCTGCTGCCGCCGTGAGATCGACGGTGGTGTAGACGGTGTCGAAGCCGCCGGCATCGCCGCCGCTGCCGTCATCCTCGCTGACGGTGTCGCCGAGATCATCGACATAGTACACATCGTCCCCGGCGCCGCCGAACATGGCGTCGAAGCCGGTTCCGCCCCTCAGCACGTCGGCATCGGCGCCGCCGTGCAGGGTGTCGTCACCATCGCCGCCGGTGAGGATGTCCTCGCCCTCGCCACCTTCGAGGATGTCGTTGCCGCCATAGCCGTTCAGCGTGTCGGCACCGCCGAGGCCGACCAGACGGTTGGCGGCATTGTTGCCCAGAAGCGTGTTGGCGTCGTCATTGCCGGTGCCGTCGATGGCCTCGCTGCCGAGGAGTCGCAGATCTTCGACATGCACTGCGAGCACCGTGCTGGTGGTCGCCATCACGAGATCGAGGCCGCCGGCATCGCCGCCCTGCCCGTCATCCTCGCTGACAAGGTCGAGCGCATCGTCGACATAATAGGTGTCGTCGCCGGCACCGCCGGCCATGAGATCGGCACCCGTGCCGCCGTCGAGCCGGTCGTTACCGGCGCCGCCGCGCAGCGTATCGGAGCCGCCATAGCCGTACAGCGTGTCTTCGCCGTCCAGTCCGTCGAGGACGTTGGCGCCGGCATTGCCGAGCAGGCGGTTGTCCAGCCCGTTGCCGGTGCCATCGATGTCGGCGGTGCCGGTCAGGGTCAGGTTCTCGACAAAGTCTCCGAGGGTGAAGCTGACCGAGGCCGTGACCCGATCGAGCCCGCCCGCATCGACGCCACCGACGGTCTCGATCGCCTGATCGCCGGCATCGTCGACGGTGTAGGAATCGTTGCCCGCACCGCCCTGCATCTCGTCGGCACCCGTGCCGCCGTTGAGCGCGTCGTCGCCGTCGAGTCCGATCAGGATGTCGTTGCCGCCCTGGCCGAACAGCCGGTCCGCGCCGCCGGTGCCGGTCAGCGTGTCGTTTCCGGACCCGCCGAGGCTGCGGCTGCCGACGGTGACGGTGAAGGTCTCGTCATAGCTGAGCCCGCCGGGATCGGTCACGCGCACGGTCACCGAGATCACCGGTTCATTCTCGGCGTCGAAGCTCGCGCCAGCGGCGACGACGAGCCGGTCGCCGGCGATCGCGAAACGGTCGGTCGCGCCGCCCACATGGGTGTAGATGTGCGGGCCGAGATCGCCCGCATCGACGACGCCGAAGGTCGCGACCGTGGTGCCGGCCCCGCTGGTGTCCTGCACGGAGAGCGGGCCCGTGACGGTGATGTCGGTCGGCGCCGCCTCGGGCACGGAGATATCGACCGTGCCGTCGAGGAAGCGGATGCGCTCGACATCGTAGATCGTGTCGGTGCCGTCAGGCGAGCCGGCGCGCAGATCGACGACCTCGAAGCGGCCGGGCGCGATCGCAGTGACGCTGTAATCGACGCGGTTGCCGTTCAGCCTGAGCGTGTCGATCCCGCCATTGCCGTAGAAGACGTCGTTGCCGCCCTCGCCGCGCAGCGTCTCTCCGGCATTGCCGCCATGGACGATATCGTCGAAGCGCGTGCCGCGGATCGTCTCGATGCTGGTCAGGCTGTCGACGGCGCCAAAGCTGTCAATAGCCGTTCCCGCCGCGACGACCGTCCCGCCCAGCGTCTGGACGGTGCCGCTCAGATTGACCCGCACGCCCACGGGCGCGCCGCCATTGTTGAACTCCTGATCGTAGCGCACCGTGTCGGTGCCGCCGCCGCCATCGAAGCTGTCGGCGCCTGCGAGGCCCATGAAGGCATTGTCCTCGCCGCCGCCGATGAAGACGTCGGCCTGGACGGTGCCGCGCGCCGCCTCGATGCCGACGAGCGTATCGATTGTGCCGAAGCCGTCGATCGCCGAACCGGCCGCGATGGTGACCGGCGCCTGAGGGCCGGCTCCGTCGCGATCAACCGTGCGGCTCGAGCCGCTGAGGTTGACCACCACGCCGGCGGTGCCGCCGAACTGGGCGTCGCGGTCGTAGCGCGCCTCGTCGAAGCCGGCGCCGCCATCGATGTAGTCGGCTCCGCCGAGGCCGCGGAAGCCCTCGAAATCGGCATTGCCGTTGTCGCCGCCATAGAGCACGTCGGCGAGGTTGGTGCCGCGGACGACCTCGATGTCGATCAGCGTATCGACGCCGCCATAGCTGTCCTGGCCGGAGCGGGCCGCGATGACGCCGCCATCGAGATGGGTGACCGCGTTCCCCGAAAGGTTGACGCGGACGCCCGTGGCGACGGTCTCGTTGGTGAACTGGTAGTAGACCTGGTCGGTATCGTCGCTGTCGCCGGGCACGGCCGTGCCGTCAATGAGGTCGTCTCCAGCGCCGCCATTGAAGCCGTCCGAAGCGCCGTTGCCGATCAGCGTGTCGTTGCCGGAGCCGCCCTGGAGATCGTTCTCGAGATTGTCGCCGATCAGCGTGTCGGCGAAGGTCGTGCCGCGAATGTTCTCTATGCCGGAGAGCGTGTCGGTCTGGCCGTAGCTGTCGCGGGCGGTGCGCGCCGCGAAGACCGTGCCATCGACCGTGACGGCCGCGCCCGACAGGTTGACGACGACGCCGGTGACGCCGGTCTCGTCG
The DNA here is from genome assembly GCA_001556125.1 of Rhizobiales bacterium CCH10-E5. Classification (GTDB taxonomy): domain Bacteria; phylum Pseudomonadota; class Alphaproteobacteria; order Rhizobiales; family Beijerinckiaceae; genus Allobosea; species Allobosea massiliensis. Next base: position 101,443 of record LSIG01000212.1, on the reverse strand, counting down.
CCATAGTTGACGAGATCGGATCCGGCTCCGCCATTGATCTGGTCCGCGCCACCGCCGCCCACCAGCGTGTCGTTGCCGCCGGCGCCGTCGAGCACGTCACGACCCGGCCCGCCATTGAGATAGTTCGTGCCGCCATGGCCGGTCAGAGTGTCGTTGCCGAGATTGCCGAAGAGGTTGATCTGGCTGTTGGACGGGCCGCTCGCGGTGAGGACGTCGGGCTCGATCGAACCGAAGACCGAAGTGACGCCGTTGGCGATCTCCGTCAGCGGCACGAGGTTGACGACGATCGCCGCCGGCGACGACGGCACGAAGACCGAGATCTGCTCGACATCGGCCGCGAGCGTATCGGTGCCCAACGGTGCGCCGGGACGCAGATCCGTGACTGTCCAGGTGCCATTGCCATTGCGAACGATGGAGAACAGGTCGCTGACGCTGCCATTGTCGTTCAAGGTCAGGCGGACGACGTCGTCATCGTCGCGAACGGCGCCGATGAAGCCCGCCGTGCCCGACGGCAGGATGTATTGCGCCACATCGCGGCCGCCGCCGCCGGCGATCGCATCGTTGCCGGCGCCGCCCTCGATGAAATTCGCGCCGCCATGGCCGGTGATGATGTCGTCGCCGGAGCCGCCATTGACGCCCACGACGTCGGTCGCGCCCGCAGCCGGAGCCAGCGTCGCGACCGAGACGACGTCGCTGCCGATACCGCCCTGCACGAGGCCGCCATTGCCGTTCGGAAAGAATTGCGGCGTAAGGTTCAGGAACAGCGAGTGCACGGGGGGCTGACCCGGGCTGCCCTCGATCCCGATGGACAGGTTCTCGACGGTCTGGTCGAGCGTGTCGGTGCCGAGCGGGGAGCCGGGGCGCAGGTCCTCGACTGTCCAGCCGCTGGCGGTCTGCGTGATCCGGAAGACGTCCGTCGTGGCGGCGCCTTCGGTCAGCTTCACCAGCGTGACCGCTCCCGCCGTGACGGAACTCAGCGTGCCGGGTGTGCCCAACGGCAACATGAAGGCGGCGGAATCGATGCCGCCGCCGCCGCTGATGACATCGTCCCCTGCTCCCCCGGTGATGAAGTTCGAGCCCGCATGGCCGGTGATGACGTCATCGCCGGAGCCGCCGTTGATGCCGATGGCATCGGCAGCGCCGGCACTGGCGAAGAAGACAGTGGCGGAGATCGTATCGGCGCCGATGCCTCCCTGGATGAAGCCGCCGCCGGCATTGCTGAAGGCCTGCGGCGCAATATTGAGATAGAGGGTCTGGACAGGGGGCGCATTGCCGACGCCGCTGATCGCGAAGGCGAGCAACTCGGTCTCGAAGGACGGGCCGGAGCCGACATGGACGATGTCGGTGCCCAGAGGCGACCCTGGCCTCAGATCCTCGACGGTGACCGAGGCACCGGAGGCCGTGACGCGGAACACATTGGTCACGGTCGCGCCGTCGGTCAGGCGCACGAGGGTAACGTTGCCGGTGGTGACGGAGGACAAGGTCCCTGCCGTCCCGGCGGACAGCGCATAACTCGCCGTGTCGAAGCCGCCGCCCCCGGAGATCTCGTCGTCGCCGGCGCCGCCAGTGATAAAGTTGGAGCCGGCATGGCCGGTGATCGCATCGTCGCCGTCGCCAGCATCGACGGAGACCGGCGTGTCGGCATCGACCGTCGGCATCAGCGCCATGACGTCGAGGGTTTCACCGAAGACGCTCCCGGCAATGTAGCCCGGCTGGGCGGAGGGCTGGAGCCGCAATGTCAGTGCATCGAACGGGAAGGGACCCGGGGTCTCCGGGTCGATGACCACCGTGAACGCCTCGATATCGGCCGCCAAGGTGTCGACGCCCGCGGGCGCGCCGGGACGGAGATCGCGGACCTCATAGGTGCCGCCAGCCAGCCGCTCGATTGCAAAGAGCGGCCCGCTGCTGCCTGTGACGGTGGCGATCGCGCCGGAGACGCTATAGCTCAGCGGTTGCGTGCCGAAAGGGACGTGAATGTTGGCATGATCGAAACCCGTGCCGCCGAACAGGCTGTCATTGCCGGCTTCGCCGATCAGGATGTCGTCGCCGGCGTCGCCGTAGAGCGTATCGTCGCCGCCGCGTCCGAAGATGTAGTCGTTGCCATCGAGGCCGTTGATGGTCTGGCTGCTGTCATCGCCGACGATGTTGTCGTTGTCGTTGGTGCCCGCGACGACGATGTTGTTCACGGTGATCACGAAAGTCTGGCTGAATGAACCGCCCTGGGCGTCGGTGGCGGTGATCGTCAGCGGAAACGTCGGCGTGTCCTCGGCGATGAAAACCGTCTCTTCCTTGACGCGCAGCACGTAATTTCCCGGGCCGCCGATGATCTCGACCCGAGGATCGGACAGCTGGAAGGTGAAGCTCGTCGAATCCGCATCGGTGACGACCACCGTGCCGATTTGGGCAAAGCTGACATTCTCCGGCAGATCGGTGCCCGACAACGCGATCGCGGTGGGGGCCTGGTTGGTCGGCGCACTGCCGACGGACAGGTTGAAGAAGTCAGAGGCGATGCCGCCAAAGCCGTCCGAGACCGACACATGCAGCGAAACTGTGGACGAACCAGCGGGCGGCGTGCCCGAGATCGTGCGTGTGGCCGGATCGTAGCTGAGCCAGCCAGCGGTCGGGGCCATCACATTGATGGTCAGCGGCTGACCCTCAGGATCGACATAGGCCCCGGCAGGGATCGTATAGCTGAAGGGCTGGCCGATCGTAGCGACCTGATCCGGGATCGGTGCCGCGATCATGGGAGACTGATTGAAGTATCCCGCCCGCTGCAGCGTGAACCCATCGACGACCAGCGGATTGACGCCATCCGATACCAAGACCGCCAGCGAGGCTTGCAGAAAATCCGCTGGAGGCGTCCCTGACATCGTGCGCGTGACGGGGTCGAAGCTGAGCCAGGCCGGCTGACCGGCGAGGGTGAGCGTCAGCGGCTGGCCCTCGGGATCGAAATAGGCATTGGCCGGGATCGTATAGCTGAAGGGCTGGCCGACCGTGACAAACTGGTTCAGCATCTCCGACTGGAACGTCGGCGGCAGGTCCTGGCCGACGCTGCCGACGGACAGGTTGAAGCTGTCGAGAGCGATGCCGCCGAAGCCGTCGCTAACGTTCACGCTGACCGAGAACGTCATGGTACCGGCGGGCGGCGTACCGGAGATCGTCCGCGTCGCCGGATCGTAACTGAGCCACGGAGCTGGTGCGATCACGCTGATGGCGAGCGGCTGCCCCTCGGGATCGACATACGCCCCGGCCGGAATCGTGTAGCTGAAGGGCTCGCCGATCCGCGCCACCTGGTCCGGGATCGGCGTCACAATGGCCGGCATCTGGTTGAGATAGCCGGCACGCGTCACCGTGAACCCATCGGTGACCGGCGGATTGACGCCGTCCGACACAGACACCGCCAGCGAGGCCTGCAGAAAATCGGCCGGTGGCGTGCCCGACATCGTGCGCGTGACGGGATCGAAGCTGAGCCAGGCCGGCTGACCGACGAGGGTCAGCGTCAGCGGCTGGCCTTCTGGATCGAAATAGGCATTCGCCGGGATCGTGTAGCTGAAGGGCTGGCCGACCGTGACGAACTGGTTCAGCACCTCCGACTGGAGCGTCGGCGGCAGATCTTGGCCGGGACTTCCGACGGACAGATTGAACCTGTCCGATGCGAAGCCCCCCGAACCGTCCGAGATCATCACGTTGACGGTCACGGTCGATGAACCGACCGGCGGCGTGCCCGAGATCGTCCGCGTCGTCGGATCGTAAGTGAGCCAGGGTGCGGCTGGCGCCATGACGGTGACGGTCAGCTGCTGGCCCTCGGGGTCGACATAGGCTCCGGCCGGGATGGTGTAGCTGAAGGCCTGCCCGATCCGCGCCACCTGGTCGGGAATCGGGGTCACGATCACCGGCATCTGGTTGATTGCCGGACCGCTGACCGTCAGCTGGAAGCTGTCCGAAGCCTGGCCGCCGGCTCCGTCATTGGCCAGAACCGTCAGTGTCGTGCTCGGGGCGCCTGGCGTCGGCGTGCCGCTCAAGGTCCGCGTGACCGGATCATAGCTCATCCAGCCGGGCATATTCTGCACGAACAGGGCGAGCGTGTTTCCGTCCTGGTCCGAGAACGTGCCGGCGGGGATGACGTAGCTGAAGGGCTGGCCGACCGTGGCGACCTGATCCGGGATCGGGCTCGCGACGATCGGCGCATCGTTCATGTTCTGGACGTCGAGCGTCACCGATTTGGTGAAGCTGCTGCCCCAGAGGTCCGTTGCCGTCACGTCGAATGTGACGGTCGGCTCGGTCTCGTGGTCGAGGGTGACACCGGCCTTCAGCTTGAGCTGGTAGAAGCCGGGGTTGGCGATTTCGAAACGGGCATCGGAGACGGTCAAGGTGAAGACGGTCTCGAAATCCGGGTCGCTGACATTCAGCCCGCCGACGGCGAAGCCCGGCATGTTCTCCTGCACCTGCGAGCCGAACAGGGTGATGTCCGTCGGGGCGCGGTTGAAGGCCTGCCGGAGATCAAGCGTCTGATCGGTGAAGTGAAGGTATTCGACGTTGACCACGAAATCGGAACCGTCGGGAGAGCCGGCGCGCAGATCGGTGACGGTATAGGAGGGGCCATTGCCGGAGCGGGCGATGCTGTAGTCGCTTCGCGCGCCGCTGTAGAAGACCCGGTCGTTGACGTCGCCGCCGGGATTGCTCGGTGAAGCGAAATCGCCGCCCGAGATGAAGTCGTTGCCGCCGAAGCCGGTGAAGGCGTTGGCCTCGGACGAGCCGATCAGGCTGTCGGCGAAGAACGTGCCCTGAACGTTCTCGATCGAGACCAGCGTGTCGATGGTTCCGAAGCCGTCGCGCGCCGTTCCGGCTGCGATAGTGCCGACGGCGACCGCGCTCAGGTTGACCTGGACGCCCTGCTGGCCTCCGAAGTTGGTATCGAAGAGACAGCTGACCGTGTCGATGCCGCCGCCGCCGTCGATGACATCGGCTCCGGCGAGACCGGAGAAGCGCTCTGCACCGTCACCGCCAATCAGCGTGTCGGCGAAGGAAGAGCCACGCGCTGCCTCGATCGAGACGAGCCGATCGATACCCCCGAAGCCGTCCTGCGCGGTTTGCGCGGCGACGGTGATCCCGTTCACCACGCGGTCTGTCGCGCTCAGATTGACGGTCGCGCCCTGCGTGCCGCCGACCGAAGACCCGTTGGCATATCCGACCTCGTCGAAGCCGGAGCCGCCGTCGATGTAGTCGTCACCGCCGAGGCCCTCAAAGCCCTCGTAGGCGTCGTTCTGGCTGTCGCCGCCGATCAGCACATCGGACAGCATGGTTCCGCGTACGGCCTCGATGTCGATCAGAGTGTCGACGGCCTCGCTCGCCGCGCCCGTGTAAAGCGGATCCTTCGCCGAATGGGCCGCGATGGTGATGGTGCCGGTGCCGGGGACCGGGTCCGTCAGCGTCACCGCGACGCCGGACAGGTTGACGTGGATGCCGGTCGTCAGCGTGTCGGTCAGATCCGACTGGTAAAAGGCCGTGTCGACATCGAAGCCGTCGCCGCCGGGGACCGAACCGTCGAGCGTATCCGCGCCTCCGCCGCCATGAAGGAAGTCGCTGCCCGCGCCGCCGATGACGATGTCGGCTCCGCCGCGGGAGAAGATCGTGTTCGACTGGCCGTCACCGACGATATGGTCCGCGTTGCTCGTGCCGCGGACATTCTCGATCGAGATCAACGTGTCCGTGGCGCCATAGGTATCGATGGCGGAGGCGGCGGCGACCACGGTGGAGCCGGCACCGATATCGGCCGTGATCGCGCTGGCCGAAAGATTGACGATGACGCCGCGACCAGGGATGCCGCCGGACTCGTTGCCGTAATTGGCGCGGTCGAACCCGGCGCCGCCATGCAGCGTGTCGTTGCCGCCATTGCCGGTGAGATTGTCGCCGCCGCCTTCGCCGCGCAGAAGATTGGCGGCGTTGTCGCCGATGATGGCGTCGGAGCCGTCCGTGCCGCGGATGTCTTCGATCGAGATCAGGGTGTCGATCGCGCCTGAGACGTCGCGCGCCGTGCCCGCCGTGACGCCGTTCACCGCGACGGTGCCGCCGAGCACGACGGTGACGCCGTTGCCCCCGGTCCATTCGCGCCGGTAATCGACCTGGTCGGTGCCGCCGCCGCCGTCGACGACATCGGCGCCGGCGAAGAGGCGGAAGCGTTCGTCACCCGCGCCGCCGAAGATCCAGTCATTGGCATTGGTCGCCCGGACGCCCTCGATCGAGGTCAGCGTGTCCGTATCGCCATAGCCGTCACGGGCCGTGCCGGCGGCCACGACGATCGGAGCGCCTGGGCCTGTGCCGTCGAGATCGACAGTCCTGGCGGTGGTCGAGAGGTTGACGACGACACCCTGCGTTCCGAGCTGGCCGGCGGCGTTCTGATAGCCGGCGTCATTGGTGTAGCGGACTTCGTCGAAGCCACTGCCGCCGTCGATGACGTCGTTGCCGGCGAGGCCTTCGAAGCCCTCATAGTCGTCGTTGCCGGTGTCGCCGCCATAGAGATGGTCGGCATTGTAGGTGCCGCGGGCGATCTCGATGTCGATCAGCGTATCGGTCGACCCGTAGGCGTCGCGGGTGCGATGACCGGCGACGGTTTCCGCTCCTACGGTCACTGCTGCATCGCCGAAGTTGACGATGACGCCGCTCGCCAAGGGATCGTCGCTCGAAAACTGCGCTAAGACCGTATCGGTTGGGTCGGCATCGTCGACCACATCTGTTCCATCGAGGATGTCGGTGCCGGCGCCGCCGATGAAATCGTCGAAATTGCCGTTGCCGCGCAGATAGTCGTCGCCGGCGCGACCGTGCAGCAGGTTCGCCTCGTCATTGCCGACGAGGTAGTCCGCCCGCGTGGTGCCGCGGATGTCCTCGATCCCGATCAGCGTATCGATCGTGCCGAAGGTGTCGATGGCCGTCCCGGCCGCCACAGTCACCGGCGCGCCGGGCCCGGCACCATCGGCGTCGTACTGGATCGCGGCGTTCGAGAGATTGACGACGGCCGGGCCGGTTCCCGTCTCGTTGCCGTAATTGGCCCGATCGCGGCCGAGGCCGCCGTCGAGGATGTCGGCGCCCGCCTGGCCGATCAGCGTGTCGTTGCCGGCGAGCCCCTGGATGATCTCGGCTCCGGCGGTTCCGGTCAGGGTATCGGCATTCCCCGTGCCCTCGATCGCGTCGCGGACGATGACCGTAAAGTCGGCGCTGACGAAAGCGCCGGAGAAGTCATAAGCCCGGATTGTCAGCGTCCAACTCGGCTGCGCCTCGAAATCGATCGGGCCGGCGACGCGCAATTCATTGCCCACGATGGTGAAGGGCGTGCCCGCGCTGGTCAGTTCGTAGCGGGCGATGCCGTCGCCGGGATCGGTGTCCGTCGCGGAAAGGATACCGACAAGGCTGCTGAAGGGGCTGTTTTCGGTAACGGCGAGATTGGAGAGCGCAAGGCTGGTCGGCGCGGGCATGGCAGCTCCGAAAATAGCTTAAAAAATCGTTACCGCATCGGCGATCATTACGCAGAGTTGTTGCTGCCGTAAAGCTGCACTGCAAAAAAATAAGCGCCAACAGCGCCGGTCAATACATCATAATATTTTCCAGATCAGCATAAGCTGCTACCGTCTTCGATCAAAAACTTGCTTCGTTTTGAATTGATTCCGCATGGTGCGGGATTGTTGAGTTGCGCCTCTTTTTCGCCATGTTTCTGCGGCCCGCGCAGGATCGACCTGTATCGGATCGCCGCCGGGCGGTGGGATGAAGCCTGCAACCTGGAGTTACTTGCTCCGGTCCAGCCGAATGAGCCCTTCGCGACTGCGCGGCGGCATCAGCGCTCGCGGAAGGCGCGGCCGGCCTGTTCGAGCAGCGGGCGCAGGAGATAGTCCAGCGCCGAACGGTCCTGGGTGCGCAGGAACGCCTGGATCGGCATGCCGGGAACAAGCTTGAAATCGCGCAATTGCCGGATCTCGCTCTCGGGCAGGGCAATGCGGGCGGTGAAATAGCTCAGCCCGGTCTGAGGCTCGCGGGTGAGGTCGGCGCCGATGCGCGTCAGGCGACCGCGCAGATCCGGTGTCGTGCGCTGGTTGCCGGCGAGAACACGCACCACTGCCTCCTGCCCGGGAACGAGCTGGTCGATATCGGTCGGCAAGACACGGACGTCCGCGACGAGCGCTTCGTCATGCGGGACGATCGACATCAGCGTCTCGCCGGCGGCGACGACACCGCCGACGGTGAAGACGGTGAGCTGATGGACGAGGCCTGCGATCGGCGCGCGGATCTCGACGCGCGCGAGCTGGTCTTCGGCTGCGACGCGCCGCTCGCGCAATTCTGCAAGCTTGCCCTGGGTCTCGCGCAGATCGCCCAGAACCTGCGTCCGCATGTCCTGGTCCAGCTGGAGGATCTGCAGCTCGACCTCGGCGACCTTGCCGCGGACGCGCGCGCGTTCGGCCACGAGCTGGCCGCGTTCGCCGGAGACGCGGGTCTGATCGCGCTGCAACGCGGTGTAGCGCTGCATCGAAGTGAGGTTCTGTCGGAAGAGCTGCGCAACGCCGCGCAATTCCTCCGCGATCAGCTGCTCTTCCTTTTCCTTTGTGGCGATCTGGACCGAAAGACCCTGGGATTCCTCCGCGAACTGGGCCGCGCGCTCGCGCAGCTGGGCTTTCTGTCCCTCGCGGGAGCGGGTGCGGGCCTCGATCAGCCTGGCCTCGCCGGCCATCGCCCGCTCGACAGCCGGATCGGCCTGCCGCGCCAGGAGGTCGCCCGGGAAGGCGATGGCGGTCTGGCCATCGCGCTCGGCCAGAAGCCGCGCCTCGCGGGCGGCCAATTCGTCGATCTGGGAGCGGACGATGCCGAGATTGGCCCGGGTCAGCGTGTCGTCGAGGCGCAGCAGCACGTCTCCCGCCGCGACGGCCTGGCCCTCGGAGACATGGATCTGGCCGACGACGCCGCCGCTGGGATGCTGCACCCGCCGCAGATTGCCCTCGACGACCACCTGGCCCGCTGCGAGGACGGCGCCGGAGAGGTTGACCGCCCAGGCCCAGCCGCCGATGCCGAAGACGAAGAGGGCGACGCTGACGACTGCTACGCGGTTGAGGCGTGCGAGGCTGCCCTGGACCTCGGCAAGCTTCGGGGCGGGGAGGCTCATGTCAGGCGACCTCGCTGCGCCGTTCGACACCGCGCGCCTCGCCCGCGGCGGCGGGCGCCAGGATCTTCCGCAGGACCTCGTCGCGGGGGCCGAAGGCAAGCTGCGTGCCTTGGCCGAGATAAAGCACATGGTCGCAAACGGCCACGGCGGCGGGCCGATGCGCGATCGCCACCACGATCCCGCCGCGCGCCTTGACGCCGCGAATGGCTTCAGTGAGCGCGGCCTCGCCTTCCCGGTCGAGATTGGCGTTGGGCTCATCCAGCACGACGAAGAAGGGATCGCCGTAGAGCGCCCTTGCGAGGGCGATGCGCTGCCGCTGTCCGCCCGACAGGGCGACGCCGCCCTCGCCGATCACCGTGTCGTAGCCGCCGGGCAGGCGCAGGACCATGTCATGCGCGCCGGCCGCCTTTGCCGCAGCGACGACGGCGGCGGCATCGGGCTCGACCGCCATGCGTGCGATGTTTTCGGCGACCGTGCCGTCGAACAGGCTGACCTCCTGCGGCAGATACCCAATATGGCGGGCGAGCGCGACAGGGTCCCAGTGGTCGATCAGCGCGCCGTCGAGCCGGACCGCGCCGCGCGCCGCCGGCCAGGCGCCGACGAGCACCCGGGCGAGAGAACTCTTGCCCGCCGCGCTGGGGCCGATGATCCCGAGTGCGTCGCCGGCCTTCAGCCCGAAGGCGACCTGCTGCAGCAGCGCGCCCATGGCGCCGGGAGCCGCCACGACCAGGTTTTCGACGGTGAGCGAGCGCGTGGGCGCGGGGAGCTCCGTCGTTTCGCCCGGTACCTGCGTGGCGCCGAAGAGGCGCTTCAAGCGTCCGACGGCCTGGCGCGCATTGGTGAAGCCGTTCCAGCTGCCGATCGCGGCTTCGACCGGCGCGAGCGCGCGGCCGATCATGATCGAGCAGGCGATCACCGCTCCGGCCGTCATATCGCCGATGACGACGAGATAGGCGCCGAGACCCAATACCAGCGACTGGATCAACATGCGCAGCGTCCGCGAGGCGCTGGCGAAGCCGCCGATCACGTCGCTGGTGCGCTGCATGGCGTCGAGGTAACGCCGGTTGACCCGCAGCCAGCGCTCGCGCAGCGCCGTCGTCATGCCGAGCGCCTTGATCGTCGCCGCGTTGGCGCGGGCCGCCTCGATCAGCGAGTGGCGCAGCGCGGTCTCGCGCAACGTCTCACGCTGGCCGTCACGTCCGCTGAGTTCCGTCAGCACCGTCAGGCCGATCAGCAGTAGGGCGCTCAGGATCGCCGCCGCTCCGATCCAGGGATGGATCAGGAAACAAACGCCGACGAAGACGAGGATCCAGGGCATGTCGAAGATCGCGGCGGGGCCGGGACCTGAGAGGAAGGCCCTGATCATGTCGAGATCGCGCAGGGGCTGCCCGCTCTCGCCGGGCGGCCGGTTCTGCCGTGCCAGCAGGACGACGGCGCTATGGATGGGGCCGGCCAGCCGCTCGTCCAGCAGCCGCCCGATGCGGATCACGATCCGGTTGCGGACCGCATCGAGGAAACCCTGGAAGGCGAAGGCGGCGAGCAGCATCAGCGTCAGCCCGACCAGCGTCGGCACGCTGCGTCCCGGGATCACGCGGTCATAGACCTGCAGCATGTAGATCGGGCCGGCGAACATCAGCAGGTTTGTCGCGCAGCTCACCAGCGCTACGGACCAGAAGGCGCGGCGGCACTCGGCCAGAGCGGTCGTCAGGACATCGGGCTTCATCGAGGCTCGCAGCCTCGCGCCCAGGGCCTGCCAAAGCAGGATGCGCCGCAACCCGATCGTTTACGCAATGCAGCAGCCCATCCGAGGCCCGAGAACGGCAAAAGCTTGGGCTCGCATCATCTAACCGAGAGGAAGTTCAGGGCAAGGGCAATCTTCGCCTGTGGGTTTACTGTCTTGAGTCAAGGTCAACTCGGCCGCAGAAGCTGCCGGCGAGACGCTGTCTTCGATCACTTTTGGTCTGCTGGCGCATCGGTTCACCGCATTCCAAAGGCGGGCCCGATTCAGGGCGCCTGGAGGCAGCGTCCCGTGCCGGGCAGGGCGATGACCTCCCCGTCCTGCGCCACGCAGGTCCCGCGCAGGAAGGTCATCGCGGCGCGGCCTTGGGTTTCGCGGCCCTCGAAGGGCGTGACCTTGCCCATCGACTGGAATGTGGCGCCGCGGACCGGCGCGCGATGGTCGAGATCGAGCAGGACGAGATCGGCATCGGCGCCCACCAGCAGCGCGCCCTTGCGGGGCCAGAGCCTGAAAGCGCGCGCCGGGGCCTCGCAGGCGAGGCGGACATAATGCTGCAGCGTCAGCCGGCCGGCCGCGACCTCCGTCAGCATCAGGCGCATTGAGGTCTCGACGCCGGGGAAGCCCGGTGAGGTCTCCCAGATCGAGGCGCGGTGCTTTTCTTCGGAAGGATGCGGGGCATGGTCGGTCGAAATCATGTCGATCGTGCCGTCGAGCAGGGCGGCCCAGAGTGCCTCGGCATGGCCGGCCTCGCGCACGGGCGGCTTGACGCGGAGCGCATTGCCGCCGGCCTGCTCGGCGTCGTCCATGCTCAGCAGCAGGTAATGCGGGCAGGTCTCGGCGGTGATGGCGACGCCACGCCGCTTGGCCGCGGCGATCACCGGCAAGGCGTGGCGGCAGTTCTCGTGGGCGATATGGACCTTGCAGCCCGTCCATTCCGCAAACAGGGCGATGCGCTGCACGGCCTCGACGGTGGCGATGTCGGCATGCTGGGCGAGATGGGCGGCGAGGTCGTCGCGACCGGCGGCCTTTATCTGCGCGCCGCGCCAGTTCAGGATCGGCGTGTTCTCGGCATGGACGGTGCAGCGCAGGCCGGTCTGGCGGATCAGGGCCAGCGCATCGAGCACGGCGCCATCATTGGGGCAGGGGACGAGCGGGTTGTCGCTGCCGAGGAAGAGCTTGAAGGCGCTGGCGCCGGCCTCCGCCATCGGCTGCAGATCGGCGAGATTGGCTTCGCCGACATAGCCATAGACGCCGAAATCGACATGGGCTTGGCGGGCGGCGATGGCGATCTTCTCGCGCACCGCGGCGGCATTGGCCGTCGGCGGGTTTGTGTTGGGCATGTCGAAGATCGTGGTGACGCCGCCGACGGCGGCGGCCGCAGTGGCCGTCGCCCAGGTCTCCTTATGCGAGAAGCCGGGCTCGCGGACATGGGTGTGGACGTCGAGCGCGCCGGGGATGAGCGGGCGCCCGCCGGCCTCGATCGTGCGACGCGCGGGCGGCATTGCGTCGCTGCGGCCGATCGCGACGATCCGGCCATCGTCCACCGCGACGGCGCCATGGCGGCTGGCCTCGGGGGTGACGAGCAGCGCATCGCGGATGACGAGATCGGCGGTCGCGCTCATGGGTCGGCCTTGCTCATGGGACGGCTCTGGCGATCGCGTCGGCCGCCGCGAAGAGATCGGCGTTGCGGGCCCGCAGGCTCGCCTCCATCGCCTCGATCTCGCCGAGGACGGCCGGAGCGTCGAAGGTCGTGATCCGGCCCTGGTCGAGGACGATGCGCCCATCGACGATCGCCGTCGTCGCCGCCGCCCCGGTTTCGGCGAAGACGAGCTGCGAGGCGGCGTCGTTGAGCGGGCGCCACCAGGGCGCGTCGAGCCGGTAGAGCACGATGTCGGCGAGTTGCCCGGGCGCGATCTCGCCGAGCCGGCCAGATAGGCGCAGCGCGCGGGCTCCTTCCACCGTCGCCATGCGCAGGGCGTCGCGGGAGGTGACCCATTGGCGGCGGTCGGGCAGGTCGGAGCGGTGCAGCAGCGCGGCGGCGCGCATCGCCTCCTGCATGACGAGGTTGTCGTTGGCGCCCGAGCCGTCGGTGCCGAGCGCGATGGGCACGCCCGCCGCCAGCATTTCCGGCGTCCGCATCCGCCCCGTGCCGATGCGGGCATTGCTTTCGGGATTGTGCACGGCGATGGCCTGGCGCTGCGCCATCAGGGCGATGTCGGCCTCGTCGAGCCAGATCGCATGGGCGCAGGACCAGCGGTCGCAGAGGATGCCGAGGCGTTCGAGATGGGTGAGCGTGCTCTCGCCATAGCGTTCGCGCGCGATCCGCGCCTGCGCCTTCGTCTCCAGCAGATGGGTGTGGATGGGAAGGTCGTGGCGCTGCGCCAGCTCGGCGCAGAAGAGCAGCGCCTCGTCGCTGCAGCGGTCCGGATTGGAGGGGGCCGGGCAGAGCCCGATGCGCCCCGAACGGCCGTGCCAGCGGGAGATGATATCGGGCATCTGCTCGCGCAGCTCGGCGAGCGGATGCGGCGCCAGCAGCCCGGAGCCGCTGACCAGCGCTGCGACCGAGGCCGGCACCTCGATGCCGGCGGGGATGATGTCGGAGAAGACCCCGTCGAAGAAGCGCATGGCCAGTGTCGTGCGCAGGCCGGTCTCCTCCCAGGCTGCGAGCACGGCGTCCATGTCCGCCGTGCTGAAGCGCTGTCCGGGGAAATGGTCGATCAGCGCGGTCGTGCCGGTCGTCAGCATCTGGGCGGCGCAGAGCAGCACCGCGAGGCGGATCTCGTCGGGGGTACGGCGAGAGGTATGGGCCTGCGTCAGCCACATGAAGGCGGGGTGGCTGAGCCCGTCGGCGAAGCCCGACATGGTGCCCGACTGCGAATGCATGTGGGCGTTGATCAGGCCTGGCGCCGCGAGCAGGCCGCGACCGTCGATCTCGCGCGTGACGCTGCCAGGCGGCTGCGGCGACACCTCGCCGACGGCGACGATGGTGTTGCCGCGGATCAGGATGTCGCCCGAGGGCGTGTCCTGCGCGGCAGCGCCGGCCAGGATGCGCGCGCCGCGGATCAGGAGCGTCGCATCGGTCATGGCGCCCCCTGCAAATCGACCGGCGTGCCCAGGCCGCGGGCCAGCGCCTTCGTCACCAGGGCGTCCGCCAGCAGCACGTCCTGCAGCGGCAGGCCCATCGACTTGAACACAGTGACGTCGGCGCCGGGGCTGAACGGCAGCGCGCGCCCCGGCAGCGCGCCGACCTCGCCGCGGATGCGGGCGGGGTCGAGCGCGCCCGAGGTCTGCGCCCGGACGAGATCGCCCGCCTTGGCGAAGGCGTCCTTGCGAGCGTCGAGATAGATGTCGGCCCGGCGGATCAGGTCGTCGTCAGCCTCGCGGGCGCCCGGGCGGTTGGCGCCGCCGAGCACGATGCAGGCGCCGGGGCGGGCGGCCTTGCCGGGGAAGACGGGCTCCTCCGAGGTCGTGACGGTGACGACGATCTCGCTTCCGGCGACGGCTTCGGCCGGTGTGGCCGTCGTCACCAGTTTGATCCCGGCCAATGCGGGCTCTCGCGCCAGCGCGGCGGCCAAGTCACGAACCCGCTCTGGCGAACGGCCGACCAGATAGAGACGAGTCAGCGAGGGCCGCGCGATTGTGAGATAGAGCGCCGTGAGCGGGGCGCTGCGCCCCGCGCCGAAGAGGGTCGCTGTGCCGGCATCGGGAGCGGCGAGCCGGTCGAGGCCGGCGGCAAAACCCGCCGCGGTGCGATGGTCGTTGAACAGGCCGGCGGAGATCAGCGCCCGCGGCTCTGCCCGGCTCCAGTCCCACAGCGTGAGCAGGCTCGTCCAGCGGCGGGGAGCGTCGGGCCCGTCGGGATAGGCGTGGACATTGCTCTTGATCGTCAGCGTTGCCGGCCCGGCGCTGCCGGTGAGCAGCAGGCAGCCGCGCCGGGGATCGTCCGCCCTCAGGTCGCCACGCAGCGCTTCGCCATGGCCCGCCGCCGTGATCCGGAAGGCTTCGGCCGCCAGCACGACCGCTTCCGCAGGGTCGACGAGGGCGCGGATATCGGCCTCGCTCAGCACGATCATGTCGGGCTCGCCGGTTCGCTGGCTAGCGGGGTGCGTGACAAGCCGGGCGCGCTCGGCGCCCGGCATCGGCCGTCGCTCAGCTCTTAGGCGCCGGCATTTTGCGCTCGGCCAGGGGCGGCAGGAAGGAGCGGTTGAAGACCTCCTCGACCTTCGGCGTGCTCTTCAGATCGAAGGCCTCGCCGATCTGGGCGATCGCCTTGGTCATGCGCTCGTCCGAGACATCGCCGGCGCCGAGCTTCTCGGTCTCGGGGGTCAGCATATGGGCCTTGTAGGTGAACTCGATGCGCTTGGCCTCGATCTCGGCATTCACCGTGGGTTCGACGCGGTTCATCACCTTGCCGCCCTCGGCCGGGTTGGCGGCGAGTTCGAGCATTGCCTTGTTGATCGCCCGGACCAGCCCCGCGACGGCCTTGGGGTTCTCCTTGATCAGCTTCTGCGAAACCATCACGCCGTTCGAATAGGAGGCGATGCCGTGATCGGAATACATGATGAACTTGTAGTCCTTGTCGGGATTCAGCTTCATCCCGATCAGGTTCATGTAGGAGGTCACGGTGAAGACGAAGCCGCCGTCGACCTGGCCCTGGACCATCATCATCTCCTGGACGGAGGGGGTGATGTTGACGACCTCGACCTTGCTGGCGTCGATGCCGTTGAGCTTGGCGAAGATCGGGAACAGCCGGTGTGTCGCCGAGCCAGCGGGCGAAGTCAGCTTGCGGCCTTCGAGGTCCTTCAGCGTCTTGATCGGCCCATCCGCCTTGTGGATGATCGCGAAGGGCGCCTTGTTGTAGATCATGTAGACCATCACCGGCTGCTCGCCCGGCTTGTTCACGGCCTGCTGGATGATCGCGTTCATGTCGCCGAAGCCGGCGTCATAGGCGCCGCCCATGATGCGGGTCACGGTCGCGGCCGAGCCGTCGCCCTGGTCAATCGTGACGTCGAGCCCTTCGGCGGCGAAATAGCCCTTCTCCTTGGCGTAGAAGTACCAGGAATGGACGCCCTGGTACTTCCAGTCGAGCGTGAAGCGGATCTTGGTGGGGGCCTGCGCGAAAACGGGCGAGGCGAAGCCGAGCGAGGCGCCGAGGGCGGCGGCGAAAGCGGTCTTCAGGAACTGGCGGCGCATGGCGGCTCCTTCGCGAGAGGGGGCGGATCGATCGCGTGCGGGGGCTCTGTTTGCGAAGCGGGCGGCGGCGTCTCCGCAGCCGCATCTTCGGTGGAACAGGAGCTGTCCGTTCAGGGGATCACGCTAGGCCGGGCGCAGCGGTGACGTCTTGTGCTGAGTTCTTGCCGCAGCGCTGCAAAAAATGCAGCGCTGCGGCTGAGAGCGCGGAGGCGGCGGATCAGCCCGCCAGCGCGGCGAGCTTGCCGAGATCGACATTCGCGCCGCAGACCAAGACGCCGAGCCGCTCGCCCGGCTTGGGCCGGTAGGCTCCGCAGAGCAGGGCGCCGAGCGCCGCGGCGCCGCCGGGCTCGACCGCCAGCCGGAAATCGCGCCACAGGGTCACCTGCGCACCGGTGATGGCCTCGTCGGGGACCAGCACGACATGATCCACCGCATCCTTGCAGACGGCGTGGACGAGCGGGCCGACATTGCGGGCGCCGAGCGAGTCGGCGGCGACCGAGGCGACCTCGACCTGCACCGGCCCGCCGGCTTCGAGCGCGGCCTGGAGCGCGCGCGAGCCCGCCGGCTCGACGCCGACGACCTTGACCTTCGAGCCTGCGAACCAGGCAGCGATGCCGGAGATCAGGCCACCACCGCCGACCGCGACGAGGACGGTGTCGAGGTCCGGCTCTTGTCCCTGCCATTCGCGGCCGAGCGTGCCCTGGCCGGCGATGGTCTCCTTCGCCGCGAAGGGGTGGATCTTGAGGGCGCCGCTCTCGGCGACGAAGCGGTCGCAGGCGGCCTGTGCGTCGTCATATTGCGCGCCACCGATCACGACCTCGGCGCCGAAGCGGCGGATCGCCTCGATCTTCGGCGGCGGCGAGATCTCGGGGACGAAGATCGTCGCCTTCACACCACGGGCGCGGGCCGCATAGGCGACTGCCGCGCCATGATTGCCGCCGGAAGCCGCAGCGACGCCGGCGACCGGCACGTCCAGCGAGAGCAGGTTGTTGAAGGCGCCGCGCGTCTTGAAGGAGCCGGCATGCTGCAAGCATTCGAGCTTCAGCGAGATGTCGGCTTCAGAGCCGAAAGCACCTGTGCCCAGCCGCATCACGGGGGTGACGCGGGCGTGGCCGGCGATGCGCTGCGCGGCCGCCTCGATCATCGGGCGCGGGACGGGGTTCTCGGTCATGGCGGTGTCCTGTGGCGGCGAGCGATCGGGCCGGTAGCTCCAGATCGCGACGGGTATGCCGTGGCTATCGCGTCCCGGCGGGTCGGGGAAGGGCCGTCCGCGCCCGGCTGCGATGTGCCGGGCGACGACCAGGGCGGCGAGCGCGTCGAGCATGTCGTCGGCGCCGGCGCCTCTCGGCGGGCGGGCATGGACGGTTTCGGGCGGGATGCCTTCCGCCACAAGAAGGGCGCGCCGCTCGGCCATGCCGGCCTCGTTGATGCGACCCTTGATCTTCTTGGGGTGTGCGAGGGGGCCGCCGCGCATAGTGGCGAAGGCGAGCTCGGGGTGGACCTCGCGGATGTGCTCGCGCAGGCCCGTCTCGGCCCGCAAAAGGGTGTCGATCTCGCGGATGCGCGGGAAGAGGTGGAAGCCCTGCTTCGACACCTTGCGGGGCGGCTGCGAGGTGGCCAGCGCCTGCCGGCAGGCCTCGCCGTAGTCGGCGGCTTCCACGGCCGCCCGCGACGGGATCGAGAAGACGGAGGACTGGCGCTGGCCGAGCCAGGGCCGCACCAGCTGTTCGGGGCCGCGACCCGACCCCTCGATCCGGTCGGGCAGGCCGATCGGCATATCGACCGCGATCAGTGCGGGATCAAGTGCCAGCAGGGTGCGGAAGTCCGGCTCGACGCGCAGCAGGGGTGGGCCGCCTTTCGCCGTGTCGAGGCAGGCCGCGATCCAGCCGCCCTTGCACCCGTCGACGCCCGCGATCCAGCCCATCGTCCCGCCTTCCTCATGCGACCTTCGCAGAACTGACCTTGCCGGCGCTTCGCGTCTAGTGTGCGGTGCAGCGACGATTGGCCGGAGGCAGGACCTCCGGAGCCGGGAGACAGCCATGACGACCATCCGCCCCCGCCGCAGCGTGCTCTACATGCCGGGTTCGAACGCCCGTGCGCTGGAAAAGGCCCGCGAGATCGCCGCCGATGTCCTGATCCTGGACCTGGAGGACGCGGTCGCGCCCGAGGCCAAGGCAGCCGCCCGCGAACAGGTCTGCGCTGCCGTCAAAGCCGGAGGCTATGGCCGGCGCGAGCTCGTGATCCGGACCAATGGCGTCGATACGGCGTGGTTCGGGGACGATCTCGGCGCTGCGGTCGAAGCGAAGCCGGATGCGATCCTGATCCCCAAGGTGTCGGCCCCGGAGACGCTCGACCAGATCGGCGCGCAGCTCGACAGCCTGAAGGCACAGCCGACGCTGCGGGTCTGGGCGATGATCGAGACGCCGCTCGCCATTCTTCAGGCCGAGGCGATCGCGCGGGCCGCACGCAATCCGCACAGCCGCCTGAGCTGTTTCGTGATGGGGACGAACGACCTCGCCAAGGAAACCCGCGCCCGCTTCGTGCCCGGCCGGGCGCCGATGCTGCCCTGGCTGACCAGCGCGATCCTGGCGGCGCGCGCGCATGGGCTCGACATCCTCGACGGGGTCTACAACGACCTCAAGAACGAGGAGGGTTTTCTGGCCGAATGCGAGCAGGGACGCGATCTCGGGTTCGACGGCAAGACGCTGATCCACCCGGCGCAGGTCGCGACCGCCAATGCCGTCTTCGCGCCCGATGAAGCCGAACTCGCCCAGGCGCAGGCGATCATCGCGGCCTTCGCGCAGCCTGAAAATCAGGGCAGGGGCGCAATCCAGCTCGGCGGGCGCATGGTCGAGCTGCTGCATGCCGAGATGGCCAAGCGTGTCGTCGCACTCAGCGAGGCGATCGCTGGTTGAGGCTGCGTCCGTCCTCGTTCGTCGAGAGGATTCCGGCGGACATGCGAAAGGGCCGCGCATGCGGCCCTTCCCTGATCCTTGCCGAGCCGCAGCGGAGGTCCGCGCGCGGAAGAGGCCCTACGCCTTCCCGGCCTTGGCAGCCTTGGCGCGCTCCATCGCCTCGACGATGAGCTGCTTGGCCCTGGCGGCATCGCCCCAGCCGGTCAGCTTGACCCATTTGCCGGGCTCGAGATCCTTGTAGTGCTCGAAGAAGTGCTGGATCTGGTCGAGCGTGATCTTCGGCAGATCGGTGTAGTTGTGGACGTTCTCGTAGCGCTTGGTCAGCTTCGGGACCGGCACGGCGATGATCTTCTCGTCGCCGCCGCCTTCGTCCTCCATCATCATTACGCCGATCGGGCGCACCGCAATGTAGGAGCCCGGAATCAGCGGGCGGGTGTTGGCGACGAGCACGTCGCAGGGGTCGCCATCCTCCGAGAGCGTGTGCGGGATGAAACCGTAATTCCCCGGATAGCGCATCGGCGTGTAGAGGAAGCGGTCGACGAAGAGCGTGCCGGCCTCCTTGTCCATCTCGTACTTGATCGGCTCGCCGCCGATGGCCACCTCGATGACCACATTGACTTCGTCGGGAGGGTTCTTGCCGATGGAGATGGCGTCGAGGCGCATGGAGTGGAGACCTGTCAGGATGGGAAACGCGTGCCTTATGAGGGTTCGCGCGGCAAACGCCAAGTCCGACCTTGGCCCAAGCGGACACAGCGTCCATTTGCCTGAGGGGCCTGCCGCTGCTATCGGGCGCTGCATGACACGCCCTTCGAGCCGTCGCCCGTCGCATTGGCTGCTTCCATGCTGAGCCGCCTGCGCCCCGACGAGGAGCGCTATGCGCGGCGCATGGCGCGGATCGCCCGCTGGGATCGCCCGATCGAGAGCCGTGGCCAGCGCTTCCAGGCCTGGGCCAACATGCTGCTGGTCGATCACGGTATCTTCCGGCTGGCCTATCTCAACGCGCATCGCGTCACGCCGCGTCTGTGGCGTGCGGCGCAGCCGGCGCCGGGACAGATCGCCTGGTTCGCGCGTCAGGGCGTGAAGACCATCGTCAATCTGCGCGGCGGGCGCGAGCACGGCTCCTGGCCGCTGCAGCGCGAGGCCTGCGAGCGCCACGGCATCGCATTGGTCGATTTCGTGCTGCGTTCGCGCGGGGCGCCCGACCGCGAGACGATCCTCGGCGCGGGCGAGTTCTTCGCCTCGCTGACGGAGCCGGCGCTGGTGCATTGCAAGTCGGGCGCGGACCGGGCCGGGTTCTTCTCGGCGCTCTATCTGCTGATCCATGAGCGGCGCCCGCTGGCGGAGGCGACACGGCAATTGTCGCTGCGCTACGGCCATTTCCGTTTCGCCAAGACCGGCATTCTCGACGCCTTCTTCGACGCCTACCGCGTCGAGGGCGAGGCGAAGGGCATCGCCTTCCTCGACTGGGCCCGGGACATCTACGATCCCGAGCGGCTCGAGCGAAGCTTCCGCCCCGGTTTCCTGTCGTCGCTGCTGGCGGACCGGCTGATCCGCCGGGAGTAGCGGCTCAGGGCGCCGCGGCCCGCATGCCGGAGAAACCGCCGGCCGCGCTGTCCTGCGGGTCGTCCCGCGCGATCCAGACGAAGAGGACATGGGTGACCGCGCGGGCGACCGAAATGGCGCCGAGGGCATAGAGCAATTCGTGCGAAAGGGCGCCGAACCACAGGATCGCGGCGATGATCGCGATCAGGGCGATCCCATGCGAAGCGAGCTGCCAGGCGGTGTTCCGGGCCAGCGTCGTGATGTCGTGCACCGGGTTGAAGAGCGCGATACCGGCATAGAACAGCGACATGACCGCGACCACCTCGCCGATGCCGTCCCATTTGCTGCCGTCGAAGACGGAACCGAAGGTCAGCGCACCGAAGGCAATGGCCAGGAACAGACCGATCGCCGCTGCGGCGAGGGCCAGGGTCGCGCCGCGCATCCAGAAGCGCCGCCGCCGCCGGTCGCCACTGCGCAGGGTTCTCATGACCAGCGGGCCGGTGACCGTGCCGAACATCTGTGTCGGCATGTCGAGCAGGCGCATGGCCAGCGCAACCTGGGCCGCGAGCAAGGAATTGTCGGCGTAGGGCAGGGCCAGCAGGGGGGCGGCGGTAAAACCGAAAGAGAGCATTGCCGCGGGCAGGAGGATGCGCGGCGCGTCGTGCCAGTGCTGCAGGCCCCAGCTGAGGCCGCGTATCGACCACAGGCGGGGATGGACCAGATCGCGCAGGTTCGCGCGGCGGCGAATGAGGAGATACAGCGTCGCGACCCAATGCCCGACCGCATCGGCGGCGAAGAGAGCGAGCGCCTTGGGCCCGAAAACACCTATCAGCAGCAGCATGGCGGCGGGCTGCACGAAGGCCTGGACCAGGTTGCTGTTGCCGATGGCGCGGAAATCGCCCTCCGCCGTCGCTTCGCTCCAGAGCAGGCGTAGCGCCGTGCGGGCCGACAGCGACAGGAAGAACACCATTCCGATGAGCGGCGGCAGCCAGCCCAGTTGGACAATGACGATCAGGGCGAGGCCGGCGAGCGCGAGGAAGGCGACACCGCTCGTCAGGGCGAGGCGGAACGCCAGTGCTAGTTCGCGGCGGTTGCCGCTGCGGAAGAACACTGCCTCGAGGCGCAGCAGAGCGGGCAGAGAGACAAAGGTCGCGGCGGCAGAAAAGACCGCGAAGGCGGCGAAGACATGGGGCGGGCAGAAATAGGCAGCGACCAGCAGGCCCCAGACCGAGATCAGCCGCGCCTGCACGAAGCGCAGGCCGAGCAGCAACGCGCTCGCGATCGACTGGCGCAGAACCGGGACCCGTCGCGCGACGAAACGCCGCCCCTGTGCCAGGGACAGTGTCGGACGGCGAGGCGGAAAGCTCGCCCGTTCGAGAGCGACATGCGCAACCATGTCCATCCCCACGGCTGGACCATCGGGGAGGCCATCGTCGCGCAAGTCACCCTCGCCGGCCGACGAGGACGCGTCGGGGCTGGGCATCACGATGAGACGGCCTCAGGCAAACGAGGCTGCGCCAACAGGGTTAATGGCGGGTAAAGAGCGGACATCACGGGCCTGGGCGGGGCTGTGCCCCGGGAGGGGGCACAGACCGCAGAAATCGGGCCGTCAGATGGCGGCTTCGTTGAATTTTGTTTTTAGCGCCTCGAAGCGGGCGAGCTGGTCCGGCAGCAAGGCGCGCTGCGCATCGCGACGAACGAACACCTTGAACATGACCTCGCCTGCGCCGTTGAAGAACTGGACGGAGCAGACCCGACGGCTGGTGAGCTGGCGATCGACGACGTAGATCGCGGCGCAGTTGGACGCCTTGATGTGGCCGCCGATCGGACTGTCGCCATGGATGTTGTAATAGCCATGGCCGAAGGCGCCGACCGGCAGCGCGCCCTCGCATTCCAGCACGATGTCGGGCGTGTGGACGAGGAACATCACGGTCCCCCAGGTCGCGAGCTCCTGCCAGAGAGCCTCGAAGCGCTCGGGCGCGATCAGCGTCCGGCCCTCGGGCGGCGTCAGCTCGAGCACGGCCCGGGTCGGCAAGCCGGTTTCCTTCGCCACCGACTCGACCATGGCGTCCGGCTTCTCGGCCAGCATGCGCCGGGCCCGGTCAAGGGCCTCTTCCGCCGGCGCCGCGGTCTCGATGGTGAGCCCGTCGGACATGCAGGCCTCCTCACTCGGCCGCCTGGAGGGGGCGATGCGGATTGGTCTCGCTCAGCACCGTCTCGAAACCCTCGAACTCCGGATGGCCGAGAAAGAGCGGCTGCTCCCGCTTCTCGCCGGCGTTGCGGTGGGAATCCCTGAACTGCTCCGACTTGGTCCAGGCGGTGAAGTCCGCCTTCGTCGCCCAGGTGGTGTGGGAGGAGTAGAGCGTATGGTCGTCCCGCTCCGGCCCCTTCAGCAGATGGAAGGCCACGAAGCCCTGCATCTCGTCGAGCCGGGTCTTGCGCGTCGCCCACACGGTCTCGAACGCCGATTCCTGGCCCTTGACGACCTTGAAGCGATTCATCGCGATGAACATCGGGACTGTCCTGTGCTGAGCCGGCCCGCGGGTCCGGCGGTGAGAATGCCGCGAGCGGGCCAATGGCACCGCAACATCCTGCCGGATCGGTGCCCGTCGCCCGCTCTTGACCGCTTCTAGTAAAGCTGAATATCAACGTCAACAACGCCGAGACTAAAATCAGTTTTGAATAATTAAAAACTGACAGGTTACTTGGCTTCGTTCAGTCATGACGACGGTCGCGTCCCGGTCATCCGGTCGGCGCTGCCTGCGATGGGAGATCGAGTGATGCGCTTCCGCACCCTGCTTTCGGATCGACCGGGCCGCCGGCCTGCGGGCCGGGAGCTGTCCGCGGCGATCGGGCTGAGCCTTCTGGCCGCTGCGAGCCTGTTGGGCGCGTTCGGCCTGCCGGGCACCGCCTTCGGCCAGGCGCCGCAGCGGATCGTGGCCGTGGGCGGCGTTGTCACCGAGGTGATGTATGCGCTCGGCCTGCAGGACCGTCTCGTCGGGGTCGATTCCACTAGCCAGTTCCCGGCGGACGCCCTACGCGACAAGGCCAATGTCGGCTATGTCCGGGCGCTGTCCGCGGAGGGCGTGCTGTCGCTCAAGCCGTCGCTGGTGATGCTGATCGACGGCGCCGGCCCTCCCGGCGCGGTGTCGCTTCTGGCCGAGACCGGCGTCACCATCGCGCGCATCCCCGACGAGACCAGCCCGGAGGGCGTCGCTGCAAAGATCGAGGCGATCGGCGCCGCGGTGGGGGCGGCCGCGCCGGCCGCGCGCCTGGCGGCGCAGACGCGGGCCGGCTTCGCCGAGCTGGCGACCCTGCGCAGCGGTATCGCCAAGCCGCGCCGCGTGTTGTTCGTGCTCTCGGTCCAGAACGGCCGGGTGATGGTCGGTGGCCGCAACAGCTCGGCCGACGCGATCATCCGCCATGCCGGTGCGGTCAACGTCGCGGACGGCATCGAGGGCTACAAGACGATGACCGACGAGGCGATCATGGCCGGCGCGCCCGACGTCGTGCTGATGATGAGCCACAACGTCAACCACGCCACCTCGCCGGACGCGCTCTTCGCCATGCCCGCTTTCGCGGAGACACCGGCCGCGCGCCAGAAGCGTCTGATCGCGATGGACGGGCTCTATCTGCTTGGTTTCGGTCCGCGTACGCCGGCTGCGGCACGTGACCTGATGGCGGCGATCTATCCGGAGGCGTCGATCCCGCCGCTTAAGACGGCGCAGGCGCAGTGACGCTGGCCTCGCCCTCTCTTCCGAGCCTGCCGGCCGGGCTGGCGAGCCTCATCGCGGGGCGGCGGCGCCTGGCGGTGATCGCCGCCCTGGGGCTCGGCTTCGGCTGTCTCGGCCTGACGCTGCTGGCGATCGGGCAGGGGGCGATTGCGATTCCGTCAGGGCGTGTGGCCGAGATCCTGTGGGCGCGGCTGACGGGAGACGCCGCGCTGCTTGAGGGGCGCGATGTTCTGGTGGTGATGAACATTCGGCTGCCGCGTGTGCTGCTCGGCCTGCTGGTCGGCGCGGGACTCGCGGTCTCCGGCGCGCTGATGCAGGGGCTGTTCCGCAATCCGCTGGCCGACCCAGGCCTCGTCGGCGTCTCGGCGGGCGCGGGGCTGGCGGCGGCGGCGACGATCGTGCTGGGAGACCGTTTCCTCACCGGGACGCTGATGAAGCTGCCCTTCGCAGTGCTGCCCTTCGGCGCCTTCTGCGGCGGGCTTCTGTCGACGCTCGCGCTCTATCTGATCGCCACGCGCGAGGGACGCACCTCGGTGGCGACGATGCTGCTCGCCGGCGTTGCGCTCGGCGCCCTGGCCGGGTCGCTGACGGGCCTCCTCGCCTTCATCTCGGACGACCGCCAGCTGCGCGACCTGACCTTCTGGTCGATGGGCAGCCTCGGCGGGGCGAGCTGGACCAAGCTCTCGGCCATCGCCCCAATCATCATTCCGCTGCTGCTCGCCATGCCGCTGCTGGCGCGCGGGCTGAACGGTCTGATGTTGGGCGAGGCGGAAGCCTATCATCTCGGTATCCCGGTCCAGCGCATCAAGGCGATGGCCATCCTGCTGGTGGCGCTCGCCGTCGGCGCGAGCGTGGCGGCGGCGGGGCTGATCGGCTTCGTAGGGATCGTCGTGCCGCATCTGGTGCGCCTCGCCGTGGGGCCGGATCATCGTCTACTGTTGCCGCTGTCGGCGCTGGGCGGGGCGATCCTGCTGGTTGGCGCCGACATCGTCGCCCGGCTCGTGGTCGCCCCGGCCGAATTGCCGATCGGCATCGTCACGGCGGCGATCGGCGCGCCATTCTTCCTGTGGCTGCTCCTGCGCCGCTCGGGGTCGCTCGATGGCTGAGACCGCTGCCAAAGAGAGCTTTATCGAGGCCCGCAGCGTGAGCTTCCGGGCCGGCGGGCGCGACCTTGTGCGCGAGGCCTCGCTGGAGCTGGCGCCCGGGACGACGACGATCCTGATCGGGCCCAACGGCGCTGGAAAGTCGACCCTGCTCAAGCTGATCACGGGGGAAGCCAAGCCCTCCGGCGGCGAGGTCCGCATCGAAGGGCAGGCGCTGGCCGCCATCCCCGCCTGGCGGCTGGCCTGCCAGCGGGCAGTCATGGCCCAGCATGCGCGGCTCGTCTTCCCATTCAGCGTCTACGAGGTCGCGAGCCTCGGGGTCGACGGCATCGGCCGGGCGATGACGCGACAGCGGCGCGACGCGCTGGTCGGCGAGAGCCTCGCGGCCGCAGGCGTGCTGGATCTGGCGGGGCGGGCCTATCAGACCCTCTCCGGCGGCGAGCAGCAGCGCGTGCAGTTCGCCCGCGTGCTCTGCCAGATCGAGGCAGGGCGCAGCGTCGCGAGCCGGCAGGCGCTGTTCCTCGACGAGCCGATCGCCAGTCTCGACCTCTGCCACCAGCTCGCCTTGCTCGACATGGCGCGGGCCGTCGCATCACGCGGCGTCGCGGTGCTGATCGTGCTGCACGATCTCAACCTCGCCGTGACCTACGCCGACCATCTGGTGGTGATGGACCAGGGACGGATCATTACGCAGGGCGTCCCCGCGAAGACGCTGGACGACGCGCTGCTGCGGCAGGTGTTCAAGGTCGATCTCTCGCTGAGCCGGGCGCCCGTGCCGGGGCTGCCCTTTCTGCTGCCGCAGCAGCATCGCGTCAGTCCCGCTGCCTGAAGCTGCCGCGGTTTAGCGACGATTCATCCTGAATCCAGCCTTCACCATATCGTTCAACCGCCGATTCAGCCCTGCGGTCGCAGCCTTCCACCCGGATTTTCGGGAGGGAGCGAACAATGATGTCGAGGCGCGCCGCGATGGAGACGGTTCTGGCTGCGGTGGTCGCCCTGCCGGTCTGGGCGGCATCGGCCGGCGCCGGCGAGGCCCGCGAGGTCGTGCAGGCGCCCGACCCGCGCTATCGCCCCGGCACGATCGTGATCCGCACCGGCGAGCGAAGGCTCTATCTGGTGACCGCGCCGGGCGAGGCGATCCGCTACACCATCGCCGTCGGCAAGGCCGGCAAGCAGTGGCAGGGCGTCAAATACGTCGAGGAGATGCAGGTCGATCCGGCCTGGTCGCCGCCGGCCTCGGTGAGGCGCGACAATCCGCGCCTGCCGGACGTCATTCCCGGCGGCTCGCCGCGCAACCCGATGGGGGCGCGTGTGATCGGGCTCGGGCCGGGCGGCGAATACGCGATCCACGGCACGAATATGCCGGGCACGATCGGCACGGCTGCCTCCTATGGCTGCTTCCGCATGCACAACCACGATGTCGCCGATCTGTACGAGCGCGTCCGCATGGGGACGCCGGTCGTCGTGCTGCCCTAGCTGCTAGAGCGGCACGCCCGAGGGCAATGGCTGCCCCGAGAAGAAGGCCTCGAGATTGCGCAGTAGGAGCGCCTGCTGGGCCGCCTGGGCGCTGTCGGCCATGGCGGCGATGTGCGGCGTCAGCACGGCGTCGTCGAGGGCCTTGAGACGGTCCGGCACATGCGGCTCCGCCTCGAAGACGTCGAGTCCGGCGCCTGCGATGATGCCCTGTTCCAGCGTGCCGCAGAGTGCCTCCTCGTCCACGGCGATGCCCCGCGAGATGTTGATCAGATGGCCCTGCGGCCCGAGCGCCTTCAGGACCTCCGCATTCACGGCATGGCGGTTCTCGGCGCTGGCGCGCACCGCGACCATCAGCACATCAGACCATTCCGCGAGCCCGACGAGGCTGTCCTCATAGCGATAGGGCAGGTCGGGGCGCCGCGAGCGGTTGTGATAGGCGATCTCCATGCCCAGTGCCGCGGCGATCGTCGCGATGCGGCCACCGATGGCACCCAGCCCATAGATGCCGAGCCGACGTCTGCGGAGCCCGGGCACGATCGGCATGCGCTCGATGGCGTTGCCCTGCCAGCGCCCGGCGCGAATGAAGCGGTCACCCTTGCCGATCTGGCGGACGCTGGCGAGCATCAGGCCAATGGCGAATTCCGCCACCGCGTCGGCATTGGCGTCGGCCGCGTTGCTGAGGAGGATGCCGCGGGACTTGGCATGTGCCTGATCGACGCCTTCAATGCCCGTGCCGTAGCAGGCGATCAGCCCCAGTTGCGGCAGGGCGTCGATCAGGGCCGCGTCCGTGCGCCAGCCACCGACGGTCAGAAGCACGCGTGCGGCCTGCGCGCCCGGCGGCAGGGCCTCGGGAACGGGCCGCTCCATCGGACCCAGCACGGTGTAGTCCTGCTGCAGCCGCGCCACCAGCGCGGCCGGCATCTTCGGGGCCATGAGGAGGGTGGGCTTCATCGTGATCTCGTCTCCGGTCGATGTTGCATCGCAGCATTCCGGAGGTCCTGCCTCAAGCGCCAGCGGCGCGCAGGTGCCATCCTTCTGATGCATCCCGGCCGAATGTTGCGCTGGGTCAAAAATGCGCCCGTGCGGGCCTGTGCCTATCGACAGCGCGTTAATCCGCGTTAACGTTTGGTCGCGCTACAGCAACAACCGGGCGCGGCGCCGCTCGGAGCAAGAGGGGCTCACGATGGACCATCTGGCCGACGTCAAGAAATTCGCCAAGAAGCCGCTCAATGAGGCGGCCTTCGCCGGCATGGCGAAGTCCTACGCACTGGTGATGAGCAAGCCCGACACCCGCTACGTCGCCTGTTCCGACGCCGCCGAGCTGGAGCGCGTCCGCGAGAACTTCCTGAAGAAGAAACTGGGCCTCAAATCCGCGGATCTCGACGCCTCGCTGAA
The DNA here is from genome assembly GCA_001556125.1 of Rhizobiales bacterium CCH10-E5. Classification (GTDB taxonomy): domain Bacteria; phylum Pseudomonadota; class Alphaproteobacteria; order Rhizobiales; family Beijerinckiaceae; genus Allobosea; species Allobosea massiliensis. Next base: position 73,205 of record LSIG01000212.1, on the reverse strand, counting down.
GGCGATCTGCGAGCACATGAAGGCCGACAAGACCAAGTCGCGCCTGACCTTCTACTACCTTCTCGCCGAGCATTACGGGAAGCTCGACCTGTTCGTAAAGAAGTAGGCCGGGCGCCGTTTTCGGGCGAAGCCCGGGTCGAGCCCGAGCAACGTCCGGGGGCGCCTCTAGCGATACAGATCCGTCCGCGTCAGCGGCAGGCCCGAGGCGCCCTTGCGGCGCTTCGAGGCCAGCGTCTGGTTGACGAGAGCGCCACCGCGCTCGAAGGCGAGCGAGCAGCCCGCAAGGTAGAGCAGCCACATCCTCGTGCGCTCCGGCCCGATCTCCGCCTCGGCCTCAGCGCGGTTGGCCTGCAGCCGCTCCCACCAGAGCCGTGTCGTGCGCTGGTAGTGCTCGCGCCAGCCTTCGACGTCGTGGATCTCGAAGCCATGGCGCTCGAGATTGGCGATCGACATGCCGAGATGGTCGAGTTCCCCGCCGGGGAAGATGTAGCGCACCAGCGCGCGGTACTCGGCCGGCATCTTGTTGAAAGCCTTGTCGGTCTTCTTGGCGCGGCGTGAAATGCTGTGATGCAGATAGAGCCCGCGCGGCTTCAGCAGCCGGTTCACCGCCTTGAAGTAAGTGGGGTGGTTGCGGATGCCGACATGCTCGAACATGCCGATCGACGAGATCTTGTCGAACTCGCCCTCCATCTGGGTAAAGTCCTTGAGGTGTAGCGTCACGCGCCCCTGCAGGCCGAGTCGCTCGACCTTCTCGCGGGCCAGAGCCAGCTGCTCCTCGGCGAGCGTCACGCCATGGGCCTCGACGCCGTAATGCTGCGCGGCATGGCAGACCAGCGCGCCCCAGCCGCAGCCGATGTCGAGCAGGCGGTCGCCGGGCTTCAGGCGAAGTTTGCGACAGATCATGTCGAGCTTGTCGCGCTGGGCGCGGTCGAGATCGCCATGGTCCTCGGTGAAGTAGGCGCAGGTGTAGACCATCTCGGCGTCGAGAAAGAGCCGGTAGAAGGCGTTCGAGACGTCGTAATGATAGGCGATGTTGGCCTTGTTGGTCGCCGGCGCGCCGTCGCGGGCGATCTCGTCGCCGCGCTTGTGGTCGACCGCGTCCGGGGCCGCGCCCGGCGCGAAGAGGAAGCGGCGCAGGACGTCGAAAACGGCGCTCTTCGGGATGGTGCGCGCCAGCCGGCCGATCTTGCCTTCGGGGCGTGCGGCGGCGAGATCGAAGACCGAGCCGTTTTCCAGCGCGATGCGGTCGGTCACGTGCAGGTTCAGCAGCGTGTCGAGCTTCGGCTTGCGGATCAGGGCCGCAACGGCGCCGGGGTCGCGGATCGCGATGGCGAGCCCGTCTCGTGGCCATGTCGCCGGGACGACGCTGCCATCCCAGAGCCGGAAGCCGAGCTTCAGCCCCAGTTTCTCATGCGCCTGCGCCAGGAGATGCCGCAAGGCTGCAAGACGCTTCTGCCCGGTATCCATGCTGCCCCACCGCACCGATGCCTTCGTCCTGTCTGCCGACGCCCTGTCGGCTTGGCAACCCGCCCAGACGCAGAGCCGGTGCGATCTCACCTCTCGTCTCGCGGCGCAGCGTCCTGTCTGCCGACGCCCTGTCGGCTTGGCAACCCGCCCAGACGCAGAGCCGGTGCGATCTCACCTCTCGTCTCGCGGCGCACAACAAGACCATTCCCGACTTTGATCTGGATCAATCTTGCGGCGGGTTGGGCTGCGTGTTGATATATGACGCATCGGCGTGACCGGCGGCTGGCGGCCAACGGTCATTTCGATGAAGCTGGCGATGATCCCTTTCTGGAGGGGGTCTCGCAGGGTGGTTGGCGTAATCCTTGCGTCTGCCAGTCCCACAGCCGGAGCCTGTTGGTGCCCGGCAATATATGAGTTGCTTCGCCCTCTGGCCTGTTCGGCCGGGGCAGGACGTCAGGCCGGCTGAGGAGGCGGCCGAACGAGAGGCGGAGCGCCGGAGAGCGCCTGCCTGTGACGAAGACAGCGTTCTCGTGCCGGTACGGGCCATCAAGGCCGGTCGGTGCGGCAGGCCTCGGTTGCCTGTGAAACGACCAACATCACAACAGAGGGAAAGGCCACACCATGACCGGATTCAAGACCATCGCCGCCATGATCGCCACCGCCGCCAGCCTCGTGCTGGGTTCGCAGGGCGCGCTGGCGCAGAACAAGATGGAACTCAACATGGCGACGCCCTGGGCGGGCGGGCACTGGCTCGACATCGGCGCCAAGAAGTATGCCGAGAATGTGGAGCGCATGACCGAGGGGCGGATCAAGATCAACGTCTTCCCGGCCGGTGCGCTCGGCCCGGCGCTGAAGGTTACCGAGACCGTGCAGAAGGGCGTCGCCGATATGGGCCATGCCTGGCCGGGCTATGACTGGGCGGTCGACCGCACGGGCGCCATCTTCTCCGGCTGGTCGGCGGGGCCGAACCCGGAAGAGATGATGATGTGGCTCTACAATGGCGGCGGGGCCGACCTCTGGAAGCAGTGGCGCAAGGAGAAGTTCGACGTCGTCGCCTTCCCCTGCGGCGTGCTGGAGACCGAGTTCTTCATGCATTCCCACAAGCCGATCCGCACCGTGGAGGACATGAAGGGCCTCAAGCTGCGCACCTCCTCCTCCTGGGCCGAGATCGCGCCGATGCTCGGCGCCTCGACGGTCGTCCTGCCGGGTTCGGAAGTGTTCAGCGCGCTCGAGCGCAAGGTCGTCGACGCGATCGAGTGGGGCGGGCCGGGCAGCAACCTGTCGGAAGGTTTCCACAAGGTCGCCAAATACATCATCATGCCGGGCCTGCATGCGCCGTCGGGTGCGCATGACTGCATCTTCAACAACGCGACCTGGGCCAAGATCGGCGACAAGGACAAGCAGCTGCTCGAACTGGCCGGCCGCCTGACGGTGCTCGACACCTATCTCGGCTACGCCAAGAGCGATCTCGACGCCTACAAGCAGATCAAGGCGAGCAATATCGAGGTGATCCAGGTCGAGCCGAGCCTGACCGCGGCCGTGGTCAAGGCGTCCGGCGAGTGGGCCGAGAAGCAGGCGGCGTCGAATGCCTGGTTCAAGAAGGCCTATGAAAGCCAGAAGGCCTTCATGGCGAGCGTCAAGCCGCTGAGCGAATTCCGCTTCGCCGTCGGCTCGCGCTGACCTCCCGCCCGTGGCGTCGGCCCTCGCGGTCGCCTCCACGGGCCTTCCTGCGCGAGGTTGCCATGCCCGTCGTCCGTTTCATCAATGCGCTGTCGCTCTGGTCGGGGCGCTTGGGGGCGCTCGTCGTCGTCCCGCTGGTGCTGGCCATGGTGTTCGAGGTCGTCAGCCGCTACGCCTTCGCCGCGCCGACGCAATGGGCCTTCGAGCTCAGCTACATGATGATGGGCACCATCTTCCTGCTCGGCCTGTCCTATGCCGTGCTGATGGACCAGCACGTGAACGTCGATTTCATTCATCAGGTGCTGCCGCGCCGGGCCGTCGCCGGCATCGACGCGGTCGGCTACCTCATCATGGCGGGGATGCTGGCCTGGCTGACCAACGCATTGGTCGGCAATGTGGCGAGCGTCTACCGGACGGGTGAGGGCACGGGGCTTTCGGCCTGGAACCCGCCGATCTGGCCCTATCGCGTGATCTACGTGATCGGATTTGCGCTGTTCGCCCTGCAATGCTTCGCGAAGGCGATCGAAAATCTGCTGGTCGTCTTCGGCCGCACGACGGAAAGCCCGGCCCGATGACCTCCCAGACCGTCCTGTGGATGTTCCCGGCCCTGCTGGGGCTGATCTTCCTTGGCTTCCCCGTCGCCTTCTCGATGATGATCGCGGCGCTCGGCTTCGGCCTGATGCGTTTCGGCGGCACGCTGGTGCACCAGTTCGCGCAGCGGATCGACGACATCGCGACCAATTACGTTCTCGGCGCGATCCCGCTCTTCATCTTCATGGGCTCGATCCTCGAGCGGGCCGGCATCGCCGAGCGCCTGTTCGACGCGCTCTACATGTGGACGCGGCGGCTGCCGGGCGGGCTGGCGATCGCGGCGCTGCTGATGTGCACCATCTTCGCGGCGGCCAGCGGCGTCGTCGGCGCGACCGAGACGCTGGTCGGCATGCTCGCCATTCCGGCGATGATGAAGCGCCATTACGACAACAAGCTGATTTCGGGCACGATCTGCGCCGGCGGGTCGCTGGGCACGATCATCCCGCCCTCGGTTCCCGTGGTCGTGCTGGCGCCGATCGCGACGCTGCCGATCGGCGATCTTCTGGCTGGAATCCTGTTCCCGGGCCTGCTCATGTCGGGCCTGTTCATCGCCTACATCCTCATCGCCTGCGCGGCGAGGCCGCATCTCGCCCCTCCGGATCCCGAACCCGATCCGCGCGGCCTGGCCGAGAAGATCCGCTTCACGCTGAGCGCGCTCGTGCCGCCCGCCTTCCTGATCTTCACCGTGCTCGGCACGCTGTTCATGGGGCTGGCGACACCGACGGAAGCGGCCGCCTGCGGTTCCTTCGGCGTCATTCTGCTCGCCATCCTCTATCGGCGCCTGACATGGTCCCTGCTGTTCCAGGCCTGCAAGCAGACGGTCTCGCTGACCGCGATGATCCTCGCGATCGTGCTCGCGGGCGGGATGTTCTCCGGTGTCTTCTTCGCCTCTGGCGGGATGGCCGCCACCAAAGGCATCCTCGACGCCTTCGGATTGTCGCCCTGGTCCGTGATCGCGGTCATCCTCTTCGTCGCCTTCATCCTCGGCTTCCTGGTGGATTCGATCTCGATCATCCTGATCATCGTGCCGATCGCGATCCCGCTGGTGAAGGGCTTCGGCATCGACCCGCTCTGGTTCGCGGTCGTGCTGCTGGTGATGCTGCAGACGAGCTATCTGACGCCGCCGATGTCGCCGTCGATCTTCTATTTGCGGGCGATCGCGCCGCCGAGCATCCGGCTGCAGGACATGTATTGGGGCGTGATACCCTTCATCCTGTGTCAGCTCGTGGTGCTCGGCCTGCTGCTGTTCTTCCCGGCGCTGGCTACGTGGCTGCCCAAGGTCATGTATGGCTGATGGCCGTGGGACCACTCCGCTGGTGACGGCGGCGAAGCGAGAGCGAGACAGACGATGATCTATGAAGAGCGCGACTATCGGATCAAGGCCGGCAAGCTGGCCGAGTTCGTGAAGCTCTATGGCGAGTACGGGCTGCCGCTGCAGAAGGAGCATCTGGGCACCTTCATCGCCTATTTCACCACGGAGATCGGCGAGCTCAACCATGTCGTCGCGCTGTGGAGCTACAACAGCCTCGACGAGCGCGCCGCCAAGCGCAAGACGATGCTGGCCGACCCGCGCTGGCAGGACTATCTCAAGCGCGTCGACGGGCTGATCGACATCCAGAACTCGCGCATTCTGACGCCCGTCGCCTATTCGCCGTTGCAATGAGCGCGGCGTCTCCGACCGGCGCGTCCGGCGCCTTCACCGTCACGACGCTGGATGGCGCCGTGCTGCAGGCGTTCGTGGAGGGGGCGGGACCGGCGCTGCTGCTGGTCAGCGGGCTCGGTGGCACGGCAGGGTTCTGGAAAGGCACTACGGCGACGCTCGCGCGCTCCTTCCGGGTGATCCGGTTCGATCAGCGCGGCATCGGCGCGAGCACGCGCGGCGATGCGCCCTGCACGATCGATCAGCTCGCGCGCGACTGCCTGAGCGTGCTCGACGCGGCGGGCGTCGAACGGGCCGTGCTGCTCGGCCATTCCACCGGCGGCTGTATTGGCCAGGCGCTCGGGCGGATCGCGCCGGAGCGGCTCGACGGGTTGATCCTCAGCGCCACCTGGCTGAAGCCGAGCCACTATATGGGCGCGCTGTTCGGGGCGCGGCGGGCCATTCTCGCCGAGAATCCGCAGGCCTATGCCGCAACCGCCGTCCTGATCTCCTATCCGCCGGCCTGGCTGGAGGCGAACTGGGGCGTCTACGAGGCCGCCATCGCGGCCGCGCCCGTCACGCCGGAAGCCCGGCAGGTCGTGCGCGAACGCATCGATGCGCTGCTCTCCTTCGACGGCTCGGCCGACATCGCCGCCCTGCCGATGCCGACGCTGGTTCTGGGTGCGCGCGACGACATGATCGTACCCTCCTTCCTGCAGGAGGAACTCGCGGCAGCGCTGCCGGGCGGGCGCTCGATCCTGCTCGACTCGGGCGGGCATTTCTTCCCCGTCTCGCGGCCCGACGCCTTCACGGCCAAGGTCGTCGAATGGATCGGCGAACTGGCATGAGCGCGCGCCGGGTCGTCCTCATCGGCTATGGCGCCATTGCCGGCGATATTGCCGAGGCGCTGAGGGTGGCGCGTGAGCCCGGCTATGCGCTGGCCGTGCTGCTGCGGCCGGGTTCGTCTTCGGCCGGTCGCGTGCCGAAGGACATGCCCATCCTGGACGGCTCCGACGCGGTCGCGGCTTTCGCGCCGGATCTCATCATCGAGGCGGCGGGTCATGGGGCGGTGCGCGAGAGCGTGCCGGCCTGCCTGGCGCTTGGGCTGCCCGTGCTGATCTCGTCGATCGGCGCGCTGCATGATGACGCCCTCTACGCCGATCTCGCCGCGGCGGCGCGCCGCGGCGGCGGGCGGCTCCTCCTCGCCTCCGGCGCACTCGGCGGGCTCGACTATGTCAGGGCCGTGCGTCACGCCAAGCAGCTCGAGCTGCGCTATGAATCGCGCAAGCCGCCCGCGGCCTGGGCTGCCGAGTTGCGCGCCCTCGGCCATGATCCGGCTGCGCTCGCCGCGCCGGTGACCTTGTTCTCGGGCACGGCGCGCGAGGCGGCGGCGCGCTATCCGCAGAACCTCAACGTCGCGGCGGCGCTCGCCCTGGCGGGGCCCGGCTTCGAGGCGACGGGCGTCGATGTCGTCTGCGATCCCGCTGCGAGCGGGAACACGCATGTCGTCAGGGCGAGCAGCGAGTTCGGGACGATGTCGCTCGAGATTGCCAACCAGCCCTCGCCGACCAACCCGAAATCGTCCTGGATCGTCGCGCAGGCCCTTCTGGCGGCGGTCGATCAGCATTTTTCTCCCGTGGTGATGATGTGAGCGCGGAGCGCCGGGATCGTCGCGGGGTCCTCGAAGGGAGGCCAAGGCCATGAGACTTGCAGGCAAGATCGCGATCATCACCGGCGGCGGCTCCGGCATCGGCCATGCAGCCGGTGTCCTCTTCGCTCGCGAGGGGGCGACCGTCATCGTCGCAGATCGCGATGCCGCGGCCGCTCAGCGCGTCGCCTCCGAGATTGCGGGGCAGGGCGGCCGGGCTTCGGCGCATCAGGTCGATGTCAGCCGGGATTCCGAGGTCGCGGGGATGATCGCGAAAGCGGTCGCCGATCACGGCCGGCTCGACATCCTCGTCAACAATGCGGGCTACGGCATCGCTGGGACCGTGGTCACGACGGCGGAGGCCGACTGGAACGCGCTGATGGCGGTCAACGTCAACGGCGTCTTCCTCGGCTGCAAGCATGCGATCCCCGTGATGGCGCGGCAGGGCGGCGGCGCGATCGTCAACACGGCTTCGGCGGTGGCGAATGTCGGCATCCATGACCGCGCCGCCTATGTCGCCTCGAAGGGGGCTGTGGCGGCGCTGACGCGGGCCATGGCGGTGGACCATGTCGACCAGAAGATCCGCATCAATGCGGTGGCGCCGGGCACGATCGAGTCGCCCTATTTCACCCGCATTCTGAGCGGGCCGGACGGCGCGGAACTGCGCCGGGGCCTCGAGGAGCGCCAGGCGATGGAGCGGCTCGGCCAGCCGGTCGAGATCGCGCAGGCGATGCTCTGGCTCGCCAGCGACGACGCCTCGTTCTGCACCGGCACCGTCATGGTCGTCGATGGCGGCTGGACCGCCCGCGGCGACCGCAAACCCAAGATCGAACGCTGATCCAAGGCACAGGACTGACAGATGTATGGATTGAACGGCCGCAAGGCGATCGTCACCGGAGGAGCGCACGGCATCGGACGGGCGATCGCGGCGCGACTCGTAGCGGAGGGCTGCGAGGTCGGGATCTTCGACCTCGACCGCGCGGCGGCCCAAGCGACTGCCGATGCGCTTTCCGCCAAGGGCGGCCGTGTCGTGGTCGCGGCGGGGGACGTTTCGTCGCGCGAGGAGGTCGCGGCCGGCATCGGGGCGCTGAAGGAGGCGCTGGGCCCGATCGACATCCTCGTCAACAATGCCGGCATCTGCAAGGTCGGCAAGCTTCTGGAGACCAGCGAGGCGGAGTGGAAGGCGACCTTCGGCATCAATGTCGACGGGCTGTTCCATGTCACGCGGCAGATCGCGCCCGGCATGGTCGAGCGCCGCCGCGGGACGATCGTCAACATCGCCTCCTGGATGGGGAAGTCTGGCGTGGCGGCCTATGGCGCCTATTGCGCCTCGAAATTCGCGGTGGTGTCGCTGACGCAGTCGCTGGCGCTCGAGATCGGCGAGTTCGGCATCCGGGTGAACGCGGTCGCGCCGGGGCTCATCGTCGAGACCAAGATGCGCGACGAATCCGAGATCCAGCGCGCGGCCGAAGGGCTGCCGACCGCGAAGGACCGCGCCAAGACGATCCCGCTGCGCCGCGCCGGTCTGCCGGCCGACATCGCCAAGACGGTGGCGTTCCTCGCCTCAGACGAGGCAGACTACATCACCGGCGAAACGATCAGCGTCACGGGCGGCATCTGGAACGACTGATGCGCCGACAACAGGAGACGACCATGCCTCGCTTCAAGGACTTCCGGCCTGCCGGCGTGATCCCGGCGACGCTGCTCGCACTCCATGACGACATGAGCATCGACGAGCGCCAGACGCGCCGCCATCTGCGCGATTGCGCGCTGGTCGACGGGGTCAGCGCGGTCACCGTGAACGGCCATGCCTCCGAGGTGCATGCCTGCTCCTTCGACGAACAGCAGCAGATCCTGGCGGCCTCGCTGGCCGAGGTCGGCGACCGGGTGCCGCTGATCAACGGCATCTATGCCGATGGCTCGATCGAGGCGGCCCGGCTGGCGGCGATGGCGGCGCGCGAGGGCGCCTCGGCCCTGCTGGTCTTTCCGCCCAACAGCATGGCGATGGGCGGGCAGTTGCGGCCGGAGATGGCGATCGCGCATTACCGGCGGATCGCCGACGCCACGGATCTGCCCATCATCGCCTTCCATTATCCGATGGGCAGCGGGCTCGGCTATCCGTTCGAGACGCTTCTCGCCCTGTTCGAGGCGGTGCCGACGATCGCGGCGATCAAGGACTGGTCCAACGATCCGATGCTGCACGAGAAGCACATCCGGACCTTCCAGGCCCTGCCGCGCCCGGTGAATGTGCTCACCACCCATTCCTCCTGGCTGATGGCCTCGCTGACGCTCGGCTGCAACGGGCTGCTCTCGGGCTCGGGCAGCGTCATCGCCGATCTGCAGGTGGCGCTGTGGCGGGCGGTCCAGGCGGGTGATCTGACGGCGGCTCAGGCGGTCAATGATCGCATCGTGCCGCTGTCGCAGGCCTTCTATGCCCCGCCCTTCCTCGACATGCACAACCGCATGAAGGAGGCGCTGGTGCTCCTCGGGCGGCTCGACAAAGCGGTGGTGCGGCCGCCGCTGATGAAGCTGCCGGAGGCCGAGATCGCGCGGATCGGCGCGGCGCTGCGACTGGCGGGCATCGCTCGGGAGGGCGCCCTGCCGCTGGCGGCCTGAGCGGCCTAACGGCCGGCGCTCCGCGGGGAACGCCGGCATACCTCACTTCGTGCCGGCGGTGACGAAGTTGCGCAGTTCCGGCGTCTGCGGGTTGCCGAAGAGCTCCTGCGAGGGGCCGCTCTCCCAGATCTTGCCCTGATGCATGAACACCGTCGTGCTCGCGACGGTGCGGGCGAAGTTCATCTCATGGGTGACGAGCAGCATGGTCATGCCGTCCTTCGCCAGCTTCTCCATCACGAGCAGCACCTCGCCGGTCAGCTCGGGGTCGAGCGCCGAGGTCACCTCGTCGAACAGCATGACCTTGGGGCGCATCGCCAGCGAGCGGGCGATGGCGACGCGCTGCTGCTGACCACCGGACAGATTGTCCGGATAGCTGTCGAACTTCTCGGAGAGACCGACCTGGGCCAGCACCTCGCGGGCGCGTTCGGCCGCCTTGTCCTGCGGCACATTCTGGGTGATGCGCGGCGAGAGCATGATGTTCTGCCCGACCGTCAGATGCGGGAAGAGGTTGTAGCTCTGGAAGACGATGCCGACGTCCTTGCGCAGCTCGCGCAGCTTCTTCGGGTCCTGGTCGACGACATGGCCGGCGACCTCGATGCGACCGGAATTGATCGCCTCGAGACCGTTGATGCAGCGCAGCAGCGTGCTCTTGCCCGAGCCCGAGCGGCCGATGAGCGCGACGACCTGGCCGCTCTCGACGTTGAGAGAGACGCCCTTCAGGACCTCGAGGTCGCCGAAGCGCTTGTGGACGTCGTCAATGAGAACGGCTGGCATTCATCACCTTTTCGAGATGGCGGCTGAGCCGGGACAGCGGGAAACAGATCGCGAAATAGATCACCGCCACCAGCGAGAAGACCTGGAAGGCCTGGAAGGTCGCATTGTTGACGAGCTGCCCCGCGCGGGAGAGCTCGACGAAGCCGACGACCGAGACGATCGAGGTGTTCTTGACCAATTGAACGAGGAACCCGACCGTCGGCGGCAGCGAGATGCGCACCGCCTGGGGCAGGATGACATAGCGATAGGTCTGCGCCGGCGAATGGGCGAGCGAGGCCGAGGCCTCCCATTGCTGGAACGGCACGGATTGGATCGAGCCGCGCCAGATCTCGGCGAGATAGGCCGAGACATAGACGGCGAGCGAAGCCGAGGCCGCGAAGAAGGGCGGCAGCTCGATACCGATGATCGAGAGCCCGTAATAGCTCATGAACAGCACCATGAGCACGGGGATGGACTGGATCACCAGGATGTAGATGGAGGCGAAATGGCGGATCGGCGCGATCCGCGACAGGCGCATGATCGCCAGCGCGCCGCCCATGACGCCGCCGATGGCGAAGGCGATCACGGTGAGAAGCAGGGTCCAGCCCGCCGCCCGGAAGATGAAGAGGGCCTCTGGCCAACCGAAGGTCTGCATCAGGCCGCCTCCGCCTTGGCATCGAGCCGGGCGAGGCCCGAGACCTGCGGGAACAGCCGGCGGCCCAGCCAGAGCAGGAACACCTTCAGCGACAGCGCCATCACCAGATAGACGCCGGTGACGATGATGTAGGTCTCGAATGAGCGGAAGGTGCGCTGCTCGACGAGCGCCGCGGCGCCCGAGAGCTCCTGCACCGAGATGAAGGAGCAGATGCTGGAGGCCAGCATCATCAGCACGAACTGGCTCGACAGCGCCGGCCAGACCCGCGCGAAGGCCGGCTGCAGCATGACGTACTGGAAGACCTGGCGGCGCGAGAGCGCCAGCGAGAGCCCGGCCTCGAGCTGGGACTTGTGAATGGAATCGATGCCCGCCCGGATGATTTCGGTCGAATAGGCACCGAGATTGAGCGTCATCGTCAGCAGGGCCGCCTCGACGCCGGACATGCGGATGCCGAGCAGGGGCAGGCCGAAGAAGATCATGAAGAGCTGGATCAGGAAGGGCGTGTTGCGCATCAGCTCGACATAGGCGTCGACGACGATGCCGGCCCAGCGGCCCGCCAGCGTTCGCAGCGCCACCAGCAGGACGGCGAGCGTGCAGCCGAGCAGGATCGCAGCGGCCGAGAGCCAGAGCGTCAGCACGATTCCGCTGATGATCAGGTCGGATTCGGCAAGGACAGGGTCGAACTGCAAGGAGGTCTCCTCCCCCGCTCAGGGGCTGCGCCGGGTGCGAGGAGCACCGCCGTTGGGCGCTCGACGCGGGTCATGAAAAGGCCGGCGCGGACGGATCCGCGCCGGCCCGGTGCAGGGATCAGAAGGTGGGCAGCGTCGGCAGCGGACCGCCGACCCACTTCTCGGAGATCGCGTTCAGCTCGCCATTCTGCTTGATGTAGTAGATCACGTTGTTGAGCCACTGCTTCAGCTCGTAGGCGTCCTTGCGGACGGTCATCGAGTTCGGCTGCATGCCGAAGAAGAACTTCACCTCCGTCTCGGTCTCGCCGCGTGCCTTGATGGCGGCGTTAGCCTGGGCGTCGGGGCCGGCGATGGCGTCGACCTGACCGGAGAACAGCGCCTGCATCGTGGTCGAATCGTCCTCGAAGCGCAGGATGGTAAGGTTCAGCTCCTTCTCACGGTTGACGAATTCGCGCTCGACGCTGGAGCCGCGGTTGACGCCGACCTTGCGGCCCTTCAGGTCCGCCCAGGTTTTGATGGGCGTGCCCTTCTTGGCGTAGATGCCCATCTGGAAGGCGCTGTAGGGGATGGTGAACATCACCGCCTTGGCGCGCTCCGGGGTCGGGGCGAGGGTGGCGACCAGGAAGTCGACCTTGTTCGCCTCGAGCGCCGGGATGCGCGACGGCGGGGTGAGCTGAACCACCTCCATCGGCAGGCCGAGATACTTCGCCACGAGGGCAGCGACGTCGGCGTCGTAGCCGATCGCGTTGCCGGTCGAGTCGACGGAGCCATAGGGCGGGGCGCCGATCAGCACGCCGATGCGCACCTTGCCGCGCTTGGTGATGTCGGCCAGCGTCTGCGCCGAGGCCTGTCCGGCGGCGAGCAGGCCGGCGCCGAGCGCGAGCAGCGTGCCGGCGATCTTGAGATGCTTCATCAGGTTCATGGTGCCGTTTCCTCGGTTTGGCGTGGGAGCAAGTGTTTGTGCCCCGGCTTCGAATGGCCGGTTTGCTGGCGATCGGGACTCAGGGCCGTCCTTCTCGCACGACGTTGACGAGAGCGGTACCGGAGAAGCACCGCCTGATGTTGTCCGCCATGACCTGCTGGCGGCGGCGGATGGTGCCGCTGGTCCAGCCCGACATGTGCGGTGTCATTAAAACGTTTGAAAGCTCATGGAAAGGCAGTCGGGATGGCAAAATATTAGGCTCCCCCGCATTTGGGTAGCGATACCATGTGTCAATGATCGCGCCGCCGATGCGGCGGTCGCGCAAGGCCTCGAACAGCGCCGTTTCGTCGATGGTGGCGCCGCGGCCGACATTCAGGATCACCGCGCCGGGCCGCATCGCCGCCAGCTCGGCCCTGCCGACGAGGCCGGTGGTATCGGCCGTCAGCGGCACGGAAACGACGAGCGCATCGACCGAGCCGCAGAAGGCCTCCAACTCGTCGAGGCAGAAGGCACGGTCGACGAGATCCGAGGTCGCGACCGGGCTGCGGTTGGCGACATGGACGGTCATCTCGAAGGCTTTGGCGCGCCTCGCGATGGCCTTGCCGATATGGCCGAAGCCGAGCAGCCCGATGGTTTGCCCCGCGATCTCGCCATGGACGCGCTCGGGCGAGCCGGCCCAATAGGCCCAGTCGCCGCGGCGCAGCCGGGCGTCGGCATCGGCGAGCGGGATGGCGCGGGACAGCAGCGCGCTCATCACATATTCCGAGATCGCCTGCTCATGGCCGAAGCAGTTGCAGACGCTCGTCTGTGGCGGCAACCGTGCCAGATCGACCGCGTCGTAGCCGGCGCCGGGCACGTGGAAAAGGCGCAGGTCACGCGGCATCGGCAGGCCGGCATCGAACTTGACCCCGATGATCGCCTCGGCCGCGGCATAGGCTTCGTGGTCCGCTGCGGCTTCCAGGGCGTCCGGCAGGATGCGGATTTCGGCCTCGGGGCCGACAAGTTCGTCAAAGCCCTGGCTGAAGGAAGCGGCGTTCTCGCCGTGGAAGATGATGCGCATGGTCGGCTGGTCCGTTCGAGGCGTGAGGCTGCTTCAAGGGCTAAAAAGAGGTTCGACGCTGCAATCGAGCAACGACGGATCGAGCCGTGTTTCCATCTCGTCGAACATGGTCTCGACGAAGGCGATGAGGGCGTCGGAGGCTGCGACGGCCCGCTCGACATGGCGGGTCGCGATCGCATTCAGCACGGCGAGATGATGGTCGATCGTGCCGGCGAGCCCCGGCTGTTCGGCGATGTGGGTGTGGTAGAGGAATCCGATCCGCCGGAAGAGCGTGTGCAGCGGTCGCAGCGTGTGTTCGAGGAAGGGTTCGCCCGCCGCCGCCAGCACCATCTGGTCGATGCGGCGGTCCAGCCCGTTGAACTCGGCCAGTGTCAGCCCGTCGCGCTTCTCGCGCAGCAGCCGCTCCATGTGCAGCAATTGGTTGCGATGGGATGGGCCCGCCCGCTCGGCGGCGAGGCGGATTACGAAGCGCTCGATGTCGCGCCGCAGATGCAGCAGCACCCGCTCGCGGGCGAGATCGATCGGCGCGATCTGCAAACCGTGGCGCGGGCGCACGATGATGAGCGTATCGGCGGCGAGACGGTTGACGGCGTGGTGGACGGGCGTGCGACCGAATCCGGTCATGTCCTGCAGATCCTGCATCGCGAGGAAGCCGCCGGGCGCCAGTTCGCAACGCACCAGCATCTCCTCGAGGCGCTGGTAGGCCAGCTCGAACAGGTTGACGCGATTGCGCCGCGCGGGGGCCGCATCGTCCGCATCCACCAAGGTCGGCCGGCCTGCGCTCTGCGCCATCTGTTTTTCCTCCGACGAAGCTCGTTTGGCGGCCCCGATCAGGCAGAACCTAAACATATTGTGATATTTTACAAGCGGCCCTATGGTCTCGCGGTGCCGTCGTGGCCGCTCGTCGGGCGGTTGCGGCCGGTTGGCACTCATCAACGATGCTCAGTGGTTCGTGCCGCGCAAGAGCGTCCGCCGCCAGGGAGGCAGGCCTTGAAGATCACCGCCATCGAGACGCTGCGGACGGAGGAGTTCGCCAATGTGCTGTGGGTGCGCGTCCATACGGATGCCGGCATCATCGGCCTGGGCGAAACCTTCTATGGCGCGGGCGCCGTCGAAAGCCATCTGCACGATACGCTCGCCATGCGGCTGCTCGGAAAGGACCCGCTCCACATCGAGGCGCTGCACCGGGAGATGACGAACCTGCCGATGGCGCAGGCCTCGACGGGCGTCGAGTCGCGGGCGACCTCGGCGGTCGACATCGCCCTGTGGGACATTTTCGGCAAGCTCTGCGGCCAGCCGGTCCACCAGATGCTGGGCGGGCTGTGCCGCGACAGGCAGCGAATCTACAACACCTGTGCCGGCTATGGATATGTCCGCTCGCACAACATCAAGCCGGTCTCGACCTGGAATCTCGGGCTGAGCGAGGGCCCCTATGAAGACCTTCACGGCTTCATGAATCGTGCCGATGCGGTGGCCGAGAGCCTGCTGGAGAGCGGTATCACGGCGATGAAGATCTGGCCCTTCGACCCGGCCGCGATCGAGAACCATGGGCTGTTCATCACGCCCGAGCAGATGCGCAAGGCCTGTGAACCCTTCGAGAAGATCCGCAAGGCGGTCGGCGACAAGATCGAGATCATGGTCGAGCTGCACTCGCTCTGGAACCTGCCGACGGCGATCAAGATCGCCCGTGTGCTCGAGCAGTACGAACCGACCTGGTACGAGGATCCGATCCGGATGAACTCGCCGCAGGCCTTGGCTGAGTTTGCCCGGTCGACGACGGTGTCGGTCTGCGCCAGCGAGACGCTGGGCTCGCGCTTCCCCTACAAGGACATGCTCGACCGCGACGCCATGCACATCGTCATGGCCGATCTCTGCTGGACCGGCGGACTGACCGAAGGCCGCAAGATCGCGGCGATGGCCGACACCTATCACCGGCCCTTCGCGCCGCATGACTGCATCGGCCCGGTCGGGTTCATCGCCGCGATCCACGCTTCATTCAGCCAGCCCAACACGCTGATCCAGGAATCGGTGCGCGCCTTCTACACCGGCTGGTACAAGGAGCTGGTCACGACGATGCCAACGATCGAGAACGGCTATGTCCTGCCGATGGAAGGCCCCGGCCTCGGCGTCGAGCTGCTGCCGGCCGTCTTCGAGCGCACGGACCTGACCGTCCGTCGCTCCAGCCTGTGAGGATCAGATGACCAACCCCCTCTTCGACCTCTCGGGCAAGACCGCCCTCGTCACCGGCTCCTCGCGCGGGCTCGGCCGCGCCATGGCGGAAGGGCTCGCGGTCGCCGGTGCGCGCATCCTGATCAACGGCACCGATCCGGTGCGCGTCGCCGAGACCGTGTCCCAGTTCCAGGCGGCGGGACACGCGGCCGAGCCGGCCGCCTTCGACGTCACGGACGAGGCGCAGATCGTCCGAGCCTTCGACACCTTCGACGCTGCTGGCATCGCGGTCGACATCCTCGTCAACAATGCCGGCATCCAGTTCCGCAAGCCGATGGTCGAGCTCGCCACCGCCGACTGGCAGCGCGTGATCGACACTAATCTGACCTCGGCCTTCATGATCGGCCGCGAGGCGGCCAGGCGCATGATCGCGCGGGGCCATGGCAAGGTGATCAATATCGGCTCGCTGACCAGCGAACTCGCGCGGGCGACGGTGGCGCCCTACACGGTCGCCAAGGGCGGCATCAAGATGCTGACGCGGGCCATGGCGGCGGAATGGGCGGAAGCCGGCATCCAGGCCAATGCGATCGGGCCGGGCTACATGATCACCGACATGAACCAGGCGCTGATCGACAATCCGAGCTTCGACGCCTGGGTCAAGGGCCGCACGCCGGCCCGCCGCTGGGGCCGGCCGGACGAGCTGATCGGCACGGCGGTGTTCCTAGCCTCGCCCGCCTCGAACTATGTCAACGGCCAGATCATCTATGTCGACGGGGGCATGTCCTCCGTTCTCTGAGCCACAACGCGTTTGGAACTTTACCAAAGGTGAGGCATTTCTGAGGGGTAGCAGGTGCGGCTGGCCGCCCTGCCGTCCTCTCTCCGATCCCACTCGGCGAGCCGGCATTTCTGAAGGCCTTCGCACGACCCGTTCCGCCCCATGCCCGCCTCCTCCTTCCGCTTTCTGCTGCGCGACCGGACGCGGCCCGCGCATGAGCGGGTCGACCGGCTCGTCGGCCCCATCGATAGCGAAGCGCGCTATACGGCATTCCTGCGCGCTTCCTATGCCCATCGCGGTGCGGTCGAGGCCTATCTCGCCGGAGCGACCTGGCCGGCAGCTTTCGGCGCCTGGCGGCCGGCTGTGCTGCTGCCGTTGATGCGGCGGGATCTCGCCGATCTCGGACTGGCGCCGCCCGACATCCCGCCGCTCGACCTGTCAAAAGACATCTCCAGCCTCATCGGCGTCGCCTACGTGCAGGAGGGCTCGTCGCTGGGTGCCCGCCTGATCTTGAAGATGGCCGGGCGCCTCGGCTTCGACGGGGCCCATGGTGCGCGCCATCTCGCCGCGCAGGCCGGCGGTCTCTCCAACTGGCAGAGCTTCGTCGGGATCATCGATGGCCTTTCCGGGGTCGATCAGGCGGTCGCGATCGAGGCGGCGGCCGCCGCCTTCGACCATGCTGCGGCGGCCATGAAGGGCAACGGATTTTCCTGAGATGGCGACCGTCGATCTGACGAATTGCGACCGCGAGCCGATCCATGTTCCGGGTAGCATCCAGACGCATGGCTGCCTGCTGGTCTGCGACGAGGGCGCGGTGGTCATCCGGCGCCAGTCCGCCAATGCCGCGGCCTTTCTGGGCCTGCCGGAACAGAACCTGGTGGGGCGGAAGCTCGAGGAGGTTCTGGGCGGGACGCCGGTGCACGAGCTGCGTAACGCCCTGTCCCGCTCGGGACAGCCGTCGCGACCGGGGCTGATGCCGCGCCTGACCCTGCCGACGACCGGGCGGACCTTCGACATCAGCGTGCACCGCTTCAAGGGCAACGCCATCGTCGAATGCGAGTTGTCGACGCCCTACGGTCCGGCCTCGCCGCTGGAATTCGCACGGACACTGGTCGGCCGGCTGAGCCATGTTCGCACGCCGCGTGAGCTGATCGAGAGCGCGGCCCGGCTGTTGCGCGCGATCCTGCAGTACGACCGGGTCATGATCTACCAGTTCGCGGCCGACGGCTCGGGCAAGGTCGTGAGCGAGGCCAAGCGCGGCGACCTCGAGAGTTTCCGGGGCCAGCATTTCCCCGCCAGCGACATCCCCCAGCAGGCCCGCCAGCTCTATTTGCTGAACCCGATCCGTCTGGTGTCGGATGCGAGCGGCGCCCGCCATCCGATCGAGCCCGTGCTCGACGAGGCCGGGCAGCCGCTCGACATGACCTATTCGCATCTGCGGAGCGTTTCGCCGATCCACTGCGAGTATCTGCGCAACATGGGCGTCGCGGCCTCCATGTCGGTCTCGATCATCGTCGACGGCGCGCTCTGGGGTCTGATCGCCTGCCATCATTACACGCCGCGCGCAATGTCGATGAATCAGCGGATCGCCGCCGAGATCTTCGGAGAGTTCTTCGCGCTGCAGCTCGGGTCCCTGACCCAGAAGCAGAAACTGGAGGCGGGAGACCGCGCCCGGCGCTTCCTCAAGGATCTGCTCGCCTCCTCCGTCCATACCACCGACATCGCGGCTTTCCTGCGCGGGCATCTCTCGTCCTTCCCGCAGCTCGTCGCCTGCGACGGCGTCGGCCTGATGCTCGACGGTGCGTGGTCGTCCTGGGGCCGGGTCCCGCCGGCCGAGGCAATACCGCCCTTGGCGGCCTTTCTCGGCCAGGCTTCGCCGGGCGCCGTCCATGCGACGGATTGCCTGTCGGAGGAGGTGCCGGCCGCGCGCGCCTTCGCCACTGAGGCGGCCGGGGTGCTGGCGATCCCGCTCTCGCAGCTGCCGCGGGACTATCTGCTGCTGTTCCGGCGCGAACTGGTGCAGACGGTCGAATGGGGCGGCGATCCCAACAAGACCTACAGCTCCGGCCCGCTCGGCGACCGGCTGACGCCGCGGCAGAGCTTCGCCGTCTGGAAGCAGACGGTCGAGAACCGCTCGCTGCCCTGGACGCAGGTGGAGCGGGATCTCGCCGAATCGGCGCGGGGTGCGCTGATCGAGGTGGTGCTGCGCCAGGGCGAGTTGCTGTCGGAAGAGCGCGGCAAGACCGAAGCGCGCCAGAAGATGCTCAATCAGGAGCTCAACCACCGGGTCAAGAACATCCTCTCGGTGATCCGCTCGATCGTCTCCTATCCGGTGCAGGACGAGACGGCGATCCGCGCTTATGTGCAGACGATCCAGGGCCGCATCGACGCGCTCTCGCTCGCCCATGACCAGGCGACGCTCGGCGCGGGCGGCGGGGCGCTGCGGGAGCTGTTCGAGGCCGAACTCGCGCCTTATCTCGGCAATGGCCAGCGCATCGCGATCGCAGGGCCGCCGGCGGCCCTCGAGCCGCGCGCCTTCTCGGTGTTGGCCCTCGTCATCCACGAACTCGCGACCAACGCCGCGAAATATGGCGCCTTGTCGCGCGAGAGCGGGCGACTTTCGGTCGAATGGGCGCGCTCGGCGACCGGCGACTGCGAGATCACCTGGCGCGAGAGCGGCGGTCCGCGCGTCGCCGCTCCCCAACGGACCGGTTTCGGCAGCGCGCTCGTCTCCCGCAGCATTCCCTTCGATCTCGGCGGACGCAGCGACATCAGCTTCGAGCCGACGGGCGTCGTGGCCCGCCTGGCCATTCCGGCCGCCTTCCTGTCGTGGCCGGACGCGGGTGCAACCTCCGAGCCATCGGCACCCGTGGGGATGCCGGAGAACGGGCCTTCGCCGGTTCAGGGGAAGTCCGTGCTGCTGCTGGAGGACCAGTTCCTGATCGCCATGGATGTCGAGGAGATGCTGCTGTCGATGGGCGCAGCGAGCGTCTCGATCTGCGCCAGCGTGGCCGAGGCGATGAGCCTGCTCGAGCGCGGGCTGCCGGATATCGCCGTGCTCGACGTCAATCTCGGGGCGGAGACCTCGGAGCCCGTGGCCCGCCGGCTCGCGGCCGCGCGGCGCCCCTTCATTTTTGCGACGGGCTATGACGACGGCTCGCGCCTGCCGGTCAGCGACCATCCGGCGCCGGTCGTCCGCAAGCCCTATTCCACCGCCGCCCTCAGTGCCACGCTGCGTCAGGCGCAGCTCGGCCTGAGCTGAAGGCGCTGCGGGGGCGACTCGGCAGGCTAACGCGTCGGTCGGAGACCGGCGCGAGCCCAAGAACGCAAAAAGCGCCGGGAGGCCCGACGCTTGCGACAGTCTCGAGAGCTGTATGTCCTGGAGCGGGAGAAGGGATTCGAACCCTCGACCCCAACCTTGGCAAGGTTGTGCTCTACCCCTGAGCTACTCCCGCATCAGGACATCGGCGCGGCGTTTCCGCCGCGGAGGCCGGCTTATTGCCCCAAAGCGGCGCGCAGTGCAAGCGCCTTGTTGCAGCCTCGTCATCTTTTTCGGGATGGCCCCGAGATGACCTGATTTTTGCCTTCGCCGCGCGCTTGTGGTGGCGGTTGCGGCGGGTTACGCAGCCCGCCAACGCTGTTTCGAGGCCGGACCCGCCTTCCCATGTCGCAGATCGTCTCCGCCGCACCGCTGACGCCCGAGCAGCTCAGCGCGCATCTGGACGAGCGCGGCATCCCCTATGTCCGCGTCGATCACGAGGCGGTCTTCACGGTGGCCGAATCGCAGGCCCTGCGCGGCAAGCTGCCGGGGTTGCATTCGAAGAACCTGTTCGTGAAGGACAAGAAGGGCCGGCTCTTCCTGGTCTCGGCCCGCGAGAATGCGCGCATCGATCTGAAGCGCCTGCACGAGACGATCGGCGCGAGCGGGCGGCTCTCCTTCTGCTCGGCGGAGGTGCTGATGGACAGGCTCGGCGTGACGCCGGGCTCGGTCACTGCGCTCGCCGTCATCAACGACCGCGAGGGCGCGGTCACGATGGTGCTCGACCGGAACCTCGCCACGGGCGAGCCGGTGAACTTCCACCCGCTGATCAACACCGCGACGCTGCGGCTCGCGCTGGACGATCTGCTGGCCTTCCTGCGCGAGACCGGCCACGATCCGATGATCGTCGATTTGCCGGTTCCCGCCGATGGACAGAACGACTGATCCTCCCCATCTATGGGCTGGCTGCGGGCGCGGCCGGACCACCCCTTTTCCGATCTGCGTGCGATGAAGGACGACCCATGCTGGTCAATGGCGATGCGGCCGAGCAACCCGGCCTGATCAAGGACACGAGCACCCAGGGCTTCCGGCAGGACGTCATCGCGGAGTCGATGAAGCAGCCGGTTCTGGTCGATTTCTGGGCGCCCTGGTGCGGGCCCTGCAAGCAGCTCACGCCGGTGATCGAGAAGGTCGTCAAGGCGGCGCGCGGCAAGGTGCGCCTCGTCAAGATGAACATCGACGAGTACCCGGAGATCCCGGGCCAGCTCGGCATCCAGTCGATTCCCGCCGTCATCGCCTTCAAGCAGGGTCAGCCGATCGACGGCTTCATGGGCGCCCAGCCCGAGAGCCAGGTGAAGGCCTTCATCGAGAAGCTCGTCGGCGCGATGGGGCCCGGCCAGACCGAGGAACTGATCGCGGCGGCCAAGGCCGCGACCGAGGCCGGCGACGCGGCCGGCGCCAGCGAACTCTACGCCCATGTGCTGGAGCTCGAGCCCGACAACGTCGCGGCGATCGCGGGCCTGGCCAAGCTGCATCTCGATCTCGGCGATCTCGAGGGGGCGACGGGCATCCTCGGCATGGTGCCCGAGGCGAAGGCCGCCGATCCCGCGGTCGCGGCCGTGCGCGCTGCCATCGAGCTGGCACAGCAGGCCGCCTCGCTCGGCGACACGGCCGAGCTGGAGGCGAAGGTCGCCGCCAACCCCAAGGATCATCAGGCCCGGTTCGACCTGGCGCTGGCGCTGAATGCGCGCGACCGGCGCGAGGAGGCGGTCGATCATCTAATCGCCATCATCAAGGCCGACAGGGCCTGGAACGAGGACGGCGCGCGCAAGCAGCTGCTGCAGTTCTTCGAGGCCTGGGGTCCGATGGACGAGCACAGCATGGCGGGGCGGCGCAAGCTCTCCACCCTGTTGTTCTCCTGAACGCGAGGAGCGGCCGATGGGCATGAACGCCGTCTACAAGGGCCCGGACGATTGCCCCGCCGTGGTGCCGGTCTTCCCGCTCGGCGGCGCACTTTTGCTGCCGCGGGGGCAGATGCCGCTGAACATCTTCGAGCCGCGCTACATCGCGATGATCGACGATGCGATCCGCACCCATCGCGTCGTCGGTATCGTCCAGCCGGAGCCGGAGAGCAGCCGGCAGGCGGCGACGCCGCCGCTGCTGCAGGTCGGCTGTCTCGGCCGCATCACACAGTTCGCCGAGACCGGCGACGACCGTTACATCCTGACACTGACGGGCATCGCGCGCTTCCGCATCGCCGAGGAGCTGCCGGTGACGACGCCTTACCGCCAGTGCCGCGTCGGCTATGACGACTATCTGATCGACTTCACGGCGCGCGCCGGCGAGGACGCTGTCGACCGCAACGCGCTGCTCAAGGCGCTGCGGGCCTTCGCCAAGGCGAGCGAGCTCAAGATCGACTGGAAGGGCGTCAACGAGGCTCCCAACGAAGCACTGGTCAACGCACTCTCGATGATGTGCCCCTTCGGGCCGCGCGAGAAGCAGGCCCTGCTGGAGGCGCCGACCCTGAAGGAGCGGGCCGAGGTGCTGGTCGCGATCACCGAGATCGAGCTGGCCCGCAGCGGCGGCGATCCCGAGACGACGCTGCAGTGAGCCTCCCCGGGTTTCCACCCTCCGTGCCGTCCTCCCGGGCGACCAACGGGAGACCCCGGATCCATGCCTGACCCTTGCACGTCAGGCGTTCCGGAATGGATCCCGGATCTCCGCTGCGCTGCGTCCGGGATGACGGCGCGGTTGGGCTCGGGTGCTGAAGCCTCCAACGGTTGGTGGTGTCGATGAACGCGGTCATCGAGACGGCGGCCATAGCGCCCGCCCATTATCCCCCCCGCCGCGCCGTCACCGCCTGGCTGTTCTTCGACTGGGCTGCGCAGCCCTTCTTCACGCTGATCACGACCTTCGTCTTCGCGCCCTTCTTCGCCGCGGCGCTCGCCGCCGATCCGGCGCAGGGGCAGGCGCTGTGGGGCTATGCCACGGGCTTCGCCGGCCTGTGCATCGCGCTGCTCTCGCCGCTGCTCGGCGGCATCGCCGACCGGACCGGGCCGCGCAAGCCCTGGATCGCGGTGTTCGGCGCGATGCTGGTGCTGGGCTCTGGCGCGCTCTGGTTCGCGCTACCGGGATCGCCCTGGGCCGTGCCCATCGCGCTGACGGGATTCGTGCTGGCGACGATCGGGGCCGAGTTCGCGACCACCTTCAACAATGCGATGATGACGCGGCTGGTGCCGCCGGAGCGGCTGGGCTGGCTCTCGGGCACCGGCTGGGCGATCGGCTATCTCGGCGGGCTGATCTCGCTCGGGCTCACGCTGGCGCTGTTCGCGGCCGATCCGTCGACCGGCAAGACGCTGGCGGGGCTGACACCGATCTTCGGGCTCGATGCCGCGACACGCGAGGGCGACCGTTTCTCCGGCCCACTGACGGCGCTGTGGTTCATCGTCTTCGTCGCGCCGATGTTCCTGCTGACGCCCGACACGGTGCGCTCGGGGCTGAGCCTGCGCGAAGCGGCGGAAGGCGGCGTCGGGCGGCTGATGGCGACCCTGCGCGAGCTGCCGCGGCTGCCCTCGCTCGGGCGCTTCCTGCTCGCCAACATGGTCTATCAGGATGCTCTCGTGGCGCTTTTCGCCTTCGGGGGCATCTATGCCGCAGGCGTCTTCGGCTGGCAGACGATCGAGATCGGCGTGTTCGGCATCCTGCTGACGGTGACGGGCACGTTCGGCGCCTGGATCGGCGGCCGGGTCGATGACGCGATCGGCGGCAAGACGGTGGTGCTGGGCTCGATCGCCTGCCTGCTGCTGGCTTGTGTCGGCATCCTGTCGCTGGCGCCCGATCGGATCCTGTTCGTGATCGAGGCGGCGCCGGCGACGTCCGGCGACGGGCTGTTCGGCTCGCTGCCGGAGAAGGTCTATCTGGGCTTAGGGCTTCTGATCGGGCTCGTCGCGGGGCCGCTGCAGGCCTCCTCGCGCAGCCTGATGGCGCGGCTGGCGCCGCCGGAGCGCGTCGGCGAGTTCTTCGGGCTGTTCGCCCTGTCGGGGAAGGTCACGTCGTTCCTGGGGCCGACGCTGGTGGCGCTGGCGACCACGGTGTTCGCCAGCCAACGGGCGGGGCTGGCCGTGCTGATCCTGTTCTTCCTCACCGGCGGGGCGCTGCTGGCGGGGGTTAGGATACAAAGGCCGAATTGAAGGCCTTTTCCGTCATGCTCGGGCTTGTCCCGAGCATCCACGTCTTGACCGCCGCCCTCGACCAGCGAAGACGTGGATGGTCGCCACAAGGGCGACCATGACGGCGTCGGGTGCCCTCACCGAACCAGAATGTTCCGGAACTGCCAGGGATCGCTCTCGTCGATGTCCTCCGGGAAGAGGCCCGGGCGACCGTCGAGCGGGGTCCAGTCAGTATAGTAGCCGTTGACCGGGCCGAGATAGGGCATCTGGATCTCGAGGCAGCGGTCGAGATCCATCTCCTCGACCTCGACGATGCCGGCGTTCGGATTCTCCAGCGCCCAGACCATGCCGGCGAGCACGGCCGAGGTCACCTGCAGCCCGGTCGCGGTCTGGTAGGGGGCGAGCTTGCGGGTCTCTTCCGTGGATAGCTGCGAGCCGAACCAATAGGCGCCCTTCTCGTGGCCGTAGAGCAGCACGCCGAGTTCGTCGATGCCGTCGATGACCTCCTCCTCGTCGAGGATGTGATGCTCCTCCTGCGGGCGGCCGGCATTGCCGAACATCTCGTGGAGCGAGAGCACCGCGTCATTGGCGGGGTGGTAGGCGTAATGGCAGGTCGGGCGGTAGATCGCCTTGCCGGTCTCGTCGCGCACGGTGAAATAGTCGGCGATCGAGATCGACTCGTTATGCGTCACCAGGAAGCCGTGCTGGGGACCCGGCGTCGGGCACCAGCTGCGGACCTTGGTCGCGGCGCCCGGCTGCATCAGATAGATCGCCGCCTGCGAGCCGGTCTCATGGGTGCGAGCGTTCTCCGGCATCCACTTCTCATGGGTGCCCCAGCCGAGTTCGGCCGGCTGGACGCCCTCCGAGATGAAGCCCTCGACCGACCAGGTGTTGACGAACACGCCCGGTGGCTTGGGGTTCTTCGAGCGCTGCGTGTCGCGCTCGGCGATGTGGATGCCCTTGACGCCGACGCGCTGCATCAACGCGGCCCACTCCTCGCGGGTGGTCGGCTGCGGCACGTTCAGGCGCATGTCGGCGGCGATGTTCAGCAGGCCCTTCTTGGCGAGCCAGGAGGCCATGCCGGGATTGGCGCCGCAGCAGGAGACGGCGGTCGTCGAGCCGGGCGGGCGGGCGCGCTTGGCGGCGAGCGTCATCTCGCGCAGGGCATAGTTCGAGCGCTCGCCGGGGCCCTTGGTCTCGTCGAAATAGAAGCCGAGCCAGGGCTCGTTGACCGTGTCGATATAGAGCGCGCCGAGGCTGGAGCAGAGCTCCATGATGTCGCGCGAGCCAGTGTCGCAGGAGAGGTTGACGCAGAAGCCCTGCCCGCCGCCGGCGGTCAGCAACGGCGAGAGCATGGTCTTGTAGTTCTCGATCGTCACGGCTTCGTGGATGAAGCGGATGCCCCGCTCGTCGAGGAGGTGGCGGTTCTGGTCATCGGGCGCGATGACGACGAAGCGGCTCTTGTCGAACTTCAGGTGCCGTTCGATCAGCGGCAGCGTCCCGCGGCCGATCGAACCGAAGCCGATCATCACGATCGGGCCGGTGATCTCTCCATAGACGGGCCAGGTGCTCATTCTCGGGTTGTCTCCTTGGGAAAGGCGCGGTTGGGGGTGGCCGCGCGGAGCCACCCCGGCTCGTATGGGGGAAGCGCCCCCCAAGTCAAACATCAACCGCACAAGCGGTCGCCGCTGCGCCCTCGTGACGTCTAGTGGCTGCCGGGATAGTCGGCGTCGAGAACGAAGGGGTAGGGGCCGGGCGAGCGTTCGACGAAGGCCGTGTGCGTGACGAAGCCGGCGCCCTCGCGGAAGGAATGGAGCAGATAGGCCGGCGGCTCCATGTGGAAGGTCGAGGGGCTCGCCTCCGAGAGGTCGAGGGTGACGGCGTGGGTCACGCTCGGCGCGATCTGCGCGATCGTGCCGGAAAAGCGCGTCACGATCGGCCGGTGGTGATGGCCGCAGAGAATGCGCTCGATATTGGGATGACGCGCGACGATCGCCGCGAACTCCTGCGCGCCGTCGAGGAGGCGGATCGCATCCATGTGGCGGATGCCGCAGTCGAAGGGCGGGTGGTGCATGAAGATCGCCACCGGCTTGCCCTCGGCTTCCGTCAGCGCCCTGTCGAGGAAGGAAAGCCGCGTCGCGCAGAGCGCACCGGCGCTCTTGCCCGGCAGCAGCGTGTCGAGGCCGATCAGGCGCATCGGGCCATAATCGGCGACGAACTGGACGAACCCGCCGTCGAGAACCTGGCGGGAATCGAGCGAAAGACCGGCGGTCAGCGTCTCGCGGCGGTCATGGTTGCCGGGCACGAGCAGAACGGGGATGCCGAGCCCGTCGAGCATGGTGCGCAGCAGCGCATATTCCTCGGCCAGCCCGCAATCGGTGAGATCGCCGGTGATGACCAGCAGATCGGGCCGGGGCGAGAGCCGGGCGATGACGTCGAGCGCACGTTCGCTCAGCGCATTGGTCTCGGAGATGCGATAGGCGGGCTTGCCGCGCGGGCGGATATGCAGGTCGGTAATCTGGGCGATGAGCATGGCGGTGTCCGGATGCGACCTCCCCGTCATGCTCGCCCCTGTGGCGAGCATCTACGTCTTGCGACGGCGAGGAGGAAACACGTGGATGGTCGGGACAAGCCCGACCATGACGGTAGAAGGCGATGATGAGGGTCATGCCCGGCTCGAGGCCGGGCATGACGTCGAACAAGCGTTCAGTTCGTCGGCAGCTTCAGCGCGGTCTGCTCGACGTAAGGGCGCATGATCTCGTCGGCGCCCTTCTGCGCGGCGACGAGGGCCTCCTTCGGCTGCTTCTTGCCCGAGAGCACGGCGGCCAGCTCGTCCTCGATCGCCTTGCGGACGGGGACGGTCTTGTAGGTGGCGAACCACGGCTTGGCGACGGCGAGCTGGCTCACGGCGATGCCGGCGTCGGGGTTCTTGGCGAGGAACTCCTTCATTTCCGGCAGGTCATAGGCGGCCTTGTTGGGGGCGAAGTAGCCGGTGGCGCGGCTCCACCAGCCGGACTTCTCAGGGCTCGTCATCCAGTTGATCAGCGTCCAGGCGGCCTTGCGGCGCTCGCCCTCGACGCCGGTCGGAATCACCAGCGAGGCGCCGCCGATCGGAACCTCGTTCTTCACGTTCTTCGGCACGAAAGCGACCTTGTAGGGGAACTTCGCGTTGTTGCGGATATGGGTCAGCGAGCCGGTCGAGAGCAGCATCATTGAGGCCTGGCCGGAGAGGAAGGCCGAGGAGACGGCGCCGCCCGCCTGCACGCCGGCCGGATGCACCTTGTGCTTGGCGATGAGGTCGGACCAGAAGGTCAGGGCGCCGAGCATGGAGGGGGTGTCGTAATAGACCTCGCCGCCGTAATCGACATTGAACCACTGGCCGCCATTGGAATGGGTCAGGGCCTGCAGGATCCAGCCGCCGTAGTCGTAGTTCGACGGCATCATCATGCCCCAGCGGGTGACGCGGTCTCCCTCGCGCTTGGTCAGCTTCTTGGCGGTGGTGACGAGCTCTTCCCAGTTGGCGGGCAGCTTGTCGGGGTCGAGGCCGGCTTCCTTGAGATGGTCGGTGTTGACGTAGAGCAACGGCGTCGAGTTGTGGAAGGGCACGCCATAGACCTGACGGTCGAGCACGGCATTGCCGTGCAGCGCGTCGAAGAACTGGCCCATGAACTGGTCGTTGGTCTTGCCATCGGCCTTGATCAGGCCGTCCATCGGCTGGATCTCGCCCTCGATCTTAAGGTCCAGCAGGAAGTTGGCGGACATGATGACGGCGGCCGGCGGCTTGCCGGCCTTCATGGCGGCACGGGTCTTGATCAGCGTCTCGTCATAGGAGCCGGTATAGACCGGGGTGGCCTTGATCGACGGGTTCTTCTCGTTGAACTCCTTGATCATCGCGGCCATGTCGCGGGCGAGCTGCCCGTCGACGGGGACGGGGAAGAACAGCTCGATCTCGGTCGGCGCCTGGGCGAAGGCCGGCGAGAGCGCGAAGCTCGCGGCGAGCGCGGCGCCGGCGAGGACGTTGCGTCTGGTGGTTGTCATGGTGGCTTCCCTTACTTGATGCCTGAGGAGACGAAGGAGTTGACGAAGGCGCGCTGGAACAGCGCGAAGGCGATCAGCAGCGGCGCGCTGACCAGGAGCGTCCCCGCCGCGATGACGCCCCAGGCCTGTGCGCCCTCCGCCCCGCGGGTGAAGGAGGCGAGACCGACGGTGAGCGGGCGTAAGTCCGGCGAGTTGATCACCATCAGCGGCCAGAGGAACTCGTTCCAGTGGGCGGTGACGGAGACGATCGAGAAGGCGACGAGCGAGGGCTTCGCCAGCGGCAGATAGATGAAGCCGATGCGTTGGAAGACGCTGGCGCCGTCGATCAGGGCGGCGTCCTCGAGTTCGCGCGGGATCGCCCGGAAGGCCTGGCGCATCAGGAAGGTACCGAAGGCCGAGGCGAAATACGGCGCCATCACGCCGAGCAGGCTGTCATAGAGGCCGAGCTGCGCGATCGTCGTCAGATTGGGGACGATCAGCACGACCGGCGCCAGCATCAGCTGGAGCAGGAAGAGATAGAAGCAGACGGTGCGGCCGGGAAATTCGAGCCTTGCGAAGGCGTAGCCGGCGAGCGTGATGGTCACGATCTGCACGGCGAGGATGCCGAGGCTGATGATCGCCGTGTTCAGGCCGTAGCGCGGGAAATCGGCCGAGGCCCAGGCCTCGCGGAAGTTGGCCAGCGTCGGGATGTAGGACGGCACCAGCGACGCCATGCCGGCGCCGACGCTTTCCGGATTGAAGGCCGCGACCAGCATCCAGAGGAAGGGCACCATCCAGAGCGCCGCGATCAGCAGCGTCGCGGCATAGCCGAGCTTCGGCGTGATCTCGCCGGTCGAAACGCCGGTGCTGGCGTGGCTCATGCTCGCGGCGCTCATGGCTCCTTCTCCCCGAAGGAGCGTTCGAGCGTGCGCAGCGAGGAGGCGGTGACCACGAGCAGCAGCGCCAGCATCACCAGCGTGCCGGCGGCGGCGCGGCCGGCGTCGTAGTTCTCGACCGCCTGCTGGTAGACATAAAACAGCAGCAGATTGGTGGAGTCCGACGGGCCGCCCTTGGTCAGCACGAAGACATGGTCGACCTGGGTGACGACGTTGAGTAGGCCGATGACCAGCACGAAGCCGATGGTCGGCTTGAGATAGGGCAGGGTGACGTAGCGCAGGCGCTGCCAGGGGCCGGCACCGTCCAGGATCGCGGCCTCATAGGCGTCGGCCGGCACGGCCTGCAGCCCGGCGAGGAAGAACAGCATGTAGTAGCCGGCGTTCTTCCAGATCGTCAGCGCCATGATCGACCAGAGCGCGACATCGGGATCGCCGAGCCAGTTGGGGCCGGAGAGGGCGAGCTTGGCGAGGTGGTAGTCGAGCAGCCCGACATTGGGCAGGAACAGGAACAGGAAGATCGAGGCCGCCGCGACGAGCGGGATCAGGACGGGCAGGAAGAAGAGCGCCCGAAACAGCGCGTTCACCCGGCTCGACCGCGCGAGCGCCATGGCGAAGCCGAGCGCCAGGACGAGGCTCGGGATCACCGTGCCTAAGGCGTAGACGAGGTTGTTGCCGAGCGCCTTGCGGAAGGCCGGGTCGGCGAAGAGCTTGAGGAAGTTCTGCGCGCCGACATAGGCCTGCGGGCCTCCGACGCGGACCTGCCCGTGCAGCGAATGCCAGAGCACCTGGACGACCGGCCAATAGGTGAACAGCGCCAGGAACAAGAGCGAGGGCGCCAGCATGGCGAAGGCGAGCAGGGTCGCCCGGCGCGGCCGCCAGCGCGGCGCGCTCCACTCCCTCGTCTTGCCCGCTGTCAGAACCGCCTGCGCCATGGACCTCCCCTTCGGGCCGGGTCATGGCGGGCGGTGACGACGGAGCGGCTACAATCCGATGACGGATGCGTGACGGCCCCGGCGAAAAGCCGGGGCCGTCCGGGTTATCCTCAGGCGGCGCGGCGCGCGGGCTCAGCCGCCGGCGAGGCCTCGGCCGGACGGCCGGTGGCGACGAGGACGCCGCTGGCGCCCGCCAGCGCGCCGTCGCGCAGTTCGAGCCCGAGGAAGCGCTCGCGTTCGACCGGGCCGGGCATGGCGAGATCGCGGGTGAGATCGCCCGAGAAGCCGAAGCGCTCGTAATAGGCGGCGTCTCCGACGAGCAGCACGGCGCCATGGCCGCGGCAGGCGGCGCGCCAGATCGCTTCCCGCATCATGGCGCGGCCGAGGCCCTCGCCCTGCAACTCGGGCGCGACCGCCAGCGGGCCGAGCAGGAGCGCGGCCTTGCCGCCGGCCTCGACAGACCAGAGCCGCACGGTGGCGACGACGACGCCGGCGCGCTCGGCGGTCAGGGCGAGGCCTTCAGCCGGCAAACGACCCTCGCGGAGGCGCTCGCTCGACTTGGCGGTGCGGCGCTCGCCGAGGCAGCGGTCGAGCAGCGCCTCGCGGGCGGGGACATCGGCAGCGATTTCGTCGCGGATCGTGATCATGACGCACCTCCGGCCGGAGCGCCTGCGCGCAGCAGACCTTCCCGGCGCCGCGCGAACGCGGCCACAAGCAACAGGGATGTGGGGAAGAGGGTCCGGCGGGAGTCACGTCCGCCGCGCTTCCTTCTGGAGGCGCGGACGCTCCGCCCGAAATCGCGGGCGGCCTGCCGATCATGGCAGGGCGCTTCGCCGGACCCGATGGTGGAAGGGCGCGGTTAAGGGCCGCGCCCCGATCACGTCAGATCACGTACTGCTTCAGCGGCGGGAAGCCGTTGAAGGCGACGGCCGAATAGGTCGTCGTATAGGCGCCCGTGCCCTCGATCAGCAGCTTGTCGCCGATCTCGAGGCTGAACGGCAGCATGTACGGGGTCTTCTCGTACATGACGTCAACCGAATCGCAGGTCGGGCCGGCCAGGATGCAGGGCACCGTCGCATCGCCGTCGCGGGCGCTGCGGATCGGGTAGCGGATCGCCTCGTCCATGGTCTCGGCGAGACCGTTGAACTTGCCGATGTCGAGATAGACCCAGGCGACCTGGTCGTCCGCGGCCTTCTTCGAGATCAGGACGACCTCGGTCTCGATCAGGCCGGCATTGCCGATCATGCCGCGACCCGGCTCGATGATCGTCTCCGGGAGCTGGTTGCCGAAATGCTTCGACAGCGCCTGGAAGATCGCATCGCCATAGGACGGCACGCCCGGGATCGGCTTCAGGTAGCGCGCCGGGAAGCCGCCGCCGAGGTTGACCATCGACAGCGAGAGACCACGGGTGGCGCACTCCTTGAACACCGCCGAGGCCGAGGCCAGAGCGGAATCCCAAGCGTTCACATTCGCCTGCTGAGAGCCGACATGGAACGAGATGCCGTAGGCGGCCAGGCCGAGGCGATGGCCGTGCTCGAGCACGTCCGCGGCCATCTCGGGCACGCAGCCGAACTTGCGCGAGAGCGGCCAGTCGGCGCCGGCGCCGTCGCAGAGGATGCGGCAGAAGATGCGCACATCCTTCGCGCCGGTGGCCCCGGCCGAACGGGCGACCTTCTCGACCTCGGCCGTGCAGTCGACGGCGAAGAGGCGCACGCCGAGCTCCATGGCGCGGGCGACGTCGCGCTCCTTCTTGATCGTGTTGCCGAAGGAGATGCGATCAGCCGTCGCGCCGGCCGCGAGGGCGAGCTCGATCTCGACGACCGAGGCGCAATCGAAGCAGGAGCCGAGCTTGGCGAGCAGAGCCAGCACTTCGGGCGCGGGATTCGCCTTCACGGCGTAGAAGACGCGCGTGTCGGGAAGGGCCCGGGAGAAGGCGTGGTAGTTCTCGCGCACGACATCGAGATCGATGACGACGCAGGGCCCATCCTCGCGGCGGGTACGAAGGAACTCACGGATGCGCTCGGTCATGAGACGCGACTCCCTCCGGCGCAAGCGGCGCCGATGCGACATGAAGCCGGCTTGAGTCGATCGGGCGATTGGCGACGCGTTGGAAACGCCGCACATCACCGAACGAAACGTCCGGACCCTGGTAACCGTCGCTTGGGGAGACCCCGCACGCCCGGCAATGAAGGACAAGCCTCTTCGGTGCTGGTCTTTGGAGGACCAGCGAGACCAAAAAAAGCCCGTTCCGTCGTTGCTTTAAGCTGCGTCCCCCGTGGAGATTCGGGGTTCGCCGGTTTCGCCTCCGGCTGCCAGTCGCTGTTCGGTGACAGTTCCCTGGAGAAGGGAACCGGGAGCGTGATTTGAGGGGATATCCATCCCCCTCCATCCGTCTCCAACACCTGGCGGCTGTCCGGCCTCTTGTCCGGATGCCCACCGACCGGCACGCGGCCACAGGCACGTGCGAATTGGGTAGAGCGCATATACGGATGATGGCCCCCCGCTACAAGAGGTTTTTCGAGGCGCGGGGTCAAAATTGCGGACGAGATCGTCGATGTGTATGGTGTTGCCGGTTCCTACACAGAGGGGCAGCGATGCGCACGAATATCGACATCGACGACGCTCTTCTCAAGGAGGCGATGGAGGTGACGGGGCTGCCGACCAAGAAGGCGACCGTCGAGGAGGCGCTGCGCCGACTCGTCAAGAACGCCGAACTGCGCCAGGTGATCAGCGACATGCGCGGTCTGGGATGGGAGGGCGATCTCGCCGAGATGCGCACGGACAGGCCCGCCGACCATCGCCCATGATCGTGGTCGACAGCTCTGTCTGGATCGCACAGCTGCGTGCGCAAAGCAGTCCATCCGTCGCCGCTCTGTCAGGGATGCCGTCGCCGACGCGGATCATCGTTGGCGATCTGGTCCTGATGGAGGTTCTGCGCGGCGCCCGCGACAAGCGCCACGCCGAAAGTCTCGAACGCGCGATGCGGCGCTTCCGGGTCGAGCGGATGGTCGATGAAGCGCTCGCGCTGGCCGCCGCCCGGCATTCGCGCTTTCTGAAAGGCCGAGGCGTCACCATCCGCAAGACGATCGACTTGCTGATCGCCACCTTCTGCATCGAGCGCGGCCATGCCCTGCTCCATCAGGACCGGGATTTCGACCTGATGGCGCAGCACCTGCCGCTGGCCATCGCGTAGCGCGAGCGAATTCTCCGTTCTTTCCGGCCCTAGACCGGCCCCATTTCCTCGCCTAAGTCGAGGTCGTGCAAGCCTTCGGCGGCCGTCATCCGGCGGTCGCCAGACCACGGATCCGTCATGTCCACGATCGACCGCCGCCGCGTCCTGGCGGGGCTTTCAGCCGCCCTCGGTTTTTCGACCGCGCCCTCGGCCCTTCTGGCGCAGCAGCCCGCCCCGCCGAGCGATGCTTCGGCCGAGCCGCCGCAACCGCGCTTCGGCTTCGAGAACGTCCTGCAGCGGGCGCGCGAGATCGCGGCGGTGCCCTATGATGCGGGGCCGACGCTGCCGGAGCCGCTGTCGCGGCTCGATTTCGATGCCTGGCGGGACATCCGCTTCCGGCCGGAGCGGGCGTTGCTCGCGCAGAACGGCAGCCCCTTCCGGATGCAGATGTTCCATCCCGGCTTCCTGTTCACGCGCCCCGTGGTGGTCAATGTCGTGCGCGACGGCGTGGCGACGCCGGTGCCCTATGCCGCCAACCTCTTCGATTACGGCCGCGTACGTTTCGACAAGCCGCTGCCCGTCAATCTCGGTTTCGCCGGCTTCCGGCTGCATTATCCGCTCAACGATCCGCGCATTTTCGACGAGCTGATCTCCTTCATCGGGGCGAGCTATTTCCGCGTGCTCGGCCGCGAGCAGCGCTACGGGCTGTCGGCGCGAGGGCTTGCGATCGGCGCCGGCGTGCCGGGCGAGGAGTTCCCGATGTTCCGGGAGTTCTGGGTCGAGGCGCCAGCGGCGAATGCCGAGCGGGTCACGGTCTACGCGCTGCTGGATTCGCCCTCGGTCACAGGGGCCTATCGCTTCCACATCTACCCTGACGTGGATGCGGTGGTCGATGTCGGGGCGACGCTGTTCCCGCGCAAGCCGATCGACAAGCTCGGCCTGGCGCCGCTGACCTCGATGTTCTTCACCGGCGAGAACGACCGCCGCTTCCACGACGATTTCCGGACCGAGCTGCATGATTCCGACGGGCTGATGATCCATTCCGGCACGGGCGAGTGGATCTGGCGGCCGCTGCGCAATCCGCGGCAGCAGGCCATCTCATCCTTCGTCGAGCGCAATGTCCGCGGCTTCGGCCTGATGCAGCGCGACCGGGTCTTCGAGCATTATCAGGACCTCGATCTGAACTACGAGCTGCGGCCCTCCTACTGGATCGAGCCGCAGGGCGACTGGGGTGAGGGCGTGGTCGAGCTGATCGAGATCCCGACGACCGACGAGACCAACGACAACATCGTCGCGCTATGGGCGCCGAAGACACCGCTGGAGCCCGGCCGCGAGTTCTCCTTCGGCTACAAGCTCACCTCGATGATGGATTCCAGCGACCTGCACCCGGGCGGGCGGATCATCAACACCTATCAGGCGAAGCCCAAGGCGCTGGGTTCGGGCGAGCCGGTCAATGCCGGCGCGCGGCGCTTCATCGTCGATTTCGCGGGCGGCGATCTCGACTATCATTTGAAGCAGCCGGAGAAGGTCGAGATCGTGCCGTCGATCGCCTATGGCCGGATTGATCGTGCCTTCATCGTGCCGAACCCCAAGACCAGCGGCTTCCGCGCCTTCATCGATATCGTCGTCGAGCCGGGGCAATTGGCGGAGATGCGCGCCTTTCTCCGGAGCGGCGACAAGACCCTGACGGAGACTTGGAGCTATCCCTGGCGGGCCGAGAGCTGAGCGCGCCACCGGCGGGGCCGGCATCCGGGCAGCGGAACGAGGCCTGACCTCCAGGGTTTGTGAAGCGGGCCGGACGCGGCTCTAACGGAACCGAGGAGATTGCGCATGGGCCTGCTCGTCGACGGAGAATGGCACGACCAGTGGTATGACACCGCCAAGAGCGGCGGGCGTTTCCAGCGCCAGGACAGCGCCTTCCGTAATTGGGTCACGGCCGACGGCTCACCCGGGCCGAGCGGCGAGGGCGGCTTCGAGGCCGAGCCCGGGCGATATCATCTCTATGTCTCGCTCGCCTGCCCCTGGGCGCATCGCGCGCTGATCTTTCGCGCGCTCAAGGGGCTGGAGGCGATGATCGACGTCTCCGTCGTGCACTGGCTGATGCTCGACCAGGGCTGGACCTTCACGGAGGGGCCGGGCGTGGTGCCGGACCCGATCGGCGGGTCGCGCTACCTGCACCAGGTCTATACGCGGGCCGATCCGCGCTACAGCGGGCGCGTTACCGTGCCCGTGCTGTGGGACAAGCGGCGCGGGACGGTCGTGAACAACGAATCCTCCGAAATCATCCGCATGTTCAACAGCACCTTCGACGGCGTTGGTGCCAAGCCCGGCGACTACTATCCGCAAGCGCTGCGCGGCGAAATCGATCAGCTGAACGAGCGCATCTATGGCACCGTCAACAACGGGGTCTACAAGGCCGGCTTCGCGACGACGCAGGAGGCTTACGAGGAAGCCGTCGGCCCGCTGTTCGAGACGCTGGACTGGCTGGAAGAGCGCCTCGACGGCCGCCGGTTCCTCACGGGTGACGCCGTCACCGAAGCCGACTGGCGGCTCTTCACCACGCTGATCCGCTTCGACGCCGTCTATGTCGGCCATTTCAAATGCAACATCCGGCGCATCGCCGACTATCCGCGGCTATCTGCCTATCTGCGGCGGCTGCTGGCGGTGGAGGGCGTCGCGGCGACGATCGATTTCGGCCACATCAAGCGGCACTATTACGAAAGCCACCGCACCATCAATCCGACGGGGATCGTGCCCATGGGGCCGGATCTGTCGGCGCTGGTCGGCGTCTGAGACCAGGCCGTCATTCTCGGGCGTAGCGAAGCGACGACCCGAGAATCTCCTGACCGGAAAGCGCTGGTTTCCGAGCTGGTCGGGTCAAGCCCGACCATGACGCTCTCTACGCCTTCTTGCCCCGGGGGCCCGGCCGCTTCTTGCGA
Source organism: Rhizobiales bacterium CCH10-E5 (assembly GCA_001556125.1). Classification (GTDB taxonomy): domain Bacteria; phylum Pseudomonadota; class Alphaproteobacteria; order Rhizobiales; family Beijerinckiaceae; genus Allobosea; species Allobosea massiliensis. Next base: position 37,157 of record LSIG01000212.1, on the reverse strand, counting down.
CCGTAGAGTTCGAGGCGGTGCCGGACGAGTTCGTAGCCGAGTTCGGCGGCGATGCGGCGCTGCAGCTCCTCGATCGCGTCGGAAGAGAATTCGATCACCTCGCCGCTTTCGACGTCGATGAGGTGGTCGTGATGCTCCTGATCGGCATGTTCGTAGCGCGAGACGCCGTCCTCGAAGGCGTGGCGCTCGATCGCGCCTTGCGTCTCCAGCACCTTCATGGTGCGATAAACCGTTGAGAGCGAAAGCGTCGGATCAACGGCGAAGGCGCGGGTGAAGATGCCCTTGGCGTCCGGGTGGTCGTCGGCCTCCGCGAGCACGCGCAGGATCAGCCGGCGCTGCTGCGTCATCCGCAGCCCGGCATCCCGCAGCTGGCCCTCGAATCCGGCCACGCGCTGTTCGACTCCCGTCATGATGCCGGCATAGCAAGACTGCGACGCATCTGCAAAAGCTTCTTATTGCAAATGTGTTGCAACTGCATTGACAGATGCGATTGCGTTGCAATAGCGTGTGTCTCGCCCTGACCGAGGAGCCGACCATGTCGACGAGACGATCCGTTCTGCTCTGCGCGGCCGCGCTGCTGGCGGCCGCATTCGTTGCCCCGTCCGGCAGCGCCCTTGCGCAGGACAGAAAACTGCGTGTCGTAACCACTTTCACCGTTATCCAGGACATCGCCCAGAACGTCGCGGGCGAGGCGGCGATCGTGGAGTCGATCACCAAGCCCGGCGCCGAGATCCACGACTACCAGCCGACGCCGCTCGACGTGGTGAGGGCGCAGTCGGCCGATCTCGTGCTCTGGAACGGGCTCAATCTCGAGCGCTGGTTCGAGCGCTTCTTCGACAATGTGAAGAACGTCCGCAGCGCCGTGGTGACCGAAGGCGTCGAGCCGATGGGCATCACGGAAGGGCCCTATCAGGGCCGGCCCAACCCCCATGCCTGGATGTCGACGAAAAACGCGCTGATCTATGTCGAGAACATCCGCAAGGCTCTGGCGGCGGCCGATCCGGCGCGGGCGGAGATCTACGCCGCCAATGCGAAGGCCTATGCCGAGCGCATCCGGGCCGTCGACGCCCCGCTGCGGGCAAGGCTCGACAAGGTGCCGGAGGCGCAGCGCTGGCTCGTCACCAGCGAGGGGGCCTTCTCCTATCTCGCCCGTGACTATGGCTGGCGCGAGGCCTATCTCTGGCCGATCAACGCCGATCAGCAGGGAACACCGCAGCAGGTGCGCCGGCTGATCGACCTCGTCCGCAAGAACAAGATTCCGACCGTGTTCAGCGAAAGCACGATTTCAGACAAGGCCGCCAAGCAGGTCGCGCGCGAGACCGGCGCCCGCTATGGCGGCGTTCTCTATGTCGATTCGCTGTCTGCCTCTGACGGGCCGGTGCCGACCTATCTCAGGCTGCTCGAGACGACGGTCGGCACCATCGCCGCAGGGTTCGGCCATTGAGCGCGCGGTCAGTCGTCCCCGAGCTGCCTGTGCCCTCGATTGCGGTCGAGGGTGTGACCGTGCGCTACACCAATGGCGTCACCGCCGTGCGGGATGCCTCTTTCCGGCTTGGCGGGGGAACGATCTGCGCGCTGGTGGGCATCAACGGCTCCGGCAAGTCGACGTTGTTCAAGACGCTGATGGGCTTTCTCGAGCCGGCGCGCGGTTCGGTCGCGATCGCGGGGCTCGCGGTGCGTCAGGCGCTGAAGCGCGGGCTCGTTGCCTATGTGCCGCAGGCCGAGGAGGTCGACTGGACCTTTCCCGTCCTGGTCGAGGACGTCGTGATGATGGGTCGCTACGGCCATATGGGCCTGCTGCGCATCGCCCGGCAGGCGGACCGCGAGGCGGTGGAGCAGGCGCTGGCGCGCGTCAACATGCTGGAGTTCCGCACCCGCCAGATCGGCGAGTTGTCGGGTGGGCAGCGCAAGCGCGTCTTCCTGGCGCGGGCGCTGGCCCAGGGCGGACAGGTCATCCTGCTCGACGAGCCCTTCACCGGCGTCGACGTCAAGACCGAGGATGCGATCGTCGCGCTGATGCGTGAATTGCGCGACGAGGGCCGGCTGATGCTCGTCTCGACGCATAATCTCGGCTCGATCCCGGATTTCTGCGACCAGGTCGTGATCATCAACAAGACCGTGCTGGCGGCCGGGCCGACCGCGACGACCTTCACCCATGACAATCTCCAGCGCGCCTTCGGCGGCGCGCTGCGGCATTTCAGGCTGGGCGGCGCCGATCTCCATGACGACGAGGACGAGCGGCGCGTCACCGTCATCACGGACGACGAGCGCCCGCTCGTGCTCTACGGCAAGCAGGACAGCGAGCGTGTCGCCGGCGGACAGGCGAACGGCGGGACGGCCGATCCCGGAAAGGATCGCGCGCCGTGATCGAGCTTCTGCTGGAACCCTTCGGCTACCAGTACATGGTCCGCGCGATCTGGGTCTCGGCGCTCGTCGGCGGGGTCTGTGCCTTCCTGTCCTGCTTCCTGATGCTCAAGGGCTGGTCGCTGATGGGCGATGCGCTCGCCCATGCGATCGTGCCGGGCGTCGCGCTCGCCTATCTGCTGAAGGTGCCGTATGCGGCCGGCGCCTTTTTCTCGGGCCTGCTGGCGGCGCTCGCCATGGCGCTGGTGCGGCTGCGGACGCAACTGCGCGAGGATGCGGTGATCGGCGTCGTCTTCACCACCTTCTTCGCGGTCGGGCTGCTGATCGTCTCGATCAACCCGACCTCGGTCGACGTGCAGTCGATCGTGCTCGGCAATATTCTCGGCATCGCGGACGAGGACGTCGTCCAGGTCGCGATCATCGCCGCGGTCTCGCTCGCCGTGCTCATGCTGCGCTGGCGTGACCTGATGCTGGTCTTCTTCGACGAGAACCAGGCGCGCGCCGTCGGTCTGTCCCCGACCCGGCTGAAGATTCTGTTCTTCGTGCTGCTCAGTGCCTGCACGGTCGCCGCGTTGCAGACGGTCGGGGCCGTGCTGGTGATCGCGATGGTGATCACGCCGGGCGCGACTGCCTATCTGCTCTGCGACCGCTTCGGCCGGCTGATCTGTGTCGCTGTGGCGCTCGGCGTCGTCACCAGCGCGGCCGGTGCCTATGCCAGCTATTTCCTCGACGGCTCGACGGGGGGGCTGATCGTCGTCTTCCAGACGCTGCTGTTCCTCGCCGCCTTCGTTTTTGCGCCGAAGCATGGACGGCTCGCCGCGGCGCGGGCGGCCCGGTCGGTGTCGGAGACGGCGCCATGACCGCGCTCGATACCTGGCTCGTCGCGCCGCTGGCGCATGAGTTCATGCAGCGCGGCCTGCTCGCCGCCATGCTGGTCGGCGTGGTCTGTGCCGTTCTGTCCTGCTTCCTGATCCTGAAGGGCTGGTCGCTGATGGGGGATGCGGTGTCCCACGCGGTGCTGCCCGGCATCGTCCTGGCGCAGATTATGGGCCTGCCCCTGGCGGCGGGGGCCTTCGTCGCCGGCCTGAGCTGTTCGCTCGCCATCGGCTATCTCAAGGAAAACAGCCGGGTGAAGGAGGACACGGTGATGGGCATCGTCTTCTCCGGCCTGTTCGCGCTCGGCCTGGTGATGTTCGTCAAGGTCGAGAGCGACCAGCACCTGCTCCATATCCTGTTCGGCAACATGCTCGGCGTGAGCTGGTCCGATCTGGCGGAGACGGCCGTCATCGCGGTGCCGACGATCGCGATCATGCTGGCCCTGCGCCGGGACTTCCTGCTGGTCGCCTTCGATGCCGCCCATGCGCGGGCGATCGGCCTTCCCGTGCGGTGGCTGAATGTTGGCCTGCTGATGCTGCTGGCGCTGACGATCGTGGCCGCGCTCAAGGCGGTCGGCATCATCCTCGTCGTCGCTATGCTGATCGCGCCGGGCGCGATCGGCTTCCTGACGACGCGGCGCTTCGACGTCATGCTGGTGGTGGCAGTCGCCGTCGCGACGGTCTCCAGCGTCATCGGGACGATCCTGAGCTACCATCTCGACGGCGCGACGGGGCCCTGCATCGTCGTGGTGCAGGCGGGGTTCTTCCTGGCGGCGCTCGCTCTCAACCTGCGCCGTGCGGCGCGGCGCGCCACCGCCGCCTGATCAGGCGGCCTGCAGACCGGCATCCTCGGGGGCGCGCGAGACCGCGATGGTCTGTGCCAGGCACTGGCAGTTGAACTGGCTGGTCAGGAAGGCGATGTCGGCGGCGTCGCGGCCGGTCGCGATCCGGACCATGCCCTCGACCGGTGCCAGCCGTGTCGGGTCCACCAGCCACCAGCGCCCGTCGAGATAGACCTCGAAGACGGCGTGGAAGTCCGGCGGGTCGAGGTCGAGCGCATAGGCGCTGACCGCCCGGGCGGGGATGTTGAGCGCCCGCGTCAGGGCGATGCCCAGATGGGTGAAGTCGCGGCAGACGCCGGCGCGGTCGATGAAGGTGTGCTGCGCCGTGGTCTGGGCGTGGCTGACGCCGTGGACATAGTCGAGATGCTCGTGCAGCCAGTCGAGCACGGCCAGGATGCGCGCGCCGCCGCCGTCGATGCTGCAGAATTCGCGCTGGGCAAAGCGCATGAACTCGTCCGAGGGCGAGAACCGACTCGGCAGCAGATAGGGCAGCACCTCCTGCGGCAGCTCCGACCAGTCATGCTGGCGCGTTGCGGCTGACAAGGGCTCGCGGTTGCCGTTGTCGACCAGGGCCCGGTAGCGAATCTCTACCTGGCCGGAGAGCGCCGCCCGGAAACGGCGCTCGCCCGTTTCGGGGTGGAGATCGCGCACCAACACGGCGTCGGGTGAGATCGTGAGGCTCTCGGAGAGGATCGTCTGGTCAGGCGATCGCGCGGCCTCGATGGCCGCGATCACCTGCGTGTCGCTGTCGAAGCCATAGGTCAGCGTCGCCGTCACGTCGAGTTTCATGGGGCCCCCGGATGTCCATGCAAGACCGGGCAACGCCATCGTGGGGCGGAAGTTCCTCGGAAATCAGGCAGCTCGGGCCGCGATGCCCAGGTCCGGCGCGATGCCGGCGAGGATCTCGTAGGAACGCTTCCGCGCCTCGTGGTCGAAGATCGGCGCGGTCACCATGATCTCGTCCGCTTGTGTCGCGGCGATGAAGGCACCGAGCTGGCCCTTCAGCGTCTCGGCCGAGCCGATGAAGGCATAGCGCAGCATCCCCGCGACATGCGCCTTCTCGGCCGGAGACCAATAGGTCTCGATGTCGTCGATCGGCGGCTGCAGCTTGCCGCGCTGGCCGCGCACCATGCCGACGAAGCGCTGCTGCAGGGAGGTTGCGAGATGGCGCGCTTCCGCGTCGGTCTCGGCGGCGATGACGTTGATCCCGGGCATGGCGTAGGGCCGCGCGAGCTGCTCGGAGGGCTCGAAGCGTTCGCGATAGATCGCAAGCGCCTGCATCAGCGCGTCCGGCGCGAAATGCGAGGCGAAGGCGTAGGGCAGGCCGAGCTGCGCGGCGAGCTGAGAGCCGAACAGGCTCGAGCCGAGGATCCAGAGCGGCACGTTCAGCCCGGCGCCCGGCACGGCCTGGATTGCCTGGTTGGGGCCCGCGGGCGCGAAATAGGCCTGCAGTTCGAGCACGTCCTGCGGGAAGCTGTCGGAGGACATCGGGCTGCGGCGCATCGCCCGCATCGTCATCTGGTCGGTGCCGGGCGCCCGGCCGAGGCCGAGATCGATGCGGCCGGGAAAGAGCGCTTCGAGCGTGCCGAACTGCTCGGCGATGATCAGCGGGGCGTGGTTCGGCAGCATGATGCCGCCCGCTCCGACGCGGATGGTCTTCGTCGCGGCGGCGAGCTGGCCGATGACGACGGCGGTGGCGGCGCTGGCGATGCCGACCATGTTGTGATGCTCGGCGACCCAGTAGCGGGTGTAGCCGAGGGATTCCGCATGGCGCGCGAGATCGATCGAGGCTCGCAGCGCGTCGCCCGGCTCCTGCCCTTCGCGCACGGGAACGAGGTCGAGAACGGAGATGGCGACCATGGCAGCCTCGGCTTGGGCTCCCCGGGGAGCCGGTGGCGTTCGGCTTTCCTAGATGGGCCTTCGGGCAGCCCCGGTCCAGTGGGCGCCTGTCCGGGTCATGGCGCCTCTGCGCGAAGGTTCTGCCGCAGCCTCCTGCCCGGCGGGAGCGCGGCACAGATGTTGGGCTCGGCTGCACGATAGGCGCGCTCATAGTCGGCCAGATGCAGCCCGTCGGCCAGCGCGATGCCGTCGCCGAAGCCCGCGGCGAGGCGGCAGGAGCCTTCTTCTCGGCAGGCCGTCTCGGCAGAAGCCGCAATCTGAAGGGCCACTTCCCCGGAAAAGGCGGGCGCCTTGCGCTCTTCCAGCCGCGGCAGCGTCGCGATGACGACGAGGCCTGCGCGCCCGCTCAGGTCTCGCAAGAGGCCGCGAAAGGCCTGGCGGAAGCGGGCGACGGCTTCGGGTGGCTCGCGGAAGCGCTTGCGGTTGGCGTCGTTGGTGCCGACGCTCAGGATGATCGCCAATGGCGGCCGGGGCAGGGCGAGCTGGTCGACCAGTTCCCGCGTGTCGCGGGTGGTCGCGCCGTGCATTCCACCATTGACTAGCGGCAAGCCGCAGAACTCGTGCGCATGCCAGCGCGCGACATGGGAATCGCCCAATGCCAGGAGATAGTCCCCTTCGACCTGTCGCAGATCGGCGCGGATCTGGACGAGGCGCTGGTCCCGATACGACGGCGGCGCGGTCGAGAAGCGGCCGATGGCCAAGCCCGCCAGCGATCCGCCGATCAGGGCCAGCGGCACGAGCAGCAGCAGCGCGACGAGGCGGCTTCGATAGCGGATGTCGATGGCACAGGGTGTCATCGGACGTCCCCACCGGGATGGGTCTTACAGGTGCCGGTCGGAGCGGGGAGGCTCCGGCCGGTCACGGGGTCGCGCCAGGCCGCCCCGGCGCAGGATTCGTCGCCGCGCTGCACGAAGCCCTGCCGCGAAAGCAGTGTCGGCAGGACCCAGAGCCAGAGCGCCAGTACCGCAAGAATCGCCGCGGCGGCCGCGGAGCGAAGCGCGGTCCGGCGCCAGCCGATCCGGCGGAGATCGGGAATGGACAGGGTGGATGATGCGAGATCGGTCATGACGCCATCAGGGGTCCTCTCGCGGACCGTTGTGTGGCGTGGAGTTTTCTGAATGACGTCTGCGCGGGAGCTTCTGGTATCCTTGCTTTTCCAGCGTCGTGTCTGGAAATAATCAGACACAATTCCGGCCGCGACCTCGCCCCGGCCGGGCGCTAGAGCCAGACGATGAGCAGAACCCCCCATATCCTGGTCGTCGAGGACGATCGCGAGATCGCGATGCTGGTCTCGCGCTTCCTCCGTAACAACGACTTCCGCGTCCGGGCCGTGCCGAACGGCCGCGAGATGGATGCCGCGCTGCGGGACGGCCGTTTCGACCTGATCGTGCTCGACCTGATGCTGCCGGGAGAGGACGGGCTGAGCCTGTGCCGCCGCCTGCGCAGCGAGGGCACGATCCCGATCATCATGCTCACCGCCAAAAGCGAAGAGATCGATCGTATCCTCGGCCTCGAGATGGGCGCGGACGATTATCTGGTGAAGCCGTTCAACCCGCGCGAGCTGCTGGCCCGGATCAGGGCCGTGCTGCGGCGCGCCGGTGCCGCCCCGGCCGCCGAGGTGGGCGACAGCCCGGTGCTCGCTTTCGCGGGCTGGCGGCTCGACAAGGCGGTGCGTCGTCTCTTCAACCCCCAGGGTGAGCGCGTGCCGCTGACGGGCGCCGAACTCGACCTGCTTCTCGCCTTCTGCGAACGGCCGCGCCGCGTGCTGTCGCGCGACCAGCTTCTGGATCTGACGCAGGGCCGCATGGCCGCCCCGTTCGAGCGCTCGATCGACGTGCTCGTCAGCCGGCTGCGCCAGAAAATGGAGCGCAATCCGCGCGAGCCCGAGCTGATCCAGACCATCCGCTCCGGCGGCTACATGTTCTCTCCGGAGATCGAGAGGTTGGCCGAGAGCCCGGCTCCATGAAGCGGCTGCTTCTGCGTCTGATGCCCGCGCGGGCCGCCGCGCAGATCACCGCCATTGCGATCGGCTCGCTCGTCCTGGCCAATCTCGTCACGATCGTGGCGCTGCTCGTGCTGCTGCCGCCCGAGCTGAAGCGGGTTCCAAGCTTTCCCTATGTCACCGACCTGATCTCGATCACGCGCATGGTCGAGGCGACGCCGTCGCCGGAGGCGAAAGCGACCGTGGTCGAGGCCGCTCTGGCTGCCCACCCCCTGCTCTCGCGCCTGCCCCCAGGCGCACAGACGAGCGAGCGCAATCAGTTCTGGGCCGATCGGCAAATCCTCGCCAATCTGCGGGCCCAACTGGGGCCGAATGTCGAGGCGCTGATGCTCGACAACGCACCCGGTCGGTTCGGGCCGCCGCCTTTCGGCGTCCGCTTTGCGGATGGCAGCGGGCTGGTCATGACATCGAGTTCGATGACACCTCCGCCGCGCGGAGGCGCCTTCATCGGCTATCTCGTCACCATGCTGGCTCTGCTGGCCTCGCTGATCGGGCTGCTCTCGCTGTGGGCGGCGCGGGCGGTGGCGTCGCCGCTGTCACGGCTGGCGGCGGTGATCGACCGCTTCGATCCCGATCGCGACACCCTCGCCGTACCAGAGGAGGGACCCGTCGAGGTCAAGCGCCTCGCCGCGGCCTTCGCCGGCATGGCCAACCGCATCCGGAGGCTGATCGACGACAGGACACGCATGCTGGCCGCGGTCAGCCATGATCTGCGCACGCCGATCACGCGGTTGCGGCTGCGCGCCGACGACATCCCCGACGAACGTCAGCGCCGGGCCACCATCGCGGATCTCGCCTTGATGGATCGCATGGTGGGAGCGGCGCTGTCCTATCTGCGTGACGGGCGCGCCTCGGGCAGCTTAACGGCGACCGACATGCCGGCCCTGCTCCAGACGATCTGCGACGATCTCGCCGATCTCGGGCATCTCGTCGTGTATGAGGGGCCGATGCGCGCCTCCGCCGTCTGCGACGCCGACCAGATGACGCGCGCCGTGAACAACCTCGTCGACAACGCGATCAAGTTCGGCGGCAGGGTTCTGGTCAGGCTGGACGACTCGGCGCCCGACATGATCGCCATCGAGGTCGAGGACGACGGGCCGGGCATCGCCCCGGAGGAGCGCGAGAAGGTGTTTGCGCCGTTCTACCGCAGCGACGCCGCGCGGACGCTCAAGGAAGGCAGCGGCTTCGGGCTCGGCCTGTCGATCGTGCGGGCGATCGCCGAGGCGCATCGCGGCACGCTGACGCTGGCGGAGCGCGACGGCGGCGGGCTCAAGGCCCGGATCACCTGGCCCCGGCAGCTCTAGCGGAACGCCGGCCTGCCTGTCGCGTTGATCCCTGAGTGGCCCGCATGGGGCCGTTCTACGGGGGTCAACATGACGACGAACACCAATCCCGCCAAGGAAAGCCTGCGCCAGGAACAGGCCGAGCAGCGCGAAGCCGCCAAGAAGGGCCCGGACGCCGAGCTCGACAAGGCTCTGAAGGACACCTTTCCCGCAAGTGATCCGATCGCGGCCCAGGCGCCGACCAAGCCCGGCGCGGCCGACGATAAGGCGTCCTGAGGCCTCTCAGGCGCGTTGGTAGAGCAGGCGCGCGCGGATTGTGCCTTCGAGGGCCCGGATTTCGCGCAGGATGTCGCGGGCATCGGCCCCGATGCTCTCCGCCTCCATCACGACATAGCCGACCTCGCCGTCCGTCTGATAATTCTGGGCGGCGATGTTGACGTTGCGTGCGGCGAAGACGTCGTTCAAACGCCGCAGCATGCCCGGCACGTTGCGCTGGACATGGATGAAGCGCGTGCCGACGGCGCGGGCCGCGAGCTGGACCTGCGGGAAATTGACGGCGCCGACCGTCGAGCCGACATCGGAGTAGTCGATCAGCTTACGCGCCACTTCGGCGCCGATGCGCTCCTGCGCTTCTTCCGTCGAGCCGCCGATATGCGGCGTCAGGATCACATTGGGCAGGCCCTGCAACGGCGAGACGAAACGGTCGTTGTTCGAGGCCGGCTCGACAGGGAAGACGTCGACCGCCGCACCCGCCAGATGCCCGCTCTTCAGAGCGGCGGCGAGCGCGTCGAGATCGACCACCGTGCCGCGCGAGTTGTTGATCAGGTAGCTGCCCGGGTTCATCGCGGCGATCTGCTCGGCGCCGATCATGCCCGCCGTCTGCGGCGTCTCGGGGACATGCAGCGAGACGATGTCGGCCGAGCCGAGCAATTCGTGCAGGCTGTCGACCGGCTCGGTGTTGCCGTGGCGCAGCCGGTCGGTCTGATCGTAATAGATCACCCGCATGCCCATCGCCTCGGCCAGCGTCGACAGCTGGCTGCCGATATTGCCGTAGCCGACGATGCCCAGCACCTTGCCGCGCACCTCGAAGGAGCCGTTGGCCGACTTGTCCCAGCCGCCGCCATGGGCCGAGACCGAGCGGTCGGTGATCTTGCGCAGCAGCATGACGATCTCGCCGATCGTCAGTTCGGCGACGCTGCGGGTGTTCGAGAACGGCGCGTTGAAGACGGGCACGCCGCGGCCGCGCGCCGCCTGAAGATCGACCTGATTGGTGCCGACCGAGAAGCAGCCGACGGCGAAGAGCCGGTCGGCCCGGGCGAAGACGGCGTCGGTGAGCTGCGTGCGCGAGCGGATGCCGAGCACATGGACGCCTTCCAGCGCCTTCACCAGCGCATCCTCGTCCAGCGCCTTGGGCAGGCGCGTCATGTTGGTGTAGCCGGCGTTGACCAGGAGGTCGGCGGCGGAATCGTTGATGCCTTCCAGCAGCAGGACCTTGATACGGTCCTTGGACAGGGACAGGCGTTCGCTGGGCAGTGTCATGGGAACGATCGGTCTGGCGGCGGAGCGTCCGCTATAGACCGCTCGCGGCCCGACACAACCTGATTTTGGCGTCGGCTCGTGGCGGTATGCTCACGCCTTCTCGACCACGAGCGTGGCACCGTCGACGCGCACGACCCGCACCTCGCTTCCCGCCAGCAGTTCGGGGCCGGTGACGCGCCAGGACGAATCGTCGATGCGGATGCGGCCCTCGCCGCCCGTCATCGTCGCCTCGAGCCGGAAGACCCGGCCGATCAGCCGGCGGCCGCGATCGTTGAGGCCGGTCGCCGGATCGGGCTCCTCGTCCTTGCGGCGGGTCAGCAGCCGACCGGCGAAGACGGCGACGAGGCTGAAGCCGGCGAAGACGAGCGCAGCCGCCTGCCAGCCGAGATCGACGAGGCCGACCACGGCGCCGGTCAAAAGCGCGGCCAGGCCAAGCCAGAGCAGGAAGATGCCGGGTGCCAGCACCTCGCCGCCGATAAGGACGAGGCCGAGGATGACCCAGCCCCAGGGGCCGAACAGGAGCGACGACATCGGCGTCTCCTCAGGCGCCGCGGCCGGCCGGCGGCACCGATCCGCGGCGGCTCTCCTGGGCCTCGTCGCCGAAGACGGCGCGGGTCAGCTGCGCGATGCCGCCGACGGTACCGGCGAGCGCCGCCGCCTCGATCGGCACGATCACGACCTTGGCGTTGTGAGCGCTGGCGATCGCCTTGAGCGCCTCGGTGTAGCGCTCGGCGATCAGGAAGTTGGCGGCCTGGATGTCGCCGCGGCTGATCGCTTCCGAGACCATGGCGGTGGCGGCGGCCTCGGCCTGGGCGGAGCGCTCGCGCGCCTCGGCGTCGCGGAAGGCGGCTTCCTTGCGGCCCTCGGCGGCGAGGATCTGCGACTGCTTCTGGCCTTCCGCCTTGAGGATTTCGGCCTGGCGCAGGCCCTCGGCCTCGAGCACGGCGGCGCGCTTCTCGCGCTCCGCCTTCATCTGCCGGTTCATGGCGCCTGCGATATCGGCCGGGGGCAGGATGTCGCGAATCTCGATGCGCGTGACCTTGACGCCCCAGGGGGAAGCGGCGGCATCCATAACCCGCAACAGCCGCTCGTTGATCTCGTCGCGGTGGGAGAGCAGCTGGTCGAGATCCATCGAGCCGACGACGGTGCGGATATTGGTCATGGTCAGGACCATCAGCGCGTCGTTGAGGGACGAGACTTCGTAGCAGGCCTTGGCGGCGTCGAGCACCTGATAGAAGGCGGCGGCGTCGATGCGGACGCCGGCATTGTCCTTGGTGATCGCCTCCTGCGAGGGAATGTCGAGCACCTGCTCCATGACATTCACCTTGTGGCCGATGCGGTCGATATAGGGAACGATGAGGTTGAGGCCGGCACTCAGCGTGCGCGAATAGCGGCCGAAACGCTCGACCGTGTAGTTGTAGCCCTGCGGCACCGTCTTGACGAGGAAGGCGATGGTGATGACGACCAGCATCACCAGCACGACGACGAAGATGCTGAAACCCGAGAGCGTGTCCATGAGGTGAGCGTCTCCTGCCGCCATGCCCGCTGCGCCGCAGCCCGGCGGCATGAAACCTGACGATTGCGACGGATGAATGCAAGGTCGCGCGGGTGCAGCCCGGCTTGTTCGCCGACTTGGCAGAACTTCGCTGCCCAGGGCTCATGCGTGGCAGAATCGGCCCCGGACGGCGGGGCCGAACCCGCGATTACGGTTCACATCGCGTCGCGCTTCCCGCATGATCGGGCATCTGCTGGAGAGCCGCACCATGTCCGATCCGCGCCTGCCGATTCTCGCCGAACTCGAGAAGAAGATCCTCTGGCTCGCCTCCTGGACGATCCACAATGCCAACCATCTGCGCGACAGCGCCGACGGGATGAAGGTGGGTGGTCACCAGGCCTCCTCGGCCTCGCTGGCGACGATCATGACCGCGCTCTACATGGCGGCGCTGCGCCCGCAGGACCGGGTTGCGGTGAAGCCACACGCCTCGCCGATCTTCCATGCGATCAACTATCTGATGGGCCTGCAGACCCGCGAGAAGCTCGAGAATTTCCGCGGCTACAAGGGCGCGCAGAGCTATCCCTCCCGCACCAAGGACATCGACGACGTCGATTTCTCGACCGGCTCGGTGGGCTTAGGCGTGGCACAGACTCTGTTCTCCTCGCTGACGCAGGATTATGTGCGCGCCCATGGCTGGGGTCTGGCGCGTCCCGAGGGCCGGATGGTCTCGCTCATCGGCGACGCCGAACTCGACGAGGGCAACATTTTCGAGGCCCTGATGGAGGGCTGGAAGCACGGCCTGCGCAACACCTGGTGGGTGATCGACTACAACCGCCAATCGCTCGACGCGGTCATCCGCGAGGGACTCTACGACCGCTTCGAGACGATGTTCCGCAATTTCGGCTGGGATGTCGTGACGCTGAAATACGGCTCGCTGCAGCAGGCCGCCTTCAAGGAGAAGGGCGGCGAGCGCCTGAAAGCCTGGATCGATTCCTGCCCGAACCAGCTCTATTCGGCGCTGACCTTCCAGGGCGGGGCGGCCTGGCGCAAGCGGCTGATGGACGATCTCGGCGACCAGGGCCCTGTCACGAAGCTGATCGAGAGCCGCTCCGACGCGGAGCTCTCGAAGCTGATGTGCAATCTCGGCGGGCACGACCTGCCCTCGATCCTCGAGGCGTTCGAGGCCATCGACCATGACCGGCCGGTCTGCTTCCTCGCCTACACCGTCAAGGGCTTCGGCCTGCCGCTGGCGGGGCACAAGGACAACCATGCCGGGCTGATGACCAAGGAGCAGATGGAGGGCTTCCGGGCCGCCAACGGCGTCCGCTCCGGCCATGAATGGGATCTGTTCGAGGGGCTCTCCCTGCCCGAGAGCGAGATCCGCGCCTTCCTCGACCGCGTCCCCTTCTTCGCCGAGGGGCGCCGGCGGCTGAGCGCGCCGGCGCTACCGGTGCCGGCGAGGCTCGAGGCCGGCATCCAGCCGGTGATGTCGACGCAGATGGGCTTCGGCAAGATCCTCGACGAACTTGCCAAGGCGGGCGGGCCGCTGGCGGACCGGATCGTGACGACGGCGCCGGACGTCACCGTCTCGACCAATCTCGGCCCCTGGGTGAACCGGCGCGGACTCTTCGCCAAGGCCTCGATGGCCGACACCTTCAAGGACGAGCGCATTCCCTCGATGCAGAAATGGGAGTTTTCGCCCAAGGGCCAGCATGTCGAGCTGGGCATTGCCGAGATGAACCTGTTCATCAACCTCTCGGCGCTCGGCCTCTCGCACGCGACCTTCGGTGAGCGGCTGATCCCGATCGGCACGCTCTACGACCCGTTCATCTCGCGCGGGCTCGATGCGTTGAACTATGCCTGCTACCAGGATGCGCGCTTCATGGTGGTGGCGACGCCGTCGGGCGTGACGCTGGCGCCGGAAGGCGGGGCGCATCAATCGATCGCGACGCCGCTGATCGGCATGAGCCAGGATGGTCTCTGCGCCTTCGAGCCCGCCTTCGTCGACGAGCTCGCCGTGATGATGCGCTGGTCCTTCGCCTATCTGCAGAAGGATGGCGAGGGCGACCCCGACGAGCGGACCTGGCTGCGCGACGAGACAGGCGGCTCGGTCTATTTGCGGCTCTCGACGCTGCAGCTGGAGCAGCCGCAGCGGGCGATGACGCCCGAGCTCGAAAGCGACATCATCGACGGCGCCTATTGGCTGCGGAAGCCGGGCCCCAACGCCTCGGTCGTGATCGCCTATACCGGGGCGGTCGCGGCGGAGGCGATCAAGGCGGTCGGGCTGCTCGGCGAGGACCGGCGCGATGTCGGCCTGCTGGCGATCACCTCGGCCGACCGGCTCAATGCCGGCTGGCAGGCGGCTGAGAGGGCGCGCCAGCGTGGGAACCACCGCGCCACCAGCCATGTCGAGCGGCTGCTCGGCGATCTCTCACGCGATTGCGGCATCGTCTCGGTGCTGGACGGGCATCCCGCGACGCTGGCCTGGCTCGGCAGCGTGCATGGCCACAAGCAGAAGGCGCTCGGCGTCGAGCATTTCGGCCAGACTGGCACCGTCGCGGATCTCTACCGGCATTTTGGCATCGACGCGAACGCGATCGTCCATGCCGCGCAGGCGGCGGCGCCGGGCCGGCCGGTGCGCTATCTGAAGGCGCTGCCTTAAGGCGCCCAACGCCATTCTCGGGCGGCGCGTAGCACCGACCCGAAAATCTCATGATGCGAAAGAGCTGGTTTTCGAGATGGTCGGGTCAAGCCCGACCATGACGGTGGCCTTGTGCTCAGAAGCGCGGCGTCGAGAAGGTGTTGGCGAAAGGGTTGGTTCCGGCGCCGATGCGGCCGGGCAGGGTGTCTTCGCCATAGAAGCTGCCGAAGCTGGCATAGGCCGGCGTCGCGCCCATGTGCTGGCTGGCATAGCGGTTCATCGAGCCGACCGGGACGACGTTGCCGAGGTCGAAATAGCTGCGCTTCTGCACGGTCACGCGCAGTGGGCCGCGGCGGTTCTGCGCTTCCGCGAAGGAGACCCACACGGTCGACGCGGCGACGGAGAGGGCGAAAACGGCGGCGAGACGCTTGAGCGAACCCATGGCGACGACATCTCCAGAACAGCGGCGATCCGCTTGGTGCGAGAACGGGACTCTATGGTGAATGCTAGACTACCGTAGTTAACGATTTTGTCAGCGCGGCCACAGCGGAAATGTGTCGCCGGAGCCGCCGGCCAAGCCGACAACGCCGCCCTTGCGGTCCCTGACCACCCGCCGCGTGCCGGGCGGGTAGAAGGTTGTGTTCTGGCACAGGGCGGGCAGGCTCGCGCGGCCCGCGAGATAGGCCAGGGCCGCCGATTCGCGTCGCTGGGATTCGAGCTTCAGCCGGTCGATCAGGCAGGCGAGGGAGGCCGCGTTGGCGTCCTGCTGACCGGCGGCGCAGTAATAGCCGCCGAGGGCGAAGGCGGATGTCTCGAAGGCGTTGCGGAAGACGATGCAGGTCCGCACGCGGCCGTCGAACTCCTGATAGATCAGGTCGCGGCCGGTGAAGGCTCCCCAGCGGGTGGTCATCGTGTAGTGCGGCCCGCCGACGCGCGGACCCAGCACGCGCAGAGGCTCGAACTGCCAGAACAGCGGGGTGGTCAGGGTGAAGGGCCGGCCGGCCTCGTCGGGCTCCGCCAGGACGAGTGCGGCGAAGGCCTCGCCCGTGCCCGGCCCGCCGAACTGCCAGCCCTCCTCGCGGCCCCGCGTCGGGTGGGTGGCGACGAGCGGCGCGCCCCGCATGTCCGCCGGCTCGATCGCCCAGGAAAAGGCCGGCTGTCCCCGGCCAATGGTCGGCAGCTTGCCATAGACCCACCAGGCGACCAGCAGGATCAGCAGGAAGACGGCCGCGCCGAGGGCGAGAAACAGAAAGCGTGCGACGCCCAGCGCCGCCGTTCCCGTGGCTTCGATCACGGCCATGGCGCGAGGGGCTTCGGCCGTCATGGTCAGCGCTTCTCGGCGCGACGCGCCGCCGCCGGGGGCGACGCGGTCTTCGTCCGCAGAGCGGGGGTGGGGGCGTCGGCGTCGAGCCATGAGACCTTGCGCCCACTCGCGGATAGGCGGGGCGGGGCGCATCCCGGCTGGCGGTTCAGCTCGCTGCGGGCGAAGGCGCTGCGGAGCGCAGCGTCCTCTCCGGCGGCGAGCAGGTCGATGCGGTCGATCAGGCAGACGAGCTGGCGGCGGTCGGCCGGCTTGCCCTCGCCGCCGCACCACCAGCCGCTCAGGGCCAGCGGCACGGTGCCGCCCTCCATCCGGAAGGCGATGCAGGCGCGGCCGGACGCCCCGTCGCTCAGCGTCACATCGGCGGCCTCGACCGGGCCGAAGCGCGTCTCGATGGCTGCCGGCAGGCTGCTGCGCTGCACCGACAGGCCCCGCGCCGCGGCCATGCGCACCAGCGCGACGATGAAGGGCCGGGACAGCTCGTCGCGCTCGTGCTGCACGGCGAGCCGCAGGGCGAGATGCGGCTTCGGCTCGGCAAAGCCGCCGAAGCTGAGAAGATCCTCGCGCCGCGTTCCGTCCGCGCTGCGGCGCGCGTCGAGCACGGCCGGCTGGCGCTCCAGTTCCGGCGATTCCAGGCCGAAGATCGGGATCGGCCGGGCGATGGCGACCCAGCTCTCCTGGTCCGCCGCGCCGGTGCGTCGGGGCGTGGTCGACCCGGCAGGCGGCAGCGGCGCCGGCTCCGAAAGTGTGGAGTAAGAGGAGATGGTCGCCTCGCTCTGCGAGGACAGGGCCGTGACCAGGGCGCCGGCCGCGCCGATGCCGGCCGCGGCAGCCAGACCGCGCCAAAGGAGTCCGGTGGTCAGGCGGAAGGCCGGCAGGCGCAGGACGCGCCGGACCATGGATGCGAGGCGGCCTAACGCCCGGACGACGTCTTCGATGCGGTCAGCGCCGCGGATGAGCGCCGCAGTCACGTCGAAGCGGGCAAGCCTCGCGCCGAGGCGGGTCAGCAGCGGTCGGAGGCGCGCGAAGCCTGCCGACGCGAGAGGGCGTCGCAGCCTTTCGGCCCAGGGCCGCATCACCAACAGGAACTGACCCGACGCCACGCGCAAACCATCCGCCTCCGCCGCCGAACCCGCGGCCTCGCCCGCGCCGAAGGTGGGCGAGGGGCGGTCAGCAGGCCGTTACCGGCGCCGCGGTTTCGCGATGCAGCGTGAATCGTCGGTCAACGCACAGGGTTAACGCGCCGGTGCGCAGGCTGTCGCGCCGCCGCTTCGATTGACTTTTGCGCGTCCAGGGTGTTCTCACAGGCGATGTCGTGCCGGGTACAGTTCCGCGCGCGACATCGCGATGTCTTCAGCCCTACGGGATTGGCCTCTGTGACCGTCCGTCAGACGACGAAACGCACGACCAAAACGGCGACCGGGACCACCGGCACGCTGCGCTGAAACTCGCCTCGGTTCCGGGTCCCTCTCCCCCCGGCGGGGGCTGACGCCGGACCCGCCCCTTCATCGGGCGGACGGTGCCGAGGGGGAGACCAACCGGGATCATCCGAAAGGAACATCATCATGAGCTTCAAGGTCGCGATCGTCGGCGCCACGGGGAATGTGGGCCGCGAGATGCTGGACATCCTGGCCGAGCGGGCCTTCCCGGTCAGCGAGGTCGTCGCGCTGGCCTCCTCGCGCTCGGTCGGCACCGAGGTCTCCTTCGGCGACCGTACGCTGAAGTGCCGCGCGCTCGAGCATTACGACTTCTCCGACACGGATATCTGCCTGATGTCGGCCGGCGGCGAGGTCTCGAAGGCGTGGTCGCCCAAGATCGGCCAGCAGGGTTGCGTCGTGATCGACAACTCCTCGGCCTGGCGGATGCACCCCGACGTGCCGCTGATCGTGCCGGAGGTGAACGCCGCCGCCACGGCCGGCTTCACCAAGATGAACATCATCGCCAATCCGAACTGCTCGACCGCGCAGCTCGTCGTCGCGCTGAAGCCGCTGCACGAGAAGTACGGCGTCAAGCGCGTCGTCGTCTCGACCTATCAGTCGGTCTCCGGCGCCGGCAAGGAGGGCATGGACGAGCTCTTCAACCAGACGCGCGCCGTGTTCTCGGCAGGCGAGGTGACCAGCAAGAAGTTCCCCAAGCGGATCTCCTTCAATCTCATTCCGCAGATCGACGTCTTCATGGAGGACGGCTTCACCAAGGAAGAGTGGAAGATGATGGTCGAGACCAAGAAGATCCTCGACCCCAAGATCAAGCTGACCGCGACCTGCGTGCGTGTGCCGGTCTTCATCGGCCATTCCGAAAGCGTCAACATCGAGTGCGAGAAGCCGGTCACGGCCGACGAGGCACGCGAGGTGCTGCGTTCGGCGCCGGGTCTGCTCGTGATCGACAAGCACGAGCCGGGTGGCTACATCACGCCCCATGAGGCGGCCGGCGAGGACGCGACCTACATCTCCCGCATCCGCGAGGACAATACGGTCGAGAACGGCCTGGCCTTCTGGTGCGTCTCCGACAATCTGCGCAAGGGCGCGGCGCTGAACGCGGTGCAGATCGCCGAGGTGCTGATCAACCGCAAGCTGATCCAGCCGCGGCAGAAGGCGGCCTGAGCCGCACCGTCAGCGCGATCAGACGACGGCGAGGCGGGCCCCTGCGGCCCGCCTTTTCCGTTGCGCCTGTCCGCTGCATGTGCGCCGTCCGTTCTTTGCGCAACCGATCGCCGGCAAAGCTCTCTAGGATCGCAGTCCCCGCCGCTGCGATTCTGCCGTGCCGAACGCTCCCCAGACCGAACCGCCGCCTCCTGTGCTGCCCGCTGCCCCGCTGCCCATGCGCAGGGACGCGCCGCTGCGCGGCATCGCCTTCGTGCTGCTGGCGAGCATCTTCCTGACCTCGGCCGACATGGTCTCCAAGCTGCTCACGCAGCAAATCTCGCCGCTGCAGGTCAGCTGGCTTCGCTACTGCACCTTCACCCTGATCATGCTCGGCATCGTCTGGCGCAGCGGGGGGCTCGCCCGCCTGTCGACCCAGCGCCCGACGCTGCAGGTCCTGCGCGGAATCGGCCTCCTGGCGTCGTCCGTGCTCTTCGTGATGGCGCTACGCTACATGCCTCTGGCGGACGCGACTGCGACCGGCTTCGTCGCGCCACTCTTCGTCACCGCGCTGTCGATCCCGATCCTGCGCGAAACGATCGGCTGGCGGCGCTGGACCGCGACGCTGGTCGGCTTCGCCGGAGTGCTGATCGTGGTGCGGCCGGGCGGTGCGGGGTTCCAGATCGCCTCGCTGCTGGCGGTTGCCTCGGCCCTGTCATGGGCCTTCGCGATGATCATGACGCGGATGATGAGCCGCACCGAGAGTCCGCTGACGACGCTGGCCTATTCGGCGCTGGTCGGCCTCTGCCTGCTCAGCCTCGCGGTTCCCTTCGTGTGGACGCCGGTGACGCCGACCGTCCTCGCCATGGGCATGTTCGTCGGACTGTCCTCGACCATGGGCCACTGGCTGATCGTGCTGGCCTATCGCCATGGCGATGCCTCGCTGCTGGCGCCCTTCTCCTATATCCAGCTGCTGTGGGCCTCGCTCTTCGGACTTTTCGTCTTCAGCGTGCTGCCCGATCTCTGGACGCTCGTCGGCGCCGTGATCATTGCGGGCTCGGGGCTCTACACGGCCCATCGCGAGCGCATCAAGGCGCGCGAGGCGGGCTGAGCGCGGCGCGCAGGGCCGGAGTGGCGTAGCGCGCCAGGAACATCGCGACCGCTTCATCGACCACCCGCCGGATCTCGGCTTCCGAGGGCGGTCGAGGGTCCGCATTGAACAGGCGGGGACGCAGCAGGGTCGCCTGGCAGAGATCGATGAACTGGCTGGCCGCGAGAAAGCTGTCGTCGATTGCAAGATCGCCCGCCGCGACGCGACCTTCCAAAAAGGCACCGAGACGCTGCCCGCCGAGCAGCGGGCCGCGTTCGTAGAAAGCGCGGCCGATATCCGGCATGCGCTCGGCCACGCCGAGCACGATCCGGTGGGCGCTCAGCGAGAACGGATCGGTCAGAAGCCTGATCAGATTGGCGCCAAACCCCGCCAGCGCCCGCGGCAAATCGGCATGCTCCGTGAGCGCGTCGTAGATGTGCTGGCGGTGCTTTTCCCGTTCGCGCTCGATCAGCGCGACGAAGAGATGCTCCTTGTCCTCGAAATAGACATAGAGCGTGCCCTTGGAGACGCCGGCTGCGGCGGCGATTTCGTTCATGCTCGCGGCGTCGAAACCCTGGGCGTGGAAGATCGCCTGCGCGCCGTCGAGGATCTGGCGACGCTTTTCGGGATCCATCCCCGCGACCCGACGGTTGCGGGCTGCGGCTTTGGGCCGTTGATCGGCCGTGCTGGTCATCGGTTCCATCCGTCAGGCGCAGGACGCATCTGCAAAATCATCGAACCGCTTGGTTCGATTCGCTCTTGATATGCCGCGAGACGCGGGCTAGTTCAATATCAATCGAACCGCTTGGTTCGAATTGTTCGTGATCGGGAAGATCCCATGGCTGCCGAAATCCTGCCTGAGGCGCGCGGCGAGGTGCGGCGCGACCGTTTGAAACTGGTCGAACCGGCGAAGGCGGCTCCGGACGCTGCCCCCGCGGGGGTCGAGGCGCGCCGCGCTGGCGAGACGGCGCCGGAGGCAGACAGCACGTCCGCATCGAAGCCATCGCCCCGCAGATCCATGATCCGCCGCGCGGGACTGGCGCTGGTCGGCACCGCCCTGCTGGGCGCCGGACTCTGGTTCGGGGCCGACTGGTGGTTCAATGGCCGCTTCATCGTCTCGACCGACGATGCCTATGTCGGCGCCGAGATGGCCACGATCTCGGCCAAGCTCTCGGCCAATGTCACGAGCGTCAGCGTCACCCAGAACCAGGAAGTGAAGGCGGGGCAGCCGCTCGTCGCCCTCGACGATGGCGACTGGCGGCTCGCGCTCGACAGCGCACGCGCCAAGACCGCCACGGCTCTGGCGACGCTCGCGCGCATCGACAGCCAGATCGAGGCCGGGCAGGCAAGTCTGCAGCAGGCCCAGGCGCAGGAGGTCTCGGCCCAGGCTGGCGTTACCCGCACGGTGGCCGATTTCGAGCGCGCCAGCAGTCTCGCCGCCAAGTCCTATGGCTCCCAGGCGACGCTGGATGCAGCGACGGCCGCGCGCGATCAGGCGAAGGCCTCGCTCGGCAGCGCCGTGGCCGGCGTCGCCGCCGCACAGGCCAATGTCGAGGTGCTGAAGGCCCAACGGGTCGAGGCGGCGAGGCAGGTCGAGGAGCTGAAGATCGCCGAGCAGAAGGCGGAGCGCGACCTCAGCTTCACCCGCGTCACGGCGCCGATCTCGGGGCTCGTCGCGAACACGAATGTGCAGCTCGGCGACCTCGTCAGCGCCGGCAAGCGGCTGATGTCGATCGTGCCGCTGGACCAGGTCTATGTGGATGCCAATTTCAAGGAGACGCAGGTCGGCCCGCTGAAGATCGGCGACCGGGCCTCGATCACGGTCGATGCGCTGCCGGGCCAGGTCTTCGAAGGGCGCGTCAGCGGCATCAGCGGTGGGACGGGGTCCGTCTTCACGCTGCTGCCGCCGGACAACGCGACCGGCAATTTCACGAAGATCGTCCAGCGCGTGCCTGTGCGCATCGCCCTCGCCCCCGAGGCCACGGCGCGCCATGTGCTGCGGCCCGGCATGTCGGTGGTGGTCAAGATCGATCCGCGGCCTTCAGGGCAGCGCTGACGGGCCGAGCAACCCGCAACCGTCATCCCGGGCGACCGAAGGGAGACCCGGGATCCATGCCTGAACCTCACCAATCCATGCTCCGGCATGGATCCCGGATCGGCGCCGCGCTCGCGGCTTGTCCGGGATGACGAGGAGGTTCCGAGAAGGAACGGCCGCCATGGCCACCGCGACCCTGACCAGCCCGGCGGGCAGCCCGCCGGCCGACGACGCCATTCCGATGCGCCGGATCTTCGCCTTCGTGGCGATGGTCTTCGGCATGTTCATGGCGATCCTCGACATCCAGATCGTCTCGGCTTCGCTTGCGGAGATTCAGGCCGGCCTCTCGGCCTCTTCGGACGAGATCGCCTGGGTGCAGACGGCCTATCTGATCGCGGAAGTGATCATGATTCCGCTCTCCGGCTATCTCAGCCGGGCGCTGTCGACCCGCGTTTTCTTCACCATCGCCGCGGCCGGCTTCACCATCGCCAGCGTGCTCTGCGCGATGTCGTCCTCGATCAACGAGATGATCCTGTGGCGGGCGGTCCAGGGCTTCATCGGCGGCGGCATGATCCCCGGCGTCTTCGCCGCCGCCTTCACGATCTTCCCGGCCTCCAAGCGTCCCGTCGTCTCGCCGCTGATCGGGCTGGTGGCGACGCTGGCGCCGACGATCGGCCCCACCGTTGGCGGCTATCTCAGCAGCGCATTCTCCTGGCACTGGCTGTTCCTGGTCAATGTCGTGCCCGGCATCGGCGTCACCATCGCCGCCTGGACGCTGATCGATTTCGACAAGCCGCAGAAGGGGCTGTTGAAGCGCTTCGACTGGCTCGGCCTGCTCGGGATGGCGGGCTTCCTCGGCAGCCTCGAATATGTGCTGGAGGAAGGCACACGGCTGGACTGGTTCGAAAGCCACGAGATCGTCTTCTTCACCGTCGTCATGGTCTTCGGCGCGGTGCTGTTCTTCTGGCGCGCTCTGACGCGGGACGATCCCTTGGTCGATCTCTACGCCTTCACCAACCGCAACTTCGCCTTCGGCTCGCTGTTCTCCTTCTGCATGGGCATCGGCCTCTACGGGCTGACCTATCTCTACCCGGTCTATCTCGGGCGCATCCGCGGCTATGACGCGCTCCAGATCGGCGAGACGATGTTCGTCACGGGCCTGTGCATGTTCCTGACGGCTCCCATCGCCGGCAAGCTCTCGGCGAAGATCGATCCGCGCGTGCAAATGATGATCGGCTTTGCGGGCTTCGCGCTCGGCACCTGGATCGCCAGCGGCATCACCGCGGACTGGGATTTCCACGAATTGCTCGCCCCTCAGATCCTTCGCGGCGTCTCGCTGATGCTGTGCATGGTGCCGATCAACAATCTCGCGCTCGGCACGCTGCCGCCAGTGCAGCTCAAGAACGCGTCGGGGCTCTACAACCTCACGCGCAACCTCGGCGGCGCGGTCGGGCTCGCCCTGATCAACACCCTGCTCAACAACAGGACCGACCTCCACATCGCACGGCTGCACGAGCATGTCGCGGCCGGCCGGCAGGTGGCGGAGGAGGCGATCGCCCAGACGATGCAGCGCTTCCTCGACTATGGCGACGCGGCCGAGCAGATGGCGCTCGCGCTGATCAACCAGAGGGCTCACAAGCAGGCGCTGATCCTGGCCTTCGGCGACGTCTTCCTCGGGCTGACCTGCATCTTCGCGGCGCTCGTCGCGCTGGCGCTGTTCATGCGCAAACCCCCGGCCGCGCAGCCCGGCGCCGGCGGCGGCCACTGAGCGAAGGCCTCGCTCGGCGGCCCACAATGACGGGATGCCGCAGCCCGCGCGATTGACAAGCGGGCCTCACTTCGACAAATAATAGAGCAATATCAGTAGTTTAGAGGTTTTCTAAACTACGCGCCGCAAAGCCGGCGATGTGGAAGGCGTCTTCGATGAGTTTTTCGTCCCCGAAGGAACAGACCGCGCAGCGGGCCATGGCCGACCAGATTCCCTGGCCGCAGAAGAGCCCGGCCTCCTGCCCGATCAGCGCGGTGAAGGCGCGGCTGCGGACCGCCGGTCTGCGGCCGACGCGCCAGCGCATGGCGCTGGGCTGGCTGCTCTTCGCCAAGGGCGACCGCCATGTCAGCGCCGAGATGCTCTATGAGGAGGCGCTGCGCGCCCGCGAGCCACTCTCGCTCGCCACCGTCTACAACACGCTGCGCCAGTTCTCCGAGGCCGGGCTGCTGCGCCAGGTTTCGGTCTCCGGGCCGAAGACCTTCTTCGACACCAATGTCTCCGAGCATCACCATTTCTACAACGAAGATGACGAGACGGTCGTCGACATCCCGGGCTCGACCATTCAGGTCGCCGGGCTGCCCGAGGCGCCGGAGGGCATGATGATCTCCTCGGTCGAGGTCATCGTGCGCCTGCGCCGCGCCGACGGTCAGGAGATCGAGACCCGCACCACCGAGCATCGCGGCCATGAGGGCCGGGTCGCAGCGGGCGGACACTGATGATCGTCTGCTCCTGCAACGTCCTGTCCTGCCATCAGATCAAGGGCACCATCGCCCCTGACGGCACGGGCCCGCGGACGGCGGGAGAAGCCTATGACTGCCTCGGCTGCAGCCCCGATTGCGGGCGCTGCGCCCGCGAGGTGCGCGCGATTCTCGCAGAGGCGCGGGCAGCCTGCATGACGCAGTGTGGCTCCTGCGCGGCGCGCGACATCGAATGCACGGTCCACGTCGCCGTTGGGCAGATGATGGACGGGCTCCAGGCCGAGAACGACCTCGCCGCCTGAGCCCGCCAACGGGGCCGGCTGCGATATTGGTCCTTCCCTTTCGGGGCGCGCTATCCTACATTAGGATCATTCTAATGTAACGGTGGAGCCTCAGTGCCATGAAGGGTGACAAGAAGGTCATCGAATACCTCAACAAGGGGCTCCGCTCCGAGCTGACGGCGATCAACCAGTACTGGCTGCACTATCGGATCCTCGACAATTGGGGTCTGAAGGAGATGGCCAAGACCTGGAAGAAGGAATCGATCGAGGAAATGGTCCATGCCGACCGCTTCGTCGACCGCATCCTCTTCCTCGAGGGCTTCCCGAACATGCAGACGCTCGATCCGCTGCGGATCGGCGAGAACGTCAAGGAAGTGATCGAGGCCGATCTGAAGGCCGAGATCGAGGCCCGCGCGCTCTATCAGGAAGCGGCGAGCTATTGCCGCGAGGTCGGCGACTACCCGTCCGAGGACCTGTTCAAGGCCCTGATGAAGGACGAGGAAGGCCATATCGACTTCCTCGAGACGCAGCTCGACCTCATCGGCCGCATCGGCATCGAGCTCTACACCCAGAAGCATATGGGAGGCCTCGACGAGGACCACTGAGGCTCCGGCCGTTCAGGCAGGATCTTGCGAAGCCGGTTCCGCGATGCGGGGCCGGCTTTGTCATGAGCGGCACGTCTCGATCAACCTGCGTCGCCGCGCGAGCTTTTCCTGGGATTCGGAATTAGGCTGTCATCCCCGACGCAGCGAAGCGGAGATCCGGGATCCATTCCGGAGCGCCGGTGAGGCAGGTTCCGGAATGGGTCCCGGGTCAAGCCCGGGACGACCGCGTGTTTCCAGGTCACATCATTCAACGAGGATGATCTCAGGAAGGCGATGCGGGTGATGACAACCGCCACAGTGACCTCGGTGAGCGCGGCGATGGGACATCGCTTCAGCAAGCCGGTTCAGGACTCGATCCGCCTGCTCGCCGGGCTCGGCGTCGAGGGCGATGCCCATTGCGGCGAGACGGTGAAGCACCGCTCGCGGGTCGCAGTCGATCCGACGCAGCCCAATCTCCGGCAGGTCCATCTCATCCACGCCGAACTCCTCGACGAGCTGAACGCCGCCGGCTTCGACGTCGCGCCGGGGCAGATGGGCGAGAACCTGCTGACGCGCGGGCTCGACCTGCTGGGCCTGCCGGTCGGCGCCCGACTGAGGTTTGGGCAGCAGGCGCTGGTCGAGATCACCGGCCTGCGCAACCCCTGCGCCCAGATCGAGGCCTTCCGGCCCGGCCTGCTCGCCGCCGTTCTGGGGCGCGATGCGGAAGGCCGGCTCGTGCGCAAGGCCGGCATCATGGGCATCGTGCTGGAGGGCGGGGCGGTCGCGCCGGGGGATGCTATCGCGGTCACGCTGCCGGCCCTGCCGCACCGGGCGCTGGAGCGGGTGTGAGGCCGCAGCGGGTTCGTCCCGTGCTTTACGGCTCCAACGTGGCCGTCGCCGCCCATAAAGAAACCCGCCGGCGCGAACCGGCAGGTCTGATCGTTGGGCGGTGCGGGCGCGTCAGATGTAGCTGACGTTCGCCGCTTCGGGGCCCTTCTTGCCGGCGCGAATCGAGAAGCGCACGCGCTGCCCGTCCATCGGCGGCTGAAGGCCGCTGCGGCTCAGCGAGGAGACGTGCAGGAACACGTCGGCGCCGCCCTGGTCGGGCGCGATGAATCCGAAGCCGCGCTCCGCGTTGAAGAACTTCACGGCGCCGTCGAAGGGGCCTTCCATCGGGCCGCTGTCGCGGTTGCCGAAGCCGCCACGATCGGAATAGCCGCCGCGATCGCCGCCACCATAACCGCCGCGGTCGCCGCGATCGGCATAGCCGCCACCGCCGCCATAGCCGCCGCCGAAATCGTCACGCGGGGCGCGCGGCGCCCGCGGGGCAGTCTGCGTCGCGGTCGAGGCGTCGATCTCGTGCACGGCCACCACCTGCAGGCCGCGGCGGCCCTCGCCGAGGTCGGCGATGATCGTCGCGCCGGGCAGCAGGTCCTGCTGGTCGAGCGGGCCGATCGCAGAAATGTGAAGGAAAACGTCGCCCGAACCGTCGGAGGGCGACGCGAAACCGAACCCCTTCTCGGGATCGAACCATTTGACCTTGGCTTCGATATTTTCGTGCGTGACAAAAGGCTGGGCGGCAGGAGGCTTGCGACGATCGTACATGGAGCTTCGAGGCTGAGTGAGCGGGAAATCGCAATCTAGCGCAAGTAAAGCGTGGCGTCATCGGGGGTGAAGCGTAATTTATTGCCGTCCTGAGCCCATTCCGGAGGAAGCGTCGTGCAAGCGCACCGGTGCTTTGCCGGCACAAGCCTTCATTCGACCCGGTCGGCCCGCGCCAGCACGGCCCGCAACAGCACGTCGAGACCCGGTTCGAGGTCCTCGCGCGAGCAGAACTCCCCGTTATTGTGGGTGATGCCGCCCCGGCACGGTGTGAAGATCATTGTGGTGGGGGCGTGGCGCGCGACGAAATAGGCGTCGTGCCCGGCCTGGCTCAGAATGTCGCGGTGGCGATATCCCCGGGCGCTGGCGATGCCGCGGACCAGCTCGACGAGTTCGGGCGCGAAGATGTTTCCACCCCATTGCCAGATATCGAGGATCTCGACGCTGCAGTCCGCCTTCGCCGCCGATTCGTAAGCCGCGCGGCGCATCGCCTCGGCCATCACGGCGGAGGTGGTGGGGTCCGGATGGCGAACGTCGCCGACCGCCTGGGCCCAGTCGGAGAGGATGCCGGGCTTGTTCGGCCAGGCGACGAGGCGGGCGGCGGTCGCCTTGCCGCCCGTGCCGGCATGGACCCAGCCGAGATCGTCGACCGCGACGAGGAAGCGCGCGCCGGCAATGAGCGCGTTCTTGCGCCACTCCATCGGCCAGGGGCCGGTATGGGCGGTCTCGCCCCTGAACTCGATCAGCATGCCGGTGGAGGGAAAGCCGCCGGTGACGACGCCGACCTGCATGCCCTCGCGATCGAGGATGGGCCCCTGCTCGATATGGAGTTCGTAATAGGCGTCGAAGGCATGGGGCGTCTCCTCCATCTCGCCGCGATAGCCGATGCGGGCGAGCTCGTCGCCGAGCCGGCGGCCCTCCTCGTCGACGCGTCCATGGGCCCAGTCGAGCGTATAGGCGCCGGTGAAGGTGCCCGATCCCACCATGGGCGGCGAGAAGCGCGCGCCTTCCTCGTTGGTCCAGTTGACCAGCTCGATCGGCCGGCGGGTGCGATGGCCGATCGTGTCGAGCGCCCGGCAGACCTCGAGCCCGCCGAGAACGCCGAGAATGCCGTCGAAGCGGCCGCCATTGAACTGGGTGTCGAGATGGCTGCCCATCACCACCGGCGGCAGATTGTCGTCCGTGCCGGCGCGGCGCGCGAAGATGTTGCCGATGCCGTCGATGCGGACGGAGAGCCCGGCCTCGCGGCACCAGGCGACGAACTGGTCGCGAACCTCCCTGTCCGCATCGGAGGCGGCGAGGCGCGAGAGGCCGCCGGGCCGGCCGGGCCCGATCTCGGCGGAGCGCTCCATCGTCGCCCAGAAGCGGTCCATGTCGATGCGGGCGGGGGCGGTCATGTCCATGGCGTCGTCTTCGGTTGGGGCGGCTCGCCCGGTGCGGGCGCGTCCCTGACTATCGTGGCAGAGCCGGGCAGCGGGCAATGCCCGCCGCCGCGGGGAACCCATCCGCCGCCGCATGGGTTTGCCATCGGCGAAGCTGGCGGGGGCCCTGATGAGATTGCTGAAGAACCGGCTCGTCATCGCGATCGTGTCGGCGGTACTCGGCGCGGTCGGCTGGCTGGTGGCAGAGAACCTGATCCCGGAACGAAAGGATCTGGGGAAGCCGCTGCCGCATCATCTTGCAGCGGGGGACCCCCAGTTCGGCCGGTCGATGGCCGCGCTGTTCGGCTCGAACATGCTGCCCGGCAACCGCATCGAAACGCTCGTCAACGGCAACGAGATCTTCCCGGCGATGCTGAAGGCGCTGCGCGGGGCGACCCAGACCATCACCTTCGAAACCTATATCTACTGGCGCGGCGATGTCGCCGACCAGTTCGCCGAGGTGCTGTCGCAGAAGGCGCGGGACGGGGTGAGCGTCAAGGTGCTGCTCGACTGGGTCGGCAGCATCCCGATGGAGGAGGCTCTGGTCGAACGGATGAAGGCGGCGGGCGTCGAGGTCGTCCGCTTCCGCCCGGTGGCCTGGAGCACAATCGACAAGGTCAATAATCGCACCCATCGCAAGATCGTCGTGGTCGATGGCCGCATCGGCTTCACCGGCGGCGTCGGTATCGGCGACGAGTGGAACGGCGACGCCCGCACCAGGGCCGAGTGGCGCGACACCCATTACCAGGTCGAGGGGCCGGTCGTGGCCGAACTCCAGGCCGCGTTCGCCGAACACTGGCTGGAGGCCGGGGGCGAATTGCTGATGGGCGACCGTTTCTTCCCGGCCCTCGCGCCCGCCGGCGACAGTCCGGCCCAGGTGGTCGCCAGTTCCACCAATCAACGCAGCGTCATGCATCTGATGCTGATGACGGCGCTGTCTTCGGCAAAGACGCGGATCCGGCTCGGCACGCCCTATTTCGTTCCGGACGAGACGACCCGTAAGCAACTGCTGGATGCCCGCAAGCGCGGGGTGGAGATCGACATCCTCATCCCCGGCCCGATCACCGATGCCCGCATCGTCCACAAAGCCTCGCGCCATTTCTGGGGCGAGTTGCTGGACGCAGGCATCCGCATCCACGAGTTCGAGCCGACCATGTATCACTGCAAACTCGTGGTGGTGGACGAGGCCTGGGCTTCCGTGGGCTCGACGAATATCGACGACCGGGCCCTGCGTCTGAACGACGAGGTCAATCTCAACGCCTATGATCCGGCCTTCGCCCGCGCGCAGATCGCCGTGTTCGAGGCGGATCTGAAGCGGGCGCGGCGCTATACGCTGGCGCAGTGGCGGGCGCGCTCGTCCTGGGAGCAACTGTCGGACTGGCTCGCGAGCCTGTTGCGCTCGCAGATCTAGCGAGCCCGCGTCATGACCGCTTTGCCGCAGACATCATCGCCGCGCAGCCAGGCTTCACGGCCCCAGTTGCGGTAGCGCAGCCGAAGCGAAATCCAGAAGCCGAAGAGCGGCGCGAACAGCAGGCTCACGGCCAGCGCGACCGTCAACAGATAGGCCGCATGCTCTGCCAGGGGCGGGATCGACAGCACCAGCGTCGTCCCGAAGCCGAAAAGGACGGTCTGGACGAGCGCGCCGCAGATCACCGTCAGGAACAGGTCGATATCGAAATCGTCTTCGAAACGCTGCATGGCCGCCTCCTGACGCGTCAACGGCGGGAGGCGGCCCGCAGTTCCGGGGCGAGGCTAGCGGCCCCCGCTCAGGGTCTGTCGCCGCAACTCCTCCTCGACAGCCGCGGCCGAGGCGCCGGCCTTGCGGACGGCCTCTTCGAGCTGGCTCTTCGAGACGCCGAATTTGTCGGTCCAGTAGCGGACCTCGTAATCCTCGCCGAGATTGATGCGCGAGCGATCCTGCGGCCCGCGATTCGTCCTGTCGTCAGCCATGGGCGGTCTCCTTCTGTCTCGGAAGGAATCGCACAGGGGGCGTCAGGTTCCCGGATACGGCGCAGCCGGCATCAGGCCGAGCCGCTCGCGGGCCGCCCAGCGTCCCAGCATCAGCGCCGCGACCAGCGCCAGCGCGACGGCGAGGCCGATCCAGATGCCGCTGCCGGCCAGCGGCGTACCGAAGCCCAGCGCGACCGAGAGCGGCAGCCCGATCACCCAATAGCCGAGCCCGGCATAGAGCATCGGGATCCGCGTATCGCCGAGGCCGCGCAGCAGGCAGGAGCCAACGACCTGCGCCCCGTCGACGATCTGGAAGATCGCGGCGAAGACCAGGAAATGCATCGCCAGCGCCGCGACCTCGATCGCGCCGGGACGGCTGACGTCGAGGAAGGGGCGCACCAGCCAGTGCGGCGCCAACCACATCACAAGGGCCGTCAGCGCCATGAAGCCGACGCCGAGCACGATCGCGACCTGCCCGGCGCGGCGAATGCCGTCGCGGTCGCCGGCACCGAAGGCGCGCCCGACGCGCACCGTCGCAGCCTGGCCGATGCCCATTGGCACCATGAAGGTCAGCGACGCGATCTGGATCGCGATGGCGTGGGCGGCGAGCGCGGTCGGGCCGATCAGCCCCATCAGGAAGGCGGCGCCGTTGAAGATGACGACCTCGAAGGCGAGCGTCGCGCCGATCGGCAGCCCGAGCCGCCAGAAGGCGCGGTAGCGCGGCCAGTCTGCCACCCAGAAGCGGCCGAACAGGCGGAAACGCCGGAACTGGCGGTCGCGCAGCACGAGGGCGGCGAGGCCCGCGAACATCAGCGCGGAGGAGAGGGCGGTGGCGAGGCCCGAACCGGGCAGCCCCAGCGCGGGCAGGCCGAGCCGGCCGAACATCAGCACCCAGTTGGCGAAAGCGTTGAACAGGACGGCGACAAGGACCACCAGCATCGCGGCGAGCGGGCGCTGCAGCGCGGCGACGAAGCCGCGCAGCACGAGGTAGAAGAAGAAGGGCAGCAGGCTCCATTGCAGCGCCCGGACATAGCTGCCGGCCGCCGCGGAGAGCGCGCGATCCTGACCCATCGCGGCCAGCACGGCCTCCGCCTGCCAGAGGAAGAGCCACATCGGCCCGACCAGCGTCGCCGCCGCCCAGAAGCCCTGGCGAACAGTCCGCCTGATCTCGCGCACCGCATGGCGGTTGCGCCCGAGCTCGATCGAGAGCATCGGCGACACGGCCGCCATGACGCCGATCCCGAAGATCAGCACGGCCATGTAGAGATTGGAGCCGAGCGCGCCGGCCGCGAGCGCATCGGGGCCGAGCTGCCCCATAATCATCACGTCGGTCGCCGTCATCGCCGTCTGGGCGAGATTGGTCAGAACCAGCGGCCAGCCAAGACGCAAGGTCGCCCCCGCCTCGGCCATCCAGGCGGAGCGAGACGAGGTGAGCGAGAGGGATTGCGCGGGGGAGGGCATGGGGGGCTGCTTCTAGCCCGCGCCGAACGCCTGCGACAGCCCGCATCGACGGGGCTGCCACCCGTCTGGCGCAATCGCCCGGCCGCCTCTGCCGGCCGGGCGAGAAGAAAAGCTCAGCGCGCCGTCAGCCGGGCGAAGAGATCGCGCGTCACGTTCAGCACGCGCTCACGAAGCTCCGGCCGGGTCGCCAGCATCCAACCGGCCGCTCCGGCGAGAATCATCCTGAACATGGTCGCATTTCCTCTCGGCAAGACGGCGGCACCCCGCCCTATGCCGGCCCAACGCCCATGGCGCCGGAAGGTTCAGGGCGGAGCGCCTGATCAGGTCGGCGTGCGGTGCGCGTCGGGTGGTGCGGCGGAGCCGTGAAACAGGAGAAGGCTGCGCTCATCGCAGGCGCCAAAACCAAAAACCCCGGACACCGCTCGTCGGGAGCGATCTCCGGGGCTTTGAAGATGGTGGGCGCGACAGGGATCGAACCTGTGACCCCTACGATGTCAACGTAGTGCTCTCCCGCTGAGCTACGCGCCCGTCTGCCGCGTCGGGATAACGTCGCGGCGGCCGGAACAGGTTGCGCCGTTGCCGGGCAACCATGTTGCGAGGTGTGCGGCTATAGCCGCTCGCTTCGAGCCTTGCAAGGCGCTTTGTCGAGAAAGCGTCACAGGCCTGTCGGCGGCCGTCAGGCCGCCAGCAGCTTCTCGACCTCGTTCACCAGCTCGCGCAGGTGGAAGGGCTTGGAGAGCACCTTGGCATCCTTGGGCGTCTGCGAATCGGGGTTCAGCGCCACGGCCGCGAAGCCGGTGATGAACATCACCTTGATGTCGGGGTCGAGCTCGGTGGCGCGGCGCGCCAGCTCGATGCCGTCCATCTCGGGCATGACGATGTCCGTCAGCAGCAGCTCGAAGGGCTCTTCGCGCAGCCGGTTATAGGCCGAGAGCCCATTGTCGAAGGAGGCCACGTCATAGCCCGCATTCTGCAGGGCCTTGACCAGGAAACGGCGCATGTCGTTGTCGTCTTCGGCGAGAAGTATCTTGGTCATGGGCCTGATCTGTCCGTCCCGTAAGGCCTGTGTCTGGTGCAGCGGGGGCCGGCGGCGTAGCCCGGTCCCGGTCTCGACTCGTATTCGCGCTCCATCCCCGCGCGACCGCGGCGGCAGGGTTATCGGCCCGCCCCCGCAGTGGGAACCCACGGTTTCTATAAGGCATCAGTATGGTAAACAACGGGTGAATCCGTGGGCGCTTGCCGCTGCGCGCCTGTGGCGCTTCAACCCAGCCGCTTTGTGTGCTTCTGTCGGCGGCGATGAGCGAGCCATCCCGCCCCCTTTCCACCGGCCCGGAAGACGTCGTCGCCGAGATCGAGCGGCCCTACACGCTGTATCAGCCGGCGCTGCACATCGTGCCGGTGGTGGTCGACGTGCCGCATGCGGGGCGGCGCTATCCGCGGGCCTTCGTCGAGCGCGCAAGGCTGCCGCTGCGCTCGCTGCGCCGCTCGGAGGACGCCTATGTCGACCGGCTCTTCGCCCGCAGCGTGACGCTGGGCGCGCCGCTGCTGGCGGCCGAGTTCCCGCGGGCCTATCTCGACGTCAATCGCGAGCCCTACGAGCTCGATCCGCGCATGTTCGAGGGGCGGCTGCCGCCCTTCGCCAACACCCGTTCCCTGCGGGTCGCGGGCGGGCTGGGGACGATCCCGCGCATCGTCGGCGACGCGCACGAGATCTATTTCGGCCGGATTCCGGTGGAAGAGGCGCTGACGCGGATCGATTCGTTGTACCGGCCCTATCACGCCGGGCTGCGCGACCTGGTGCAGCGGACCCAGCGCGCCTTCGGCACCTGCATCCTGGTCGATGCGCATTCGATGCCCTCGACCGGGCTGGACCGCGAGGGGCCGGTGAAGCCCGATATCATCCTGGGGGATCGGTTCGGCACGAGCGCGGCCGGCTACGTCACCGATGTCGCCGAGGCCGCCTTCACGCGGCTGGGCTTCAGCGTGACGCGCAACCGGCCCTATGCGGGGGGCTTCATCACCGAGCATTACGGCGCGCCCGGCACCGGCGTTCACACGCTCCAGATCGAGATCAACCGCGCCCTCTACATGGACGAGGCGACGCTGCTGCCGCATGGCGGCTTCGTCGTGCTGGAGGAGGCGATCACGGCGGCCATGGCCGAGTGCTTCGCACGCTGGAGCGGCTGGCTCGACGGGTTCCGCCAAGCGGCGGAGTAGGGCGCATGACGGCCCCATGAAGCCGTTGCCACCGCAACAGAAAAAAGGGCCGCACACTTGCGTGGCGGCCCAAGTCTAGGGAGGAAACGCCCAAGGAGGGCAACGAAGGCTTGAGGTCATCGCCCCTTCGCAGTGCACAATATGACGGTGCAGCGCAAAAAAGCAAGTGGCCTGACCAAAATTTTGCGCGAGCCGGCGGCGGATGAGGCATGCGTCAGACGCAGAACGGCGCACTCCGGCGGCGCGGCCAGCACCGGCCGCTTGCCTTCGGCCGGTCCGGCGATCATCAGAAGGGCGGCGCTGCGGATCGGCGCAAGGGGGAGGCAGCATGAGCGCGGTCGATTTCGGAGCCTTCGTGGCGGAGCTCGCCACCCAGTCCGGCCGGGCGATCCTGCCCTTCTTCCGCGCCCATCACATGCTCGAGGACAAGTCGCGCG
This sequence comes from Rhizobiales bacterium CCH10-E5, assembly GCA_001556125.1. Taxonomy (GTDB): domain Bacteria; phylum Pseudomonadota; class Alphaproteobacteria; order Rhizobiales; family Beijerinckiaceae; genus Allobosea; species Allobosea massiliensis. The sequence continues at coordinate 2,773 of LSIG01000212.1, read as the reverse complement.
GCGGCGCCTTCGATCCCGTCACCGAGGGGGACAAGGCCGGCGAGAGCGTGATGCGCCATCTGATCCGGCGCCAGTTCCCGGCCCATGGCGTGATCGGCGAGGAGTTCGGCAACGAGAATGCGGAGGCCGAGTATTGCTGGGTGCTCGATCCGATCGACGGCACGCGCGCCTTCATCTCCGGCATTCCCGTTTGGGGCACGCTGATCGGGCTGACGCGCCGCGGCGTGCCGGTCTACGGGATGATGCACCAGCCCTTCACCGGCGAGCGCTATTGGGGCGACGGCGGCGAGGCCCGCTACGATGGTCCAGGGGGAGCGCGCATCCTGCGCACGCGCCAGGTGCGAAACCTGGCCGACGCCACGCTGATGACGACTTCGCCCGCCCTCTTCAAGCGCGAGGAGGCGCAGGCCTATGCCCGCGTCGAGGAGGCCGTCCGGCTCGCCCGCTATGGCTGCGACTGCTATGCCTATTGCATGCTCGCCGCGGGCCATGTCGATCTCGTGATCGAGAGCGGCCTGAAGCCCTATGATATCGTCGCGCTGATCCCGATCATCGAGGGCGCGGGCGGCGTCGTCACCTCATGGGACGGGGGCAGCGCCGCCGGCGGCGGGCGCATCCTCGCTGCCGCCAACAAGGCGCTGCATGAGGCCGCGCTGGCGCGGCTCGCCGGCTGAAGCGGGGCCGGCTGCGAGCGGTGCATCCTCGCCGGGAATGAAGGCGTCGAAGGCGGCCCAGAACTGCTCCCGGATCGGATCGCTCTCCATCAGGATCTCGTGGCGCGCCTCGCGCAGGACCAGCGCGCGGCCCGTCTTCAGCCGCGCGGCGAAGCGTTCGATCGCGGGCGTCGAGACGACGGGATCGCGGCCGGCCGCGATCACCAGCGTCGGGACGCGGACCTCGCGGGCGGCATGTGGGGCGGACAGCCGCGCCATCAGCCGGAAGGCGGTGCGGACCCAGGCGATGGTCGGGTCGCCGATGCTGAGATGGCGGGCGGCCGCCGAAAGCGCGCTGTTGCGGGCATAGCGGACAGGGTCGCCGCTCAGGCGGTTGCCCTCGAAGGGCTTGGTCGCGATCGCGGTGTCGCCGCCGCCGGGCACGAAGGCCTTGCCGAAGCCGAACCAGAACAGCACGCTCGCAAGCCGGCTGGCGGCCCTCGGATTGTCGATGATGGCGAGCTCGAGCATCGGCGCCAGCGCCACCAGCCGGGAAACGGGCAGGGCGTCCCGGCGGGCGGCGTCGAGGCACAGGGCCGCCCCCATCGAATGAGCGAGGACGAAAAAGGGGCCGGGGCAGCGCTCCTGCATCTGCGCCATGGCCAGCGCCAGATCCGCCTCGTAATGGCGCAGCCAGCCGACATGGCCCTTGCGCTCGCGGCGGACGAAGCGCTGCGAGCCTCCTTGGCCGCGCCAGTCGAAGGTCAGCACATGGAAGCCGCGCCGGCGCAGTTCGGCGGCGGTCTCGCCATAGCGCTCGATGAATTCGGCGCGACCTTGCACCAGGACGACGGTGCCGCGCACGGGCTTCACCGTCGGCCGCCAGCTCGCGAACCGAATCCTGGCGCCGTCGCGCGTCGAGGCAAACCAGACCCGGCCATGGCCGGGCAGCGGATAGTCGGGATGGGCGAAGAGTTCGGCGTCGGCCATGGCGGGCTTTCCGGCGGCTGGCTCGCGATCCGGGCGGCGTCGCCACCGATCCGCCGACCCCGTTTATGCCCGCCGGAACGACCTCTTGAAAAGCCGAAAACGTCTTCCCAGATCAGCTCCGTGCAGGCCGGAACGGCTGCACGAACCGGAACCAGGCCCGTGCTCGAGACGAGGCGGGCTGGACATCGACGTCGCTTCTTTGGAGGACATCATGCGTCACTTCGATCTTTCCCCGCTCTATCGCTCGACCGTCGGCTTCGACCGTCTGTTCTCGCTGCTCGACCAGGTCGGCAGCGCCGAGTCGGCCCCGAGCTATCCGCCCTACAACATCGAGCTCACGGCCGAGAACGCCTACCGTATCACCATCGCGGTCGCGGGCTTCGGCGAGTCCGATCTCTCGATCGAGAGCAAGGAGAACGCGCTGACGGTGCGCGGCGAGAAGCAGGCCAACGACAATGGCGAGAAGCGCGAAATCCTGCATCAGGGCATCGCCGCTCGCGCCTTCGAGCGCCGCTTCCAGCTCGCCGACTATGTGCATGTGACCGGCGCCAGCCTCGAGAACGGGCTGCTCCACATCGATCTCGTCCGCGAGATCCCCGAGGCCAAGAAGCCGCGCCAGATCGCGATCGGCAGCGGCAAGGCGAAGGTCCTCGAGGCCAAGGTGGAGACGGCTCAGGCCGCCTGATCCCGTCTTCGCGCATCGCCTGAAACAGAGGCGCCCCCGGGCAACCGGGGGCGCTTTTCTGTTGTGGCCGATGGCCAGACGAAGGCGGCAACGCTCACTCCATCGGCGTCACGGGGACGGCGGGCGTCTCGGGCTTCGGCTGGGCCGAGCTCGAATCCTGCGGCTGCACCGGCGGCAGCTGGGCGGGAATGCCAGGCTGCTCGGTGCGGGCCAGTGGCGGCGTGCGCTCGCCGCCCTCGGTGCCGCGCACATCCGTGGGATTGACGAGGCGCGGCTTCTCCGCCCCGCTCACAGGGTCCGTCGAGCCCGGGCTCGGGGCCGCAGGGGCGGCCGGCGCGGGCGGGATCTGCGTCGCCGGAGCGCTCGCCTCGGCCGGGGGCTTCGGCGCGGGCTCAGGCTCGACGCGGGGCGGAGCGGCCGGGGAGGGCGGCGTCGCCGTGGCGGG
>LSIG01000211.1 GCA_001556125.1 Rhizobiales bacterium CCH10-E5 | reverse complement strand
ATGGTTCTTATCCGCCGCATCGCGCGAGCGTCATGAGTTCCGGGACGGACTCTAATAGAGCGCCAGGCGAAGAGCTGGACAGCTCCGACCCGGCAGTTCTGGTCCCTTTCGTCCCAAGCTTCACAAGGTAGTCGAGGGTTCTATGAACGATACGCTTATGGGATCATAGAGCGGCTGAAGATAGAGGGCGCCCCGGATCTCAGCGAGATCGAGCGGCTGGCGCGTTTTCTTCGGCCGCGTCTGAGAGTCCGTCCCGGAACTCATGACGCTCGCGCGATGCGGCGGATAAGAACC
>LSIG01000210.1 GCA_001556125.1 Rhizobiales bacterium CCH10-E5 | reverse complement strand
CCAAAATCAAACGATCAAAACGCCCGCAGCCAAAAGCCGCGGGCGTTTTCGCGTTCAAACGATGCTCGGGCCGTCAGCGCGACCGCAGCGGCAGGATGGCACTGCGCAGCAGCGAGACGAGCTGGCTCTGCTGGCGCGTCTGGGTCTTCTGGAAGATGCGCGCCAGATGCGTGCGCGCCGTCGAAATCCTCACCTTCTGCGCCGCGGCAGCCTGGATCAGCGACTGGCCGCAGGCCAGGGCCGAAGCGAAGCGGGCTTCGCTTTCGGTGAGGTGGAAGAGTTGGCGGCTGCTGGCGACGAAGTCAGCCGCTTGCTCCAGCGGCTTGAGGGCGAGCATCACGCGCCGCGGCCTGGTCCCGGTGGCGGTCGGCGCCATCGGAATGATGCAGGCGGAGAGCGAAGGCTCCCCGTCCCGGTTGTCCCTGATCAGGAGGCTGAAGGGACCCTGGGCGAGCGCCTCTCCGCCGCCGAGCAGCGCCGTCTCCACGCCCTGTCTCAGCAGCCGCTGGTCAGCCGGGTTGCGGGTGAAGAGCCGCCCCTGCCGAAGCCCCAGCGGTGCCTCCGCATCCGCGAGGATCGCCTCCGCCTCGGCATTGGCATAAGTGACGCGCAATTCGCCATCGATCAGGATGACCGCCATCGCCACGGCATCGAGGGCATCGCGTGCCTCGTCCCGCTGCAGCCGGACATGGCTCATCTCGGCGCTCAGGAGCGCGACACGCCGCAGCAGCGGCGCGAGCCGCTGCAGCAATGCGGTCTCCTCCGCCCCGAAGGGCTCCTGGCGCTGCCCGCGCTGCACGTCGAAGAACCATTGGCTGCCGCCGCTCTCGGCGAGACGACAGCCGAGGCCGCCATACATGTCCTGAGGCGCCATCCATTCGCGCCAGGCGCGGCTGGACCGGAGGGTCGCTTCGCCGAAGAGATCACTGTCGCGATAGACGCGGCCCAGCGGGACGACCCGCAGCCCCTCGGCGAACGCGATGAAATCGTCGGCGAGATCCTCGTAGCAGCGACGTTGCATCGCCTCGTCGCTGCCGGTCGCCACGGAGTCTGCGACGGAGAGGCCGGGCCCCAGACGGGCGAGGCAGGCTTTCGACCCGTCGAAGAGCCGGCGCAGCCGCTCGATCGCCTCCGGCATCTGCGCCGCATCGAGCGCGCCGGCGAGAAGACCGTCCGCTGTGGCTGTCACCGCCTCGACGCTGCAACGGGACATGGGCGCGCCTCATCCTCCCGCCTGCCGAAGCAGGCAGGCGGGAGACGCTAGCAGGCCGACATCGGTCGGGAAAGTCCAAAAACAATCCAAAGCGGGGTCGCGCCGTGTCCGGCGCTAGACGCGGGCAAGACCGATGAGCTGGTCGAGGTCGGTTTGGCAGCCGAGCGCGTCGAAGACCCCGGCCCGGCGGGTCGCCACCGCGCCCGCGGCTGCAGCCTGGCGCAGCGCCTCGGCGGTGCCGCGGCCGCGTGCCAGCGCCACGCCGAGCGCCGCGGCGAAGGCATCGCCGGCGCCCAGCGTGTCGACGACGTCGACGGGAAAGGCTGGCTGGCCGATGGCGCCCTCATGTCCGAGCGCGACGGCGCCGGCCGCGCCCAGCGTCAGCACGACCAGCCTCGGTCCGCGAGCCAGAACCGCCGGCCCCAGCTCCGAGACGAAGCGGGCCGGCTCGGCCGGATCGATCGCGCCGGGCAAGACCGTCTCCGCCAGCGCCTCGGCTTCGGTCTGGTTGAGCACAAGGATGTCGGTCGTCGCCAGGATCTCGTCCGGGATTGGCCGGAAGGGCGACGGATTGAGCAGGGTCGTGACGCCGGCGCGACGCGCCAGCGCGAAGGCCTCAGCGATGGGGCCGTCGGCGATCTCGAACTGCGCCATCACCATGGCGGCAGCGGCGATGCGCTCCGCAGCCTCCCGCACATGGTCGGCCGACAAGGCGTGGTTCGCTCCGGGATCGACGGCGAGGCAGGTTTCGCCGTGAGCGTCGGTGAAGCCGACGCCGCTTCCCGTCTTGCCGACGACGCGGATCAACATCGACGCAGGCAGATCGGCCTGTGCCAGAGCGGGCGCGGCGAAGGCGGAGGCGAGATCGTCGCCCACCGCCAGCAGCCCGTCCACCTCGGCGCCGAGACGCCGCGCAGCGACGGCGAGGTTCAGTCCCTTGCCGCCGGGCTCGATCATGACGATATCGGCCGCAAGCGACTCGCCCGGTCGCGGGAACCGCTGGACCTTGGCCGAACAGGACAGGACGAAGCTTGCCAGCACGAAGACGGAGCCTGCAGCCATCGTGTCCGATCCCCTTTCGCAGTCCGTCAGCGCCGCCCGCGCATCTGCCTGCCGATGACATTGCCGCTCAAGCCCAGCAACGTGCGGAGGCGTCCGCCGTTCCAGGATCTGCTGGATCTCCGCGACGACACGGCGCAGCCGCTCTACCAGCAATTGGAAGATCAGCTGGCGCGCCTGATCGGGACTGGGACCTTGCCACCCGGCACGACCCTGCCGGCGGAGCGACAGCTCGCCGAGCGTCTCGCCATCAGCCGCTCGACCGTTCAGCGGGCCTATAACGCGCTGCGGTCGAAGAAGCTGCTGAGCGCGCAGGGGCGGCTCGGATCGATCGTCCAGGGCACGACAGGGCGCCTGCATTCGGGGATGGACCGTCTGAAAGGCTTTACCGAGGAGATGCGCGAACTTGGACGCGTGCCATCGTCGCGGATCCTGGAGCGAACCGTCGTCAGCGATCCCACCATCGCCGCTCTGTTCGGTCTGGACGACTCCGCGCGTTTTTTGAAGCTCGTTCGGGTGCGAAGTGGCGATGGAGTGCCTCTCTCGCGCGAAACCGGCTGGTACAACCTCCAGCGGGCTCCGGAGCTCGAACAGGCCGATCTCGGCGGGTCGGTTTACGCGGCGCTGGCCCTGCTGGGCGCGCCGCTCGAACGCTGCGACCAGACCATCGAGGCCGCGCAGCCGAGCGCGGAGGAATCCGCGATTTTCGGCTTCGATGAGCCGGTACCCTGCCTGCTGATCAAACGCCGCAGCTTCGCTCGTGACGGCGACATGCTCGAATATGTCGAGGGCCTCTTCCGGGGCGACAGCTACACCTATCGGCTTTCGCTGCGGATCTGACGATACCGCCCACGCGGCGCCGCACGATCCCGATGAACCAGCAGCCCCGTCGGCGCGACCAACAGAAGGAACACGACCACGCCGTCTGACAGGGCGCTTCCGGGCCAGCTGTCACGCAAGGAACCGCGAAGATGCTCGAAATCGAGGACGCTCCTCGCATGTCCATGATCTTCAGCCTGCCGCATCCGGCTTCACCCCAGCCTCTCCCGTCCTGCTGCGCTCCCGCACGCGATCCGGGCCGAGGTGCCAAACCCCTCTTCGTGATCGACGCCGAACTGCGCGTGCATTTCCGCAATCAGGGCGCCACGGCGCTGACCCGTGAGGGGCTCAGCGGCGAGGGCCGTCTCATCTGCTCCGACAAGCTCTTCGCGGCCCGTCTCCAGACCTGGCTCAAGCGGCGCTTGGCCGGCACGGCCTCCGAGGAGATAAGGCTGCCGCTGCTGATGCGCTGCGGCCGCCAGACGGTCATCGATGCCGTCCATCTCGGCGGGGCCGGCATGGATCTCTTCATCCTGACGGTCGACGATCCCCAGCGCATGATCGACCGCAATGTCGACGAAGTCGCCGAAGCCTGCGGGCTGACGCCCACCGAGGCGCGGATCCTCGGCCTCATCGTCAAAGGCATGGACACGGTCGAGGCCGCCCGCAAGCTCGGCATTGCCCGCACCACGGCGCGCACTCATCTCCAGCGCCTCTTCGCCAAGACCGGCACCGCCCGGCAGAGCGAACTCGTGCGCTTCGTCGCGACCTTCGTCGAGGAGGCCGCCTGAGCGCGAGAGCGCCGCTCAGTCCCGGCGCAGCCCGTCGATCCAGCCGCCGACAAGGTTGCGGGCGAGCAGGAATTCGGGACTGAACGTGGTGCGCCGCAAGGGCTCGACCGAGATTGGTCCTGCGAGAAAGGCACGCTCCTCCGCCAGCGCCTGCACCGCCTCGGCATGGCTGACCGCCCGGAAGGCGATCTGTGTTCCTGGGCGTGCCTGGGCAAGGCGCCCGAGATCGGCGCCGATCACCGTCGCGATCTTCGGATAGCCGCCGGTCGACTGCCGGTCCGCCATCAGCACGATCGGCTGCCCTTCGCCCGGCACCTGGATGGCCCCCATGGCAACCCCATCCGATGGGATGTTGAAACCCAGCCGGTGGCTCAGCACAGGGCCTTCGAGGAAGCAGGCCATGCGGTCGCCTCGCTCTGATATCCGCCACGGACCGGCGAGAAAGGCGGCGAAGGCCTCGGCGTCGAAATAGTCGTCCTGCGGGCCGGGGAGCACGCGGACGAGATCGGCCGGCCGGTTCAGCAGGTGGGCGTGGATCTCACCAGGGCCGGCGGTGCCGCCTGTCTCCACCCCCACGGGAAGACCGTCCCCGGCGCGGAGCATGCGCCCTCCCGGGCCGCCCATGCCGGTGCGCAGATGGGTTGCCTGCGAGCCCAGCACGGACGGCAGGCTGATGCCGCCGGCCACTGCAAGATAGGCCCACATGCCGTCATCGCCGGCGCGCAGCCGTAGGGTCGAGCCCGGTTCCAGGCGCAGCACGGCAGCGGCCGGCAGCGCCTCGCCATCGAGCGTTACGCGGAACCTGCCCCCCGCCACGGCCACGCCAAGTGGCCGGTCCTCGGTTGTGACCTCGACGCCGCCGAGCGAGACCTCGATCGCGGCTGCGCCCATCTCATTGCCAAGCGCCCGGTTGGCGAGCGCATGGGCGAAGGGGTCCATCGGCCCAGCAACGGTGACGCCGTAGCGGAGATAGCCAGGGCGTCCGCGATCCTGGACGGTCACGCCCGGCCCGGCGGAAAGAATGCGCAGCGCCGTCATGCGGGCTTCCGGCGCGCGACGACCTCGCCGGCCTCTGCGCGGGCTTGCAGCGCGGCGAAGGTTGCGGTGTCGATCGCTTCGAAGGCGAGTTCGTCGCCTGGCTCGAACAGGAAGGCGCTGCTCCGCTCGGGTGCATAGAGCCGCTCGGGCGTGCGGCCGACGACATACCAGCCGGTGGGCATCGCGAAATGGGCGACGGCGCAAAGCCCACCGCCAACGAGCACGGCCCGGCTGTCATGCGGCGGGCGGGGGCGGGGCCGGCGCGAGATCGCCAGCGGTTCCGGCAGGCCTCCGAGATAGGTGAAGCCCGGGGAAAAGCCGTACATGTAGACGCGGTAGCGCCCGGCGGCGTGGAGCTCGGCGGCCCTGTCCGCTGTAAGCCCGAGGAGCCCGGCCATCTCGGCCAGGTCCTCGCCATGGGGCGGCGCATAGCAGCAGGGCAGTGTCCAGAGTGCGCTGTTGCGGCTGGCGACCGGCGCGGGGCCGGACAGGGCCGCCTCCACATGGGAGACCAGCCGGGCCCGGTCGAGCCGCAGCGGATCGTAATGGATCATCAGCGAGCGATAGGTCGGCACGAGCTCGCGCAGGCCCTCCGGCGGATTGGCCGCCAGTGCCGCGTCCAGCGCGAGGACCCTGTCGCTGAGGCCGGGATCGACGCTGCGGCCGAATTCGACCACCAGCGCCGCTTCCCCGGCGTCGAGGAATTTTGGCGCAGCCGGCGCATCCTGGCTCATGCGAAGGGGGCGAGCCCGATGCCGGCCTCCTCCAGCGCCTCCCTCACGGCACGAGCGGTCGCGACCGCATGGGCGGAATCGCCATGGACGCAGACGGATTCGATGCCGGTCGGCAGGCGCCGCCCCGACAGCGTGACCAGCGCGCCCTCGCGGACCATCGCGACGACGCGCTCGGCCGCCTCGCGCGCATCGGTGATCATGGCGCCCGGCAGATGGCGCGCCACGAGTTGCCCCTCCTCGGTGTAGCCGCGATCCGCGAAGATCTCCTGATGGACCTTCAGCCCTGCCGCCTCGCCGGCCGCGACCTGCTGCGTCAGCGCGGTCGCGAGAAATCCCAGCGTCGGATCGACCGCCTTGATCGCGCGAGCGATCGCGTCCGCCACGGGCCGCTCCTCGCAGGAGATGTTTCCGAGCGCGCCATGCGGCTTCACATAGGTGATGCGGTGGCCCGCATAGGAGGCGAGCGCGGCGGCGGCACCGATCTGATAGGCAACGAGCCGCTCGATCTCGCCCGTGCTGAAGGGGATGCGCCGCCGTCCGAAACCCCAGAGATCCGGGAAGCCCGGATGAGCGCCGACCGCCACCCCGTTCTGCCGCGCGAGCGCGAAGGCATTGGCCATGATCTCCGGGTCCCCCGCATGCAGGCCGCAGGCGACGTTCGCCGAGGTCACGATCGAGAGCATCGCCGCATCGTCGCCGCAGCGATAGGCGCCGAAGCCCTCCGCGAGATCCGAGTTGAGATCGATCCTCTGCATCGTCCGTCCATTCTCGCTGCGCGGCGTGGGAAGGCGGCCGCGAGCGCCGAGCTTAGGACGTGGAGCCTGCGCAGAGAAGTCCGCGACGGGCGCCTCCAACCTTCGTCGCGACGTTCCGATTGGAACATTACCTTAGGTTATCCTTAACGGTTGTGTCCCAGCTTTGTGCCGGCTCATCACTGCCCCGGACCCCCCCCCGATGAAGATTTTGACTGCCCGGATCGCGTCTCTCACGGTGGGCGCGAAAATCGCCGTGATCATGGCACTCATGCTGCTGCCGATCGGGCATCTGACGCTGCTTTTCGTCCAACAGGTTCGCAAGGACATCGCCTTTTCCGCGCTCGAGGTCACCGGCGCCCGGGTGCTGAGTGATGTCTGGGCGGCGCTTGCGGCCAGCACTGCGCCCGCGGCGTCGGCCGATCGGCTCGCGAGCGAGGCGCGCCGTGTCGCTGCCCAGCAGCCAGCCGCCGAGGCTTTGAAGGCCGGAGAGGCGATGCGGGCTTTCGCCGGCGCTCTCGGCGAAGGCAAGGACCGCAACGCGGCCTGGGACGCCGGCCAGGCCGCCATCCAGAAGATCGCCGACGGCTCCAACCTCACCCTCGATCCCGATGTCGACTCCTACTACGTGATGGATGTTGTCGCCGTCCGGCTGCCGGAATTGGTGATCGCGCGGGCTGCGCTCGACGCCGCGATGCAACCGGCCCTGATGGGCAACAAGGTCACGCCCCGTCAGCACGACGCGCTGGTTCAGGCGGCGACGCGCTACGACATCGCGCTTTCGGCCGTGCAGTCCTCCCTCGCGTCCGGTGTCGCAGGTAATACCGATGGCAGTCTCGGGGCTGCCCTCGCCGCCGTCCGCAGCGGCTTCGAGAGCGCCGGCGCGGCGGTCTCGCGCCAGGCCGCTGCGCTGCGCGAGGACTATGCGATGGAGCGCGCGCCCTCGCTGCGCCAGCCGGACGCTCAGGCCGCTGCAACCGCTTTTGCGGCCGCCTCCGACGCGCTCTGGCGCGGTGCGCAGACCCAGCTGATCCGCCTGATCGAGGCCCGTATCGGCGGGATCGAGTCGAAGGCGATGCGCGATCTCGTCATCGCGGCGCTGGCGGCGCTTGTCGTCTTCGGCTGTGCGCTCGGCTTCGTCCGCACCATCCGCAACCCGCTCGGCGATCTGGTCGCGTCCCTGCGGCGTCATGAGGCGGGGGATTTTTCCAGACCGGTTCCGCATACCGCCCTCGCCAACGAGATCGGCGAGATCGCGCGCGCTGCCGATCAGGGACGGGCCGAGGCAGGCCGCACGGCCCTGACGGTCTCGGCCATGAACCAGTCGCCGACGATGCTGATGATCACCGATCCTGAGGAGCGGATCACCTTCATGAGCGCCTCGCTGCTGCGCCTGCTGAAGCAGCTGGAGCCGACGTTCCAGGCGGCCTCGCCGGGGTTCAGGGTCGAGGCGATGATAGGCGAGCATATCGACTGTTATCGCACCAACGCCAATCTCAAGCGCCAGCTCATCCTCGATAATGGCCAGGTCAGGAAGGTGCGCTACGATGTCGGCGCCGAGGCGATCATGGTCGACATGGCCTATATCAGCGACGCAGGTGGCAACACGATCGGCCACACGCTGATCTGGCGCAATGTGACGGCCGAGCTGCGCAGCGAGGCCGAGGTCGCGGCCGTTGTCGAAGCCGCCCGTGCCGGCGATTTCTCGGCCAGGCTGTCGCTCGACGGCAAGGAGGGGTTCGTTCGCGACATCGCCGTCGGTCTCAACCAGGTTTCAGCCGTTGTCGAGGACGCGACGGTCGACTTCGCCCGGGTCATGCAGGCCCTGGCTGCGGCCGATCTCACCAGCCGCGTGACAGGCCAGTATCAGGGCGTCTTCCAGACGCTCAAGGAGGCGATCGACGACACGGTCGACCGCCTCTCGGCGACTGTGAGGACCATTCAGGTCACTTCGGCCGATGTCGGCCTCGCTGCGCGCGAAATCAACATGGGCGCAAACGACCTGTCGAAGCGGACCGAGGAGCAGGCCTCGAGTCTCGAGGAAACCGCGGCGACGACGGAGCAACTCGCGGCTTCCGTCAAAGCGGCTGCGAACGCGTCCCGTCAGGCCGTTAAGCTCGCCGAGGAAGCGATGGCGGTGGCGGGCAAGGGCGGAGCCATCGTCTCGGACGCGGTCGATGCGATGACGCGCATCGAAGCCGCGTCGCAGAAGATCTCGGACATCACCACCGTGATCGACGGCATCGCCTTCCAGACGAATCTTCTTGCGCTCAATGCCGCCGTCGAGGCGGCCCGCGCCGGTGACGCCGGCAAGGGCTTTGCCGTCGTGGCATCCGAAGTTCGCACCCTCGCGCAGCGCGCCGGCGACGCCGCCAAGGACATCACGACGCTCATCGCAGAGTCCGGCAGCGAGGTTCAGCAGGGTGTCGGACTGGTCCGCTCGGCCGGAACGGTTCTGGAGCAGATCGTTCAGGCCTCGCGCAAGGTCGCGAGCACCGTCTCGGAGATCTCGTCTGCCACCTCCGAACAGGCGAACGGCATCGATGAGATGAGCCAGACCGTCGCACATATGGACGAGATCACCCAGCAGAACGCGGCGCTGGCCGAAGAGAGCGCGGCATCCGCCGGCTCGCTCTCGGGCAAGATCGGACAGCTCAACGACCTCGTCGCGGCTTTCAGGACCGGGCCCGAGGCCGGCTCCGCCAGCCAGATCGCCACTTCGACGGCGACCGAGCCCGCACGCCTGCGCCAGCTTGCCGAAGCCGCCTTCGCCCAGACCAAGGCGCGGGCGCCACGTGCAATGCCCCGGCCGGCGGCTTCGCAGCCGCAGGGCGCGGCCCCCGCTTCGGCTCCGGCCAGGAAGGTTGCCAACAGCCGCGCAGGCGGGTCGGGGTGGGAAGAGTTCTGAGGTGGTTTTCAGGGCATCGCGCTTGGCCTGACTGCCCGCGCCTGACGAGGGCCCTGCCGATCCGGCAGGGCCCTTTTTGCTGAAATGGGGGCGTCTGTCGCCATCCAGCCTGTCGGATGTGTTCGCCCGCTGTACCGCTAAACCTCGATTGACAAGGCGCGCACGCGGCGCGCAGTATGCAGCATACAATAAGAATGGCGACACGAACCGCCATGGCACGGGCAGGGAACATCGGAGGAGCGGACATGCGCGCACGCAGATCCGTCATTGGCACGCGTGAGTGGGTCTCGTCGCGACAGGCTCCGCTCCGACTCAGCGTCCAGTCCGCGATGGGTCGATCGGCCTCCTCACGACTGACCGGTCGCTGGGCTGACCGACCGTGATGCCTCTGTCCCGATTCCTGCTTCGCCAGCTCGAAAACCTCCTGATCCTCGCCTTCGTGGTGATGATCGCGATGGTCTTCGGCAATGTCGTGCTGCGCTACCTGTTCAACTCCGGCATCACCATGTCGGACGAGGCCTCACGGATGATCTTCGTCTGGCTGACCTTCGGCGGAGCTTTCCTCGTGGCGCTCGAAGGCGGCCATCTCGGCATGACGGCGATCGTGCAGATGCTCGGACTGCGCGGCCGCTGGTTGGCGCGACTCGTGGCCGAGAGCCTGTCGCTGTTCTGCATGGGCCTGCTGGTCTTCGGTTGCTGGCAGCAGAGCAGCCTCAACATGGCCAATCTCTCGCCGGTGATGGGGGTGCCGACCGCGATTTTCTACATCGCCGGCCTCGCCTGCGGCCTGGGCATCGGGGCGATCAACCTCGTCACGCTGATCCGGCTGCTGATGGGCCGCGTGCCGCCGGGAGAACTCGTCATCGGCGCCGAATCGGAGGAACTCGCCGCTTTCGAGACGCAGAACCGCGAGCGGCGGCGGCCATGACGGTTCTCGTCTTCCTGGTCTCGCTGCTCGGCGCGATGGCGCTGGGGATGCCGATCGCGATCTCGCTCCTGGTCTGCGGTGTCGCGCTGATGCTGCATCTCGGCATGTTCGACGCGCAGATCCTGGCGCAGAACCTGATCGGCGGGGCCGACAGCTTCCCGTTGATGGCTGTGCCCTTCTTCATGCTGGCCGGGGAGTTGATGAACGCGGGCGGGCTGTCCAAGCGCATCATCGCCTTCGCGATGGCGCTCGTCGGCCATGTCCGCGGCGGACTCGGCTATGTCGCCGTCGTCGCGGCCATCGTGATGGCCAGCATCTCCGGCTCGGCGGTGGCCGATACGGCCGCGCTCGCCGCCCTGCTGATCCCGATGATGCGGCAGGCCGGCTACCGGCTCGACCGCAGCTGCGGGCTGATTGCGGCCGGCGGCATCATCGCGCCCGTGATCCCACCCTCGATCGGCTTCGTGGTGTTCGGCGTCGCGGCCGGCGTTTCGATCACCCGGCTGTTCCTGGCCGGCATCGTGCCGGGCCTGCTGATGGGCCTCGCTCTCGTCATCACCTGGTATGTGCTGGCGAAGGACGAGCCGGTTTCGCCCCTGCCGCGGCCGAGCGTCCGCAGCATCGCGAAGGCCGCGTTCGACGGTCTCTGGGCACTGCTTTTGCCCTTCGTGATCATCGGCGGCATGAAGCTCGGCGTGTTCACTCCGACCGAGGCCGCTGTCGTGGCCGCGGTCTATGCCTTCGTGATCGGGATGTTCGTCTATCGCGAATTGCGCATCGAGCATCTGCGGCCTGCGCTGCTGGCGGCGCTGAAGATGTCGGCCTCGGTCATGTTCCTGGTCGCGGCGGCGCTGGTTTCGGCCTGGCTCATCACCATCGCCAACATCCCCGCCGAGGTCGGCGCGATGCTGGGTCCGCTGATCGAGTACAAGACACTGCTGATGGCGGCGATGATGTTGCTGGTCGTCGTTGTCGGCACGGCGCTCGACTTCATCCCGACCGTGCTGATCCTGACGCCGGTGCTGATGCCGATCGTCAAGCAGGCCGGCATCGATCCGGTCTATTTCGGCGTCCTCTTCATTATGAACAACGCGATCGGCCTGCTGACGCCGCCCGTGGGCACGGTGCTCAACGTGGTCTGCGCTGTCGGCCGCGTGTCAGTCGACAGGGTGGTGCGCGGGGTCATGCCGTTCCTGCTGGCGCAGGTCGCAGTCCTCGCCCTGCTGGTGCTGGTCCCCGAGATCGTGACTGTGCCGGCGAAATGGTTCTACGGGCGCTGAAGAGGCGCCGCGTCGAAAAACGAGAAACCACAAGAACGATATCCTCAGGAGGAGAACCCGATGACAATCACCAGGCGCCACGCCCTGATCACCGCCGGCTCCGGCCTTGCCCTCTTCGCGATCGGGCGGCCGGCTCTCGCACAGGCCACGAAGCTGCGTTTCGCCCATCCCCATCCGGAATCGGACAGCTGGCACAAGGCTGCCGTCCAGTTCGCCGAGAAGGTGAAGGCAAAGAGCAACGGCCAGCTCGAGGTCCAGATCTTTCCGAACGGCGCGCTCGGCTCCGATCCGCAGACGATCAGCGCCGTGCGGGGCGGCTCGCTCGACATCTGCCTGACCGGCAACCCGTTCTTCACCGGCCTGGCGCCGAAGCTCAACGTGCTCGACCTGCCCTTCCTGTTCCAGAGCCGCAAGCATGCGGCCGCCGTGATGGACGGGCCGATCGGCGACGGGCTGCGCAAGGAGCTCGAAGGCTCGAACCTCAAGGCGCTGGCGACCTGGGAGATCGGCTGGCGCAACCTCACCAACAGCCGCCGCCCGGTGGCGAACGCCGCCGACATCAAGGGGCTGAAGATCCGCACCACGCCCAACCCGGCCCATATCCGCGCCTTCCAGCTGCTCGGCGCCGTACCGACGCCGATGGCCTTCACCGAGTTGTTCTCGGCGCTCGAGACCGGAGCGGTCGACGGGCAGGAGAACCCCGTGACGCTGATCCTCAACGCCAAATTCGCAGAGGTGCAGAAGCATCTGTCGCTGACGCGCCACGCCTTCACCACCGGCCCCGTGGTGATGAACAAGACGAAGTTCGACGCGATGGCGCCCGATCTCCAGAAGATCCTCGGCGAGACCGCGATCGAACTCGCCGGCGTGCAGCGCCAGATGAACGAGGACACGGAAGGCTCCAGCCTCGCCGCGCTGAAGAAGGCCGGAATGCAGGCGGTCGAGAATCCCGACCGCGAGTCCTTCTCGAAGATCGTCGCGGCGGAGGTCGAGAAGGAGTTCGTCACCAAATTCGGCGGCGACACGCTGGACGCGATCAAGAAGGCCGCTGTCTGATGGAGATCATCGACCTCTCCATGCCGATCGAGCCGCATTTTCGCTGGCCGGTCGACCTGGCGATCAAGGGCGACATCGCGGCGGGGGACCCGTTCAGGGTCTCCCGCATCAGCATGACCTGCCATGGCTTCTCGCATGTCGATGCGCAGGCCCATGTCATCGCCCACAGCCCGACGATCGAGGCGACCGCGCTCTCGCGCGTCGTCGGCCCCTGCCGCGTGCTCGACCTGCGCGACGTCGCCCCCAATCAGGCGATCGATGCCGAGAGACTCGCGGCGGCCGATCCCGGCGGGCCGGAAGGCGAGATCCTGCTGCTCTCCAGCGGCTGGGACACGAAGCGCGACTACCGGACCCGAGAGTTCTGGCTCGACGCTCCCTATCTCACCCGCGAGGCGGCGCTCTGGCTCAAGGACCGCAAGCCCACCGCGCTCGCCTTCGACTTCCCGCAGGACTATCCGATCCGCCTGCTGCTCGACGACAGGCACGTGCCCTTCGACCAACACGTGACGCATGACATCTGCCTGCGCGCCGGCGTCACGCTGATCGAATATGTCGTCAACACCAGCGCGCTGAATAACCCCCGCACCTTCCTTTGCGCCGCCCCGCTGAAGCTGCCCAACGCCGACGGCTCCCCGGCCCGGATCTTTGCCATCGAGGGGATGGGCTGAGGGGGCGGGTTCTTTTCGGGGAACACGCGGGAGCGCCTTCGATGCGATGGCGCTCCTGGAGCGTGCCGGGTTTTCTTGGAACCGCGGCCGTCATCCCGGGCTTGTCCCGGGATCCATCGGAAGGGCTCCGGAGCTTGACGATGGATTCCGGATCGGCGCGGCTTTGCCGCTTGTCCGGAATGACTGTCAGTTTCCGAGCGACGTCAGCCGGCTCTAGGCATCTTGACTCCAGACCCGACAATGTTCCTATTTCGTTCTCATTCAGGGGAGCAAAGAATATGTCAGCCGAGCCAGCCGAGATCGAGGATGATCGCGACGCGATCGAGTGGGAGCTGATCGAGCTGGTCGAGGAACATGGCAGCGAGCGGCAGGCCCTGCGAGCGCTCCTGCATGATTTTCATGCGCTACTGGCCGACGCCGACAGGGCGGCCTCGCGTGGCTTCCTGCGCGGGGTGTTCTCGGAAGGCGCCCGGGCGCCCCGCGGCGACAATGAGGCTGCGTAGCGGGCAGTCGTGCCGAAGCCGATCCGCCGCTGCCGCCATCCTCGGCGCAGGGCCGTAGCGCCGTCAGCGGGCCACGACGCAAAAACCCAGCAATGTCTCTGAGATCAAAAGGGCTCCAGCCGGAAAGGCTGGTGCTGCGAGAGAGGATTGAACTCTCGACCTCACCATTACCAATGGTGTGCTCTACCACTGAGCTACCGCAGCAGGATCGTCGGCCAGGTTGCTCTGCGGTCGCCGGGGCGAGGGCAGGGCGGGCGTCGTTCCGAAGCGGCGTCCTGATGCCACAAGCGCCGGGTGGACGCAACCCACATCGTCGCGGCATGGACGAGATGGCTCCGGCCCTGAGCGCGGCCGTCGTCTGCGGTGCCGTCTCGCCCGTCTTCAGTCCGGCAGCAGCAGCCGCGGGTCGATGCGGAAGAGGCGGGCGTCGCCGAGCAGATGGGCGCTGAAGCCGGCGCCCAGCAGCGGGCGGAAGGCGGCATCGCGCAGGTTCAGCCCGCCGGCATAGGCGCCCATCGCCGGCATGACGCAGCGCCGGGCCGAGAGCGCGAAGCAGCGCCGCCGGAGCGACCGGCCGCGCAGGCGCAGTTTCGCCGCCGGATGGAGATGGCCGGCGATTTCGAAACCGGCCTCGGCTGCGTCCGGCTCGTGTCGCAGCGTGACGCCGGCGAGCGAGAGACGGGCGACGACCTCGCCGCCGAGCCCGCCGCCGATCTGCGGGTCGTGATTGCCGGTCACCCAGATCCAGTCGCGGCCGGCCTGAAGCGCCGCGAGCGTGGCGCGCTCGGCCGCGCCGAAGCGCTCGCCCGCTTCGCGGTCATGGAAGCTGTCGCCCAGCGCGATGACGCGGGCCGGCGCATGGCGGGCGATCGCGGCTGCAAGCGCCGCCAGCGTCGCCGCCGAATCATAGGGCGGCAGGAAGACGCCGCGCCTGGCATAGGAGGAGCCTTTCTCGAGATGCAGGTCGGCGACGACGAGCGTGCGCTCCTCCGGCAGCCAGAGCGCGCCGGAATGGTCGGGCACGACCACGAGCCGCCCGAGCAGGAAGGCGGCTTCCGTGGCCGCGTCGTCGCCTGCCGTCGCGGCGTTCACGCCATCGCCTCCTCGATCAGCATCGCTTCCGCCTCCGCCAGGATTTCGTCCGCCGCCTCGCCATAGACGGCCTCGCGCCCGATCTCGAGCATCACCGAGACGCCGAGCGGCGAGACATGATCGAGCGGCTGATGCACGATTCGCCCGCTGATCCGTGTCAGCATCTGGCCCAGGCGCTGGATGTCGAGCAAGCCGGTCGCAGCATCCGCGCGTGCGGCCTTGAGCAGCACATGGTCGGGCTCGTGGCGGCGCAGCACATCGTAGACGAGATCGGTCGACATGGTGACTTGGCGGCCGTTCTTCTCTTGGCCCGGGAAGCGCCGCTCGATCAGCCCGGCGATCACGGCGCATTGCCGGAAGGTGCGCTTCATCAGCGCCGATTCCGCCAGCCATTCCTCGAGATCGTCGCCCAGCATGTCCTGCGAGAACAGTTCGTCCAAGCTCAGGGCCCCCCGCGCGATCGCGGCCGTCATGTCGCCCAGCCCCCAGCAGGCCATGCCGTAATCATTGCAGACGAAGCCGAGCGGGCGCATCCGGGCGCGCTCCAGCCGGCGCGTCAGCAGCATGCCGAGCGTCTGATGGGCGAGGCGCCCCTCGAACGGGTAGGCCACGAGATAGAAGCGCCCGCCGCGCGGGAAGGTCTCGACCAGCAACTCGCCGGGCTTGGGCAGCCGCGATTTCAGCCGCTGGGCATGCAGCCAGGAGGAAACCTCCTCGGGCAGGGAGTCCCACTCCTTCGGATCGGCGAGCATCGCCCGCACGCGCGCGGCGAGAAAGGTCGAAAGCGGGAACTTGCCGCCGGCATAGGAGGGGATTTTCGGATCCGTGCCCGGCGCGGCGCGCGAGCAGACCGCCTCGTTGCCGGTGATGCCCTCGAAGCGCAGCACCTCGCCGGCGAAGATGAAGGTGTCGCCGGGAACGAGTGTCTCGGCGAAATACTCCTCGATCTCGCCGAGCACGCGCCCGCCGCGCAGAACCGTCTGCGGCTGGCCGGGCTGGCCGGCGCGGGCCTTGCCGAGCCGGACCTTCATCATCGTCGATTCGACGATTGTGCCGACATTCATGCGGTATTGCTGGATGACCTTGGCATGGCTGGCGCGCCAGTGTCCGGCCTTGTCCTGCCGCAGCTTGGCGAAACGCTCATAGCTCTTCAGTGCGTAGCCGCCGGTGGCGACGAAATTCACCACCGCGTCGAAATCGGCGCGTTCCAGCCCGGCATAGGGCGAGGCGCTGCAGACCTCCCGGTAAAGCGCGTCGGAGTCGAATCCGTCCGAGCAGGCGACGCCGAGGACATGCTGGGCCAGCACGTCGAGCGCGCCGATCCGGGCATCCGCCGTGTCCTGCGCCGCCTCGGCGACGGCATCGAGCGCGGCGCGGCACTCCAGCAGTTCGAAGCGGTTGGAGGGCACGAGCAGCGCCTGCGAGGGCTCGTCCATGCGGTGGTTGGAGCGGCCGATCCGCTGCATCAGCCGGCTCGCGCCCTTGGGCGCGCCGAGATTGACGACGAGATCGACATCGCCCCAGTCGATGCCCAGATCGAGCGTCGCGGTGCAGACCACGGCCTTCAGCCGCCCCTCGGCCATCGCCGCCTCGACCTTGCGGCGCTGCGTGGCATCGAGCGAGCCGTGATGCAGCGCGATCGGCAGATTGTCTTCATTGATGGTCCACAGCGCCTGGAAGGCGAACTCGGCCTGCATGCGCGTATTGACGAAGACCAGCGTCAGCTTGTGCGCCTTGATGGCCTCGTAGATCGCGCCCATCGCATGGGCGGTGGTGTGGCCGGCGAGCGGTAGACGGGTCTGCGTCGGCAGGATGGCGATGCGCGCAGGAGCGCCGCCGCCGACGGTGACGAGCCCGGCCGGCGTCTCGCTGCCGCCGAGGAAGCGCTGCAGATCGGCCGGCTCGCGCACCGTCGCCGAGAGGCCGACCGCGCTGACCTGCGGCGCGAGGCTGCGCAGCCGCGCCAGATCGAGCGAAAGCAGGTCGCCGCGCTTGGAGGCCACCAGCGCGTGAAGCTCGTCCAGCACGATCCGCCGCAGGCTGGCGAAGAAAGGCGCAGCGTCGCGATGCGAGACCAGCAAGGCGAGCTGCTCCGGCGTCGTCAGCAGGATGTCGGGCGGCGTCCTGATCTGCCGCGTGCGCTTGGCGGCGGAGGTGTCGCCCGTGCGCGTCTCGACAGCGATTGGCAGCCCCATCTCGCGGATCGGCGCCTCGAGATTGCGCGCGATGTCGACGGCCAGCGCCTTCAGCGGCGAGATGTAGAGGGTGTGCAGCCCCTCGCGCTTGCCGTCGCGCTGCGACAGCTCGACCAGCGAGGGCAGGAAGCCGGCGAGCGTCTTGCCGGCTCCTGTCGGTGCCACCAGCAGCGTCGAGCGCCCCGCACGGGCCTCTTCGAGCAGAGCGAGCTGATGCGGCCGCGCGCTCCAGCCGCGGCCGGCGAACCACGTCTCGAAGGCGGGAGGAAGCGGGGAGGACGCGGCCATAGAGAACAGAGATAGGATGGCTGCAGCCGGAACGAAAGGCGAATATCCCTAGGCCGCCCGGCTGCACTGGCCCTGGCCTCGGCCCTGTGCAACAAAACCGCGTCCCCGGCGTTTGAGCCGCTATCTGCTCCCGCCGGGAGCCCGAGGTCCCGCCTTTGCCCGATACCCACCTGTACCAAGCCGGGCTGCCGGTCACCGAAGCGACCTTCAAGATCCTGACCGATGTGATGCCGCAGATGGTCTGGTCGACGCGGCCGGACGGCTTCCACGACTACTACAACGAGCGTTGGTACGAATTCACCGGCGTCCCGCGGGGTTCGACCGATGGCGAGGGCTGGGCCGGGCTCTTCCACGAGGAGGACCAGCCGGAAGCCTGGCGGCGCTGGCGCCATTCGTTGGCGACGGGCGAGGTCTATGAGGTCGAGTACCGGCTGCGCCACAATTCCGGACAGTATCGCTGGACGATCGGCCGCGCCCAGCCGGTGCGCGATGCGGAGGGACGGATTGTCCGCTGGATCGGCACCTGCACGGACATCCACGAGGCGAAGCTCGCGGCCGAAGCCAATGAATTGCTGAGCCACGAGCTCAGTCACCGCATCAAGAACATCTTCTCCGTGGTCGGCAGCCTGATCGCGCTCTCGGCCCGGGAGTTCCCGGAGGCCAAGGACTTCGCCGCCCAGTTCCGCGAGCGCGTCTCGGCGCTGGCGCGGGCCCATGAATTCGTGCGCCCCCACAGCGAGGCGTCGCAGCCGGTCATCGGCCGCACCACGATCAAGGGTCTGCTGGACAACCTGTTCTCGCCTTATCCGGCGGTGAGCGAGGGGCGGCTGACGGTGACGGGCGAGGACGCCACGGTCGACGACCGCGGCGCCACGCCGATCGCGCTGCTCTTCCACGAACTCGCCACCAACGCCGTCAAATATGGCGCGTTGTCCGCCGAAACCGGGAGCGTCGACATCGCGATCCGTCACGACGGCGACGAGATCATCCTGCGCTGGACGGAAACGGGCGGCCCCGAGATCGAGGGCGAGCCGGGCCGGACGGGATTTGGCACCCGGCTGGCGGAGATGAGCGTCGGCCGGCAGCTCGGGGGCCGCCTGACACGCGACTGGAAGCGCGAGGGGCTGGTCGTGGAGGTCGCGGTCGCGGCGGCGCGGTTGGCGCGGGATCTCGACTCCCAAGCCTGAAACGGGCTGCGAAGGTCAGAACACCCGCAGCCGGCTCGGCGGCTGGGCCGGTCTTCCAGCGGCGCGGCTCGTGACGTAATCGAGCAGTTCCGCCAGATCGCGGTCGGCCACCGGCTTGTCGAACACGCCGATCGCATTCTCGATCCGCTGCTGCAGCATGCGCGGATTGGCGGTGATGAAGACGACGGCGATGCCCAGATCGGCGAGCTTGGCCCCGACCGCAGGGCCAGTCGGCCCGTCGGCGAGATTGACGTCGACCAGCGCGATATCGGGCTCTTCGGTGGCGGCCAGCGCGAGCGCCTCCCGGGAGGTCGCGGCGATGCCGACGGGATGATGGCCGAGATCCTCGACGATCGCCTCCGTCTCCATGGCGATCAGGACCTCGTCCTCGACAATCAGAACTCTGGTGGACATGGGCTTCGGCTTCGGTGCTCCGCGGGCGCTTCTATATCGCGCGAAACGAACGATTGTTCCCACCGCGGCACCCTGCCGCAGCGGCAGTCAGGCGGCCCGCCGGGCGGCCACGAGCAGGCCGGGAACCGCCGCGCCACGGTCCTGACGCGTGCTGACGGGTTCGAGCGAGACGATCTCGAGCCCCGTTTCAGCAAGCCTCTGCCTCACCCAGCCCTCCGCATGCGCGAACCGCCGATCCTCACCCACCATGACGCCCTCGCCTTCGTGGCTCTGGACAGTGAAGATCAGGAGCCCGTCCACAGACAGGACGCGAGCCGCCTGGGCGAAGGCCGGCCGCAACTCGCCGAGATAGACGAAGACGTCGGCCGCCAGCAGGAGATCGGCGCTGGCGTCGGGACGGCTGGCGAGGAAAGCGGTGAGGCCCGCCACGGCCAGCTTGTCGTAGAGCGGCCCGCCTGTCGCCGTCGTCTTGGCCCGAGCCCGCTCGATCATGCGCGGCGAGAGATCGCAACCGGCAAGGAAACCGGCCTCATGGCGGATCGCCTCGCCCATGAGTCCGGTGCCGCAACCGAGGTCGAAGACGGTCGCGAACCGGAAGGCGCGGCCGGCGGTTTCACAGAGCCGAGCCAGCGTGGCCTTGATCAGTTCCGGAGCATTGTAGTGCAGCGCCTGCGTCAGATGGCTGTCGAACCGGTCGGCATAGCCATCGAAGAGCGTGCCGGAGAAATTCTCGGAGGTCGCGTCTTCGGCTGCCATCGCGCCGATCCGCGCGAGGTCGAGCCGAGCACCGAAATGGTCATTGGGGTCGAGCGTCAGGCATTGCCGCCAGGCGGTCGCCGCCTCCTCCTTGTGGCCCAGCGCCTCCTGCGCGAGGCCGTAGAGATGCCAGGCGGCGGTGAAGTGGTAGGCTTGCGCCAGCGTCTGGTCGAGGATCTCGACGCAGGCCTGCGCGTCTCCCTCCTTGAACGCAGCCTCGGCCCAGCCATAGCGGCGGTCCAGCGTCGGATCGCCGGAACTGGCGGAATGCGCGGGCGGGGCCTTTTCGATCATGCGCGCGGGTCTATCTGAGGAGTATGACGCTGGCCAGACGCAACGCGCCGGGGACGATGCGCCCCTCCGATCTGCTGATCCCGACGCCGGCCGGCCTCTGGTGCCCCCCGGCCGATGTCTACATCGATCCGGTGCGGCCGGTGGCGCGGGCGCTCATCACGCATGGCCATTCCGATCATGCCAGAGCCGGCCATGGCGCCGTGCTGGCGACGCGCGAGACCCTCGCCATCATGGCCCTGCGCTATGGCGAGGGCTTCACCGGCCAGCGGCAGGAGGCCGTGCCGGGCGAGATAATCCGCATCGGGGAGGTGGACTTCACCTTCGTGCCGGCCGGGCATGTGCTCGGATCGGCGCAGATCGTCGTCGAATGCGGCGGCCTGCGGATCGTCGCCTCCGGGGATTACAAGCGCGAGCGCGACCCGACTTGCGCCGGCTTCGAACCCGTGCCCTGCGACATCTTCATCACCGAGGCGACCTTCGGCCTGCCGGTCTTCCGCCACCCGCCCGCCCATGCTGAGGTCGGCAAGCTCCTGGAATCGGTCCGGCTCTTTCCCGAGCGGACGCATATCGTCGGCGCCTATTCGCTGGGGAAGGCGCAGCGCGTCATGGCGCTGATCCGCGAGGCCGGTTACGAGCGCCCGCTCTATCTCCATGGCGCGATGGAGAAGCTGACCGAGTTCTACATCTCCGAAGGCGCCAAGCTGGGCGAGGTCCGCAAGGTTGTCGCCGCGGAGCGCAAGACGCTGGGCGGCGAGATCGTCATCTGCCCGCCGAGCGCAATCCAGGACCTCTGGGCGCGGAAGTTTCCCGATCCGGTGACGAGCTTCGCCTCGGGCTGGATGCGCATCCGCGCCCGGGCCCGCCAGAAGGGCGTCGAACTGCCCCTGATCGTCTCCGACCATGCCGACTGGGACGATCTCCAGGCCACCATCCGCGAGACGGGCGCTGGCGAGATCTGGGTCACTCATGGCGAGGCCGATGCACTCGTCCACTGGTGCACGAGCGTCGGCCTGCGCGCCAGGCCGCTGCATCTTGTGGGTTATGGTGATGAGGGCGAGGCCGAGGCTGCCGTGGAGGGCGCCGATGCCGTTCCGGTCTGAAGCGCTAGCGCGTCTGCGCGACGACGGGCCGGCCGCCGGTGGTCAGAGAGACGAGACCCGCCGCCATGTCGCGGGCGAGGCAGTCATAACCCGCATCGCTCATATGGAAGCTGTCCGCCGCGAGCGCGGCCTTGAAGGCCTGGGCATCGGCATCGTGCCATTCCCGCATCGTCTCGTAGCGCGTGAACACGGGAACGCTCTCGCGCTTGGCGACGTCGGCGATTGCATCGACATAGGTTCGATAGCGCGCCGGCTCCCGGATGCCGGGAAAATACTGCGGGTCGAGCAGAGCGAGGCTAACGCCAGCGTTTTTCACCACGGCGATGCCGTCGGCGATCATCGCGCGGAAAGCCGCCATGTCGCCGCCGCGCACGGCGTCATTGGTGCCGACCTGCCAGATCACCAGATCGTAGCGGCGCTCGCTCAGGGCTTTCTTCAACCGGAGCAATGTCTCGGGCGCAATCTCGCCGCCGATGCCGGCATTGGCCACGCTGACCTGGACGCGGGGCCACGCGGCCGACAGCAGGCTCTGCAGTCGCGCAGGGTAGCTCCTGTCGCGGCTGGTGGCGCCGACGCCTTCGGTCGAGGAGGAGCCGATCGCGAGGATGTCCAGCTTGCCGCCTGTTGCGATCCGTGGCGCCAGCGCGGTCAGCTTATGGTTCGGCGCGACGATCGGCGTTTCACGGCAGGTGAAGGCACCGGCCTGGGCGGCGCCCGACAGCGCAGTCGCCATGGCGATGGCGAGGCCGGCAATCCGGATGGCAGCACGCATGGTCGGCATGTCCCCCTCAGCGATGGTCAGCCTGCGGGCGCCTTCATGAATGGAAACTGAATGATGCCAAGAGTTCGCCGCATTGGTAAACGCCGGCGCGGTCGGGGGACGCGCCGGTGAACCGCTTCGCCTGGCTGCTCGACCGGCTGGCCTATGAGCCGCGCCGCAACGCCAAGCTGGCGCTGATCGCGGACTATCTGCGCAGCACGCCCGATCCGGATCGCGGCCTCGCTCTGGCGGCGATGACCGGGGGGCTGGTCTTCCCGAATGCGAAATCCGGACTCGTGCGGGCGCTGATCGCCGAGCGCACCGACCCGGTGCTGTTCGCGCTCTCCTACGACTATGTCGGCGATCTTTCCGAGACCGTCGCTCTGATGTGGCCGGCACGGCACGGCGCCAATGACGTGCCTCACCTGCCGGATGTCGTGGAAGGTCTGCGCAGCGTCGGCAAGACCGAGTTGCCGCGCCTGGTCGCCTCCTGGCTCGACGCGCTGGACGAGACCGGCCGCTGGGCGCTGCTGAAGCTGATCACCGGTTCGCTGCGCATCGGCGTCTCCGCGCGCCTCGCCAAGACGGCCGCCGCCAGCCTCGGCGGCATCCCGGCCGACGAGGTCGAGCAGGTCTGGCACGGGCTTGAGCCGCCCTATGCCACGCTCTTCGCCTGGCTCGAGGGCAGGGGACCGCGGCCCGAGGCGACTGATCCCGCGCCCTTCCGCCCGGTGATGCTCTCGCACCCGATCGAGAACGGCGATTTCGACAAGATGAACCCGGCCGAATTCCAGGCCGAATGGAAATGGGACGGCATCCGCGTCCAGGCCGTCACCGGCACGCGGCCGGATGGCGAGCGCGTCACGCGGCTGTTCTCGCGCACCGGCGAGGACATCGCCGCCGCATTTCCGGATGTGGTCGAGGCGCTGACGCTGGACGGCGCGCTCGATGGCGAACTCCTGGTGCGGCGGGAGGCGGCGGTCCAGAGCTTCAACAGCCTGCAGCAGCGGCTCAACCGCAAGAGCGTGACATCCAAGATGCTGCTCGAGCATCCCGCGCATATCCGCGCCTATGACCTGCTCGTCGATGGCGACGAGGATCTGCGCGACCTGCCGCTCTCGGCCCGCCGGACCCGGCTGGAGGCCTTCGTCGCGCGCCTCGACAGCCCGATCGTCGATCTCTCCCCGCCGATTGCGTTCCGCGACTGGGAGGATCTGGCCGCCGCGCGCGCCGCCCCTGCGACGGCCGGCGCCGGCGCCGATGCGGAGGCCGTCGAGGGCTGCATGATCAAGCGCCTCGACTCGCCCTATCTGCCGGGCCGCCCGAAAGGCCATTGGTGGAAATGGAAGCGCGAGGCCAGGCTCATCGACTGCGTGCTGATGTATGCCCAGCGCGGCCACGGCAAGCGCTCCTCCTTCTACTCCGACTTCACCTTCGGCGTCTGGCGTGCCAGCGAGGGCGGGGCGGACGAACTCGTGCCGGTCGGCAAGGCCTATTTCGGCTTCACCGACGAAGAACTGGTCGAACTCGACCGTTACGTCCGCAAGCACACGCTCAACCGCTTCGGGCCGGTCCGCGAGGTCACGCACACTGTCGAGAGCGGTCTCGTCTTCGAAGTCGCCTTCGAAGGGCTGCAGCGCTCGACCCGCCATAAGTCGGGCGTCGCCATGCGCTTTCCCCGGATCAGCCGTATCCGCTGGGACAAACCGCCCCGCGAGGCGGACCGGATCGAGGCGCTGGAGGCGCTGCTGCCGTCGAATGGCTGATTGCGCGCCGCCGTCGGATGGTTCACAGCCTGCCCGTCGGCAGCCCGCGCCGACGGCTTGAACCGGTGCCCGATTGAGGCACAATGCGGGCCGGGCATGAGGATGGGATCCCATGAAACGACAGCCGTCGACACGGATCGTCATCGCGGATGATCATCCGCTCTTCCGCGGCGCGCTCCGCCAGGCCGTCTCCACCGCGCTCGAAGGCGCCGATGTCAGCGAGGTCGGTTCGCTGGAGGCGCTGACCGAGGCGCTCGACAGCGGCGGCGACGCCGATCTCGTCCTGCTCGATCTCACCATGCCGGGCGTGCAGGGCTTTTCCGGGCTGCTCTTTTTGCGGGCGGACCATCCCGAGATCCCGGTCATCGTGGTCTCCGCCAATGACGATCCAGCGGTGATCCGCCGCTGCATCGAGTTCGGCGCGCTCGGCTTCCTGCCCAAGACGGCCGATGTCGAGCAGATGGGTGAGGCGATTCGCGCCGTGCTCGACGGCGGCGTCTGGACGCCTCCGGGCGTCGATCTCACCGCGCCGGTCGATGCCGAAACGGCGACGATGGTGCGCAACCTCTCGACGCTGACGCCCCAGCAGGTGCGCGTGCTGATGATGCTGTCGGAGGGGCTGCTCAACAAGCAGATCGCCTATGAGCTCGGCGTCTCGGAGGCGACGGTGAAGGCGCATGTCTCGGCGATCCTGACCAAGCTCGACGTCGACAGCCGAACCCAGGCCGTCATCGCCGCCGCCAAGATCGCCGGCACCGCCTGGGCCACGGCCGGAGCCTCCGCCACCTCCTGACCGGCCAGTGGGTTGACAGCCCGTTCAGCCGGGGTTCAACCACCCGGGCGTCTTCTCGACGCGACGGGAATTGAGGTTTTGGGAATGGCCAACGGCAGGATCGAACGCTTCCTCGGCGGCTCGCCGCTCGGCGTGCTCGTGCGGCTGCTCTTCATCTCGCTGCTCGTCGGCGCGGCGATGGCCTTTCTGGGCCTCTCGCCCCGCGCCCTCTTCGATGCTGCGGCCCGCTTCGTCCGCTCGCTCGGCGATCTCGGCTTCGGCGCGCTGCGCGAGGTCGGCCAGTGGATTATCGGCGGCGCGCTGATCGTCGTGCCGCTCTGGCTGCTGTCGCGGCTCTTTGCGGCGCGCCGCTGAGCGAAGCGCCGGCTCAGCCCGGCAGTGCCCTGAGCGCCGCGCCGAGGCAGACGATCAGCATGATGGCCGGCAGCGCCCAGCGCAGGTGATAGCGAAGCGCCGTGGCCTCGGCCGTCCAGCGCCCCTGCGGCGTGGCGATGACGACGGCCAGCGCGATCTCGAACATCAGCACCGCCACGAGATAGAGATAGCCGAGCGAGATCATCTCGGCGATCGGCGTGTTCAGCGAGATCGAACCCGGGAAGCTCGATTCGAAGGTGAAGCTGATCGCCGCCAGAGCGAGCAGCGAGGAGAAGATCAGCCCGCCCTTGTCCTGCTCCTTGAGGCCGGGCGACCACAGCACGAAGAGCGAGACCGCCAGCACGGCAATGATCGGTACGAAGACGCGCAGGACATAGCGCTGCGCGTCCCGCGCCATCGTGACCGTGGCGTTCAGCCGCGAATAGGAGCGCGCGTTCCAGCCCATGGCCGGCTCGCTAGCAAAGCGCAGGCCGAGCGGGCGCCAGTCGACGACCGAGGGCGTGGCATCGACGCCCGAGAATTGCCGATCCGCCTCGGTGGTGACGATCACCGCCTCCTGCTGCGGATAGCGCGGCAGCGAGAGCGACAGCGTCAGCCTCTGCTGGTCGAAGGGGAAGGCGTCCATGTTCATGCGAAAACGGAAATCGCTTTCGAACCGCTCGATCAGCATGACCTCGCCATGGGCATGGACCGACAGCGCGACGCTGCGCGAATCCTTGTCGCCGATCTGGTTGTCGAGCGTCAGACCCGGCGTCCAGATCGTCTTCAGATACTCGTCCGCCTCGTCCCCGACCCGGTCGTCCCTAGCGAGGCCGCGCGCGATGGCATCGAAGGAAAGCCGCGGATCCTGCCAGCGCTGCGTCAGTTCGACCTGGAGGCGCCCTTGGCCGGCGACCTCCTTGATCTCGAGCACGTTGAGCACGCGCAAAGCGACCCGCACCCGCACCGGCAGTTCGACGCTTTGCGGCAGACCCGTGCGGGAGGCGGCCGCCTCCTCGGCGGAGGCTCCCGCCACCGAGGCGATCAGCAGTGCAGCGATCAGCAGCAGGCGATGCATCACGCGTCCCGCCGCCGGCGCGCCAGCACGAGGAAGCCGACGAAGGCGACGATGCCGCCGCAGAGCGCGATGACCCAGAGCTCCGTCGTCAGTCGCCGCCAGTCCGAGCTGGGCTCCTCCTTCAGCATGATCGCCATGCCGATGAGCCGGCCTGAGAAATCGACCAGCGGCTGCGCCATCACGCCATAGCTCTGGCCGTCGAGCCGGCGCGTGGCGACCTCGACATCCCGCACGGGCTTCGTCGGAACGGCGCGCAGGAAGCGCGCGAACAAGGCCTCATTGGTCGAGGCCATGATCGAAAGATCGCCGATGGAAGGCAGCTTGGGGTCGAGCGCGACGCCGCTGAGGGAGGCGGCGGCCACCACGGCGATCTCGGTATTGGTCGCTGTCTTCACCAGGTCCAACATGGGGCGGATGTCGAGCCCCGCCTCGACGCTGCCCAGCATCGTGCCGCCCTGCTCGATCGGCGCGACGCCGCGGATGCCGATGCCGGCGATGCCGATCTCGACGCCAGTCTGGGAGCGTCGCAGCCGGTTGGCGGCGACAACCATGGCGCGGAAGCCGGAGATGTCGTCGCCATGCTGGTCGGGCCGGTGCATCCGCAGCAGGTAGCGCAGGTCGGGCGAGTGATAGCCGAAGATCTGCACGCTCGCCTGGCGGCTGAGGTACTGGTAGGCGTCCTTGGATAGGGCTTCCAGCCGGGCGCGGTCGCCGGCGGCCAGGGCTTCGCGGATCTGGGGATTGCGCGCGAAGGTCTCCGCCAGGGCAAGCGAGAATTTCGCCGCCTGGTCGAGATTGGCGTCGAGCAGCGAGCCGACGAGCCGCATCTGTGCCGCCCGATCGCGATCCGCGACGCGCTCCACGCTCTCGTGCTGGTGCCAGAGCATGGCCCCGAGAATGAGCCCGATCAGCACCGCGGGCGCGAGTGCGCTCGCCGCAAGCCTCTTCCAGTCGATGATCGGCAAGGCCCCCGCCTTTCGCTATCCCGCCGCACCCGGGCGGCGATGACGGCGGTAGGCATCTGTCGTCGCAGGGTGCGGGAGGCCCGATAGGCCAGGTCGCGGGCGGCGGCAAGAGGCCGCGGCCCGAATGCCGATCGCAATCGCCGCTACAGACCCTTGCCCGCGGCGATGGCGGCGGCATCGCGCCCCACCAGCGCGGCGAGCTTCGGCAGCCCGGCGCGGCGCGCTTCGGCTGCCAGTCCCGCCTTGATCGTCCTCACCAGCCCGGGGCCATGAAACACCATGGCTGAGTAGAACTGCACGAGATCCGCACCGGCTCGGATCTTGGCGAAGGCGGTTTCGGCCGAGTCGATGCCGCCGACACCGATCAGCGGGAACTGCCGCTCGACCCGCAGGAAGGCCTCGGCCAGCAGCCGCGTCGAGGCGGTGAAGAGCGGCTTGCCCGAGAGGCCGCCGGCTTCGCCCCTGGACGGGCTGCGCAGGCTCTCCGGCCGCGCGGTGGTGGTGTTGGAGACGATGAGCCCGTCGATGCGGCGCTTGCGCGCGACCGCGATCATGCCGTCGAGTTCCGGCAGGGTGAGATCGGGGGCGATCTTCAGCAGCAGCGGTGTTGGGCGCCCGCCCGCTGCCGCCTCGTCACGCGCGTCCAGGGCCCGGGCGATCAGATCGTCCAGCGCGGCTTCCGCCTGCAGGTCGCGCAGCCCCGGCGTATTGGGTGACGAGACGTTGACGGTGACGAAGTCGGTGAGGGGCGCGAGCCTGCGTGTCAGCACCGCATAATCCGCCGCGCGGTCGGCCGACTCCTTGTTGGCCCCGAGATTGACCCCGACGATCCCGCCTCGCGCCCGCCGGGCCGCCAGGCGCTGCGCCACGGCCTCCATGCCGTCGCTGTTGAGGCCGTAACGGTTGATCACGGCAGCATCCTCGATCAGCCGGAAGACGCGCGGCTTCGGATTGCCGGGCTGGGGCAGGGGGGTGACACCGCCGACCTCGACGAAACCGAAGCCGAGGCCGAGCGCCCCGTCCACCGCCTCGGCATGCTTGTCGAAGCCAGCTGCCAGTCCGACCGGATTGGAGAAGGACAGGCCGAAGGCTTCCGTCGCCAAGACCGGATCATCCGGCGCCGGCCTCAGTGCGGGGGCGGCCGCCAGCGCCGCGACCGTCAGGCGGTGCGCGGTCTCGGCATCCATCTTGTGGATCAGCGGCCGGGCGAGGTTGAAGAGCGAGCCGATCACGCAATGTCCTCCGGAATGACGGGGCTGCCGTCGCTGCCCTGGGCCAGCGGCACCACCCAGCGCACGCCGCGCGGATCGAGCGGCGCATAGAGATGCGGGAACAGCGCCCCGCCGCGCGACGGTTCGTAGCGCAGGGCCGCGCCGAGCGTCTCGCCCTCCACCGCGATCAGCAGCAGATCGCTCTGTCCGGCAAAGTGCTTGGCTGCCGTCTCGCGCAGCTGCCCGCCGGTCGAGAAATGGATGAAGCCGTCGGTGAGGTCGATCGCCGCGCCGTGGAAACGGCCCGCGGCCTCGGCCTCGCGCCAAAGGCTGGCGGGGCAGATCTTGTAGATGAGCGGCACGGGGCGACCTCGGCGAATGACGGTTGCGGACGGCTTAGCGGCTGTCAGGAGGCTTCGCCAATTTTTCTCGTCGCCCGCGGCAGAAATCAGATTGATGTCTTAGGGAATAGGGGATATTTCCTATTCTTATCCCCGGCCAAGGCAACATCCCACGCGAGGTGTGCGGTGCTCTCCCACGACCAGATCTGGAGCGCGATCGACGCCCTTGCCCAGCGTTATGGCTTCACCGCCTCGGGTTTGGCCCGAAAGGCCGGGCTGGACGCCACCACCTTCAACCGCTCCAAGCGGATCGGTCCTGACGGACGCGAGCGCTGGCCCTCGACCGAATCGATCGCGAAGATCCTGGCCGCCACCGGTGCCTCGCTGGACGAGTTCATGAGCGTGGTGATGCGCCGTGGCGCGGCGCCCTCCCGAACCATCCCGCTCATCGGCTTCGCTCAGGCTGGCTCGGGCGGCTTCTTCGACGATGGCGGCTTTCCCGTCGGCACCGGCTGGGAGGAAGTCGCCTTTCCCGGCGTCGCCGACGAGAAGGCCTACGCGCTGGAGATCTCCGGCGATTCGATGCTGCCGCTCTATCGCGACGGCGACACCATCATCGTCTCGCCGACGGCGACGGTGCGCCGGGGAGACCGCGTCGTGGTCAAGACCGTCGAGGGCGAGGTGCTGGCCAAGCAGCTCAAGCGCCAGACGGCGAAGACCGTCGAGCTCGCTTCGCTCAATCCCGAGCATGGCGACCGCGTCCTGCCGCTGGCGGAGATCGCCTTCATGGCCCGCGTGATCTGGGCGAGCCAGTAGGCGGTCCTCAGGCCGCGACCGTCCGCGGGGCCGGCAGCGTCACCTTGAACACCGCCCCGATCTCCGAAGGCTCGAGCGCGATCGTGCCGCCATGCAGCCGGACCAGCTCGGCCGCGATGGCGAGGCCGAGGCCGGTGCCGCCCGGTGTCACCGAGCCGCGGAAGGCCTGGAACAGATTGGCCCGCGCCCGTTCGGGCACGCCCGGTCCGTTATCGGTGACGCGCAGCACGACGGAGCCGTTGTCGCGTGTGGCATGAACGGCCAGCAGCGGGCGCCCGCCGGGCTCAGTGCCGGCTTCGGTGAGTGCCTGAACCGAGTTGCGCATCAGATTGAGCAGGACGCGGGCCATCTGGTCGGGATCGCAGGGGGCGACCAGATCGGCCGGGACCTCGTTGCTGAAGCTCACCTGCGCCGCTTCGGCCAGACCCAGCAGCTCGGCCTGCTCCGCCACCAGCTGGCGCAGCAGGACCTCCCGTAGCACCGGCGTCGCCTCCGCCGCACGGCCATAGGCCAGCGTCGCCTGACAGAAATCGATAGCGCGGCCGAGAGTCGCGATCAGCCGCGGCGCGAAGCGCTTGATCTTGGCGTCGCGCGTTTCGGTCAGCCGGTCCGACATCAGCTGCGCGGCGGCCAGCATGTTGCGCAGGTCGTGATTGATCTTGCTGACGGCGAGCCCGAGCTCCGCGAGATGCTTCTTGGTCCGCAGCTCCCCCGCCAGCGTCATCTGCATCCGTGCCAGGGCACGCTGCGCCTCGCCGATCTCGTCCGCCCGTCGCGTCGGCTCGATGATCCGATGCGGATTTTCGGGATCGACCTCGAACTCCATGACATTCGCCGCCAATTGCCGGATCGGCCCCACGATCATCCAGTTCAGCGCGACATAGACTGCGACAGCCGTCAGCCCCGAGATCACCAGCGAGATCAGCAGGAGATTGACCGAGAACTTAAGCATCGCCCGCCGCAACGGGGCCTCGTCGATGACGATTTCCACGAAATCCGCCCCGCCGACGGCCTCGCCGATCACACGGATCGGCATCTGTGCCGGCAGGATGAGCGTTTCCATCGCTTCCCCGATGGCGCCGAACCAGCCCAGGCTGCGCAGGTCGACCGTGCGCGAAACCGCAGCGGGCGGCATCGAATCGAGGCTGAGCAGGCGCCGTGCCCCACCGACACGCGCCGCGATCGCGCGCGCGCCGACGCCCATCAGCAGCCGGTTCTCGCTGCCCTCCGGCAGCCCGTCCTCCGGGGCACCCTCGAGGACGAGCACGGCAACCTGCGCCGCCGCCAAGCGGTCGTTCAGCCAGTTGCGCCGGAAATTGGCGACGGATGGCAGATAGATCAGCACCTCCGCCACCATGACGAAGAGCACCGTCAGCACGAGCAGCTTCGCCGACAGGCCGAGCCGCGTCAGCCCGCGCGGCAGGCTGACGGAGATCGGCTCGCTG
Organism: Rhizobiales bacterium CCH10-E5; assembly: GCA_001556125.1. Classification (GTDB taxonomy): domain Bacteria; phylum Pseudomonadota; class Alphaproteobacteria; order Rhizobiales; family Beijerinckiaceae; genus Allobosea; species Allobosea massiliensis. The sequence continues at coordinate 61,203 of LSIG01000210.1, read as the reverse complement.
TCCCGTCCCTGGGGCTCCATCGCCGTCGATCCTAGCCGAGCCGACGCAGCCAGCCGATGAGGCGCCGCAGCCCCGGCCTGGTCGCGAGCGGGGTCAGGAAGGATGTCGCCGCGCGCTTCGACACCTCGGCCAGCGAAGGCAGCGGCACCGGCAGCGCGGCCATGTCCTGCACGCTCCGCCCGGCCGCCAGCGCCACGCTCCAGCTCGCGATCAGTTCGCCAGCCTGCGGCCCGACGATGGTGGCGCCCAGCAGCCTGCCCCTGGTGTCGGTCAGGATCTTCATGAACCCTTCCGTCTGCCGGCCGGCCTGGGCGGCGTCGCTCTCCGCATAGGGCCAGCGCAGGATGCGCATCTCGCCCCGCCGCTGCGCCTCCGCCTCGCTCAGCCCAACATGGGCGATGGGGGGGTGGGTCGCCGTGACGCGCGGGATCGCCGCCGGGTCGAAGCGGCCGCGCTGCCGGAACAGCGCATTGCGCAGCACCAGCCGCGCCTGCTCTTCCGCGCCCCCCGCGCCGCCCGTGGCGCCGGCGGCGCAATCGCCGATCGCATAGATCCGGCGGTTGGTGCAGCGGAGGCCGGCATCGGTCCGGATGCCTTCTGTGCTGGACGCGACGCCTGCCAACTCGAGATCCAGCCCCGCAATATCCGGGACGCGTCGACCGGCGACCAGGATGTGATCGGCCTCGACGACCGCCTCCGATCCCTCGCCCTCGCCCGTCAGTACCAGGCGCAGGCCCTTCTTGAAGGCCTCCGCCCGCAGGATCGTCCTCTTCTCGTGCAGCGAGACGCCCTCCCGCAGCAAGGTCCGCCGCAGGATCGCCACGGCCTCGGGATCCTCGTCCGGCAGCAGCCCCGCAGGCTCGACCAGCGCGACGCGGCTGCCCAGCCTCGCCAGAGCCTGCGCAAGGGCTGCGGCCGAGGGCGCGCCACCGAGCACAATGAGACTCTCCGGCCGGCGGGTCAGGCTGGCCAGGCTCTCTTCGGTCAAATGCGGCAGGTCGTCGAGCCCCGGAATGTCGGGCAGGGCGCTTCGCGCACCCGTCGCGACCACGAAGCGACGGGCCTTGATCGTCTGCTCGCCTACGACGACTGTGCTGCGGCTGACGAACCGCGCCTCGCCGGAAACCACGGTGGCTCCCAGTGCCGTCAGCCGCTCGGCCGAGACGTTCGGCCGGCGCGCCGCGATGACCCGCTGGACATGGTCGTGCAGGGCCGGGTCTCGGATCTCGGGTTCGCCGACGACGAGGCCGAAGCGACCCGCCTCGCGGATGGCCTGGGCCCGGGCGCCTGCACTGGCGAGAGCCGCGATGGCGCTGCTGCCGGTCTCCCCGCCCATCCGGTCGCGTTCGACCAGCACCACGGGCACGCCGAAGGCGGCAGCGGCGGTGGCCACCGCAAGTCCGGCCGTGCCGGCGCCGATGACGCAAAGGTCCGGCGCCAGCAGCGCCGGCGCAGCAGCAGCGGCCGTCTCGCTCAAGCGCCGGCCCGCCACTCGAGGGGCGCGACCGAGCCGTCGTCGGGTCGGATCATACTGTCTCCCGCAATCCGGAACGAATCTACCTCTCGCTGATGGGGTGTCGTCGGAGCGGAATCAAGACCGCATCGGCGGTTGCACGTCGTTTCGCGCCACTTCCGCGCCGAAAGGCCGCGCGCTGGGCGGTGGCTCAGGCGACGTGGCGTTTGGCCTCGGCAAGACTGGCGACCGGCGCCGGCTTGCCGAAGAAATACCCCTGGGCCCGCTGGGCGCCGAGCAGTTGCACGGCGATGCGCTGCTGCTCCGTTTCCACGCCTTCGACGACGACGTTCATGGAAAGCCGCCGCGCCAACTGGCACACCGCCTCGATGATCGCTTTCGAGGCCTCGCTCGACTGCACCGTCTTGGTGAAGCTCTGGTCGATCTTCACCTGCGCGAAGGGGTAGGTCGAGAGGTAGCCGAGCGAGGAGTAGCCCGTTCCGAAATCGTCCAGCGCGAAGGTCACGCCGAGCATCCGCAGCTCGTCGATGACCCCGAGCGTCGTCTTGTTGTCCTCGATCAGCAGCGACTCCGTGACCTCGAGCGTCAGGCGCTGCGAGTTCAGATTGGAGGCGATCAGCGCGTTCTTGACCGTCTCGACGATCCGTCGGGGCTCGCGGAACTGCAGCGGCGAGATGTTGACGGAGACGCCGACATGCTTCTCCCAGGAGGCGGCGTCCTTGCAGGCCTGCCGGATCGCCCAGTCGCCGATGGTCGCGATCAGGCCCGATTGCTCGGCCACCGGAATGAACTGCCCCGCCGGCACCATGCCGCGGACGGGATGGCGCCAGCGCATCAGCGCCTCGCGCGAGACCACTTCGCCCGTGCGCAGGTCGATGATCGGCTGGTAGTAGAGCTCGAGCGAGCCGTCCTCGCAGGCCTTGCGCAGATCGACCTCGAGCTCGTGACGCTCAGTCATCTCCTCGGCCATCGTCGGGTCGAAGAACATCAGCGTGTTGCGGCCGGCGGCCTTGGCCTTGTAGAGCGCCGTATCGGCATGGCGCAGCAGATCCGCGGGCGAGGCGCCGTCGGCGGGCGCCATCGCGATGCCGATGCTGGCGGTGACGTAGACGGTCTTGTTGTCGAGCCGGAACGCCTTGGCCATCGCGTCGATCATGCGCTGCGCGATCGCGGTGACCACCAGATGGTTGGCGGCGGGCAGGATCAGCAGGAACTCGTCGCCGCCGAAGCGGGCCAGGACATCGCTTCCCCGGATCGCGCCGCGCAGGCGCTCCGCCGTCTCGACGAGCACGCGGTCGCCGACATCGTGACCAAGGCTGTCATTGACCTGCTTGAAGCCGTCGAGATCGACATAGAGCAGCGCGAACGGCTCGCCCGTGCGGTCGAGCCGCGCGAAGGCCTCCGCGATGTTGGCATTGTACTCAAAGCGGTTGGCGAGCCCGGTCAATTCGTCGAAACGCGCCATCTGCTCGATCCGCGCCTCGGTCGCCTTGCGCTCGGTCGCATCCTCCGTCGACATCAGGACGCCGCCCTCGGCCGCCGGCGCGAAGGTGACAACCAGAACCCGCCCCGCGCGCGTCTGGATTTCGCGGCTGGTCGTCATCTGCGTCGCCTGGACCTCGGTCAGCGCCTCCTTGAGGTCACGCAGCTGCCCTGCGGCGACGACCTGTCGCTCGACGAGGAACCGGGCGATCGCGGTGATCGGCGTTCCGGGTAGGGCGAGCGTCTCCGGCAGGCCGTAGAGCGCGAGATGGGGGGCGTTGCTGACGGCGAGCTTGAGATCGCGGTCGAACATCGCCAGCCCGTGGATCATGGTGTTGAGCGCGGCATCCAGCGTCAGGTTCTGCGAATGCAGGGCGGAGGCCAGCGCCTTGGACTGCTTGGTCGCATCGCTGAGCGCGAGGAGATTGCGATGCAGCGAATTGGTGATGGCGATGTTCGCCGCCACATACAGAAAAGCGAAGTAGCCGATATACTGATAATAAGGATTGTGGGCCTGGATCAGGCCGAATGCCATCGGCACGCAGAAGGTCAGCAGCTGTACGGCGACGAATTTGGGCCGACCGGCATTGCGCGAGACATAGCCGGAGGCGATCGCGATCGTCGATGCGACCGAAGTGATATGGGCGGCCGGATCGTCGGTCTGCGCCAGCGCCGCATAGCAGCTGTAGCCGAGCACGGCGCTGAAGGCGGTGGCGCCGAGGAAGTAATCGCGGTCCCAGCGCCGCGTCTCGTCATAGCCGTCGCGCGAATGATCAGCGCGTCGATAGGAGACGAAGGTCGCCAGCCGCAGCAGCACGATCAGCGCCACCAGGATCGTCAGGGCCTCGAAGACGACGAGGCCGGTCGAAATCCAGCACAGGAGCGGGGTCAGGATGCCGGCGACGCCGCCGGGAATGATCGAGGCAGGTGAGGAAAACAGCGAGGCGACCAGGAGCGCGTAGCTCGGCTGATCGAAGTCCTCGCCGGGACGACGCAGTCTGGCGTTCCACCAATCCTTCAGCGCGCCCGCCATCTCATCCCGTCCCGCCGGTCGCTGATGGGCGCGCTCGCGGTGCCCGCGCCTATCTCCGGGTTTAAAGTTTTAAGGGACGAGAGGTAAATGTTTGGTGTTGGCGCGGCGCCGCATTGCGCAGGATATGGCTCGGGTCAGAAGGCGAGTTGTAGATCCTGGCCGGCCGTCGGACGCTGGTACATCCGTGCCAACATCCGGTCCTGCGTCTGCGCGATACGCTGCAACTTCGAGATCGCGCTCGGGTTCAACCGCAGCATGCAGTCGGTCCAGATCTGGCCGAGCTGGGCGAGTTCTTCCTGGAGATCGCCGGCGCGGCGGTTGAAGGCCGAAAACAGCGCCGTCTTGGCTGCATGCATGGGCAGGGAATCATGCGCATACTTGCGGATCCAGGCCTCGCCCGTGCCGGTTGGGACGACGGCTTCGAGCCCGCCCGCCTCCATGAACGCCTGCGCGCTCATCTCCTCGCCCGACATGAGCATCCGCTCCGCCGCCCGCGCCCCCATCCGGCGCGAAAGGATCGCGACGGCGGTAATCGGGAAGTGGTTGAACTTGATCTCGGGATAAACGAACGACGCCTGCTCTTCCGCGATCATCACATTGCAGGAGCGCGGGGCGTCGATGCCGCCGCCGATCGCCTTGGCGTGAATCGTCGAGAGCGTCACCACCAGCCCGTTCAGACCGCTCGCATTCATCACGGCACCGGCGGCCGAGAGCCGGGCATACTCGGCCAGGGCCGCACGGTCGTTCTTCGCGAGGCAGTCCAGATAGAAATCGAGATCACCGCCGAGCGTGAAGAACGGACCCGTGCCGCGGAAGGCCAGGAAGCGGACAGGCGCGCGGTGATACTGGTCCGGCGCGCCCCACAGAGCCATGATCGCGCTCTGGATTTTCACCAGGCTGTCGAGCAGCTGCAGCGTGAAGACCGGCTTCAGCTCGGGCCGGATCGTGACCCAGAGCGTCTTGATCTCGGGCTCATAGGAAAGCTGCGTCTCGGGCAGGAAACCCGCCCGGTGACGGATCGCGTCGATGACCTCGCAGCTATCGAGCACCGCTGCGGGAGTGGCATTCACAACCGAAGCAACCGACTGGAACATGCTGCTGATCCCGTACCGCTAGCGAGGAGCGCGATGCCGCCAAGCTACGCGAAGTTAACAAACTGTAAATGAAAACCCGAGCAGATGGTTAATCTTGTTAACCAATATTACCTAACGTCAGGTGATTGCTTGCGGATCTGTATCGAATTGGCACGGAGACGGGCCGATGTCTTGCGGCAGGCAAGCGGCATGCCGGCGCTCGGCCACGCTTGTCGAAGAGCGGCGATGCGGCTAACGATGCGCCGCGATTTCGCCGCGTTGCCAGCGTTGAAACCGGTTGCCGAGTCGTTGCCGTGAACCGCCAGACATCCGCAGAAGACGAGAAACGGGCGCGCCTCGCCGCCGCCCTCCGGGAGAACCTGAAGCGCCGCAAGGCTCAGGCCCGGGCCCGTCGTGTGGAGGGGGCGGCCGTGGAGGCGGACGAAGCGCCGCAAGCCCAGGCCGACCCAGACCGGTCCTGACACCGACTTCCTCGCGCCCGGCCATTCGCCCGGGCCTCAGCAGGACCTGACGATGGACAAGATCCGCATCACCGGCGGCCAGCGCCTTGACGGCGCCATCCCGATCTCCGGCGCCAAAAACGCCGCCCTGCCGCTGATGATCGCGAGCCTGCTCACCGACGAGACGCTGACGCTCGCCAATGTGCCGCGCCTCTCCGATGTCAGCGCGCTCTCGCGCATCCTCTCCAATCATGGCGTCGATCGTTCGATCGCAGGCAAGCGCATCGGTCAGTCGGCCGAGACGGGCCAGACCATCGCGCTGACCGCAAGGCAGATCGTCGACACCTGCGCGCCCTACGAACTTGTCTCGACGATGCGGGCGAGCTTCTGGGTCATCGCGCCGATCCTGGCCCGCATGGGTGAGGCAAAGGTGTCCCTGCCCGGCGGCTGCGCCATCGGCACCCGCCCGGTCGATCTGCTGCTGATGGCGCTGGAGCGGCTGGGTGCCGAGATCGAGATCGAGAACGGCTACGCCATCGCGCGCGCGCCGCGCGGCCTGCGGGGCGCCGAGATCGTCTTCCCGAAGGTCACGGTCGGCGGAACCCACACCGCGCTGATGGCCGCGGTCCTCGCTCAGGGAACGACCGTGATCGAGAACGCTGCTCGCGAGCCGGAGATTGCGGATCTCGCCGCCTGCCTGTCCAAGATGGGGGCGAAGATCGAGGGTGCCGGCACGAGCCGGATCGTGGTGACGGGCGTGGCGCGGCTGGGCGGTGCCCATCACGCGGTGCTGCCCGATCGGATCGAGGCCGGGACCTACGCCATGGCGGTCGCGATGACGGGCGGCGATGTGGTGCTCGAAGGCGCCCGACCCGAACTGCTCCAGTCGGCGCTGGACGTGCTGGTTCAGGCGGGGGTCGACATCTCCACGACGAATGAGGGCATCCGCGTCCGCCGCAACGGCCGGCCGCTCGAGGCGGTCGACATCGCGACCGATCCTTTCCCCGGCTTCCCGACGGACCTCCAAGCGCAGTTCATGGCGCTGATGACCAAGGCGAAGGGCACCTCGCGCATCCGCGAGACGATTTTCGAAAACCGCTTCATGCATGTGCAGGAGCTGGCGCGCCTCGGCGCGAGAATCCGCCTGGAGGGCGATGCCGCCCATGTCGAGGGCGTGGCGAAGCTGACGGGCGCCCCCGTGATGGCCACCGATCTGCGCGCCTCCGTCTCGCTCGTGATCGCCGGCCTCGCCGCCGAGGGCGAGACCACCATCAACCGTGTCTATCACCTGGACCGTGGTTTCGAGGCGCTGGAAGCGAAGTTGACCCGGTGCGGCGCCAAGGTCGAGCGCCTGAGCGGTTGACGCGCGCGGGCGGCACCGCCAGAACACAGGCCATGTCGGACGATGCCGCAGACCCCCTGAAGCTCATCGCGCTCGATGCCGATGACCTCGCCGTGATGTCGGCCCATCTGCAGGATGCCGTCCTGAAGGTGGCCGACATCGTCTGGCTGCCGGCCGAGAAGCGTTTCGCGCTCGCCGCCCGTCGCTTCGACTGGGAGGGGGCCCCGCGCGGCCAGTACCGGCGCCGGCTCACCGCGCTTCATTTCGATCGCGTCCTCGCCGTGCGCAGCACCGGCATCGACAAGCAGATCCCCGACCGTGTACTGAGCCTGCTGGCGATCGCCTTCACCGGCAGCGACGGGCCGGAGGGCGCTGTGACGCTGCATTTTTCGGACGGCGCCGCGATCCGCCTCGCCGTCGAATGCGTCGAGGCGCAGATGAAGGATCTCGGCCCTGTCTGGGAAGCCCTGGCCAAGCCGGAACATCCCGACGGTCCCTGAACCGAAACTCTCTCCCGCCTGCGAACCACCCAGCCGACCAGCACCTCCGGGGACAGCGATGCCGATCAGGCTCGACGACAGCACCGCCGATTTCGAAAGCGCGTTCCGGGACCTGCTGTCGGCCAAACGCGAGGTCTCCGAGGAGGTCGATCGCGTGGTGGCGGACATCATCGCGGCGGTCAGGGAGCGCGGTGATGCCGCGGTCATCGACTACACCCGGCGCTTCGACGATCTGGCGCTAACGGAGTCGACGTTGCGCGTGCCGGCGGCCGAGATCGACGCCGCCGTCGCGGCCTGCTCGCCGGCGCAGATCCAGGCTCTCGAAACCGCGCGCGACCGCATCGAGGCTTATCACGCCCGCCAGAAACCGCAGGATGCCTGGTTTACCGATGCGGCGGGCGTCGAGAGTGGCTGGCGCTGGAGCGCCGTTGAGGCGGTGGGCCTCTATGTGCCGGGCGGTACGGCGAGCTACCCCTCATCCGTGCTCATGAACGCCGTGCCGGCCAAGGTGGCGGGCGTCGATCGGGTGGTGATGGTGGCGCCGACGCCGCGGGGCGAGACGAACCCCCTCGTCCTTGCCGCGGCGCGACTCGCCGGCGTCGATGAGATCTACCGCATCGGCGGGGCGCAGGCCGTCGCGGCGCTCGCCTATGGCACCGGCACGATCGCGCCGGTCTCCAAGATCGTCGGCCCGGGCAACGCCTATGTCGCCGCCGCCAAGCGCCGGGTTTTCGGCCAGGTCGGCATCGACATGATCGCCGGTCCCTCGGAGGTGTTGATCGTCGCCGACGGCACCGCCAATCCGGACTGGATCGCCGCCGATCTTCTGGCACAGGCGGAGCATGACGCGTCCGCCCAGTCGATCCTCATGACAGATGATGCGGCTTTGGCGGACCAGGTCGAACGGGCCGTCGAGGCACAGCTGCGCACGCTGCCGCGCGCGGCGATCGCTGGAAAAAGCTGGTCTGATTTCGGCGCGATCCTGCTCGTCGCCGATCTCGAGGCTTCCGTGCCGCTGATCGACCGGATGGCGCCGGAGCATCTCGAGATCATGACCGCGGAGCCGGAGCGCCTGTCCGGGCTGATCCGCAATGCCGGCGCGATCTTCCTCGGCGGCCATACGCCCGAGGCGATCGGCGATTATGTCGGCGGGCCCAATCATGTGCTGCCGACGGCCCGCTCCGCCCGCTTCTCCTCGGGTCTCGGCGTGCTCGACTTCATGAAGCGGACATCGCTGCTGAAATGCGGCCCCGAGTCCCTGCGCGCGCTCGTGCCGGCGGCTACCGCGCTGGCGGAGGCGGAGGGCTTGCACGCTCACGGCCGTTCCGTGACGATCAGGCTGAATCTCTGAGGCCACGCCTCGGAACGGCAGACCGCCATGGCGGAACCGGAGGGACCGATGCCCCAGGCCGAGACATCCGCGAAGCAGTGCCTCGTCGGCGTGACGCTGGATCCCTCCTCGCTGGGCGGCGGCTCGGCCGATCAGGAGCATGAGCGCGCCGTTGCGATCTATGATCTGATCGAGCGCAACCGCTTCGTGCTGCCCGGCCATGAGGGCGGCCCCTATCTCGCCCATCTCGCCATGGTCGAGCGCCGGCTCGTCTTCGAGATCCGCGAAGCCGACGGCGCGCCGGTGATCACGCACCATCTCTCGCTCACGCCGTTCCGTCGCATCGTCAAGGATTATGCGATGGTCTGCGAAAGCTATTACGCCGCCATCCGCACCGCCACGCCCTCCCAGATCGAGGCCATCGACATGGGCCGGCGCGGCCTGCACGACGAGGCTGCCGGCATCCTCGTCGAGCGTCTCGCGGGCAAGGTCGAGATCGATTTCGATACGGCGAGGCGGCTCTTTACCCTCATCTACGCGTTGCACTGGAAGGGCTGAGGCTTGGAGCCGCCCGCCTCGCGGAAGGTCCAGAGCGTGCTCTTCATGTGCGCGCACAACGCCGTTCGCTCGCCGATGGCGGAGGCGATGGCCAAGCACTTCTTCGGCAAGTCGGTCTATGTCCAGTCGGCCGGTGCGCGGCGGGGTGAGGTCGATGCCTTCGCGCTTGCGGCCCTCGACGAGATCGGCATCGACGCCCACAAGCACAAGCCGAAATCGATCGAGGAACTCGAGGAGTGGGAGGGGCTCAACTTCGACCTCATCGTCTCGCTCTCGCCCGAAGCGCATCACCGCGCCCTCGATCTGACTCGCACCGTCGCAGCCGAGGTCGAATACTGGCCGACGGTCGATCCGACGGCCGTGCAGGGCTCGCGGGACCAGGTGATGAATGCCTATCGCGAGGTTCGGGACGGGCTGATGCGCCGCATCAAGGAGCGGCTCGCGCGCTGAGGCCGATCGACACCTGTCGCGCCCCTCCAGCCCTGCCGTGTAAGCGATCTTTAACCTCGATCTGTGTGAATGACGGAGTCTGCCGGGGGGGCCTGCGGACGGTGGTCCAGCGTTCGGGTTCCTCATGCCTTCGACTGCAGTTTCGCGCCCCTCTCCGTCGCGCGCCTTGTCCGCTCGCGACCGTCTTGCCCTCCTGTGCGTCGCCCTTGCCAGCCCCCTCGCGATCGCCGTCGCGCTGCCTCAGGCGGGTCCTGGGACACAAGTGCCCGTCGCCGTCATCTATCCGCCATGGACACAGGCCCGCGACGCTGTGGCGCTCACCCTTGCGGCCGGGCACCGCGTGCTGCGTCAGGGGCGCGCGGCGAATGTCGTCGTGATCGCGCCTCCGGACGAAGGTATGGCCAACCGTCCCAGCGGCGCGCTCCTGCTGGTCGCGCTGACCGGTCTCGCTGGCTGCCTCGATGCTCCTGCCGACGATCGGCGCGCATGATGAACTGGACGCTCGATTCCGTCCGGAGCCGCGTCGCCTGCGTCCTGCTCGGGCTCGCTTTCCTGCATGTGCCGCTGCTGCTGCTGATCGAGCTGATGCTCAGTCGATCGGTGTGGCTGCCGACGGCGCTGGCGTTCGGCATGGCGGCGGCTGCCTGGCTTCTCTACGCAACGCGCGGAGCCGCCATCGTCACCCAGCTCGCCCTTGCGATCGTGCTGATCGCCCAGGTTTCGCTGATGGTGGCGAGCCTCGCCGGGCACCCCTGGCAGCCCGACATGCACATGTACTATTTCGCCGTGCTGGCGCTGCTCGCGGGCTTCTGCGACTGGCGGCCGATCGTGCTGGGGGCGGCACTGACGGCCCTCCACCACCTCGCACTCCAATACATCCTTCCGGCGGCTGTGTTCTATCAGGGTGGCAGCCTCGGGCGGGTGCTGCTGCACGCGGTTATCGTTGTCATCGAGACCTCCTTCCTCACAATGGTCGCGGTCATGCTGGAGCGCATGTTCGTGCTGAACGAAAACAGCCTCGCCAAGGCGCAGGAGAATGCGGATCGCGAGCGACAGGTGGCGGAGCGGGAAAAGCAACTGGGCGAGGAGATCGCTCGGCGCTCCGACTTGCTGCGCGAGACGGTTGCCGTCTTCCGCGCGCGCATGGAGGAGGAGATGGCGGTTCTGGACGGCGCCGCCGGCGTGATGCAGGCCGAGGCCGTCGCGCTCACGACGACCTCCAACGAAGCCCGCGGCAAGACGGTCGTCGTATCGGACGCGACGTCGGAAACGCTGCTCAGCATCGACCACCTGTCCGCGGCGAGCGATCAGCTCGCCATGTCGATCGGCGAGATCGGCCGCAGCGTGGCCCACGCCGCCGACGGCACCGCGACGGCCGCGGAACTGGCCCGCAGGGCGAGCAGCGAGATCGAGGTGCTCGCCCGCAACAGCGAGAATGTCGGCGCGGTGGTGGAGCTGATCCGCAGCATTGCGGCGCAGACCAGCCTGCTCGCGCTGAACGCGACGATCGAGGCGGCGCGGGCCGGCGAGATGGGGCGCGGCTTTGCGGTGGTTGCGGGCGAGGTGAAGACGCTCTCGGCCCAGACCGCCAAGGCGACCGACGAAGTCTCGGCGCAGATCGGCGCCATGCAGGATGCCTCGCAGCGTTCGCTCAAGGCGATCCGCGACATCGTGACGGCCATCGGCGACGTCGAGCGCGTGGCCGAAGCGATCTCGGTGTCCGTTCAGCAGCAGGGCCAGGCGACCGGCGAGATCGCGCATCAGGTCCGGATGTCGTTCGAGGGCGCGCGGCGCAGCGCCGACATCGTCGAAAGCTTTGAGGCTATGACCGAAGGTGCCCATCACGCTGCGCGCCAGGTGCAGGGCTCGGCCGAGGCGGTCGCGACCCATACGCGCGAGATCCGCGCCGAAGTCGCCGCCTTCTGCGGGCGGGTGGCGGCGGTCTGAGCCTACCAGCCCCGGCCGGGGCCGACCTGGCCGAGGTCCAGCCAATGCCCGACGGTCGCGGCGATGTCGGCGAAGCTCTCTCGCCGGCCTAGCGGCTCGGGCGCGATGCCGGGGCCGAAAGCAAGGATCGGCACATGTTCGCGCGTGTGGTCCGTCCCCGGCCAGGTCGGATCGTTGCCGTGATCGGCGGTGAGGATCGCGAGATCGCCGGGGCACAAAGCGGCTTCGAGCCGCGGAACCATCGCATCGAAGGCTTCGAGTGCCGCCGCATAGCCCGGTACGTCGCGGCGATGGCCGAACTCCGTGTCGAAATCGACGAGGTTCACGAAGCAGAACCCGCCATCCGGCAGGTCCGACCAGGCGGTGAGCGCCGCCTCGAACATCGCCGCGTTGCCGAAGGGCTTGATCTCGGTCCCCGTTGCGCGATGCGCGAAGATGTCGCCGATCTTTCCCACCGTGACGACCGGCCGTCCCTGCGCCGAGAGTCGGTCCAGGATCGTCTCGTCCGGCGGCGGGATGGCGAAGTCCTTGCGGTTGCCAGTGCGAGTGAAGCCCGTCTCGCGGCTGCCGACGAAGGGGCGGGCGATGACGCGCCCGATCCGCAGGGGGTCGACCAGGGCCCGAACCTGGCGGCACAGCGCATAGAGTCGCTCCAGGCCGAAATGCTCCTCATGCGCGGCGATTTGCAGCACGGAATCGACGGAGGTGTAGCAGATGGGCTTGCCGGTCGCGATGTGCTCTTCGGCGAGCTCGTCGATGATCGCCGTGCCGGAGGCGTGCCGGTTACCGATGATGCCGGGCAGGGCGCCGGCGTGGATGATGGCGGCGACGAGATCGGCGGGGAAGGAATTCTCCTGATCGGTGAAATAGCCCCAGGCGAAGGGCACGGGGCAGCCGGCGATCTCCCAATGCCCGGAGGGCGTGTCCTTGCCCTGGCTGCGCTCGACGCCGTAGCCATGCCGGCCGGTCGGCCTGGCCGGCTTGGCTGCGCCCGCCAGTGCGGTTCCGGTCGAGGCCTCGCAGGCATGGGCCAGCCCCAGGCGCACGAGATGCGGCAGGGCGAGCGGCCCGCTGCGCAGGCCCTCCCGGTCTCCCGCCCCGGCCGCGCAGGCGGCGGCGATGTGGCCGAGCGTATCGGACCCGGCATCGCCATAGGCCGCCGCATCCTCCGCCCCGCCGCAGCCGACGGAATCGAGCACGATCAGGATGGCGCGCGCCATGCTCAGTCCCTCACGGCGGCGGCGCCGGCGGGTTCGAGATTGAGTGCCGCGGCAAGCAGGGCCTGGGTGTAGGCCTCGCGGGGCCGGGAGAAGATCTCCTCGGCCGGACCCTCTTCGACGACCTTGCCGTTCTGCATCACCAGCACGCGATGGGCCATCGCGCGGACGACCTTGAGGTCGTGGCTGATGAAGAGATAGCCCAGCTTGCGCCTCGCCTGAAGTTCACGCAGCAGCGCGACGATCTGCACCTGAACCGACATGTCGAGTGCCGAGGTTGGCTCGTCCAGCACGACGAATTTCGGATCGAGCGCCATGGCCCGGGCGATCGCGATGCGCTGACGCTGACCGCCTGAGAACTCGTGCGGGTAGCGGTCCATCGCGGAGGGATCGAGCCCGACATCGCTCAGGGCCTGCGCCACCACCTCGCGCCGCTGCGCATAGCTCTGCTGCTTCGCCTGGACGGTCAGCCCCTCGGCGACAATCTCGGCCACCGACATGCGCGGCGACAGCGAGCCATAGGGATCCTGAAAGACAACCTGCAGGTCCTTCCGCTTCGGTCGGACCTGGGAAGCCGAAAGCCCATCGATCCGGTCGCCGAGGAAGAGGATCGGCCCCTCCGACGAGATCAGCCGCAGGATGGCGAGGCCGAGCGTCGTCTTGCCCGAACCTGATTCCCCGACGACGCCGAGCGTCTCGCCTTCGCGCACGCTCACCGAGATGCCGTCGACTGCCTTCACATGCCCGGTGGTCCGGCGGAGGAAGCCGCTCTTAATCGGGAACCAGACCTTGATCGGCCCGGCCTCGACCAGTGTGGCAGCATCGTCCGCGACAGGGTCGGGGCGCCCGGTCGGCTCGGCCGCGATCAGGCGTTGTGTGTAGGCGTGCTGCGGGTTGCCGAAGATCTCGGCCACTGGCCCCTGCTCGACGATCTGCCCCTTCAGCATCACGCAGACACGGTCGGCGATGCGGCGGACGATGCCGAGATCATGGGTGATGAACAGCATCGCCATGCCGAGCCGCGTCTGCAGGTCCTTGAGCAGCTTCAGGATCTGCGCCTGCACGGTGACGTCGAGCGCTGTGGTCGGCTCGTCGGCGATCAGGAGATGCGGCTCGTTGGCGAGCGCCATCGCGATCATCACGCGCTGGCGCTGGCCGCCGGAAAGCTGGTGCGGATAGGCGTCGAGCCGGCTCTTCGCGTCGCGGATGCCGACCAGTTCCAGCAGTTCCAGCGTACGCGCCCGCGCAGCCTCGCCTCGCAGACCCTTGTGAAGCTCGAGGATCTCGCCGATCTGCCGCTCGATCGTGTGCAGCGGGTTGAGCGAGGTCATCGGCTCCTGGAACACCATGGTGATGTCGTTCCCGCGGACCTTGCGCATCGCGTCCTCGTCGGCGGCGATGAGGTCCTGGCCGTCGAACATCACCTTTCCGGAGGGATGATGCGCCGCCGGATAGTTCAACAGCTTCAGGATCGACAGCGCCGAGACCGATTTGCCGGAGCCCGACTCGCCGACGATGGCGAGCGTCTCGCCCTTGGCGAGATCGAAGGACACCCGGTCGACCGCGAGCGTCTCGCGCCCGCCCTGGCGGAAGGCGACGGAGAGATCCTGGACGGAGAGGAGGGGGAGGGGTGAGATCAAACCGAAGGTCCTAGGATCGCCGTCAGTGAATCGGGGCCGAAGCGGACGACGGTGAAGCCCAGCGCTTTTGGTATCCGTCTGTCGTCGGAAACGAGATAGTCGCAGTCTGCTATCAGCGCGCTCGCACAGTGGATAGCATCCTGCAGCTTCAAACCGGGCTTCCCCGCTCTGAGTTCGGCGGAGGATACCAGGATGTCGCGGGTCACGGGGACCATCGTCAGGTCGGGGCCATTCGTCAGGATGTTCTGATAGGCTTCGGCCAGTTCCGCGTCGTTTGCATCAAAAGGCCCGGGCAGCACCTCGCCGAGCGTCAGTTCACTGGTCACTCCGTAAATCGTGCCGGACTCGATGGCTTCTAGGATCGCAAAAGCATGAAGAGCCTCTGGACCGACGCTCTCATAGGCGAGGATGAAGACGTTCGCATCGACATAGACGCGCGGGATCGGGTTGGGCGCCCTCGCTGAGCTCATTCGTCACGCAAGGTGGCGAGATGAGCGTTCACGTCCGAAATCGATCTGAAGCGCGGGCGTGCCAGATGCCGGTACCGCGTGAAGTGTCCATCTGCCTTAGTGGGCGGTGCGACCGGCACAGTCTCGGCCAACACCTCGCCCTGAGGGCTCCCTGCATGGGCATCCACGAGGGCCATGGCGGTCACGTTCGGAATCGCGTGTGTCGATGCCGAGATCAGGAGGCGCTTCCAATAGACGGGCGGGATCGAGCGTCTGAGCCGCCATTTGCTGACTGTCTGGTACGAAACGTCCAGATCCCGCGCCAAATCGGCACGGGAGGGCCAGAGATCGATGATTTCAGCCGCTGAGCGCATGGGCTCTATATACAATCTGTCCAAGAGCTCTTCAACCTCACGCAAACGTCTTCCGCGGGTCGAACGCATCCCGCACCGCCTCGCCGATGAAGATCAGCAGCGAGAGCATCAGCGCGATGACGACGAAGCCGGAGAGACCGAGCCACGGCGCCTGCAGGTTGGATTTGCCCTGCGCCAGAAGTTCTCCGAGCGAGGGCGAGCCCGGCGGCAGGCCGAAGCCGAGGAAGTCGAGCGAGGTCAGGGTCGTGATCGAGCCGTTCAGGATGAAGGGCAGGAAGGTGAGGGTCGCGACCATCGCATTGGGCAGCAGATGCTTGACCATGATGGCGCGGTCGGAGAGCCCGAGCGCCCGTGCCGCGCGGACATACTCAAAATTGCGCGCCCTCAGGAACTCGGCCCGGACAACGCCGACCAGCGCGACCCAGGAGAACAGGAGCAGGATGCCGAGCAGCACGAAGAAGCTCGGCGTGATGATCGCGGCGACGATGATCAGCAGGTAGAGCGCCGGGATCGACGTCCAGATCTCGATCACGCGCTGGAAGATGAGATCGGTCCAGCCGCCGAAATAGCCCTGGATGGCGCCCGCGGCGATGCCGATGACCGAGGAGATCCCACACAGGATCAGCCCGAACAGGATGGAGATGCGGAAGCCGTAGATCAGCCGGGCGACGACGTCGCGGCCCTGGTCGTCGGTGCCGAGCCAGTTCCATTCGAGATCGCGGCAGCCCGTCCCGCCGGTCCGCTCGGCGATGCCCTTGCACTGCTCGTCCTTGAGCATCCAGGTCGGCGGCGCCGGGGCCGGCACCGGAAGGTCGAGATTATGCGTGCGATAGCTGTAGCGGATCGGTGGCCAGACCGAGAAGCCGTTGGCGTCGATCTCCTTGGCGATTACCGGATCCCGGTAATCCGTCGTGGCCAGGAACCCGCCGAACTTCTCCTCCGGGTAGTTTACCGCGACGGGGAACAGCCACTCGCCCTTGTAGCGCACGATGAGCGGCCGGTCGTTGGCCAGGAACTCGGCAAAGAGCGACAGCACGAACAGCGTCAGGAAGATCCAGAGCGACCACCAGCCGCGCCGGTTGGCCTTGAAGTTATTGAGCCGGCGCCGGTTGATCGGCGAGAGCTTGAGCCAGCCCTGGGCGGCTTCGGCCGGGGCCAGCGGCGTCTCCGCACGCAAGATGGGCGGCGGTGCGGTCAGCGTGTCGCTCATCTCACGTCTCCCGCGTCTCGAAATCGATGCGGGGATCGACCCAGGTATAGGTCAGGTCGGTGATGAGATGCACGACGAGGCCGATCAGCGAGAAGATGTAGAGATTGGCGAAGACGACTGGGTAGTCGCGGTTGACGATCGCCTCGAAGGAGAGGAGCCCGAGCCCGTCGAGCGAGAAGATCGTCTCGATCAGCAGCGAGCCGGCGAAGAGGGCGCCGACGAAGGCGCCGGGAAAGCCCGCGATGACGATCAGCATCGCATTGCGGAAGACATGTCCGTAGAGCACGCCACGCTCGGACAGTCCCTTCATCCGCGCGGTCAGGACGTATTGCTTGCGGATCTCGTCGAGGAAGGAGTTCTTGGTCAAAAGCGTCGAGGTCGCGAAGGCGCCGAGCGCCATCGCCGTCACCGGCAGCGCGATGTGCCAGAGGTAATCGAGGATTTTGCCCGTCAGGCTCAGTTGCGAGAAATTGTCGGAGGTGAGCCCGCGCAGCGGGAAGATCTGCCAGAACGAGCCGCCCGCGAAGAGCACGATCAGCAGGATCGCGAAGAGGAAGCCGGGAATAGCGTAGCCGACGATGACGACAGCGCTCGTCCAGGTGTCGAAGCGCGACCCGTCCTTCACCGCCTTGCGGATGCCGAGCGGGATCGAGATCGCATAGGACAGCAGCGTCATCCACAGCCCGAGCGAGATCGAGACCGGCAGCTTCTCCTTGATCAGCTGCAGCACCGGCGCGTCGCGGAAATAACTGCGGCCGAAATCGAAGCGCACATAGTCGCCGAGCATCTTCAGGAAGCGCTCATGCGCCGGCTTGTCGAAGCCGAACTGCTTCTCCAGCTCCTTGATGAAGGCGGGGTCGAGGCCCTGCGCCCCGCGATAGGCGGAGCCGGCGTCGCCCGCAGCCTGGGCTCCCGCATCCCCACCCGATCCCCCGCCGACGCGATCCGCCGCCCCGCCGCTGTTGGGGTTCTGCAACTGCGAAATGACCCGTTCCACCGGCCCGCCGGGGGCGAACTGCACGATCACGAAGGAGATCAGCAGGATGCCGAAAAGGGTCGGCACCATCAGGGCGATGCGGCGCGCGATGTAGCTCAGCATGCCGGCTCAGGCCTTCCCGATCCGCTTCGCCTTGTCGGCGTCGTACCACCAGATCGCCGGCGCGCCCGAGCCGTATTTCGGCTTGGTCTGCGGCCGCTCGAACATGTCCCAATAGGCCAGCCACTCCGTCGGGTTCCACCACATCGGAATCCAGTAGCGCCCGGCGCGCAGGATCCGGTCGAGGCATTTGGCCGCGACCACGACCTCGGCATAGCTGTCGGCTTGGCCGATCGCCTCGATCATCGCGTCGATGGCGGGGTGGCTGACGCCGCCGACATTGCGCGAGCCGCGGGTCCTGGCCGCCTCCGAGCCATAGACGATGCGCAAGGAATCGCTCGGGATCGCGCTGCCGCCGAGCGCGCGGCTGATGATGTCGAAGTCGAACTCGTCGAGCCGGCGCTGATACTGGGCCGCGTCGACGATGCGCGACGTGGCGCTGATGCCGAGCCGCTTCAGATTGGCCTGGAAGGGCTGCGTATGGGGCTGCAGCGCCCCTTGCGAATCGAGGAACTCGATCTCGAAAGGCTGGCCGTTCGGCAGCTTCAGCACATTGCCGTCGCGCTTGCAGCCGGCGGCGCGGAACATGTCGTCGGCGCGGCGCAGCAGGGCGCGGTCGCTGCCCGACCCGTCCGAGACCGGCGGCAGGAACGGTTCGCCGAAGACCTCTTCGGGCACCTTGCCGCGGAAGGGCTCGAGCAGTTTGAGCTCCGCCGGCGAGGGCAGGCCGGTCGCCTTCGAATCCGAGTTCTCGAAATAGGACGTCATCCGCGAGAAGGACGAGAACATGATGTTCCGATTCGTCCATTCGAAGTCAAAACACAGGCCGAGCGCCTCGCGGATGCGAGGGTCGGCGAATTTCTCGCGGCGCAGGTTGAAGATCCAGCCCTGGGAGCCGGTCGGGTCCGTCTTCGGCAGCGCCTCCTTCTTCACCTTGCCCTCGTGCAAAGCCGGGAAGTCGTAGCCGGTCGCCCAGATGCGGGAGGTGAACTCCTCCTGGAAGGTGATGATGCCGCTCTTGAAGGCCTCGAACGCCACCTGCCGGTCGCGGAAATACTCCCAGCGCACCCTGTCGAAATTGTTCATGCCGACATTCACCGGAAGATCGCGCCCCCAGTAGTCGGCCACGCGCTCGAACTCGATGAAGCGGCCCTGCTCGAAGCGTCCCACGCGATAGGGACCTGAGCCCAGCGGCGCCTCCAGCGTCGAGGCCTCGAAATTGCGGGTGGACCAGTATTTTTCTGAGAAGACCGGCAGGCCGGCAACGACCAGATGCAGGTCGCGGCTGCGCTTCGGCGTCAGCTGGGCGACGAAGATCTCGTCGCTCTCGGCTTGCGCCGAGGCCAGCTCGTTCAGCATCAGCCGGTAGGAGGGGTGCCCCTTGCTCTTCAGCAGGTTCATGCTGAAGGCGACATCGCGCGCCGTGACGCGGCTGCCGTCATGGAAGCGCGCCTCCGGCCTCAAGCGAAACCGGTAGGTCAGCCGGTCGGCCGACGCCGAGACGCTCTTGGCCAGCAGGCCGTAGAGCGTGCCCGGCTCGTCTCCCGAACCGGCCATCAGGCTGTCGAAGCAGGCATCCATCCCGGCGGCGCCATCGCCCTGCAGCACGAAGGTGTTGAGCGTGTTGAAGGTGTCGAAGCTCTGGTTGCCGCTTGCCCGCTTGATCTGGACGGTCAGTGTGCCGCCCTTGGGCGCCTTCGGGTTCACATAAGGAAAATGCGGAAAATCGGCGGGCAGCCCGAGTTCGCCGAAGGTCGAGAGGCCGTGCGTTTCGGTGGCCTGCGCTGTGGCGCGCCCACCCAGGCCGGGCAGCGCCGTTCCGCCGGCGAGGAGCGCGGCCCCTTTCAGGACCCGGCGGCGCGTCATGCGGATCGTCATCGTGTCGCGTCTCCTCGTCGATGGCGGGGCATCCGAATCGCCCGCTGTCATCTGGCCCGCTCTGCCGGCAGGTGCAACATCGCACATCATCGTGGCGGCAACACCGTGACCGGGGCAAGCGTCGGGGCCGCAACAAAAAAGCCGGGCGCAGCGCCCGGCTTCAATGAAGTGTGATCGGAGGCCGGCTGCGGCTCAGGGCTTGGGCAGCGGCTTCGGCGCGTCGGCCAGCGAATTCAGATACGCCACCATGTCGGCGCGGGTGTCGGGGCGGCTCACGCCGGCGAAGGCCATGATGGTGCCAGGCATGTAGGCTTTCGGGTTCTTCAGGAAGCCGTCGAGCTGATCGGCCTCCCACTTCTCGGCCGACTTGCCCTTCATCGCCGCCGAATAGGCGAAGCCGTCGACGGCGCCCTTGTTGCGACCATAGACGTCGTAGAGATGCGGGCCGATCTTGTTGGCGCCGCCCTTCTCGAAGGTGTGGCAGGCCTTGCAAGCGCCGACGGCCTTCTCGCCGCGGGCGACGTCGGCCTTCGCGAGGCGAACCGCGATCGGCTCCTCGGCCGCGGCGGCCGGCCCAGCAGCGGCAGCCACAGGCTCGTCGCTCGGCAGGTCGTAGCCGGGAACGGCGGGCTTCTTCGGCGCGAACACGATGCCGGCCGTCATGTTGAGGCCCATCACCACGAGCAGCGTCGAGAGAACGGCACCGGCGATCTTGTTGGTTTCGATATCCATCGTATCCGAACCCTCGGCCGCCCGTGCGCCCGGCACGGGAAGCAAGACAGCATCGTGCGGACCCGGAAGGGCCGACACCCGCGCGTTGCTTAACCGCTTTGCGCGCCTCATTGCAACTCGTATAAGCACGCTCCGCTTTGAGACCTTTTGACGCCTCGCGCGCCGCCTGTGCGCCGCCGCTAACGAGCCCTGCCAGCCATCATGTCGGACCCGCTGATCCTGATCCCTGCGCGCCTTCGAGCGACGCGCCTGCCCGGCAAGCCGCTGGCCGACATCCATGGCGAGCCGATGATCGTTCGCGTCTGGCGCCGCGCCGTCGCGGCCGGCATCGGCCCCGTCGCGGTCGCGACCGACTCGGACGACATCAAGGCCGCAGTCGAGGCCGCGGGCGGCGTCGCGGTGATGACCAGCGCCGAGCACCCCTCGGGCTCGGACCGCATCAAGGAGGCGGCCGACATCCTCGATCCCAACGGCCTCCACGACGTCATCGTCAACGTCCAGGGCGATTTCCCCACGCTGGATCCCATCGCGATCGCCGCCTCGATCACGCCGTTGGCGGATCCGGCGGTGCAGATCGCCACGCTCGTCGGGCTGATCACCGACGAGGAGGAAAAAACCGCCCCCAGCGTCGTCAAGATGATCGGCAGCCCCGTGGCACCGGGCCGCCTGCGGGCGCTCTATTTCACCCGCGCCACGGCACCCTATGGCGAGGGCCCGCTCTACCACCATGTCGGCATCTACGCCTATCGCCGCCGCGCGCTCGACCGATTCGTCAGCCTGCCGCAATCGACGCTGGAGAAGCGCGAGAGCCTCGAGCAGCTGCGCGCGCTCGAGGACGGTATGCGCATCGACGCCATGATCATCGACCATGTCCCGCGCGGCGTCGACACGCCCCCCGACCTCGACCGCGCCCGCGCGGTCCTGAAGACCAGCGCCTGAAGTCCGAGAGCCGCATTCATGACCATCATCGTTTCCTACCAGGGCGAACCCGGCGCCTTCTCCTCCCAGGCCGCCCTGCAGGTTTTTCCGGATTGCGAGCTTCTGCCCTGCGCCACCTTCGAGGATGCGCTGGCGGCGGTCTCCGACGGCACCGCGCGCTACGGCATGATCCCGATCGAGAACTCGATCGCCGGCCGTGTCGCCGATATCCACCACCTGCTGCCGCGCTCGGGGCTGCACATCATCGGCGAGCATTTCCTGCCGATCCGCTTCCATCTGATGGCGGTGAAGGGCGCGACCCTGGCGACGCTGACGCGGGTGCAGAGCCACATCCATGCGCTCGGCCAGTGCCGCAAGATCATCCGCAAGCTCGGCCTCAAGGCCGAGGTCGCGGCCGACACCGCCGGCTCGGCCCGTCAGGTGGCGGAGGCGGCGGACGTCACCCGGGCGGCAATCGCGCCGCGCATCGCGGCCGAAGTCTACGGCCTCGAGATCCTGATGGAGGACATCGAGGACGAGAAGCACAACACAACGCGCTTCGTCATCCTCTCGAAATACCCCGAATTCACCCGCCAGGGCGCCGCGAAGACGGTGACGACGCTGATCTTCCAGGTCCGCAACCTGCCGGCCGCGCTCTACAAGGCGATGGGCGGATTTGCCACCAACGGCATCAACATGACCAAGCTCGAGAGCTACATGGTCGACGGCCAGTTCTCGGCGACGATGTTCTATGCCGATGTCGAGGGGCATCCGGAGGATCCCGCCCTGCGCCGCGCGCTCGACGAACTCGCCTTCTTCTCGAAGGAGGTGAAGATCCTCGGCGTCTACCCGGCGAGCCCCCTGCGCGAGAACTTCGCCGAGGCCGCGGAGTGAGGGCAGGGCGGCTGTCGTGGCGGAGGGCACCCTCTCTGTCGCTAAGAAGCGGCTTTCGCTCCATCTCGACCATCTGCCGCCGGAACTCCGGCAGATACGAGGATCGAAAACGCGGGATCAGACACTCCGGCAAATGACTTCAGGGGTGTCCACAAAACCGGGTCAACTCCATAACGCCATCGTTCAGTCCCTCAAGAATTGCCGCAATTGGGTAATGTATGGAGCGTTGGGAGGAGTGCGTTGCGTCCAAAGCTGCTCTCGATCCGTAACGAGAAAGGGCAACCGAGACTCAATCTGTCGGATCACCGATTCGCCAAACAGCGATTTCGGCCACGGAACCGGCAACAGGTTGAACGGCCAGATCCCGGCGGACACGATCTCAAGATCGGCACTTCTCAGTTCGTAACCTTGGCCGAAGCTCGCTGCGAAACCTGTCGGCGCGACGACCTTGGCGCTGGCGCGATCGTTCGTGTTCCTGAATGTCACCAGCGTGGGAATGGTCTCACCCACCAGCGCAACACGCGTGCCAACAGGTAACTCTGCGACCTCGATCGGAGCTCGCTTGAGATAACCCTGCGGACTCAGGCCAAAAAGAGCCTGCGACACGAGCGTCTGCAGATTGCCCGCGTCGCCGCGCGGGCCTTGGGCCAGAAGCGCGACAACGTGCTTGCCCTCGCCGAGATCGATGAAGGTTGCCTCTCCCCTCGAACTGATTCCGCGCGACGACCAACCGAAACTCGGCCCAAAGAAGACGCGAATGACGCTCGAGCCTTGGCGGAGTCCCGCCGGGGTTTCGACCGTAAGCGAGATGCGATACGCAAATTCGCGGCTGTAGATGGCATAATAGCCGAGTAACAGGAGTGCCGGCGACAGGATCAACAACGCTAGGCAAGAATAGCAGCGCTTCACTGACCTAGGATCCCTGCTGAGAAGGCGCTCTACCGATCGCTCCTGATCAAGCCGTCTCGCCCTCGACCGCCCAGGCTCGCAGTAGCGTGTTGGCGATCGCGAGATGCTGCGGGCTGGTGAAGCCCTCGGGATGGGTGCCGTCCAGCATCGCCAGCGCCTCGTCGCGGGTGAACCAGCGCCCGGCCTCGAGCTCGGTCATGTCGAGCACGATCTCGTCGTTCAGCGCCTCCGCGATGCAGCCGATCATCAGCGAGGAGGGGAAGGGCCAGGGCTGCGAGGCGATGTAGCGGACGGTGCCGACGCGCAGGCCGGCCTCCTCCCAGCTCTCGCGGCGCACCGCGTCCTCGAAGGTCTCGCCCGGCTCGACGAAGCCGGCGATGCAGGAATACATCCCCGGCGCGAAACGCGCCTGGCGCGCCAGCAGGCAGCTCTCGCCGCGCGTCACCAGCATGATCACGACCGGGTCGGTACGCGGGAAGTGCTGGGCGCCGCAGGCGCTGCATTCGCGCTTCCAGCCCGAGGCGCCGAGATGGGTCGGTCCGCCGCACTGGGCGCAGAAGCGGTGGCGCGCATGCCAGTCCAGCAGCGCCTTGGCCTGGCCGAGCGGGCCGACCTCGTCCTCCGGGACCAGCCGCTTGAGCGCGACCGAGCGCAGATCCGTGACAACCAGTTCGGGCCGCGCCCGCAGTACATCCGCCTGCGCCCGGTCCAGCAGGCGCCCGAAACGCGGGGCGCCATCGGGCGCCAGGCCGAGGAAGGCCTCCTCCAGCCCGTCGCCGAGCGACTGCGTCTCGCCATGGCTGAACCAGATCGAGAGCGCCTCGCCGTCGAGCTTCTTCAGGATCGGCGTCTCACCGGCGACGACGGCGATGCGCGTATCCGAGCGGTGGCGTAGCGCGTTGACGGCATCGGGGTTGTTGCGCAGATCCTCGCGCCGGTCGAGCTTGTTGACGGCGAAGCCGGTGAGGGCCGAGCGTTCGCGGGGACGGGAGGCGTCGTTCATGCCCTCCGTCCTAAACCCGGCTCACGCCCTCGCGCAAGCACGCTTACGAGGCGCTGCGGCCGCGCAGCAGATGGACGATGGCCGAGAAATCGGTGCCGCCTTCGCCCCAGGCATTGTGCAGCCCGTAGAGCTGCGTCGCGGCGGCGCCGAGCGGCGTGGACGCACCGGCGGCCTGGGCGGCCTCCTGCGAGAGCTTGAGGTCCTTCAGCATCAGGGCCGAGGCGAAGCCGGGCTTGTACTCGTTGTTGGCCGGCGAGGTCGGCACCGGGCCCGGCACCGGGCAATAGGTCGTCAGCGACCAGCACTGGCCCGACGAGGTCGAAGCGACGTCGAACAGCGCCTGATGCGGCAGGCCTAGCTTCTCCGCCAGGACGAAGGCCTCCGACACGCCGATCATCGAGATGCCGAGGATCATGTTGTTGCAGATCTTGGCGGCCTGGCCGTTGCCCGCGGCGCCGCAATGCACGATGCGCCGGCCCATCGCCTTCAGGATCGGCTCACCCAGCGCGAAGGCCTCCTCGGAGCCGCCGACCATGAAGGTCAGCGTGCCGCCCTTGGCCCCGCCCGTGCCGCCAGAGACCGGAGCGTCGAGCGAGAGGCAACCGCGTTCGCCGGCCAGCCCATGCGCCTTGCGTGCGCTTTCGACATCGACGGTCGAGCAGTCGATGATCAGGGCACCGTTCTTCACGCGGGGCAGCACGTCGCTCCAGACGGCGAGCACATGCTTGCCGGCCGGCAGCATCGTGACGACGACCTCGGCGCCCGCGACGGCCTCCTGCGCCGAGCCGGCAATCAAGACGCCGAGTTCGGCCGCGGCGTCCTTCGACGCCTGAACCAGATCGAAGGCGTGGACCTCATGCCCAGCCTTGACGAGGTTCCCGGCCATCGGGCCGCCCATATTGCCGAGGCCGATGAAGGCGATGCTGGTCATGGTCGTTTCTCCTGTTGGTTGCGACGTCATGGTCGGCCTTGAGCCGACCAGCTCATGACAGAGATTCTCGGGTCTGCGCTTCGCTCCGCCTGAGAATGACGCCGCGTTTCAATTCCCCTTCGCCCGGCCGACCAGCCCGCGCGCCACGATCATCCGCATCACCTCGTTGGTGCCTTCGAGGATTTGGTGGACGCGCAGATCGCGGACGATCTTCTCGATCCCGTAATCGGCGAGATAGCCATAGCCGCCATGGATCTGCAGCGCCTCGTTGGCGACGGTGAAGCCCGTATCGGTCGCGACGCGCTTGGCCATCGCGCAGAGCTTGGTGGCGTCCGGCGTCTTGGCGTCGAGCGCCGCCGCAGCCCGCCAGAGCAGGCTGCGCGCGGCCTCCAGCTCCGTGGCCATGTCGGCGAGCTTGAACTGCAACGCCTGGAAATCCGCGATGCGCGAGCCGAAGGCCTTGCGCTCCTGTGCATAGGCCAGCGCCTTGTCGAGCGCGCTTTGCGCGCCGCCGAGCGAGCAGGCCCCGATGTTGAGGCGCCCGCCATCCAGCCCCGCCATCGCGATCTTGAAGCCGATGCCCTCGGGTCCCAGCCGGTTGGCGACGGGAACGCGGCAGTTCTCGAAGATCACGGCGCGGGTCGGCTGGGCGTTCCAGCCCATCTTTTTCTCGTTGGCGCCAAAGGAAAGGCCGGGCGTGCCCTTCTCGACGACGAGGGTCGAGATGCCCGAGGGGCCGGCCTCGCCGGTGCGCACCATCACGACATAGAGGTCGGAGACGCCGGCGCCCGAGATGAACTGCTTCTGCCCGTCGAGGATGTAATGGTCGCCGTCGCGGACCGCCTTCGTCTTGAGCGCGGCGGCGTCCGAGCCGGCGCCGGGCTCGGTCAGGCAGTAGCTCGCCAGATGCTCCATCGTGCAGAGCTTCGGCAGGAAGGCCGCCCGCTGCTCGGCCGAGCCGTAGCGGTCGATCATCCAGGCGCACATGTTGTGGATCGAGATATAGGCCGCCACCGTCGGGCAGCCGGTCGAGAGCGCCTCGAAGATCAGCGCCGCATCGAGCCGCGTGAGGCCGGAGCCCCCGACATCCTCGGCGATGTAGATGCCGCCCATGCCGAGCGCCGCCGCCTGGCGCATTTCAGGGACGGGGAAATGCTTCTCCTCGTCCCAGCGCATCGCGTTGGGCGCGAGCGTCTCGGCGGCGAAGGCGGTGGCCATGCCCTGAATGGCGAGCTGATCTTCGGAGAGGGCGAAGGCGGTCATAGGGTCAAGCCTCGATCAGATGGATCAGACGGGCGTAGCCCGTGCCAGCGAGCTTGCGTGCGAACTGCGCATCGGAGGTGGCGAGGCGAGCGCCGCGCCTTTCCGAAAAGGCCAAAAAAAGACAGTCTGCGCACGGATGGACGAGTTCCAGCGACAACTCGAGCGCACGCGAAACCTCCGGCACGCTTGGTTCGATCGGCACGAGCCCTTCTGCGAAATCGTAAGCGGCACGCGCGAACGCAGACGTAACGGCGTTGCGCCGGACCGATCGCGTCAATGCATTGGCCAACTCGATGCGGATCAGGTCCGGCGCCAACAAGGTCTCTACCTCAGCCATGGCCGTCCTTGCAGTGTGACTGCGAGGGCCATCGACCACCGCGTCGAACAGCACGCTGGTGTCGACGATCATCACAGATCGCGGTCCCAATCGTCCGCTTCATCGCGGATCTCTCGGACGATTTCGGCCCCGCTTATGTTCACTTTCGGGAAGCCGTGTTCGCGCTCGAACTTCTCGAACAGAGCCTTCCGATCCGCGCCGGTCAGCGGAGCACCACGCGTCAACGCGAGGCTGGCTTCGTGCTGCAGTGATGTCCCGTTGAGTTCGGCCTTGAGCTTCAGTCGCCGCACCACCGCCTCCTCGACATCGCGGATCAGCAGATTGCCCATGCCACACCTCCCTTGCTATCAAAGATGATAGCAAGGGAGGTGGTCGTTCTCAACCCATCGTCGGGATTACGAAGCTCGCGCCGTCCTTGATGCCGCTCGGCCAGCGCGCCGTCACCGTCTTGGTCTTGGTGTAGAAGCGGATCGAGTCCGGGCCGTGCTGGTTCAGGTCGCCGAAGGACGAGCGCTTCCAGCCGCCGAAGGTGTAATAGGCCAGGGGCACCGGGATCGGCACGTTGATGCCGACCATGCCGACCTGGACCTTCGAGGCGAAGTCGCGTGCCGCATCGCCGTCGCGGGTGAAGATCGCGGTGCCGTTGCCGTATTCGTGGTCGTTGGTGAGCTTCAGCGCCTCGTCATAGCTCTCGGCGCGCAGTACCGAGAGGACCGGCCCGAAGATCTCCTCCTTGTAGATGCGCATGTCCTTGGTCACGTTGTCGAACAGGCAGCCGCCGACATAGAAGCCGTTCTCATAGCCCTGCATGGTGAAGCCGCGGCCGTCGACGAGGAGGCTGGCGCCTTCCTGAACGCCGATATCGACGTAGGACTTGATCTTCTCCATGGCGGCCTTGGTGACGACCGGGCCGTAATCGGCGGTGACGTCCGTGGAGGGGCCGACCTTGAGGCTTTCGACGCGGGGGATCAGCCGCTTGACCAACTCGTCGGCGGTGGCCTTGCCGACGGGAACCGCGACCGAGATCGCCATGCAGCGCTCGCCGGCCGAGCCGTAGCCGGCGCCGATCAGCGCATCGACCGCCTGGTCCATGTCGGCATCGGGCATGATGATCATGTGGTTCTTGGCGCCGCCGAAGCACTGCACGCGCTTACCGGCCGCGCAGCCGCGGGCGTAGATGTACTCCGCGATCGGGGTCGAGCCGACGAAGCCGACCGCCTTGATGTCGGGATCGTCGAGGATGGCGTCGACCGCCTCCTTGTCGCCGTTGACGACATTGAAGATTCCGGGAGGGCCGCCTGCCTCGATGAACAGCTCGGCCAGGCGCATCGGCACGCCCGGATCGCGCTCGGAGGGCTTCAGGATGAAGGCGTTGCCGCAGGCGATCGCGGGGCCGAGCTTCCAGAGCGGGATCATCGCCGGGAAGTTGAACGGCGTGATGCCGGCGCAGACGCCGAGCGGCTGGCGCAGCGAATAGATGTCGATGCCGGGGCCGGCGCCGTCGGTGAACTCGCCCTTCATCAGGTTCGGCACGCCGAGCGAGAACTCGACCACCTCGACGCCGCGCTGGATGTCGCCCTTGGCGTCGGGAATGGTCTTGCCGTGCTCGCGGGCGAGCAGTTCGGCCAGTTCGTCATTGTTCTGCGCGATCAGGTCGAGGAACTTCATCAGCACGCGGGCGCGGCGCTGCGGGTTGACCGCGGCCCACTTCGGCTGCGCCTCGGCGGCATTCTCGACAGCGGCGCGCAGCTCGGCGACCGAGGCCAGCGCGACCTTGCCGATCACCGAACCGTCCATCGGCTGGTAGATGTCGGCGCTGCGCCCCGAGGTGCCGGCGACATGCTTGCCGCCGATGAAGTGCCCGACCTGACGCATCGCGTCCTCCCCTACCAATGGTGATGGCTCGAAATTCCGCTCTCCCCTACCATTCCTGTTTGCGCACGGCTATAGCGACTGCTGAGCCGACGGCGTGCGGAAAAGCAAATACCGGGGAGTGGCGATGGAGCGGTTCGACTGGGATGATCTGCGCTTTTTCCTCGCCGTGGCCCGCTCCGGCCGCCTGACCGCCGCCGCCCGGCGCCTGGGCGCCGATCACGCCACCGTTTCGCGTCGCATCACCTCGCTCGAGGAATCGCTCAAGGCCAAGCTCTTCGAGCGGCGCCCGCAGGGCTATACGCTGACGGCGCATGGCGAGCGTCTGCTGGTCCGCGCCGAGAACATGGAAACCGATGCGCTGGCGATCCAGAGCGACATCGGCGGCGCCGACATGGCGCTGGCCGGCACGGTCCGGATCGGCGCGCCGGACGGCTTCGGCACGGTCTTCCTCGCACCGCGACTGGCCAAGCTCGCCGGCGTCTATCCCGGCCTCGAACTCCAGCTCATCGCCATGCCCCGGCTGCTCTCGCTCTCGAAGCGCGAGGCCGATGTCGCGATCACGCTCGCGCCGCCCAAGGAGGGCAAGGTCGTCGCGCGCAAGCTCTCGGACTACCGCCTCGGCCTCTATGCAAGCCGGGATTATCTCGACGCCATGCCGCCCGTGACGAAGCCGGAGGATCTCTTCGCCCACCGCATCGTCGGTTACATCGACGATCTGATCTTCACCCCCGAACTCGACTATCTCGACGAAATCGCCAAGGGCCTCCGCGCCCAGGTGCAGAGTTCGAGCGTGCTGGCGCAAATGAACGCTGTCGTCTCCGGAGCGGGTATCGGCGTGATCCACCACTTCATGGCGGCGGACGAGCCGAGGCTGGTGCCGGTGCTGCCCGAGACGGTCTCGATCACGCGCTCCTTCTGGATGCTCGTCCATGCCGATCTGAAGGACGTGGCCCGCGTCCGGGCGATCGTCGATTTCATCGTCCGCGAGGCCAAGGCGAACCGCGCCCTGCTGATGGGCGAGACACAGGCGGCGGCGTCGCCGGCTTGATCGCTCGGGCTGCGATGCGGCTCGTCAGTTCGACTATGGGCTAGATTCGCCAGGGCAGAACGTTGCCGGGAAACCGCTTCGCCAGCCGGTCGAGCGTCAGCATCGCGGCGAGGATCACGACCGAGGCGCTGATCGCGACGGCCGCCGCCTCGCCGGCGAGACCCGCTTCCTTGAGAGAGAAAAGCACCACGCCGAGTGTTTCGGTGCCTGACGACCAGAGCAGGGCCGAGACGGTCAGCTCGTTGAAGGCCACGAGGAACACCATCAGCGCACTCACCACCGCTGCCGGGGCGAGGATGGGCGCCACGATGAAGCGCAGCATCTGCCAGAGCGTCACGCCGTCGAGCCGCGCCGCCTCTTCGTGATGCGCCTCGATCTGCGCCATGGCGGCCAGCGGCGCCTTCAGCGCCAGCGGCAGGAAGCGCGCGAGATAGGCGAAGAGGATGATGAAGGGTGTGGCGTAGATGCTCACGCCCAGCAGCGGCAGCGGCTTCAGGAACATCAGGATGCAGGCGATGGCGAGCACCACGCCCGGCAGCGCATAGGGCAGCTCGATCACCGCCTCGACGATACGGCGCAGCTTCCCCATCCGCCGCTCCAAGGCATAGGCGAAGGCAATCGAGCCGAGCGCCAGGATCAGCGCGGCGCTGCCGGCGAAGAGGAAGGAGTTGCGAAAGGCCCGCATCGTCACGTCCTGCCGCAGCAGAACCTCGGCGAATTTCTCGAAGGTCAGGCTCTGCCAAGTCAGGGCGACACCGAGCGCCGGCGTCAGCGCCTCTGCCAGCAGAGCCAGGAAGGGCAGGCCGAGCTTGACTGCGAGCAGGAGCAATAGCGCGCCGGTGACGAAGGGCCGCGCCCGGCCGAGCGTCCAGAACGGCTCGAGCGGCCGCTCGATCTCGACCTTGCCGCCGGCCCGCCGCGTCGCCAGCATGCCGGCCGCAATGCCCAGCGCCGCGACCAGCCCGACGAGGATCGAGAGTGCGGCGGCGTCCGGCAGGCCGGCCGGACCGAAGCTCGACAGGCGCCGGTAGATCAGCGTCGGCAGCGTCAGATAGTTCACCGGCAGGCCGAGCAGCGCGGGAATCCCGAAATTGCCGATGCCGGCCACGAAGGCGAGCAGCGCCGCGGCGATGATCTGCGGACGCAGCACCGGCAGCAGCACGCGGCCGATGATGGTCGCCGGTCCCGCGCCCTCCATCTGGGCGGCCTCGATCAGCGAATGAGGCACGCTGCGCAGCCCGGTCCAGAGCGTGATGGCGACGAGCGGGGCGTGGTGCAGCGCCATGACCAGCGCGATCCCGCCTCGACCGAGCAGCGGGTTCGGCGTGCCCGGAGGCGGGGCGAGGCCGATCAGCGCCAGGATCGGTGATTGCGGCGCGAACAGGCTGAGAAAAGCGAGCGCGGCAACCTGCGGCGCGATCATCATCGAGAAGACGAGGGCGAAGGCGATCGGCCTCTTGCCGCGCATGTCGGTGACGCTCAGCAGGATCGCCGCCGCGCCGCCGATCAGGAGCGCGCCGAGCGCCGAGAGTCCGGCCGTCTCGAGCGTGTGCAGCGTCGCATTGATTGCCGAGCGGCTGGCGAGCAGGGCAAGGGCGTCGGCGGGCGCGAACTGCCCGCCAGGCGCGAGGGCGGCCCCCGCCAGACGCAGGAAGGGCACGCCGCCCAGCAGGAACGCGATGGCGGCGACCAGTACCGGCAGCCCCAGCCCCGCCGGCAGGGCGGGGTGTCGCCAGGACGGGCGGCCCGGCGCCTCGCGCCATCCGGTCTGGGCGGCGAGCGTCACTCGAAGATCGCGCTGAAGCGCTTGCGGGCGGCGGGTTCGTCGGCCAGCGCCTTGGCGGCATCGAACGGCATCAGCTTGATCGCGCTGCAGGCGGGGTATCCGGCCGGCAGGGCGACGTCCGGGTGGGCCGCGACATAGCCCTGCTTGAGGGCGAGTTCCTGGCCCTCCTTCGACAGCAGGAAGTCGACGAAGGCCTTGGCGGCTTCGGGATTCTTGCTGGTCTTCAGGATCGCCACCGGCTCGCTCACGGCCGAGACGCCCTCGCTCGGGAAGACGAACTCGACCGGTGCGCCCTTGGCCTTCTCGCGAATCGGCATGAAGTCGACGATCATGCCGTAGAGCTTCTCGCCCGTGGCGACCTGGCGGAGGATGTCGCCATTGGCGCCGGCAGCGAGGGCGCCATTCTTCTGCAGCGCCTCATAGAAGCCCCAGCCGGTCGGAAGGTTGCTGCTGAGCGTGATCGTGTGGATCATCGCCGCACCCGAATTGAGCGGGCTGGGCATCGCGACGAGGTTCTTCGCTTCGGGCTTCGTCAGGTCGAGCCAGCTCGACGGCTTCAGCGGCGCCTTGGTGTTGTAGACGATGCCCGTGGTGATCAGTTTGGTCGCGAACCAGAACTTCGCCTTGTCGTGCACGCCGGCGGGGTAGGCCGAGATGTCGGCCTTGTCATGCGCCAGCAGGCGGTCTTCCTTCTTGAGGCCTTCCATGGTGACCGCGTCCGCGATCAGCAGCAGGTCGGGCTGGGGCGCGCCCGCCTCGAACTCGGCCCGCAGTTTCGCCATGACGCGCGGCGTCCCGTCGCGCACGAAGCTGATCTCGACCTTGGGATGCTTGGCCTTGAAAGCGTCGATGGTCTGCTGGGCGTCGGTGTTGGGCTGGCTCGTGTAGAGGACGAGCTTGCCTTCGACCGCTGCGGCCTGGCCTGCAAGCAGGAACGCGGCCGAAAAGCTGGCGAAGAGGCCGGTGGCGAGGGCGCGGGGGAACGCCTTGAAGCGCATGGAGGTCTCCTTTGCGGATGCCCGGAACGGGGCCTGCGCTGGCGGTAGTCTGCGCATATGACATATCCATGAAAGCGTCGTCATCTGCCCGGCTGTCACGGATGTGGGCGCTGCTCTTCGCGTTGCCGGGTTGACCCTTCCACCCCGCCGTCCCACTTTCGGGCTCCACGACCAGCCTTCCACAGGACCGACATGACTGCCTCAAAGCTCGACCAGCTCCGCCAGATGACCACTGTCGTTGCCGATACCGGCGACATCGAAGCGGTCCGCCGGCTGAAGCCCGTCGATTGCACGACCAATCCGACCCTGATCCTCAAGGCTGTCGAGACGCCGGCCTATGCCGATCTGGTCGAGGAGGCCGTGACCTGGGGCAAGAAGTCTGGCGGGGGTGAATCGACGGTCCATGCCGTCTGCGACCGGCTGGCCGTGACCTTCGGCGCCGAGCTGACGAAGATCGTCCCTGGTCGGGTTTCGACGGAGGTCGATGCCGATCTCTCCTTCGACACGCAGGCGACGATCGATAAGGCACGCGCCATCATTGCCGCGTATCAGGAGCGGGGGATCCATAAGGACCGTATCCTGATCAAGATCGCCTCGACCTGGGAGGGCATCCAGGCTGCCAGGGTCCTGCAGGCCGAGGGCATCGACTGCAATCTGACGCTGCTGTTCAGCCTGCCGCAGGCCGTCGCCTGTGCCGACGCCAAGGCCTTTCTGATCTCGCCCTTCGTCGGGCGAATCCTCGACTGGCACGTCAGGGCGGGCGGTGGGCCCTATACCGCGGAGACCGATCCGGGCGTGGTGTCGGTCCGCACGATTTACGACTACTACAAGGCCCACGGAATCGGCACGGTCGTGATGGGCGCGTCCTTCCGCAACACCGGCGAGATCGAGGCGCTCGCCGGCTGTGACCGGTTGACGATCGGTCCGGCTCTGCTCGATGAACTCGCCGCCGCGACCGGCGAGCTGCCGCGCAAACTCTCTCCCGATACGCCGCGCGAGGCGCCGGCTCGTCTTCATCTCGACGAGAGGGCTTTCCGCTTCGCGCTCAATGAAGATGCGATGGCGACGGAAAAGCTCGCTGAGGGCATCCGCGGCTTCGTCAAGGACCTGCGCGCACTGCGCAAGCTGGTTGCCGCGCGCCTCGTCTGAGGCGTGTCGCGTCGATCAGGGGGCTTTCGCTTCGGCCTGCGCGGTGATGGCGGGCTTCGGCGGGGCCGTGGCGCCCTCGAAGAAGCTGCGTCCGCCCGCCGCGGCGGTCTCGAGCTGGGCCTTCCAGCCCTTGCTGTCCTTGCCGGCGCTGAGGGCGGTGAAGTCGCTGCGCCGACCGTCGCCGCCGCGTCCGCCCTGATAGACCATCACGCCCTGCGCGGTGACGACGATGTCGCCGCGCCGCAGGGTCGGGTCCTTCAGATACCAGTTCGGGTCCGAGGATGGATCGAGCTGAACGACCGGCGGCTTCGGCTTGGACGAGACCTCGGGTGCCTTCTGGCGGGGCAGCACCTGTCGCGGCTCGTCATATTCATAGATCGGCGTCGCGCGCAGGCGCTGGCCGCCGCCGCCGAAGATGGCGCGGCCCAGCTCCTCGAAGATGTTGGCCGCCTGCGCCGGCGCTCCCGCCGCCGCCATCACGGCCACCATCCCCACCATCGTCGCTCGCCGCGCCGTCATCGCACCATCCTCCGTCAATCGGCTGATCAACGAGCAATGGTCGCAAAAGGTTCAGCCCCGGTTCACCGAAGCGGTTAACATTTTGAGCGCGGCAGGTGGAGCGCTTGGTCAGCCCTTCGCCGCCAGCGCCTCTGCCCGGATGGTGGAGAGCGAGCGGGCCGGCGTGATCGCCTCGGGATCGAGAAGGCAGTGGATGATGGCAGGCTTGCCGGAGGCCTGCGCCCGCTCGAAGGCAGGGCCGAATTCCGCGGTCGTCTCGACGCGCTCGCCATGACCGCCGAAGGCCCGCGCATAGGCGGCGAAATCGGGGTTCTTCAGCGCCGTCGCCGAGACGCGGCCCGGATACTCCCGCTCCTGATGCATCCGGATGGTGCCGTACATGCCGTTGTCGACGACGATGACGATGACCGGCAGGTCGTACTGGACAGCGGTGGCGAAATCCTGCCCGTTCATCAGGAAGCAGCCGTCGCCGGCGAAGGCCACGACCGTGCGCTCCGGATAGAGCCGCTTGGCGCCGATCGCTGCCGGCACGCCATAGCCCATCGAGCCCGAGGTCGGGGCCAACTGCGTCGCGAACTTGGTGAAGCGGTGGAAGCGGTGCACCCAGGTCGCGTAATTGCCGGCGCCGTTGCAGAGGATCGCATCGTCCGGCAGGTGGTTGCGCAGCCAGCGCACCATCTCGCCGGGATGGAACGTGCCGGCGACCGG
Organism: Rhizobiales bacterium CCH10-E5; assembly: GCA_001556125.1. Lineage (GTDB taxonomy): Bacteria > Pseudomonadota > Alphaproteobacteria > Rhizobiales > Beijerinckiaceae > Allobosea > Allobosea massiliensis. Next base: position 26,619 of record LSIG01000210.1, on the reverse strand, counting down.
CGCCGGCTGCTCGCTCCAGCCGAGATAGGCTTCATGCGCCGCAGCCGCCGCACCGGCCCAGGGGATTTGCTGCGGGGGATGCACCGTCTCCAGCGCGGCGCAGAAAGCGGTGGGCGAGGCGTTGATCGCCAGTGTCGGGCGGTAGACCCGGCCCAACTCCTCGGCGTCGGGATGGACATGCACCAGCGGCCGGCCCGGATTGGGAATGCCGAAGAGCGAGTAGGACTGGCTCGGCATCTCCGAGAGCCGCCCGCCGACGAGGAGGACGAGGTCGCTCTCCTTGATCCGCGCCAGCAGCTTCGGATTGGGGCCGATGCCGAGATCGCCGGCGAAGTTCGGGTGGTCGGCCGGGAACAGCATCTGCCGCCGGAAGGAGACGGCGACGGGGAGGTCGAAACGCTCGGCGAAGCGCTGGAAGCGCGCGATCGCCTGCGGGTCCCAGCGCGAGCCGCCGAGGATCGCGACCGGCGACTTCGCCGCCCAGAGCCGCTTCTGCAGATCGATGGTCTGCAGCAGCGACGGATGGGTCTCGGTGACCTGATAGGGCTCGGCATCGACCGCTTCGACGACGTCGGTCAGCATGTCCTCTGGCAGCGCGATCACCACTGGGCCGGGGCGGCCCGAGGTGGCCACATGGAAAGCGCGGCTGATGATCTCGGGAATGCGCTCGGCCTGGTCGATCTCGGTCGCCCATTTCGTCATGGTGCCGAAGACGGCACGGTAGTCGAGTTCCTGGAAGGCCTCGCGCTCGCGCATCGAGCGGTCGATCTGGCCGACGAACAGGATCAGCGGCGTCGAATCCTGATGCGCGATATGGACCCCCGGCGAGGCGTTCGTGGCGCCCGGCCCGCGCGTGACGAAGCAGATGCCAGGCCTGCCCGTCAGCTTGCCGGCGGCTTCGGCCATCATGCAGGCGCCGCCCTCGGCCCGGCAGATCGTGACCTTCAGCTTGGCGTCGTGCAGCGCGTCGAGCACGGCGAGATAGCTCTCGCCTGGAACGCAGAACGCATCGGTGGCGCCATGGATCAGGAGTTGGTCGACGAGGATCTGCCCGCCGGTGCGTAGTGCCATAGCCACATTCCTCTCGCGGCTCCTCAAATCAAGGGCCGTGTACGTCACATTATCCGAGGCGCCCGCCCCAGGCCGGGTCGTTCAAGATCTCGCTCTCATGTTCGCCCAGCCGCGGGCTCGGACGCGGCGAGACCTGCCGGACTCCGTCCATGACGATCGGCGAGGCGACCGTGGGAATCGCGCCGCCCGTCGCCTCGGCGCTGGCGAGATCGACCCGGACGCCGCGCGCGACCACCTGCGGATCGGCGAAGACCTCGTCGACGGCGTTGATCGGGCCGGCCGGGACACCGACCTTCTCCAGCGCCGCCAGCAGGTCGGCCTTGGTGTAGCGCTGGCAAAGGGCATGCAGCCTCTCGGTGAGCGCGACGCGGTTCTTCACCCGCGAGCGGTTGTCGACATAGGCCGGGTCGTCCGCCAGGCCTGCCTCGCCCAGCACCTCGCAGAGCTTGCGCCACTGCCCGTCATTGCCGGTTGCGATGATGATGTGCCCGTCCGCGACGGGAAACACATCATACGGCACGATGTTCGGATGCGCGTTGCCCAGCCGCGGCGGCAGGTTGCCCGAGACGAGATAGTTCAGCGCTTGGTTGCCGAGCACGGCGATCTGGCTGTCGAGCAGCGCCATGTCGAGCGTCGCGCCCTCGCCGGTGGCGTCGCGCCTACGCAGGGCCGAGAGGATGCCGATCGTGGCGTAGAGCCCGGTATAGATATCCGCCGTCGCATAGGCCGCCTTCATCGGCGCGCCCGCCGGCTCGCCGGTCAGCGACATCACCCCGCCCATGCCCTGGACCAGGAAGTCGTAGCCCGCGCGCGGCGCATAGGGGCCGGTCTGGCCGAAGCCCGTGACCGAGCAGTAAATCAGTCGCGGATAGGCGGCTCGCAGCGAGGCGGCGTCGAGCCCGTATTTCTGTAAGCCCCCGACCTTGAAGTTCTCGACCACGACATCGGCATGGGCCGCGAGCCTGCGCACCAGCGCTTGGCCCTCGGGCGTGCGGAAATCGGCGGTGATCGAGCGCTTGCCGCGATTGGCGGAGTGGAAATAGGCGGCCGAGAGATGCTCCTCGCCCGCGCCTTCGACGAAGGGCGGCCCCCATTTGCGGGTGTCGTCGCCCTCGGGCGCCTCGACCTTGACGACATCGGCGCCGAGATCGGCCAGCACCTGGCCGATCCAGGGCCCGGCGAGGATACGCGCGAGTTCGAGGACGCGCAGGCCGGCGAGGGGAGGGGTGACGGTCATGGCGCTTTTGGCTCGACGTCATGGTCGGGCTTGACCCGACCATCTCCGGGGAAGTTCACGCGGGGCGAGATGCCCGGGTCAAGCCCGGGCATGACGGCTGCCGGACACGCTCAGAAAAACGCCTGCAGCCCGGTGACGGCCCGGCCGAGGATCAGCGCGTGGACGTCATGCGTGCCCTCATAGGTGTTCACCGTCTCGAGGTTCGCCGCATGGCGCATCACGTGGTACTCGATCTGGATGCCGTTGCCGCCATGCATGTCGCGGGCCTGGCGGGCGATGTCCAGCGCCTTGCCGCAATTGTTGCGCTTGACCAGGCTGATCATCTCCGGGGCCATCTTGCCGTCGTCCATCAGCCGGCCGACGCGAAGCGAGCCCTGCAGGCCGAGCGTGATCTCGGTCAGCATGTCCGCGAGCTTCTTCTGGTAGAGCTGCGTCTGGGCGAGCGGCTTGTTGAACTGCTTGCGGTCGAGCCCGTACTGGCGCGCGCGGTGGAAGCAGTCCTCGGCCGCGCCCATCACGCCCCAGGAAATGCCGTAGCGCGCCCGGTTGAGGCAGCCGAACGGGCCTTTCAGGCCGGAGACGTTGGGCAGCAGGTTCTCTTCCGGCACGATCACGCCGTCCATGACGATCTCGCCGGTGATCGAGGCGCGCAGGCTGAGCTTGCCGCCGATCTTCGGGGCCGAGAGCCCCTTCATGCCCTTCTCGAGGATGAAGCCGCGGATCTGGTTGTCATGCGCGGCCGACTTCGCCCAGACGACGAAGACGTCGGCGATCGGCGAGTTCGAGATCCACATCTTCGAGCCGGTCAGGCGATAGCCGTCGGCGACCTTTTCGGCGCGGGTCTTCATGCCGGCCGGGTCGGAGCCGGCATCGGGCTCGGTCAGGCCGAAGCAGCCGACCCACTCGCCCGAGCCGAGCTTGGGCAGATACTTCTTGCGCTGGGTCTCGTCGCCATAGGCATAGATCGGATACATCACTAGCGAGGACTGCACCGACATCATCGAGCGATAGCCGGAATCGATCCGCTCGACCTCGCGCGCGACCAGCCCGTAGGAGACGTAGTTGGCGCCGGCGCAGCCATACTCCTCCGGCACGGTCACGCCGAGAAGGCCGAGCTCGCCCATCTCGTTGAAGATGGCGCGGTCGGTCTTCTCCTCGAGATAGGCTTCCGCCACGCGCGGCTGCAGCTTCTCCTGCGCATAGGCCCGCGCCGTGTCGCGGATCAGGCGCTCATCCTCGGTCAGCTGCTCGTCGAGCAGGAAGGCGTCGTCCCAGGTGAATTCGGCCAGCTTGTGGCTGGTGCTGTGGCTGCGGGCGGCTTCGGCCATGGTCGTCTCCCTCATCGTTCCTGCTCACCGTCATTGCGAGGAGCGTAGCGACGAAGCAATCCAGGGGGCGTCGAGCGCGGCCGCTCCTGGATTGCTTCGCGATGCTCGCAATGACGGTGTGGTTCCTCGGCTTTGTTCGTCACGCATCCACATCGAAGCTGACGCCCTGCGCCAGCGGCAATGTAGTACCGTAATTGAGCGTATTCGTGGCCCGGCGCATATAGGCCTTCCAGGCGTCGGAGCCGGCCTCGCGGCCGCCGCCGGTTTCCTTCTCGCCGCCGAAGGCCCCGCCGATCTCGGCGCCGGACGGGCCGATATTGACGTTGGCGATTCCGCAATCCGAGCCCTCGCCCGAGATGAACGTCTCGGCCTCGCGCATGTCGAGCGTGAAGATCGAGGAGGACAACCCGGCGCCGACGGCGTTCTGGATCGCGATCGCCTCGTCCAGCGTCTTGTACTTCATGACGTAGAGGATCGGCGCGAAGGTCTCGCGGGCGACGGGGCCGGTCTGCTGGGGCATCTCGACCAGCGCCGGGCGGACATAGAAGCCCCCCGTCCCGACCGTGACGCGCTCGCCGCCATGGACGGTGCCGCCGGCGGCCATCGCCTCCGACAGCGCCGCCTGCATGCCCTTGAAGGCGGCTTCGTCGACGAGCGGGCCGACCAGCACGCCCGCCTCGCGCGGGTCGCCGATCTTCACGCTGGCATAGACCTTGATGAGCTTGGGGATCAGCGCGTCATAGACGCTCTCATGCACGATCAACCGGCGCAGCGTGGTGCAGCGCTGGCCCGCCGTGCCCATGGCCGCAAAGGCGATGCCGCGCAGGGCAAGGTCGAGATCGGCCGAGGGCGCGACGATCGCAGCATTGTTGCCGCCGAGTTCGAGAATGGCGCGGGCGAAGCGCGCGGCGAGCTTCTGGCCGACCTCCTGACCCATCCGGGTCGAGCCCGTGGCGGAGACCACCGGCACGCGATGATCCTGGACGAGGATGTCGCCGATCTCGCGCCCGCCGATCAGCACCTCCGACAGGCCGGCGGGCGCCTCGGGGCCGAAGCGCTTCATAGTCTTCTGGACGATCGCCTGCACGGCGAGCGCGGTCAGCGGGGTCTTCTCCGAAGGCTTCCAGACGACGCTGTCGCCGCAGACGAAGGCGAGCGCCGCATTCCAGGACCAGACCGCGACGGGGAAGTTGAAGGCCGAGATCACGCCGCAGACGCCCAGCGGATGCCAGGTCTCCATCATGCGGTGGTTGGGGCGCTCGGTCGCGATCGTCAGACCGTAGAGCTGGCGCGACAGGCCGACGGCGAAATCGCAGATATCGATCATCTCCTGGACCTCGCCGAGCCCCTCGGAGGTCACCTTGCCGGCTTCCATCGTCACCAGCAGGCCGAGGTCATCCTTGGCAGCCCGCAGTTCCTCGCCGAGCAGGCGCACAAACTCGCCACGCCGCGGCGCCGGCACCTTGCGCCAGGCCAGGAAGGCGGCCTGCGCCCGGCCGATGGCAGCCGCGGCCTCGGCCGCGCTCGTCTCCCGCAGCGTCGCGACGCTCTCGCCCGTGATGGGCGAGCGGGCGGCGAGGCCGGTGGCGGCGAAGGCGGCATCCGTGACGCCGAGCCGCTTGAGCAGCGCGAGTGCGTCCTGGGGGATAGGAGAGGTCATGATAAGTCCTGGGCGCGGTTCGGCCGGATGGATTTCAGGCTGCCGAGAATGCCCTCTTACGCCCGATCCGGGCAACCGATATGTTCTCACGACTTGATGAGAAGAGATCATGAACCCTGAGATCGTTCCGGGCCGCCTCACCGTGCCGTCGCTGTCCGCGCTGGCTGCCTTCGAGGCCGCGGCGCGCCATGGCAGCTTCACCCGTGCGGCGGAGGAACTCAACCTGACCCAAGGCGCCGTCAGCCGGCAGGTCGCCCATCTCGAGACGGTGCTGGGGGTGGCCCTGTTCCAGCGCGCGAGGCAGCGCGTCGCGCTGACGTCAGCCGGCGCCGCCTATGCCGCCGAGATCCGGGACGGGCTCTCGCGGCTCGCGGCGGCCACCGTCTCGACCATGGCCTTCAGAGGTGCCGGCGGTGTGCTGAACCTCGCCATTCTCCCGACCTTCGGCACACGCTGGCTGATCCCGCGCCTGCCGCGCTTCACCGAGGCGCATCCCGGCATCACCATCAACTTCACCACGAAGCTCGTGCCCTTCGACTTCGCGCGCGAGCCGCTCGATGCGGCGATCCATTTCGGCGATCCGGTCTGGGCCGGCGCGCGGCTGCACCGGCTGATGGGCGAGGAGATCGTGCCCGTCGCCGCGCCCGGGCTGGTGGCGCGCCTTGGCTTGAGGGAACCCGCCGACATGCTCAGGGGCTCGCTGCTGCAGCAGTCGACGCGGCCTCGCGCCTGGGCCAACTGGCTCGAGCAGCAGGGTCTGCCGCCCCAGCGGGCGCTGATGGGGCCACGCTTCGAGCAGTTCGCCATGGTGTCGCAGGCAGCCGTCGCCGGTCTGGGCCTCGCCATCGTGCCGCGTTTCCTGGTCGAGGAGGAACTGCGCTCCGGCTCGCTGGTCATCCCCTTCGATCGCCCGGTCACTGGGACGGAAGGCTATTACCTCGTCTACCCGGAGACCCGTGCGGAACTGCCGGCGGTCGTGGCGTTCCGCGACTGGCTGCTTGCCGAGTGCGAGATGGCGAGCTGACTCGACAAGTTTCGCCGGCCGCGCCATTCATGCGCAGCGTTCATCAACCGGGTCGCAGCGCGCACCCGTCTCTGACTCGGGACCCGCCATGTCGTCTTCGTCCGAATCCGCCGACGTCGTCATCTGCGGCGGTGGTGCCCTCGGCTCCTCGGTCGCCTATCACCTCGCGGCCGATCCTGGTTTCAGGGGCCGGGTCATTGTCGTCGAGAAGGACCCGACCTATCGCTACGCCGCCTCGGCGCTGTCGGCCGCCTCGATCCGCCAGCAGTATTCGAGCGCGGTGAACATCCGGATCTCGCTGCACGGCATCGATTTCCTGCGCAACATCGGCGCCCATCTGGCTGTCGATGGCGAGGCACCGGTGATCGATCTGCACGAGGGCGGCTATCTCTACCTGGCGGGCGAAGAGGGCGCTCCCGTGCTCGCCGCCAACCAGGCGCTTCAGGCCACTGAGGGCGCCGATATTGCGCTTTATGCTGCACCCATGCTGCGCAGCAAATTTCCCTGGATGAACACCGATGACATCGCCTGTGGCAGCTTCGGCGTGAGCGGCGAGGGCTGGTTCGACGGCTGGGCCTTGTTGCAAGCGTTTCGCAAGAAGGCGCGGTCGCTCGGCGTCGACTACCGCCAGGGGGAGGTGGCCCGTTACATCGTCGAGAACGGGCGCGTCACCGCCGTCGAACTCGCCGACGGCAGCCGCATCGCCTGCGGCGCGGCGGTCAACGCCTCCGGCACGCATGGCGCCCGCCTCGCCGCCACCGCCGGCGTGACCATCCCGGTGCGCTCGATGAAGCGCTATGTCTTCTCCTTCCTCTGCAAGGGCGAAGTCGACAACTGCCCGCTGTTGATCGACCGCAGCGGCTCCTGGTGCCGGCCGGAAGGCAAGCGCAGCAGCGAAGGCCAGCTCTTCATCGGCAGCTGCTCGCCGCTGACACCCGAGCAGGACCGGGAGTGGATCGAGACCGACGCGGATGTCGAGGATGTCGATTGGGGCTTCTTCGAGGAGGTCGTCTGGCCGGCGCTCGCCCACCGCATTCCGGCCTTCGAGCAGATCAGGCCGGGCCGGGCCTGGGCCGGCCCCTATGACATGAATGAGCTCGACCATAACGCCATTGTCGGCCCGGCGGTTGGCCTGTCGGGGCTCTACCTCGCCAACGGATTTTCGGGTCATGGTCTGCAGCAGGCGCCGGCGGTCGGGCGCGGTCTCGCCGAGCACATCCTGCATGGCGGCTATCGCAGCCTCGATCTCAGCGATCTCGGTCATGAGCGGATCGTCGAGGGCCGGCCGCTCTTGGAAACCAACGTCATCTGAGCGGAGGCGGCAGTGATAGACACGGCCTATGTGCGGACGATGGCGCGCTACAGCGTCTGGCAGAACGAGAGCCTCCTGACCGCTGCCGCCACGCTGGACGACGCAGCCCGCCGGCAGGATCGCGGCGCCTTCTTCAAATCGATCCACGGCACGCTCTGCCATCTGCTCTGGGCCGACCGGATGTGGCTTTCGCGCTTCGCCGGCACACCGAAGCCGACCCACCGCATCCACGAATCCGCCGACCTCGTCGCGGACTGGGCCGACCTCGTCGCGCAGCGGCAGGCCTTCGACGTCACGATCCTGGAGTGGGCGCGCGGGCTGTCTCCCGAATGGCTGGCCGACGACATGGTCTGGTTCTCCGGCGCGACGCAGCGCGAAATGCGCAAGCCCCGCGCGCTGCTGGTCGTCCATCTCTTCAACCATCAGACCCATCATCGCGGCCAGATCCACGCCATGCTGACGGCGGCCGGCGCGAGGCCGGACGACACGGACCTGATGTTGCTTGAGCCGGAGGGCTGAGCTCCTGCCGTCAGGTTTCGGTGGCTGCCGCGCGAAGCTGCGGCTCGTCGCGCTCGCCCCCGGTCCGGTCCGGCGGCACCACGGCCGTGGCGTTCTGGCTGAGCTTCTGGAACAGGCCGAGCCCGACCATCGACGTCGCTGCCAGGAAAACGAGCAGCCCCGGATAGACGATGTCGCCCATCGTCTCGCGTGAGGTCTTGGCGATCAGCACGAGAGCCTCGAGATGCAGTGCGATGATGATGATGGTCATGAATTTGGTCAGCGACCCGCGCGCCTCGGCCGGACGCCGCAACTCCCGGTCTGACAGAACCTCCTCCTCGAACAGGAACTTGCCGACATCGGCGACCGCCACCGCGATGATGATCAGGCTGATGCCGTCGAGCATCGACCCCAAAGCATTTTCGCCGGTCCAGAAGCCCGTCGCTGTGCGCCAGACGGCGACGGCGATCAGCAGGATTGCCGCAGCGAGCAGCGTGAATGCGATCGCCGAGTAGAGCAGGCGGCTGAACAGCGTCATGACGATCCCCCGGTCCCGGCGTTCGAGCGCGGGGTGACAACGGCGGCGCGCCCCTCCGGTTCCCAACGGGAGGCCCTGTGCGGGTCATCGGCTCCGGGACGGGCCCCGATCGTCGTTTGCTGCAGGGGCCGCCCACCGCATGGCGCTACCCGCCGGGCAGGTGTCTGGCTATGCTGCGCAACCTGTCCCATCCGGAACCAAGAGAGCAGCGATGAGTGCGATGACTCCCGAAGAAGCCAAGGTCACGGCCTGGCTCGCCGAACGCAAGGACGCGATGGTCGCGTTGTTGCGCGAGATGGTCGACACGGATTCCGGCTCCTACGACAAGGAGGGTGTCGATCGCGCCGGGCAGGTGCTCGCCCGCTTCCATGAGCGCAACGGTCTCGCAGTCGAGATCATTGCGGATGGCCGCTATGGCGATGCGGTCAAGGCGCGCCTGCCGAACCCCACCGCCAACGACCAGCGCCCGGTGCTGTTGCTCGGCCATCGCGACACTGTCTTCCCGAAAGGCGAGCCGACGCGCCGGCCGTTCTCGATCAAGGATGGCCGGGCCTATGGGCCGGGCGTCGCCGACATGAAGGCCGGCCTCGTGATCGAGGCCTTCGTCGCCGCAGCCTTTGCCGAATGCGGCGGCCTCTCCGCGCCGCTGACGATGCTGACGACGAGCGATGAGGAGATCGGCTCGCCGTCCTCGCGCCCGGTGATCGAGGCGGCGGCGCGGGAATCGCGCTGCGTCTTCAATGCCGAGCCCAGCCGCCTCCCGGCGGGTAGCGGCTTCGCGAAGGACCGGCGGCAATCGGTCACCAGCGGCCGCAAGGGCGGCGTCTTCATGCGCGCCGAATTCACCGGCAAGCCGGCCCACTCCGGTGCGAACTACGAGAAGGGCGCTTCGGCCATCGTCGATCTCGGCCACAAGATTCCGAAGCTTCAGGGCCTCACCGATCTGGAGAAGGGCATCACGGTCAATGTCGGGCTAATCGGCGGCGGCCAGACCGTCAACACGGTCGCGCCCCATGCCTGGTGCGAGATCGACCTGCGCTACGTGACCGCCGCCCAGCGGGCCGAACTGGTCGAGGCCATCCGCGCCATCGTCGAGACGCCGGTTGTCGTGGGGACATCGGCCGCCCTGACCATCAAGGGCGAGTTCCTGCCACTGGAAGGCACCCCGGACTCGCAGAAGCTGTTCGAGACCTATCGCGACGCGGCGGCCGGCTTCGGCATCGCCACCATCGCCGAGTTCACCGGCGGCTGCGCCGATTCCGGCTTCACCGCGGCACAGGGCTGCCCGACGCTCTGCAGCGTCGGCCCCATCGGCGGCATGGCGCATACGCCGGACGAATTCCTCGAGGTCGAGAGCATCGTGCCCGCCGCGCAGGTGCTGGCCCTATCGGTGATGCGCGCGGCGAAGCTGATGGAGTGAGCGGCCTCAGCGGCAGAGCAGGGTGATGCGGCGCAGCAGCGCCGCCTCGTCGTCGAGCTGCCCCGTCAGCAGATGGTACCAGTTGAGGCCGATCCAGAGCGCCATCACGTCCTCGACATGCGCCGCGGCGATGTCTCCCCGTTGCGCCGCCCGCTGGAAGAGCAGGCGCGGTGTCTCCATCCGCTCGTCCAAGAACTTGATTCGCAGCGCGTCGAGCGCCGCCGCGCTGCCCTGCGCCTCCGCGATCAGCCCCCGAAAGGCGCTGCCGGCCGGGTTGTGTCGCCAGAACCGCCAAAGCTCCGTGGTGTAACGGATGAGATCGACCCGCAGCGAGCCGAGAGAGGGAAGGTGGATGGCGGCTTCCTTCTCGGCCGAGTAGACGGCCACGAAGAGATCCGCCTTGGTGGGCCACCAGCGATAAATCGTCGGCTTGCCGGCTCCGGCCCGGCGCGCGACTTCATCAATGGCAAATCCGGCATAGCCCTTTTCGAGCAGCAGGTCGCGCGCGGCCCCCAGGATCGCGGCTTCGGCCAGCGGGTTCCGTTTGGCGCCGATGGAGGATCGACGCGGTTTCGTGCCGTCTCGCAGCGCCATCCGCCCAAGGCCCCCTTCACCACGTTCGCTGTTGACATAACGAAACGATCCGTTTTATTCAAGGTAACGAAACGGATCGTTTCGTTTAGTAAAATTTTGTCGAGGTCGTCATGAAATCGTTCGTCTCTCTCGCAATGTCGCGTGTCCGCTTCCTCGCAGTGGCGATGGTCGGCGCCTATGTCATCCTCAACGCCATGCTCGCCGCGCTGTCGCCGCTCACCGCCGGCTGGCCAACCTATGCCGTGACGGGCGTGGCCGTTCCGCCGATGGTGCTGGCCATGGTCTATGCCGTCATTCCCCTTGCGCGGCAGTACGGCTTTCCCCGAGGGTGAGCCTTGGGAAGGTGAACCCTCAGAACGCTTCTTCCCAGTTGCGGCTCAGCCGCATGGCCGAGTTGATCATCCCGACATGGGAATAGGTCTGGGGGAAGTTGCCCCAGAGTTCGCCCGTCTCCAGATCGGCATCCTCCGACAACAGGCCGAAGCTGTTGCGCCGCTGCAGGATGCGGCCGAATAGGGCCTTCGCCTCCTCGCGCCGGCCGATCGCGTGCAGCGCATCGACATACCAGAAGGCGCAGATGAGGAAGCCGGTGTGCATGAAGCCGAAATCATCCTGCGTCGCGTAGCGCAGCAGCAGATCGCCGCGCGTCAGATCCCGGCCGATCGCCTCCACGGTGGCGACGTAGCGCGGGTCGTCCGCCTTGAGGAAGCCGAGCTCGGCGAAGAGCAGCAGCGTCGCGTCGAGATCCTCCCCGCCGAAGGTCGAGACGAGATGGCCCTTCTGCGCGTTCCAGATGTTGTCGAGGATCACGCTCTTGAGGCGCGTCGCCTCGCCCTCCCAGTAATCGCTGCGGTCGGCGCGTCCGAGCGTCGCCGCGATGCGGGCGAGCCGGTCGCAGGCTGCCCAGCACATCACGCTCGAGAAGGAGTGCACCGCCTCCTTCTCGCGCAGCTCCCAGGGCCCCGCATCGGGCTTGTCGAAACAGGTGACGGCCAGTTGACCCATCCGCTCGAGCTGGCCGAACAGGGATTCCTTGCCGGGCTGGATCAGGCGCTGGTCGAAGAACGCATGCGTCGCCGCGAGCACAACGGCGCCATAGCCGTCGTTCTGGATCTGGATCGCCGCGCCATTGCCGAACCGCACCGGCTGATGGCCGCGATAGCCCGATAGGGTCGCGGCCTCGAATTCGCGCAGCGACCCGCCCCGCGTGATCGGATAGAGCGGCGGCAGATGATCGGCGCCGCTCTCGGTGAAGCTGTCGACGATGTTGGTGATGAAGTTGAGATAATCCTCCATCGTCCTGGTCGTGCCGAGGCGGTTGAGGGCATGGACGACGAAATAGGCATCCCGCAGCCAGCAGAAGCGGTAGTCCCAGTTGCGCTGGGTGCCCGGCGCCTCCGGGATCGAGGTTGTCAGCGCGGCGACGATGGCGCCGGTTTCCTCGAAGGCGCAAAGCTTCAGCGTGATCGCGGCGCGGATCACCTCGCGCTGGTATTCGAAGGGCAGCGAGAGCGAGCGCACCCAGTCGCGCCAATAGTCTGTCGTCTTGTCGAGAAACTCGCGCGAGGTCTCCTCGATCTCGGCGCGCAAGGCTTCGTCAGAGCCGATGAAGAAGGAATAGGGCCGCTCCACCGCGAAGGGTACGCCGTCCACGACATAGGAGATGGGGGCGTCCGTCGTCAGCCGGATCGTCTGGTCGGCGCCGACGAACCGCACATGGTTGGAGCCGCGCGTGATCTCGTCAGGCTCCTCGCCGATGCCGAGCGCGGGCTTGACGACGACACGGATCCGGGGCCGTCCGGAGACGCGGCGCACGCGCCGGACGATTTGCGGTGGCCGGAAGAAGCGCTCGTAGCGGACGAAGCGGGGCGCGAAATCGAGAATCTCGATGGCATTGCCGTGATCGTCGGACAAGACGGAGGACAGGATCGCGGTGTTGTCGAGGTACGTCTGCTCGCAGCGCGTCATGCCGACGAGTTCGATCGCGAAGACGCCCTTTCGCGGCATCGCGTCACCATCCTCCGCCTGATTGTCGATCAGCGCACAGAACACAGGGTCGCGGTCGAACCGCGGGAAACAGCCCCAGACGATCCGGGCGCGCCGGTCGATGAGAGCGGCGATCGAGCAGTTGCCGATCACGCCGAGGTCGAGCGAGGCCGAGTGGGGCCCCGCGGGCATCGTCGAAACAGTCATGGTTATCCCTGATAGAAGCTGGAAGCCGTCAGGCGGCCGGTTTCGGCCGCGTTGAGCAGAATGGCACGCAGCGCGGTAGGCGAGGGCAGGCGCAGCGGCGCCAGTGTCTCGCCATCGCCGATGCGGATGGAGAGGCCACCCAGCGCATTGACCGCCTCGAAGCCGTGCTCGTCGGTGACGTCGTCGCCGATGAAGACGGGCACGCGCCCGGCATAGGGCGCGGTCTGCATCAGCTGGGTGATGGCTGTGCCTTTGCTGGCGCTCGCCGGCACGAGCTCGGCGACGGCCTTGCCCTCCTGCAGCCGGACGAGCGGGCCCATCCGCTCGGCGAGCGCGCGCATCAGATCCAGAGCCTCGTCATGGACTTGAGGGGCCAGGCGCCAGTGCAGGGCGACGGAGAGGTCCTTGTCCTCGACGATGATGCCGACATGGCTGTTGGCGAAGCGGACGAGATCGCGCACCGCCTGCCGCATTTCGGTGGAAGCGGCAGCCTGGGTCAGCACCTCGTCCCCGCAGCGGATGTCGGCGCCGTGCAGCGCGGCGGTGTCGAAGCGGTAGGGCGCCAGCACCGTGTCGAGAAAGGAAATCGGGCGGCCCGACACCAGTGCAAGCGCACCCGAGAGATGGCCGCGCAGGCGGTCGAGCGCGGCCGGCACCCGGCGGTCGAGCCGCACATCGGCAGGTGAGGGAGCGATCTCGACCAGGGTTCCGTCGAAGTCGAGGAACAGCGCGATGGCCCGCTCGTCCCGGGCCCAATCGTCGAGGAGCGGTTCATTCCCGGTTTGTGTCAAGTTCATGACAATAGCCTGTTTGAAATCAAGAGGTTTTGAACGGAACGTGGACTTTTTAGATTGCTGCGGACACCGGCAATACGACGCGGAATGCGCGCCTACTCAGCACCGGAATTTGACATTTCGTGGATGGTCCTGCCTTCTTCTGCTCACAGCTTCGCCGCTCGGACGCCGAAATCCGGTGCCCCGCAATCGAAACATTACGCCGCGGCAGACGTTCTGTTCCTGCTTCCCCGCCTAAAATCGGATCGCTGCGATCGCGGGTATACAGCCACAGGAGATCATCGCCACCATGCGCCTCGTCATCGTCTCGAACCGTGTCACCATCCCCGAGCGGACCGAGAAAGCCGCAGCCGGTGGTTTGGCGGTGGCACTGCGCGAGGCGCTGGAGAAGCAGGGCGGCCTCTGGTTCGGCTGGAGTGGAAATGTCAGGGAAGCGACCAGCGCGCCCAATGTGGTGGAGCGTGGCAATGTCACCTACGCGGTGACGGACCTGACGGAAGCCGAGCGCCAGTCCTACTATCTCGGCTTCTCGAACCGCGCGCTCTGGCCACTGATGCACTACCGGCTCGGTCTCACCGAGTTTTCGCGGACGGATTATGCCGGCTACCTCGCGGTCAATCGCCGCTTCGCCAAGGCGCTGATCGGTCTCCTGCGTCCGGACGACATCATCTGGATCCACGACTACCATTTGATTCCCTTGGCAGCGGAACTGCGTCGCCGTGGTGTCGGCAACCGCATCGGCTATTTTCACCACATCCCCTGGCCGCCGGCGGAAGTGTTCGGGGCGCTGCCTTTTGCATCGACGCTCGCCAGCACGGTCGCGGCCTACGACCTCGTGGGGCTGCAGACGCAGACCGATGTCGCCAATCTGATGGGCTGCCTCGTCGCCATGTGCGGCGCGAGCATCAACGGCTCGCGCTTGCGCGTCGGCCGCCGCCAGACGCAGGTCCAGGCCTTCCCCATCGGCATTGATGTCGAGGCGTTCCGCAAGCTCGCGGCGGCCTCCGTGCGCTCGGCCACCACGCCCCTCAAGGCGACGCGCCAGTCGCTGGGCGAGCGCAAGCTCGTGGTGGGGGTGGACCGGCTCGACTATTCGAAGGGCATCGTCCAGCGGCTCGAGGCCTTCGGGCATTTCCTGCGCAGCCATCCCGATCAGCGCGGCCGCGTCGGTCTGTTGCAGATCGCGCCGCCCTCGCGTTCGGACGTGCCCGAATATGCGGAACTCGACCGCCAGTCCGATGAGGTCGCAGGTCGGCTCAACGCGGCGCTGGGCGAATTCGACTGGACGCCGATCCGCGTGGTCAAGAAGGCTTACTCTCGCAACGCGCTGGCAGGGTTCTACCGGCGTGCCCAGGTTGGCCTCGTCACCCCGATGCGCGACGGCATGAACCTCGTTGCCAAGGAGTATGTGGCAGCGCAGGACCCGGCCGATCCCGGCGTGCTCGTATTGTCGCGGTTCGCGGGCGCGGCGCATCAGATGGGCGAGGCTCTGATCGTCAATCCCTTCGATACGCACGAGGTCGCGGAGGCGATCCGCACCGCGCTGGCCATGCCGAAATCCGAGCGAGTCCGGCGGTTTGAAAAGCTCTATGACACCATTGCCGCAACCGATATCGGCTGGTGGACACGAAGTTATCTCGCCGTCCTGTCGGGTGCAGCGCCGCTGGAGCCCGAGATCGTGCCAGGCCCGGATAAATCCGCGAAGAGCCCCCAAGGGCGATCCGGATCGCGCAAGCCGCCGCAGAAGCCGCGCTCCGCAGGAGGTGTCCCGGCGCGCAAGCTTGGTCCGGTCGGCCTGCGGGGCAGCGCTCCAGCCGGTCCCCAGCCGCGCAGCTGACACCCGCTCGAGCGTCGGTCCCTACAACCATTCCGCGCCATCGCCGCCGCGGCCCTTGCCCAAGGCCGCCCCGGGTGGCTAGAAGGCGCCCGAGGCGGGAGCGCTTGCGACTCGGCCATGACAGGTGTCAGGTCTGCAATGCAAGGCGGCCTGGAAGTCCGGGCAGGCGGAGGACGAACAATCGATGCGAGGCGCTCTCGGAGGATCGGGCGTTCTGCTGCGCCGCCTTCGCGAGGTCATGGCGGCGTCGATCAGCCCGCAGGAGCGGCTGGACCGGCTCGTCGTCCTCATCGCCGGCAACCTCGTCGCCGAAGTCTGCTCCGTCTATGTGCTGCGTGAGGACGGCTCGCTCGAGCTCTACGCCACCGAAGGTCTCAACCGCGAGGCCGTTCATCTCACCACCATGCGCGCCGGCGAGGGCCTTGTCGGCCTGATCGCGCGTGAGGCGGAGCCGCTCGCGCTCTCGGACGCCCAGAACCATCCGGCCTTCTCCTACCGGCCCGAGACGGGTGAAGAGATCTACCGCTCCTTCCTCGGCGTGCCGATCCTGCGGGGCGGTGCGGTGATGGGTGTGCTCGTCATCCAGAACCGCGCCTCGCGCCTCTACAGCGACGAGGAGGTCGAGTCGCTCCAGACCACCGCCATGATCATGGCGGAGATGATCGCCGCCGGCGGGTTGAAGTCTCTGGCCCGGCCCGGCGCCTCGATCGGTCTGGACCGCCCGATCCACAGCGTCGGCGTCTCGCTGGCGGACGGCGTCGGCCTGGGACACGCCGTGCTGCACGAGCCGCGCGTGGCGATCACCAACCTCATCGCCGAGAACCCGGCCGCCGAGGTGCAGCGTCTTGAAGCCGCCATCGCGGAGATGCGCGCCTCGATCGACGAGTTGATCGAGCGCGGCGACGTCGCCCATATCGGCGAGCATCGCGAGGTGCTCGAGACCTTCCGCATGTTTGCCCATGACCAGGGCTGGCTGCGCCGCATGCGCGAGGTCGTGCTGACGGGCCTGACGGCCGAGGCGGCGGTCGAGCGCGTCCAGTCCGACACCCGCGCCAAGATGCTGCGCCAGACGGACCCCTATCTGCGCGAGCGCCTGCACGATCTCGACGACCTCGCCAACCGGCTGCTGCGTACCCTGGTGGGCAAGGCCAACGGCGTCGCCCGCGAGGAGATGCCGGAAAACGCGATCCTGATCGCGCGCTCCATGGGCCCGGCTGCGCTGCTCGATTACGACCGTGCCCGTCTGCGGGGGCTGGTGCTGGAGGAGGGCGGTCCGACCAGCCACATCGCGATCGTCGCGCGGGCCCTCGGCATCCCGGCGGTGGGCGAGATCGTCAACGCCACCGCGCTGATCCAGTCGGGCGACGCCGTCATCGTCGACGGCCAGGCCGGCGAGGTCCAGATCCGGCCCCAGCCCGACGTCGAGAACGCCTACAAGGACAAGGCGCGGCTGCGCGCCCGCAAGCAGGAGCAGTACCGCAAGCTCAAGAGCCAGCCGGCCGTCACCCGCGACGGGGTGCCGATCGTCCTGCAGATCAATGCCGGCCTGCTCGTCGATCTGCCGAATCTGGAGGCGACGGCCGCGGCGGGCATCGGCCTGTTCCGCACCGAGCTGCAATTCATGGTCGCCGAGCACATGCCGACGACGAGCGAACAGCAGGCGCTGTACACGGCGGTGCTTGACCAGGCGCAAGGGCGCCCCGTCACCTTCCGCACGCTCGACATCGGCGGCGACAAGGTGCTGCCCTATATGGAGCGCGTCGAGGAGGAGAACCCGGCGCTGGGCTGGCGCGCGATCCGCATCGGCCTCGACAAGCCGCGCCTGCTGCGCGCCCAGATCCGCGCGCTGCTGCGGGCCGGCTCGGGCCGCGACATGAAGATCATGCTGCCGATGATCGCGACGGTCGACGAGTTCCTGCGCGCCCGCACGATCGTCGATCGCGAACAGGCGATGCTCGCCAAGCAGGGCCATGTGCCGCCGCTGAGCTTACAGCTCGGCGTCATGGTCGAGGTGCCGTCGTTGCTGTTCGAGCTGCCGGAGATCGTGCGCGAGGCCGATTTCCTGTCGATCGGCACCAACGACCTGATGCAGTTCCTCTTTGCGGCCGACCGCGAGAACAAGCGGGTCGCCGACCGGTTCGATCCGCTCGGCGTCGGCGCACTGCGCGCCCTTCGCAGCATCGTCGAGGCCGCGGCGGACGCGAACTGCCCGGTCACCGTCTGCGGCGAGATGGGTGGCAAGCCGCTCGAGACGCTGGCACTGATCGGGCTGGGCTATCGCGCCTTCTCGATGTCGGCGGCGTCGATCGGCCCGGTCAAGGCGATGCTGCGGGCGCTCGATGTCGGCAAGCTCACGGAGCGCATCGACTGGATGCTGGCCTCCGGAGAGGGCGCGGCCAGCCTGCGGCCGCAGCTCGCAGCCTTCGCCGCCGAATTCAAAGTGCCGGTCTAGCGGGCCGTTCCGGCCCCACCGCGCCCTTCAAACCTCCCGCCCGAGTTCATCATGTCGCTTCAGCTTCCGCAGGACCGCCTCGACGCCATCGTCGCCCGCCACGCCGCGGCGTCCGCCGAAATCAACACCGCCACCGAGGCGACGCGCGTGGTCGAGCTTTCGCGCGAACTCTCGGAGCTCGGCCCGGTCGTGGACGCCATCGCCGCCTGGCGGCAGGCACAGACGGGGCTGGCCGAGGCCGAGGCCCTGATCGAGGATGGCGCGACCGATGCCGAGCTGCGCGAACTCGCTTATGAGGAGCGCGATTCCGCCCGGGCCGAGATCGACGCCCGGGCTCGCGAGATTTTGATCGCGCTGCTGCCCAAGGACGCCGCCGACGAGCGGGGTGTCATCCTCGAGATCCGGGCCGGCACGGGTGGCGACGAGGCCTCGCTCTTCGCGGGTGACCTGTTCCGCATGTATCAGCGCTATGCCGCCCAGAGGAGCTGGAGCCTCGACATCCTGTCCGAAAGCGAGGGCACGGTCGGCGGCTACAAGGAGATCATCGCCGAGATTTCGGGCCGCGGCGTCTATGCGCGGCTGAAATACGAATCCGGCGTGCATCGTGTCCAGCGCGTGCCCGATACCGAGACCAGCGGCCGCATCCACACCTCGGCCGCCACCGTGGCGACGCTCCCGCTCGCCGGCGACGTCGACATCGTCCTCAACGACGCCGACATCCGCCTCGACACCATGCGGGCCGGCGGCGCCGGCGGCCAGCACGTCAACAAGACGGAATCGGCCGTGCGCCTGACCCATATCCCGACGGGGATCGCGGTCGTGGTGCAAGACGAACGCTCGCAGCACAAGAACAAGGCCCGTGCTTACGATCTGCTGCGCGCCAAGCTCTACGACATGGAGCGGACGCGGCTGGATGCCGAACGCTCCGCCGACCGGCGCTCGCAGGTCGGCTCCGGCGACCGTTCCGAGCGCATCCGCACCTACAACTTCCCGCAGGGCCGTGTCACCGACCACCGCATCAACCTCACCCTCTACAAGCTCGACGAGATGATGCAGGGGCTGGTGCTGGACGACATCATCGACGCCCTTACGGCCGAGCATCAGGCCCGCCTGCTGGCGACCGAGGGGCTGGCGTGAAGCGCGACGAGCCCCCTGCGATGAAACCTCTTCGCCCCTCCGGCGTTGCTGACGCATCGACAGTGCAACAGGGGGGACCCCTCGATGATCAAGACCTTTTCGACTTTCGCTGCCGCCGCTCTGATGGCCGGCATGCTGGCCGCGCCGGCGCAGGCCCAGGGCACGGCGGAGCGTGTGGAGCGTTCGATGGAGCGCGGCCTGAAGCGCGCAACGAGCGGCCAGCCGGCCCGCATCAGCAAGGCGATGACGCAGTCGCAGGCGCGTCGGGCCTGCCAGAACGAAATGCGCGGCTCGGGCGAGAGCCGCTCGGCGATCCGCACCAAGATGCGCTTCTGCATCAACGAGAAGATGCAGGGCAACTGAGCCCGGCGACCGCCGCGGCAGCCGCTTCTTTCGACGCCGCATCTCCCCTGAGGGACGTGCGGCGTGATGTTGTTCGGAGTCTGACCGAGGCCGGCTTCGTCAATGCGGCGCTCGAGGGCCGCTGGCTGGTCGAACAGGTTGCGGGGCCCTCCGCCGACATGTCGGTGCCGCTGGCGCCGGAAGACGCGGACCGTCTCGACGCGCTCCTCACCCGGCGCCTCGCCGGCGAACCGCTCTGGCGGGTGATCGGCGAGCGCGAGTTCTGGGGGCTGCCCTTCCGCCTGTCTCCCGACACGCTCGAACCACGGCCCGACAGCGAAACCCTGATCGAGGCCGCCCTCGCTACGCTCGGGCCGCGTCGCGGCCAGCCGCTGACGATGCTCGACCTCGGGACCGGGACCGGCTGCCTCCTGATCGCAATGCTTCACGAATGTCCCGCCGCATCCGGGCTGGGCATCGATCTGTCGTCCGGCGCCTGCGAGATCGCCCGCGCCAATGCGCTGGCCAATGGCGTCGGGGAGCGCTGCGAGTTTCGCCAGGGACGATGGACGGAGGGGCTCGACGCCCGCTTCGATCTCATCCTCTCGAATCCGCCTTACATCCCGAGCCGCGACATCGCCGGACTCGACCGTGAGGTGCGTGAGCACGATCCGTTGCTGGCGCTCGACGGCGGCGCCGATGGGCTGGAGCCCTATCGCATCTTCGCGCACAGCCTCGGCAACCATCTGGCGCCCGGCGGCTTCGTCGTGCTGGAAATCGGGGCGGGGCAGGAAGGGGATGTGACGGCGATCATGCGGGAGGCGGGGTGGTGCCATCGTGCAACGCGGCGCGATCTGGGAGGTCATCCGCGCGCGCTGATCTTCGCTCTCCACTGAAAAAGCGCGATCATTCGCGCGATTTTGCTTGGAGCGGACGGGGAAATCCTCTATGCACCAACCTAGCCGACGCTGGTGTCGTCAGCATGGAGCCGCGGGTCATGTCTGTGGCGCCCCGGTCGCTTCCCCCGGACATGTCCGCGAATCGACGGAACTGACCAGCCAGATTGGACACCGAAAGCGCCGTGGCGCTGATCGGCTGACGGGACCTCGGGTCCCCTTTGGAAAGAGCGCGTGAAGACCAGGAACGGCGCAAAGCCACTTCAGGTCAATCTCCTCCGGCGCAGCGCCGCAACCCGCTGTGCGCCGGGACGCGCATGATGTCACCACGGTTGCCTTGAGCACAGAGCGCGAGATTCACGCGAATGAGACCAGGTCAGAACCGGCGCATGCGCGGCCGCAACAACAACAATAACAACAACAATGGTAACCGGAAGGCGCCGAACCCGCTGCAGCGGAGCTACGAGTCCAACGGTCCCGACGTGAAGGTCCGCGGTACGGCGCAGCATGTCGCTGAAAAGTACCTGCAGCTGGCGCGTGACGCTCAATCCTCGGGTGACCCTGTGTCCGCCGAGAACTACTTCCAGCATGCGGAGCATTATTACCGCATCCTGCTGGCGGCCCAGGAGCAGATGGCCCAGCAGTTCGGCCACAGCTTCCCGCCCAACCGCGCCTTCAACGAGGATGCGGACGAGGGCGAGGAGGATGGCGACGACGACCAGCCGATCCAGCAGGGCGGCCCGCAGCAGCCCGAGCAGCGCGGTGGCCAGGGTGGCTACAACGGCAACGGCTACAATGGCCAGCATGCCGCTCGCCCGGAGGGCGAAGGCGGCGAGGGGCAGCGTTTCGACCGCCCCCCGCGCCACAACGATCGCCAGGGCCAGGATCGGCAGGGCCAGGATCGGCAAGGTCAGGATCGTCAGGGCAACCGCCGCTTCGATCGCAATGGCGAGCGGCGCTTCGAGCGCGCCGAGGGCGGCCAGAATCCGCAGGGCGGTTACGCGCCGCGCCCGGATGCGCCGCGCTCCGACATTCCGGTCGGGGGCGATCAGCCTGATCTGGCGCCGCAGCCGGTGCAGGGAGAGCGTCGTTTCGACCGGCCCGATCGTGGCCCGCGTCCCGAGCGCCGGCCTCGCCGCGAGCGCGACGCCGCGCATGATGCCGATCAGCCGGGCGATGACGTCGCGGCGGCGCTGCCGTCCTTCCTGACCAATCCGGTGCGCGTTCCTGTCGCCGTCGAGCCTGCAGCGGTCGCTGCGGAGCCTGCCGCCAGTGAGGCGCCGGAAGCCGCGGCGGAGGGGGCTCCCAAGCGCCCGCGTCGGCGGCGTTCACCGCGCGAGGTCATGGATGCGCTGGGCTCGGAGGCCGATGGCTCGCCCGAGTGAACGCAGGCGCGTTTGAACGATGACGAAGGGGCCCGCGAGGGCCCCTTTCTCGTCAGGCGATCCCGAGGGAGGCGGGCGGCTCGGCGAGTTCGAGGCGCTCGCCCTCGACCAGTGTGCCCCCTGCGACGATGCGGCAATAGATCCCGCAATCGACATGGCCGAAGGCGGACATCAGGGTCTTCGGCAGTTGCAGATCACGGGCACCGGTCTGCGGGTCGACATTGGTCGCGGCGCAGCGCTCGATCCGCTTGATGACGTTGAGCCGCAGCCCTGAGGCCGCGGAGAGGTCACGCCCGACCAGATCGAGCTCCGCCCAGGGCGCCAGACCCTCGACCATGATGTTGCCGCGGAAGCGCAGCGGATCGACCGCCGCGCCGAGGCGGCGTTCGAGATCGGCGACGCTGGCGAGGTTGATCAGCGAGACGAAGCCTGAGCGCGAATCGTTGAAGCGGTAGCCTGCCGGCGCCTGCAGCAGACGCGGCTGGCCGCGCAGCGCCTCCGGCATGAACGACTCGAAGAATGCGGTGATGGCGGCTTGCCCCGCGGCCGTCGCCATGTTCGCCCGTAGCACCTCCTGGCCGTCGCGGGCGATCACGAGCTCGCCGCTGGCATCCTCGAAACGGGTGCGCAGCGTCGCCAGCACTTCGTGCCGCATCAACATGAGATACTTGATCTTGGGCTGATGGACGGGCTCGGCCGGGTCGAAGCCCGAAGGCCCGTTCTCGATGGCGAAGAGCCGGTCGCCCGGAAAATAGCTGTCGCTTTCCAGCCGCGCTGACGTCAGGCGCTCGGGTGAGAGACCTTTGACCGGGTAGCGGTAGAGCGAGGCAATACGCATGGCTGGTCCTTCATCGGTGGCGGCGGGACCTTAGCGCGACACGGCGGCGAGGTCCGATGACTCTGTGTCATGGTCACCGTCAGCGCCGCGCGATGCGGGTCCGGACCGCCTCGTCCTCCGCCTCCGGCAGGTCTGCCACCGAGCGCTGGCAGCCCCAGCCGGCGAGAACCGCATCGGTCTCCTCGACCACAAAAAAGCGCGCCGCCTCGCGCTCGTAACCGTCGGCCAGCAACTGCTCGTAATCGGTATGGACATGGCGCACATGGCTGCCGAGCGCGAGCCAAAGCGCGGTCGAGGGCGGCAGATCCTTCATGTGCCGGCGCTCGGCCAGTTCGATCACCGCCTGGGCGTCCGCCAACGGAATCCCCGGAGCCAGTGCCCGGAGCGCCTTGCGGATCGCCTGCTGTCGCTGCGTGCCAGCCATGGCCCATCGTGCCCGCTGGATTTGACCCAGGTCAATTCGGTTTCGCACCCTCTTCCGTTGCGGGAATGCCACACTATCTAAGTCGCGAGGGGCGGCCCGAACGGGCGCTCCATCCTAACGAAAGGCGACCGGTCCACGCTGCCACGGGGCGTGCCGGTGGGCGGAGTGACCAGATGAACATCGAGAAATACACCGATCGGGCCAAGGGCTTCCTGCAGGCGGCCCAGACCATTGCGCTCCGCGAGGGCCATCAGCAGTTCGCGCCGGAGCATCTGCTCAAGGCGTTGCTGGACGACAATGAGGGCATGGCCGCCGGTCTGATCGACCGCTCGGGCGGCAATGCCAAGCTCGCCCTGCAGCTGACCGACACCGCACTCGCCCGGCTGCCCAAGGTCAGCGGCGCCGGGGCCGGCGGCCTCAGCCTGACGCAGGGCCTCGCCCGCGTCTTCGACACTGCGGAGAAGGCGGCCGAGAAGGCTGGCGATTCCTTCGTCACTGTCGAGCGGCTCCTGCTGGCTCTGGCGATCGAGAAGGACAGTGAGGCCGGCAAGGCGCTGAGCAAGGCCGGCGTCACGCCGCAGGCGCTGAACGCCGCCGTCGAGGCCCTGCGCAAGGGCCGCAAGGCCGATTCCGCCGGCGCCGAGCAGAGCTACGACGCGCTCAAGAAATACGCCCGCGATCTCACCGCCGCCGCCCGCGAGGGCAAGCTCGATCCGGTCATCGGCCGCGACGAGGAGATCCGCCGGACGATCCAGGTGCTCTCGCGCCGGACCAAGAACAACCCCGTCCTGATCGGCGAACCCGGCGTCGGCAAGACCGCGATCGCCGAGGGGCTGGCGCTGCGCATCGTCAATGGCGACGTGCCCGAGGGTCTGAAGGACAAGGACCTGCTTTCGCTCGACATGGGCTCGCTGATCGCCGGCGCGAAGTATCGCGGCGAGTTCGAGGAGCGCTTGAAGGCCGTGCTGAACGAGGTCTCGGCGGCCGAGGGCGGCATCATTCTCTTCATCGACGAAATGCACACCCTGGTCGGCGCCGGGAAGAGCGACGGGGCGATGGACGCCTCGAACCTGCTCAAGCCCGCGCTCGCCCGCGGCGATCTGCACTGCATCGGGGCGACGACGCTCGACGAGTACCGCAAATATGTCGAGAAGGACGCGGCCCTGGCGCGGCGCTTCCAGCCCGTCTTCGTCGAGGAGCCCTCGGTCGAGGACACCGTCTCGATCCTGCGCGGGCTGAAGGAGAAATACGAGCAGCACCACCGCGTCCGCATCACGGATTCGGCGCTGGTCTCGGCTGCGACCCTCTCCAACCGCTACATCACCGACCGGTTCCTGCCGGACAAGGCGATCGACCTCGTCGACGAGGCCTCGGCGCGGCTGCGCATGCAGGTCGACTCCAAGCCGGAGGAACTCGACTCGATCGACCGCGAGATCGTGCGCCTCAAGATCGAGCAGGAGGCGCTCAAGAAGGAGAACGATGCCGGCTCGAAGGAGCGCCTGAAGCGGCTCGAATCCGAGCTGGCCGATCTGGAGTCGCGCTCGGCCACGATCACCGCGAAATGGATGGCCGAAAAGGACAAGCTCGGTGCCGCCGCCGAACTGAAGACGCGGCTCGACAACGCCCGCAACGAACTGGCCCAGGCGCAGCGCAAGGGCGAGTATCAGCGCGCCGGCGAGCTCGCCTATGGCGAGATCCCGCAGCTCGAGAAGACGCTGGCCGAGATCGAAGCGAAGGGCGACACCAGCGGCATGGTCGAGGAGGCCGTGACGGCCGACCATGTCGCGCAGGTCGTCAGCCGCTGGACCGGCGTGCCGGTCGACCGGATGCTGGAGGGCGAGAAGGACAAGCTCCTGCGCATGGAGCAGGTGCTGGCCTCGCGCGTCGTCGGCCAGCGCGAGGCGGTCGAGGCCGTCTCGACGGCCGTCCGTCGCGCCCGCGCCGGTCTGCAGGACCCCAACCGTCCGATCGGCTCCTTCATGTTCCTGGGGCCCACCGGCGTCGGCAAGACCGAGCTGACCAAGGCGCTGGCCTCGTTCTTGTTCGACGACGACACCGCGATGGTGCGCCTCGACATGTCGGAATACATGGAGAAGCACTCCGTCGCCCGTCTGATCGGCGCGCCTCCCGGCTATGTCGGCTATGAGGAGGGTGGGGCGCTCACGGAAGCGGTGCGCCGCCGGCCCTATCAGGTCGTGCTCTTCGACGAGGTCGAGAAGGCGCATCCCGACGTCTTCAACGTCCTGCTGCAGGTCCTCGACGACGGGCGCCTGACCGACGGCCAGGGTCGTACGGTCGACTTCCGCAACGTGCTGATCATCATGACCTCAAATCTCGGTTCGGAGTATCTGGTGAACCAGCCCGAGGGGCAGGATTCGGAGGCCGTGCGCGACGAGGTCATGGGCGTGGTCCGGCAGGCCTTCCGGCCGGAGTTCCTGAACCGCATCGACGACATCATCCTGTTCCACCGCCTGCGGCGGGAGGATATGGGCGCGATCGTCGACATCCAGATGGCCCGCCTCGGCAAGCTCCTGACCGATCGAAAGATCACGCTCGAGCTGTCGAAGGAGGCGCGGCAGTGGCTCGCCGACAAGGGCTACGACCCGGCTTACGGCGCGCGCCCGCTCAAGCGCGTCATCCAGAAGTCGGTGCAGGACCCGCTGGCCGAGCTGCTGCTGGCCGGCAAGGTCCATGATGGCGAGACGGTGCCGGTCACGGTCGGCCCGGCCAGCCTGATGCTGGGCGATGTCGCGGCCGTGAAGGAGAAGCGGCCCGTCGGCGTGCCGCTGAACTGAAGTCTTTTCCCTTCTCCGCTTGGGGGAGAAGGTGTCTGCGCAGCAGACGGATGAGGGAAGGGCCGCGCAAGCGGCCCTTTCTTGTTTGCGGTCGAGGCATCCCTCATCCGTCAGCGCTGCGCGCTGCCACCTTCTCCCCCGAGGGGAGAAGGATCAGCCCCGCTTCAGCAGGAACACCGCCTGCGCGCCGAACAGGTTCCAGAACCACCAGGGCGCGCTGACGCCGACGCGGCCGCCCGCCGCGTCGAGGGCCACCGCCCGCTCCTTCACCGCGCCGATCGTCTCGCACAGCGTCACGAAATCGCGGATCGTGCAGAAATGGATGTTGGGCGTGTCCCACCAGGCATAGGGCAGGGCGTCGGTCACGGGCATCCGACCCTGGAAGAACACCTGCGAACGCATGCGCCAGTGTCCGAAATTCGGGAAGGAGACGATCGCGCGCTGCCCCACACGCAGCATCTGCTCCAGCACGAAGCGTGGATTGCGCGTCGCCTGGATCGTCTGGGAGAGGATGACGTAATCGAAGGCGTCGTCGGGATACTCGGTCAGGTCGGTGTCGGCGTCGCCCTGGATCACCGAGAGCCCGCGCGCGACGCATCCGGCCACGCCCTCGCGCGACAATTCGATGCCGCGCGCATCGACGTTGCGCGTCTCGGCCAGCAGCGCGAGCAGCTCGCCGTCGCCGCAGCCGACATCGAGCACGCGCGAGCCGGGCGTCACCATTTCGGCGACGAGCTTGAGGTCGATGCGGTTGGTGTGGGTGTCGAGAGGCGTCATGGCGTGGCCTTTCCGGCTCGACGCGATTCCCTCCCCCCGCTTGCGGTGGGGAGGGTTAGGGTGGGGG
>LSIG01000021.1 GCA_001556125.1 Rhizobiales bacterium CCH10-E5 | reverse complement strand
GAACGCGCTCTGGACCAAGGGCGGGCTGCAATACGCCCCGCCGATCCGCTGACCCTCGGCGCCCTGTCCAGCATGTCTCTGCGCTGCCCGGCCGGCCCCCGCACCACACCCCGCCGCGATGCGCGGCGGGGTCTTGGTCTGGGACTTGCTACGCGCTCTGGACGCGGGTCCGCCCCGCGTCCAGAACAGGGGGACACCATGAACACCATCGTCACGACGGTTCTCGCCGCAGCAGCGCTCGTAGCCACCGCAGGGTCAGCCGGCGCCCAGACCAACACTCTCGCGCAGATCAAGGCGCGCGGCGTGCTCAACTGTGGCACCAGCCCCGGTCTTGCCGGCTTCGCCATGCCGGACGCCCAGGGCAACTACAAGGGGCTCGACGTCGATCTCTGCCGGGGGATCGCGGCCGCCATCTTCAACGATCCGACCAAGATCAAGTTCGTCCCGCTCTCCTCGAAGGACCGCTTCACGGCCCTCCAGGCGGGTGAGGTCGATCTGCTCTCGCGCACGACGACATGGACCATGTCGCGCGACACCTCGCTGGGCCTGAACTTCGCCGGTGTGAACTACTATGACGGCCAGGGCTTCATGGTCCGCAAGAAGCTCGGCGTCGATTCCGCGCTGAAGCTCGCCGGAGCCTCGGTCTGCGTGGCCCAGGGCACCACGACGGAACTGAACCTCGCGGACTATTTCCGCTCCAACAAGATGAAGTACGAGGTCGTGGCCTTCGCCGGCGGCGACGAGACGATCAAGGCCTATGAGTCCGGCCGCTGCGACGTCTTCACCACGGATTCCTCCGGCCTCTATGCCGAGCGCCTGAAGCTCCAGGTCCCCGGCGACCACATCGTCCTGCCCGAGATCATCTCGAAGGAGCCGCTCGGGCCCGTCGTTCGCCATGGCGACGACAACTGGCTCGATGTGGTGAAATGGACCCACAACGCCATGCTGAATGCCGAAGAACTGGGCGTGACCCAGGCGAATGTCGATCAGATGCTCAAATCCGACAATCCGGAGATCAAGCGACTGGTCGGCACGGAGGGCAAGTTCGGCGAGGCCATCGGCCTTACCAATGACTGGGCCTACCGCATCATCAAGCATGTCGGCAATTACGGGGAGGTGTTTGATCGCAATGTCGGCGAAGGCTCGCTGCTGAAGATCGCGCGCGGCCAGAACGCGCTCTGGACCAAGGGCGGGCTGCAATACGCTCCGCCGATCCGGTAACCGGGGCGACTCCGAACAAACACCACGAAACACCGGCGGTGGCGATGCCGCCGGTGGACAAGGCGTCAATCAGAACGAAAAAAGGGCGTAACAGGTGACGAGCATACCCACCGAGACCGCGCAGCCAGGCAAGGCCTCGCTGTTCTACGATCCCAAGATCAGGGGCTATGTCTACCAGCTCGCCCTGCTGGCGCTCGTCGCCTTTCTGGTCTGGTCGGCCGCCTCGAACGCAATCGAGAACCTGCGCGCGCAGAAGATCGCCTCGGGCTTCGGCTTCTGGAACAACGCGGCAGGATTCGACGTCAACCAGAAGCTGATTCCCTTCAGCGCTTCGGGCTCGACCTATGGCCAGGCCTTCTGGGTCGGCCTCCTCAATACGCTCCTCGTCGCCTCGATCGGCATCGTCCTCTCGACGATCCTCGGCTTCTTCGTCGGCGTCGCGCGCCTCTCCAGCAACTGGGTGCTGGCGAAGCTGGCGATGGTCTATGTCGAGGTCATCCGCAACCTGCCGCTGCTGCTGCAGCTCTTCTTCTGGTACAATGCGGTGCTGAAGCCGCTGCCCGATGCGCGCAACTCGATCGCGCTGCCGGGCTCGATCTTCCTCAACAACCGCGGCCTGATCCTGCCGAATCCGCAGTTCGGCCCCGCCTTTCAGTGGGTGGTGATCGCCTTCTTCCTCGCCGTCGTCGCGGCGATCGTCTTCTACCGGTGGTCGAAGACGCAGCAGGCGCGCACCGGCACGCAATATCCCAACGGCCTGATCACCCTCGGCCTGATCCTGGGCGTGCCTCTGCTGGTCTTCTTCGTCGCCGGCAGCCCGCTCTCCTTCGAGCTCCCACAGCAGGGGCGCTTCAACCTCACCGGTGGCCTGCAGATCTTTCCGGAGTTCGTCGCCCTGCTGATCGGGCTAACCACCTATACGGCGGGCTTCATCGCCGAGGTGGTGCGTGCCGGCATCCTCGCCGTGTCGAAGGGGCAGACCGAGGCGGCGCACGCGCTCGGCCTGCGCCCGGGGCCGACGCTGAAGCTCGTCGTCATCCCCCAGGCGATGCGGGTCATCATCCCGCCGCTGACGTCGAACTATCTCAACCTGACCAAGAACTCCTCGCTGGCGGTGGCGATCGGCTATCCCGATCTCGTCCAGGTCTTCACCGGCACGGTGCTGAACCAGACCGGCCAGGCCGTCGAGGTGGTCGCCATCACCATGGCGGTCTATCTGACGATTTCGCTCGTGACCTCGCTGTTCATGAACATCTACAACAAGCGCATGGCGCTGGTGGAACGGTGAGGGCGCCACGATGACCGACGCGACACTCGAAAACGCTCCCCATGCCTTCGTGCGCCGGGAGACACTGGAACAACAGGCGCCGCCGCTGTCGGTGGCGGGGCCACTGGCCTGGATCCGTACCAATCTGTTCTCCGGTCCGGTGAACAGCTTCATGACTCTGATCTGCATCTATGTCGTCGCCACCAGCCTGCCGGACCTGATCCGCTTCTACTTCATCGACGCGGTCTGGAGCGGCACCAACCGCGACGCCTGCCTCGCCGACAAAGTGGGCCGGCCTGTCGGGGCCTGCTGGGCCTATGTCGCCGACCGCTTCCAGTACTTCATCTACGGCTCCTATCCGGTCAGCCAGCGCTGGCGCGTCAACATCGTCTTTCTGATGTTCGCGCTCGGCGTGGTCTGGATGCTGTGGGACCGCGCGCCCTTGAAGAAGCTCGGCGCCTTCTTCTTCTTCGTCGTGATGCCGCTCGGGGCCTATGTGCTGCTGCTGGGAGGCCCTGGCGCCACCGGTGTCCTGCGCACGCTGATCATGATCACGCTGGCGCTGGCCGCGCTGTATCTCGTCCTGTCCTTCGTTCCCGGGCTCGCCCGCTTCTGGACGCCGGCACCGCTGCTCGAGGTCGAGATGGCGGCGACGCCGATACAGCGGTTCCAGAGCCCCAAGCGCCTGATCCTGCTCGCACTGGTGGTGTTCGGACTGATCGCGATCCTCGCCGATCGGGCCGGGCTGCCGCGGGTCGATACGGGGCTCTGGGGCGGCATGACGGTGACCTTCCTGATCGCGGCGGTCGGCATCGTCTTCTCGCTGCCGCTCGGCATCCTGCTCGCGCTCGGGCGCCGTTCGCGGCTGCCGATCATCCAGCTGCTTTCGGTGATCTTCATCGAGTTCGTGCGCGGCGTGCCGCTGATCACCGTGCTGTTCATGGCCAACACCATGCTGCCGCTCTTCGTGCCGCAGGAATATTCGCCCGACCGGCTGCTGCGGCCGCTGATCGGCGTCGCCCTCTTTGCGGCCGCCTATATGGCGGAGGTCATCCGCGGCGGCCTGCAGGCGATCCCGAAGGGCCAGTACGAGGGCGCGATGTCGATCGGCCTGGGCTACTGGCAGATGATGCGCCTCATCATCCTGCCGCAGGCGCTGCGGATCGTGATCCCCGGCATCGTCAACACCTTCATCGGGCTGTTCAAGGACACGACGCTGGTCACCATCGTCGGCATCTTCGACTTCCTGCGCACCATCGAGGCGACGCTGGTCGATCCGACCTGGGCGACGCCGACCACCCGCGCGACGGGCTATGCCTTCGCCGCGATTTTCTATTTCCTGTGCTGCTGGGGCATGTCCCGCTACTCGATCGCGGTCGAGCAGCGGCTCGCCGCCGGCCAGAGACGCTGAGAGGAACCACGATCATGGCAATGGCAGACATGAAGGCGACGGATTCGCGCCCCGCGGCGCTGAAGCCCACCTCGCTGAACACCCCGACCGCCGTGGAGATGGTCGGCGTCAACAAGTGGTATGGCGAGTTCCACGTGCTCCGCGACATCAACCTCAAGGTCGAGCGCGGCGAGAAGCTGGTGATCTGCGGACCGTCCGGCTCCGGCAAATCGACGATGATCCGCTGCATCAACCGGCTCGAAGAGCACCAGAAGGGCCAGATCATCGTCGACGGGACCGAACTGACCAACGATCTCAAGAAGATCGACGAGATCCGCCGCGACGTCGGCATGGTCTTCCAGCACTTCAACCTGTTCCCGCATCTGACGATCCTCGAGAACCTGACGCTCGCGCCGATCTGGGTGAAGAAGCTGCCCAAGAAGGACGCCGAGGAGATCGCGATGCACTATCTCAAGCGCGTCAAGATCCCCGAGCAGGCCCTGAAGTATCCGGGCCAGCTTTCGGGCGGTCAGCAGCAGCGCGTCGCCATCGCCCGCTCGCTCTGCATGAGCCCGAAGATCATGCTCTTCGACGAGCCGACCTCGGCGCTCGATCCCGAGATGGTCAAGGAGGTGCTCGACACCATGGTCTCGCTGGCGGAGGAGGGCATGACGATGCTCTGCGTCACCCACGAGATGGGCTTCGCCCGTCAGGTCGCGGACCGCGTCATCTTCATGGATGCCGGCCAGATCGTCGAGATGAACAAGCCCGACGCCTTCTTCAAGAACCCGCAGCACGAGCGCACCAAGCTCTTCCTGAGCCAGATTCTCCACTGACGCAGTCGGAGCCGCCGCCGCCGCCGCTCCTGCGGCGGTGACGACGCAGGGGAACAATGACCGGAGCGCGAGGTTGTCCTCCCAAATCGGAGGACCACCATGAAACGCTTCATTCCTGTTTTGCTGGCCGCGATGGTCACCACGGGCGGAGCTTACGCCCAGTCGATCAACATCGGTCCGGGCGGCGTCCAGGTCGATCCGCGCTCGCCGCGCGAGCGCGCCATCGACCGTGAGATCCGGCGCGAGGAGCGGGCGCGCGAGCGGGCCCGCTACGAGCGCATCCGCGACCGGCGCGACTGCCGCACCGTGACGACGATCCGCGAGACGCGCCGCGGCGAAGTCCGCAGCACCGAGCGCGTCTGCGACTGATTTCGCAGTCGGCTTCAAAACGAAAGAAGCCCCGCCCAACAGAGGTTCGGCGGGGCTTTTTGTTGGCCTGAACAGCAGGTAGAGCCCTACTGGCCGTCGCGCGCCTTGACCGCCACGTCGGGGAAATCGGAAAACAGCCCGTCGATGCCGAGCGCGAGGAAGGCCTTGTACTCGGCCGCTGCATCACCCTTGAAATCCGACGCCAGCCGCTTCGGCTCGCTGCGGAAGGTCCAGGTGTGGACCTGCAGACCCGCCGCCTTGGCGTTGCGCACCACATCGGTCGGCGGCAGCAGGACGCGGTCGCGCTCGTCGATCACGCCGTCCTTGTTCAGATCCTGCGGCTTGCCATCCGCCCCGATCACCTGCTTGCCGGGCAGGAGATAGGGCTTCCACGGGGCCACGCCATCGGCATAGGTCGCGATCTCCTTCAGCCCCTCGGCCGTGACGAGGTCCTTGAAGGTGCGCTTGTCGCCGGTGACGACGAAATCATAGGGTTTGTCGAAGGGGGCGGCGAGGACGATGCCGCCATCCTTGTCGACATCGTCGGCGTCGACCAGCTGGAACAGCCGTACCTGCGTCTTGCCGCGCAGATATTTGAGGTTGGCCGTCTCGAAGCTCTGGATGATCACCGGCGAGTTCTTCTCGGTCCAGCCCGCAGCCTTCAGCGCATCGAGCAGCCGGTCTTCCAGCGGCAACCCGATCGCGGCATGGAAGATCGGATGCTTGGTCTCCGGATAGACGCCGATGGTCCGTCCCAGCCGCGCGCTCTCGGCCTTGGCGAGGTCGACGACCTCCTGGAAGGTCGGGATCTGGTATCGGCCGTTATGAGACTGGTCGCGATCGGCGAAAGCCTGTTTGGCGCGCAGCGTCTTGATTTCGGCCAGGGTGAAGTCGCCGGCGAACCAGTCGCTCGTCTCGACGCCGTCGACGCGGCGCGTGGTCTTGCGGCTGGCGAATTCGGGCCGGCTGGCGACATCGGTCGTGCCGCCCAGCATCGGCTCGTGCCGGGCGATCAGGACCCCGTCCTTGGTCGCGACCAGATCCGGTTCGATGAAATCCGCCCCCTGGGCGATGGCGAGCCGGTAGGATTCGAGCGTGTGTTCCGGCAGATAGCCGCAGGCACCGCGATGGCCGACGATGAGAGGCTTCGCCGCGCCGCCGCTGGTCGCAGCGGTCTGGGCAAGACCGGCCTGTGGAGCGGCCGCGGCGATGGCGAGACCGATGGCCAATCCCGCCGTCGTCAGCATTCTCGTCGTCATGGCGTCGATCTCCGGTCGTTGGCGTGGGAGCCCAACCCTTGATCGGCCGATGTGACAGGCGGTTGAAGCCGTCCGGACCTCTGCGCCCCGGGGGGGACGCGAAGGCGAGGGGGCCTCAGCGGCGGCCGCTCTCGAGCGTGGTCTTGGCGTCGAGGCGCTTGCCGGGCGGCGGGGTCAGATCCGGGGCCGGCTGCGTGGCGCAGGCGGCGAGCGACAGGGCGAGGAGGGAGGCGAGGAGCATCTGGCCGGCGCGCTGCATGGGTCGGGACCTTGCGTTGCGGAAGGCGGTTGCCTCGTCTTTCCGCTTGTGGAAGGAGCCCGTCAAGCGGATCTCGTCGGGCGCGCTATGACTGTGCGTCATGATGGAATGGGTCCAATCTCGATCTGCTCGGCGCTTCGCCGCCCCTGTTGTCCGGAAACGCCCCGCCATGACGCCCGCAGCCCGCATCAGCGCCGCCATCGAGGTGCTCGAGGATCTCATCCAGCGCCGCCGGCCCGCCGCCGACGCGCTCAAGGATTGGGGCCTGTCGCGCCGCTTCGCCGGCTCGAAGGATCGCGCGGCGATCGCCTCGCTCGTCTATGACGCGCTGCGCCGCAAGGCCTCCAGCGCCCACGTTATGGGCTCGGATACGCCCCGCGCGTTGATGCTCGGCATGCTGGCGCGCCAGCGCGGGCTCGATCTCGAACAGATCGCGGCCTTGTTCACGGGCGAGCATCACGCGCCGGCGCCGCTCGAAAGCGAGGAGGTCGACCGGCTGGTGGCGCTGTCTCTCGCCGATGCG
This sequence comes from Rhizobiales bacterium CCH10-E5, assembly GCA_001556125.1. GTDB lineage: Bacteria > Pseudomonadota > Alphaproteobacteria > Rhizobiales > Beijerinckiaceae > Allobosea > Allobosea massiliensis. The sequence goes on along the minus strand of LSIG01000021.1, from coordinate 13,081 downwards.
CCCGATTGGGAGCGCGCCGACGTGCCCGAATGGCTCTGGCCCGGCTTTGCGAGCGCCTTCGGGCCCGACGCCGTCGCCGAAGGCGAGGCCCTGGCCGGGCGTGCGCCGATCGACATCCGTGCCAACCGGCTGAAGACGACGCGCGACCGGCTCGCCGGCGAACTCGGCCATGCCACGCCGGAGCCCGGCGCCTGGTCGCCCGATGCGCTGCGCTTCCAGCCCGGCATCGATGGGCGAGGGCCCTCGCTCCAGGCGGAACCGTCCTTCTTCGCCGGCGGTTTCGAAATCCAGGACGAGGGCTCGCAACTCGTCACCCTGCTCGCCGGGGCCAAGCCCGGCCAGACGGTGATCGACCTCTGCGCCGGAGCCGGCGGCAAAACGCTGGCGCTGGCCGCGCTGATGGACAATCGAGGCCGTCTCTTCGCGACCGACCTCGATGCGCGCCGGCTCGCGCCGCTGCATGAACGCCTCGCCCGCTCGGGCGCCTCCAACGTCGAGATCCGCATCCCGCGCTCGCGCGGCCACGAGCCGCTGGCCGAGATCGAGGGCCAGGCCGACCTCGTCCTGGTCGACGCTCCCTGCACCGGCTCGGGCACCTGGCGGCGCAATCCGGATGCGAAGTGGCGCGTCCGGCCCGGCGCGCTGGCCGAGCGTGTCAGGGACCAGGCCGAGGTGCTGGCGCGGGCGGCCAGACTGGTGAAGCCTGGCGGGCGCATCGCCTATATCACCTGCTCGGTCCTGCCCGAGGAGAACGACGCGGCGATCGAAGCCTTCCTCGGCCGCAATGCCGGCTTCGCGACCTTGCCGCCCGCCGAGATACTCGCCTCCGAACATGGCGATTTCAGCCTGCTCGCCCGCTTCGCGACGAGCCAGGGCCTCCAGCTCTCGCCGCGTCGCACCGGCACCGACGGCTTCTATCTGGCCTGCGTGCGGCGAGGGGACTGACGGCGCGCGACAGCCGTTGCACGCCGTCGCGCGATGGCTTAACCGGGCGCGATGACGAGCGCTCAGCCCCATCACGACTCCATCCTGATCATCGATTTCGGCAGCCAAGTGACGCAGCTGATCGCGCGGCGAATCCGCGAGATCGGCGTCTACTGCGAGATCGCTCCGTTCCAGTCGGCCTCCGAGGCGTTCCAGCGCCTGAAGCCCAAGGGCGTGATCTTCTCCGGCGGGCCGGCCTCGGTGCCCGATGAAGGCTCGCCCCGCGCCCCGCAGGAGGTCTTCTCCACCGGGCTCCCGGTGCTCGGTATCTGCTACGGCCAGCAGACCATGGCGCATCAGCTCGGCGGCACGGTCGAGAGCGGGCACGCTGCGGAATTCGGCCGCGCCGATGTCGAGATCGTCACGCCCTCGGCGCTGTTCGAGGGCATCTGGGAGGAGGGCGGCCGCTATCCGGTCTGGATGAGCCATGGCGACCGCGTCACGCAGCTCCCGGCCGGCTTCACCGTCAAGGCGACCTCCGAGAACGCCCCCTATGCGGTGGCGAGCGACGAGGAGCGGCGCTTCTACTCGACCATGTTCCACCCCGAGGTCGTGCACACGCCCGATGGCGGCAAGCTGCTGCGTAACTTCGTCGTGAAAATCTGCGGCTGCACGCCGGACTGGAGCATGTCGGCCTATCGCGCCGAAATGCAGAAGAAGATCCGCGAGCAGGTCGGCAACGGCCGCGTGATCTGCGGGTTGTCCGGCGGCGTCGATTCCGCCGTGGCGGCCGTGCTGATCCATGAGGCGATCGGCGACCAGCTCACCTGCGTCTTCGTCGATCACGGTCTGATGCGGATGAACGAGGCGGAGGAGGTCGTGCGCCTGTTCCGCGACCACTACAACATCCCGCTCGTGCATGTTGAGGCGGAAGAGCTCTTCCTGTCGGAACTCGCCAAATGCGGCGCCGATCCCGAAGCCAAGCGCAAGACCATCGGCCGGCTCTTCATCGATGTCTTCGATGCCGAAGCGGCGAAGCTCGGCGGTGCGGATTTCCTCGCCCAAGGCACGCTCTATCCGGACGTGATCGAGAGCGTCTCCTTCTCGGGCGGCCCCTCGGTCACGATCAAGAGCCACCACAATGTCGGCGGCCTGCCCGAGCGCATGAAGATGAAGCTCGTCGAGCCGCTGCGCGAGCTGTTCAAGGACGAGGTGAGGGTACTCGGGCGCGAACTCGGCCTGCCCGAGGCCTTCGTCGGCCGCCACCCCTTCCCGGGGCCGGGGCTGGCCATCCGCTGCCCCGGCGAGATCACCCGGGAGAAGCTCGACATCCTCCGCAAGGCGGATGCGATCTATCTCGACGAGATCCGCAAGGCCGGCCTCTACGACGTGATCTGGCAGGCCTTCGCCGTGCTCCTGCCGGTGCGCACCGTCGGTGTGATGGGTGACTATCGCACTTACGACCATGTCTGCGCGCTCCGCGCCGTCACGTCGGTCGACGGCATGACCGCGGACTTCTACCCCTATGACATGGCCTTCCTCGGCCGCACGGCGACGCGCATCATCAACGAGGTCAAGGGCATCAACCGCGTCGTCTACGACATCACCAGCAAGCCGCCCGGCACGATCGAGTGGGAGTGATCCGGGCGCCGACCGCAGTGTCCGGCAGCCGCCGAGGACCAGCACGATGATGAGCCTTCCTTTCTTCGGCCTGCTGGCCGGCTTCGGCTGCGTGCTCGCGGGACGACGCGCCGCTGCCCTGTTGCTCTGGGCCGTCTCGACCGTCGTGATGCTCGTGCTGTTCCGACTGCACGTCACCGATGCGCTGACGATCGTGCTGTGAGGCCGCGACCATGACCCCAGCCATCGCCCGGACGCTCAACGCCCTGGGCCTGCTCGCGGTCAGCCTCGTGCTGATCGCCGCCTTCCTCGACCAGTTCCTGCTCGGCGAACTGCCGTGCCCGCTCTGCCTGCTGCAGCGCGTCGGCTTCATGGGGGCCGCGCTGGGGCTGGCGCTGAACGTCCGGTTCGGATCGCGCCCGTCGCACTACGCCGTGACGATCCTCTCCGCCTGCTTCGGCGGCATGGTCTCGATCCGCCAGATCCTCGGCCATATCGTGCCGGGCACCGGCACCTATGGCAGCGCGATCTTCGGGTTGCACTATTACAGCTGGGCGCTGCTGATCTTCGGCGCCATCGTGCTGGGCTGCACGGCCCTGCTCTTCTTCGAGCGCCAGTTCGCCGAGTCGGACGCGGCGCCCGCCCGCGCCACGGGTTTCGGCGTGGCGATGATCGGGCTGGCCGCCGCCCTGGCGCTGGCGAACGGCGTCTCGACGGTGCTGGAATGCGGCGCCGGGCTGTGCCCCGACAACCCCGTGGTCTACGAGCTTCTGCAGGGATTGCAGGGACCGTAGCCGATCTCGCTTGCCAAACCGCACGCCGGGCGGCAATGACTGCGGCAGGGAAGGGTGGCCGAGTGGTTTAAGGCAGCGGTCTTGAAAACCGCCGTGGGTGCAAGCCCACCGTGGGTTCGAATCCCACCCCTTCCGCCAGAAATCATCACGGAACCCGTCAGTCTGGTGGAAATCGCCGGTCTGCCGTTGGGTGGGCCAGTGATTTCGTGGACAATTCGTGGTCATTCAGCCCCACGAGCAACCCTGACATTGCCCCCTATTTGCCCTCGTTCATAACTGGACTCTGTTCTCGATGTGGTCCGTCCTGGACCGGGTTGCAAACTCGTTGGGGGTAAGGCCGCCAAGGCTCGTATGCGGCCGGTGGGCATTGTAGTCCATCCTCCATTCTTCGATCAGCCGGCGAGCGGTCGGCAGGTTGCGGAACATGCGCTCGTTGAGACATTCGTCTCGGAAGCGGCCATTCAGGCTCTCGACGAACCCGTTCTGCATCGGCTTGCCCGGCGCAATGTAGTGCCACTCGACCTGGCTATGCTCCTGCCATTGCAGGACGGCCCGCGATGTCAGCTCGGTGCCGTTGTCGCTGACGACCATGAGCGGCCGGCCGCGAAGGGGGATGAGCGCATCGAGCGCGCGGGCGACCCGCTGGCCGGAGAGCGAGGTGTCGACGACGAGTGCCAGGCATTCGCGGGTGAAGTCGTCGACCACGACCAGCACACGAAAGCGCCGTCCGTCGACCAACTGGTCGGCGACGAAGTCGAGGCTCCAGCGCTGGTTCGGGCCCTGTGGCATGGCCATCGGCGCCCGTGTCCCGAGCGCGCGCTTGCGCCCGCCACGCCGGCGCACCGTCAGCCGCTCTTCACGGATTGTGCCGGAACAGCTTCTTATGGTTCAGCACGATGCCGTCCCGCCGCAGCAGGATGTGCAGGCGCCTGTAGCCGAACCGCCGCCGCTGACCCGCCTGGGTCTTCAGGCGCTCGCGTATCCTCGCGTCGCCGGACCGATGCGAGGCATAGCGATAGGTCTTCGGGTCAAGCCCGATCAGGCTGCACGCCCGACGCTGCGAGTAGCTCTTCTCTTCGATGGCCCAGGTCACGAACGCTCTCCGCGATCCGGGCTTCAGAAGTTATTTCCAAGCGCCTCGCGCAACGTCGCGACGTCGAGCATCGACTCCGCCAGCAGCTTCTTGAGCTTCCGGGTCTCGTCGTCGAGCGCCTTCAGCCGACGGGCGTCCGATACCTCCATCCCGCCATAGCGATTGCGCCAATTGTAGAGCGTCGCATCGCTGATCCCGTGCTTGCGGCACGGATCCGCCACCGCGACCCCGGCCTGATGCTCCTTCAGCACCGCGATGATCTGCTCTTCGCCAAACCGGCTCTTCTTCATCTCCGTCTCCTTCCGACGGAGTCCAATTCAAACCGAGGGCACTTCAGGGGGCAACGTCAGCGGACATGCGCGTCGTGCTTACGTCCGACAAGTCTGCGGCCGATCAAAAACCGATTAGACTGACAAAACGGATCAAGTGCGCTGTACGAGCAGCGTTGGCCAAGTGGCACCGTCGGAAATCTGCTTCACAGCCCGAAGGATTTCGTGATGACCGAGGATTGCCATTATGCTTGTCGACAAGCTAATCTAGATGCAGGGTGCATCCTGAATGGTCGAAAGATGCAGGCTAGTGTGGGTCGGGCCGCCCGCACGGAGGCCTGCGACCATTATGCTCCGATCTCTCATTGCTAAACCCACCGATCTACAGCGCCTCGCGGACGCATTCGATGCGGCTTGGATCGCAATTAACGCCAAACAGCCCGTAGACCCCGTCGCTGCGTCGGCGGAACGCGAAAGGTTAAGCTACATCCTGATTTATCTGTGGCAATCCAATCCCGATATCGAGTTGGCTCAGGTTGCGACCGAACAGTTCCTCGACGGAGCCGGCAAGGCAGAGCCCGGCGCGGATGCCATTGAACGAGCGCTACAGGCCTCAGGCTAACTCTGCTGTTCACATCTAAAATCCTCTCTCCGGTCGCGTCGCTGGGTCAATAGCTGATCGAGCCTGTTGCCAGCTCGAACGGCAGACGATCGTGCCGGAGCCGAACCGGCTGATCGGCCCTCCTTCACTTGTGGACGTCGAGGGTCGCCCAGCCGCTGGGCCGTTTCGTGGGCGGCAGGCTGCTGCGGTCCTTGTGAGAACGCAGGATATGGGCCTTCGCCAGCATATGCGCGGTCACGGGCGCGGTGAGGAATAGGAAGATTGTGATCAGCATTTCGTGGAACGAGATATGGGCGCCCGCGATCGCGAAATACAGCATCGAGGCGATCAGCAGCGAACCGATGCCGAGCGTCGTCGACTTGGAGGGCCCGTGCAGGCGCCGCATCAGGTCGGGCAGCTTCGCCAGCCCGAAGGAGCCGACCAGCAGGAAGAAGGCTCCGATGAGAATCAAGGCCGTGACGGCCGCTTCGCCGATCCAGTGCATGCTGCGTGTCCTATTCGATGACATTGCCACGGAGCAGATATTTGCAGAACGCCACGGTCGTGACGAAGCCGACCATGGCGATCAGCATCGCGGCTTCGAAATAGATCGTCGTGCCGTAATAGATGCCCAGGAGCACGATCAGCCCGATCGCGTTGATGACCATCGTGTCCAGCGCGAGGATGCGATCCGTAACGTCGGGACCGATCGCCAGCCGATAAAGATTGAGCAGGATGGCGACGCTGGTGGCGATCAGCGCGATGAGACAGGCGGTTGCGATCATTCGAAGATCCTCTTCAACCTGCGCTCGTAGCGCTGCTTGATCTGGGCGATCGTCGCCTCCGCTTCGTCAGTCTCCAGGCAGTGCACGAGCAGGGCGCGGCCGTCGGCGCTGACATCGGCGGAGACCGTGCCGGGCGTCATCGTGATCGTCCCCGCGAGCACCGTGATCGCCTCCGGCGATGTGAGATCGAGCGGCAGAGTGATGAAGCGTGAATGCAGGCTGTCGCCGCGGCGAAACAGGATGAGGTAGGCGACCTGAATGTTCGAGACGACGATGTCCCAGAGCACGACCAGCATGAACTCGATCATCATCAGCGGCGCACCGACGCGCGGGCGCCCCGGCCAGTAGGCGCTGGTGGCGAGCGGAATCAGGATGCCCAGGATCAGCCCCAGCACCAGATGGCCAAAGGTCACCTCATTGGCGAGCAGGACCCAGACCGCGACGATCCAGACCGACAGCAGGGGATGGGGGAACATGCGCAAAGCCATGGCCTAATTCCCCCCCGTGCCGGCGCCGGCGGCGGGCGACAGCACCGCGCGGACATAGCCGGCCTTGTCGAGCAGCTGATCCGACGTCGCCGCGAAGGCTCTGGTGAACGGGCCGGCGCCCAGTGACAGCGCCGCCGTGGCCGCCAGCAGCAGGGCGATGACGACGAGCGGCACGAGGGTGATCACGGTCGGGCCGGGCGCCTTCGCGACCGCCGCTCCACCCGCAGACGGAACCGGCTCGCTGTTGTTCCAGAAGATCATCGAGCCGGCGCGCGCATAGCCGATCATCATCAGCAGGCTCGCGCCGAGCATGACCGCCCAGATCAGCGGTGCCTGCGGCGCCTGGCGCGTCGCGTCGAGGATCAGCAGCTTTCCGATGAAGCCCGACAAGGGCGGCATCCCGACCATGGCGATGGCCCCGAGAAAGAACATCGCCCCCAGCAGCGTCTCGTTGGCGATCGCCGGCGCGGGTTCGAGCCTGTCGAGTTGCTGGCCGCGCCGCTGGGAGATCACGTCGACGAGCAGGAACAGGGCGGCGCCCGTCAGGGTGCTGTGCACAAGGTAGGAGAGCGCCGCCGTCGTGCCGGGACCGTCGAACAGCCCCACCGCGATCAGCAGATTGCCCATGGAGGCGACGACGGAGAAGCAGACGAGATCGCGCAGATTGCGACTGGCGAGCACGCCGATGGCGCCGACGATCAGCGTGACGATTGCCGCCGGGATCACGATCGGCGCGACCATGGCGGCCAGCGGCCCCGCATCCGCGCCGAAGATCAGCCCGTAGACGCGGATGATCGCATAGGCGCCGACCTTGGTCATGATCATGAACATGGCGGCGGCCGGCGCGGATGTCGCCGCATAGGCGCTGGGCAGCCACCAGTGCAGCGGCACCAGAGCCGCCTTGGTCGCGAAGACCGCAAACAGCAGCATCGCCCCTGTCTTCAGCAGCGCCTGGTCGTCCGCGGACACGGCCGCGACCTTGCCCGCCAGATCGGCCATGTTGAGCGTGCCGGTGATCGCATAGATCAGGCCGACGCCGAACAGGAACAGCGTCGAGGCGATCAAGTTGATCGCGACATAGTGGAAGCCCGCCTTCAGCCGCGGCGCGCCGCCGCCATGCAGCATCAGCCCATAGGAGGCGATCAGCATGACCTCGAAGAAGACGAACAGGTTGAAAAGGTCGCCGGTCAGGAAGGCGCCGTTGACGCCGAGCAGCTGGAACTGCAGCAGGGCATGGAAATGCCGCCCGCGCTTGTCCCAGCCGGCACAGGCATAGACCGCCACCATCAGCGCCAGCGCCGCACTGAGCAGCAGCATGATGGCCGACAGCCGGTCGAGCACGAGCACGATGCCGAAGGGGGCCGGCCAGTTGCCGAGGAAATAAGCCCGCGGCGTGCCGTCGCCGGCGAGCACGAGCAGGCCGATGGCCAGGGCCAGCGCCAGAATGGTGGAGGCGATCGAGACGACGCGCTGATGCTTGAGGTGATGCGGCAGCGCCAGGATCAGCAGCGCCGCCGTCATCGCCGGCAGAACCGTGGGCAGGACGATCCAGTTGTTCATGATGGCAGCCGAGCCTTGTCGTCGTCGGTCCGGATCCGGGCCGCGTCGCCCTCGCCGGGCACAGCGAGATCGACCTCGTCGCTTCCCGACTCCAGGAAGCCGCGCAGCGCGAGCACAACGATCAGAGCTGTCATGCCGAAGGAGATCACGATCGCGGTCAGGACGAGCGCCTGCGGCAGCGGGTCGGCATAGGCGCTTGCCAGTGGGCTGATGACCGGCGGCTGGTTGATCGTCAGGCGGCCCATCGCGAACAGGAAGAGGTTCACCGCATAGGTCAGGAAGGTCAGACCGAGAATGACCGGGAACGTCCGTGCGCGCAGCAGGAGGTAAATCCCCACCGCCGTCATCACGCCCGTGGCGCTGGCGACAAGCAGTTCCATGTCACACCTCCTTCGCCACGGCCGTGTCGGCCTCGATCACGATATCCATCGGATGGTCCGTGGCAGGCGAGCGCTCGGCCCGCTGCTGGACACGTGAGATCTGCGACAGCGACAGCAGCACGGCCCCGACGACGGCGAGGAAAACGCCGAGATCGAAGGCCATCGCCGTCGCCAGTTCGAACGTCCCGACGAACGGCAGCGAGAAATAGCCGAAAGAACTCGTCAGGAAGGGCCGCCCGAACACGAAGGAACCGATGCCGGTCAGGCCGGCGATGACGATGCCGGCCCCGATCATCGCCTGGGAGTCGAGGCGGGCGCGGGCATTCGCCCAGACATAGCCGCTGGCCATGTACTGCATGATCAGCGCCATCGCGACGACGAGACCGGCGATGAAGCCGCCGCCCGGCAGGTTGTGCCCGCGCAGGAAGATGTAGACGCCCACCGTCAGCGCCAGCGGCAGCAGCGCCCGCGTCGCCACCACCAGCATCAGGGGGTGGGCGTCGCGAGCCTCTTCCGCGAAGCGGATACTCGCCAGCCGGCGCGCCGCGGGTCGTCCGAAGGGGTGGTCCAGCAGCGCGAAGATCGCCAGCGCGGCGATGCCGAGCACGATGATCTCGCCGAAGGTATCGAAGCCGCGGAAGTCGACCAGAATGACGTTGACGACATTGGTGCCGCCGCCCCCAGGCTTCGACTGCTCCAGATGATAGGTGGAGATGGTCTCGAAGCCCCGTGTCATCACGGCATAGACCAGTCCCGCGGCACCGAGGCCCGCCACTGTCGCGATGCCGGCATCGCGCCAGCGCAAGGCGAGGCTGCTCTGTTTCGGCGTCATCTTCGGCAGCAGATTGAGGGCCAGGAGCAGCAGAACGGTCGTTACCACGTCGACGGAGATCTGGGTCAACGCGAGATCCGGCGCCGAGAACTGCAGGAAGGCAAGCGAGACGACCAGGCCGACGACGCTCGTCAGGATCAGCGCAAAGACGCGATCATGGTGGCGCAGCGCCGCCACAAGGCTGGCCCCGACGAGCGCGAACCAGGCCACGACAGCCGGCAGCGACATCGGCAGCGTGGCCCGCGCGCCGCTCCCATGTGAGGCACTCCAGAACCCGCCGGCCGCCAGCACGAGCACGGCAGCGAGGATGACGACGAAATAGAGCTGCAGCGATCCGGTATGCGAGCGCGCGATGCTCCAGCCGGCCCCCGCCACCAGCCGGCGGATGACGCGATCGAACAGCGTCTTCGCGTCGGGGCGCGGCAGGGACAGACGGAAAGCCTCGGCCCGGCGATAGGCGAGGAACAGGGCCGTGCCGGCGATGAGCGCAGCGATGCTGACCAGCAGGGCCGGGGTGACCCCGTGCCAGAGCGCGAGGTAATAGGAGGGCAGCGGACCGCCGATGACGGCCATCGCCGTGCGCGCGACGATCGGCCCGGCGATCAGCGCCGGCAGGAGCCCGATCGCCACCACCAGCACGACGAGCACCGCAACCGGCAGCCACATGCCCGCCGGCGGATCATGCGGGTGGGCGGGGTAGTCGTGCCGCTGCGGGCCAAAGAAGACGGCGACCGCGAGCCTGACCGAATAGGCGACGGAAAACAGCGTCGCCAGTCCGACCATCACCGGGAACAGCCAGGGGATGCCGGCATAGGAGGTCTGCAGAGCCTGCTCGAGCATCATCTCCTTGGACAGGAAGCCATTCAGCGGCGCGATGCCCGCCATCGAGGCAGAGGCGATCAGCACCAGCGTCGCGGTGATCGGCATCAGCGTCAGCAGGCCGCCGAGCCGTCGGATGTCGCGCGTACCGGTCTCATGGTCGATGATGCCGGCGCCCATGAAGAGAGCCGCCTTGAAGGTCGCGTGATTGAGGATGTGGAAAACGGCGGCCACCGCCGCCATCGGCGTGCCGAAGCCCAGCAGCATCGTCATCAGGCCGAGATGGCTGACGGTGGAGAACGCCAGCAGCCCCTTCAGGTCATCCTTGAAGATGGCGATCCAGGCCGCGACCAGCATGGTCACGAGACCCACGGGCGCGACGATCAGGAACCAGGCCTCGGTGCCGGCCAGCACCGGCCACAGGCGCGCCAGCAGGAAGACGCCGGCCTTCACCATCGTGGCGGAATGCAAATAGGCCGACACCGGCGTCGGCGCCGCCATCGCATGCGGCAGCCAGAAGTGGAACGGGAACTGAGCCGATTTGGTGAAGGCGCCGCCGAGAATGAGCAGCAACATCGGCAGATACAGGGGCGAGGCCTTGATCAGATCGCCTCGCTGCAGGATGACCGACAGGTCGTAGGATCCGGCGATGTTGCCCAGCATCAGCATTCCGGCGATCAGGAGCAGGCCGCCGCCGGTGACGACCAGCGCCATCCGCGCGCCCTGCCGCGCCTCGGGCAGGTTCCGCCAATAGCCGATCAGCAGGAACGAGGTCAGGCTGGTCAGTTCCCAGAAGACCAGCATGAGCAGGATGTTGTCGGACAGGACGACACCGACCATCGCGCCCTGGAACAGCAGCAGATAGGCGTAGAAGCGCCCCATCGGGTCGTTGCGGCTGAGGTAATAGCGCGCATAGACGATCACCAGCAGGCCGATGCCGAGGATCATCGCGGCGAAGAACAGGCCGAGGCCGTCGATGAAGAACGAGAACGACAGGCCGAGCTGCGGCAGCCAGTCCAGCCGCGCCTGGACGATCTCGCCACGATAGACGGCCGGCGCATGCGAGAGCAGCAGTGCCAAGGCGAGCAGCGTCGCCAAGCCCGTCACCACGGCGCAGACATTCCGGCCCGAGCGGATCGTCAACGGTGGAAAGACTGCCGCAAAGAACGGCACCAGCGGGATGAGCCACAAGTTCATCTACAAATGATTCCGATCACGATCTTGCAAACCATTCAGCCGCTACCGCATCCTGAGAGCGCTTGCCTCACCAAATTGATGATCAGAGTGGAAGCTTACAACTCTAACCTCAGTTTTGATCGCGTTTATAAATCCGGACATCAAGTGGAAATTCCCGATATCAATATGGCGACTCCAAATACTATAATCATCAGAATCGACGCCGGAAACAATGCAGATACTGTGACGCTTGACACGGTAGGATGAGACTCTCCGTTTTTACTGGGACGGAATTCAAATAAGAGCCCAAACGCAGAAGCTATCATTCCAATGGCGAGAAATAACATAAATATCCTCTAGACGACTATTGACATTAAAAGATCGAGGCGGCCAGCCGAGGAGGTGCAATTTGGTTAGCGCAGCCAGCGTTTGGCTGAGGCCGCCAGACCCTTGGTGGTGCGAGGAAAAGCTGCTCGGAAAGTCTCGGACCGGAGTTCTGCGGGCTCAATGCACGTGCTGAGCCAGCGACAGGCAGCCGCAGCGGACTGTCAGGCATCAAGCAGCACGATGATTTAAGGTTGGGCATCAGTCATGGGCGTCCGCGCTGGCGGCCCGACCAGCGTCACCCTGCCCGCCCACGGTAAGGAGCGGAGCACCCTCCAGACTTATATGGTTGTTGGCTGTAACCTGCAATGGGTGCGGATGAGGTATTTGCCCGCCAATCGCCTAGTAAGCGCTCGTCAACCGCGAGGCCTGGCCTGCTGCCGGTTTCGTGGACACCGAGATTAGGTGTTTTCATGAAACCGGAGGTGGCAGATGGAGCGAAGACGATTTGGGCGTGAGTTCAAGATCGAGGCGGTTCGCCTGATCAAGGATCGCGGGGTGAGCGTCGCGCAGGCGGCTCGGGATCTCGATGTCCATGACAACGTGCTGCGCAAATGGGTGAAGGATTTTGCCGCCGATCCGGCGCAGGCCTTTCCCGGACAGGGCCAGATGAAGCCGGAGCAGCTCGAGATCGAGCGTCTGCGGCGTGAGGTCGCCAAGCTTAAGGCGGAGCGCGACATCCTAAAAAAGGCCGCAGCCTACTTCGCGAGGGAAGCGCTATGAGGTTCGCTTTCATCGCGAGGCACCGTTCGATCTGGCCGGTGGCGTGGCTTTGCGAAGCGCTGGACGTCTCGCGCTCCGGGTTCCACGCCTAGCTGACGCGCTCGCCGAGCCAGCGGACGCGGGACGACGAGACGGTTGGCGCCAAGATCCATGCGAGCTTCAAGGCCAGCGACCGGACCTATGGCGCGCGCTGCGTCTGGCGAGACGTTCTGGCGGAAGGCGTCTCCTGCGGCCTTCACAAGATCGAGCGTCTGATGCGTTCGCAGGCCCTGCGGGCGCGTCCCAGGCGCCGTGGTCTGCCGAAGGATGAGGGGGCGCGACCGGCGTCGGCCACCGCGCCCAATGTGCTCGATCGTCAGTTCACGGCGAGCCGACCGAACCAGCGGTGGATCGCCGATTTTACTTTTGTCTGGACCGCAGAAGGCTGGCTCTATGTGGCGGCCGTGATCGACCTGTTCTCGCGCCGGGTCGTCGGCTGGTCGATGAAGGCGGAGATGACGGCGGCGCTCGTCACCGACGCGCTCATCATGGCGATCTGGCGCCGCGGCAAGCCGGACGCCCTGCTGCACCACTCGGATAGTAAATAGATCGAGGCCAGTTCCCGGGCGGCCTGTCTCAAACACAGATCGACCG
>LSIG01000209.1 GCA_001556125.1 Rhizobiales bacterium CCH10-E5 | reverse complement strand
TCATAGCCCCATCCTCTCAGGAGTTGGGGCCTCCGGCAAAGCCGGGGCGGTTCAGATCGCGCCGCCCGGGCTGCGCTGCAGCAGCCGGGCGAGAACGTCGCGCATCGTCGCGCCGAGGTCGCCGGCATCGGCGAACTCCAGAGGCCATCCCGGCCCGAGGATCGCGCCGATCTCGGTTGCGGCATCGGCCGGGCGAAAAAACGCCGCACGGTCGAGCCGCTGCAGGCGGGCTGCCGCGACGGCGGCGGCGGCACAATCCTCGAGGAAGGCGCGCGCCAGGCGCGCCGCCCTGTCGGGGCCGATGGCCGCGGCGAGCCGGGTCTTGGCCGTACCGGGCCGCGGCGGTTTGCACATCAGGCCGAACCCGATCGGCGCCTCGCTCGGCATCACGACGCCCCCTCACGCGTGGGGCCGCCGCGCGAGACGGCGCGGTAAGGCCCCGGATCGGGTAAACGCTCGCGCCAGACCACTGCGATCACCCTCTGCACCCCGATGCCGACGCCGAGCCAAGCGAACAGCGTTGATCCGCGGTAATCCCAGGCGGATCGACCCGTGACGGAGACGTCTGGACCGGTAGCGGCCGTCAACGCGGTGTCGTCCTGGCCAGCAACTGGCCCCAGCTGGCGTCAAAGTGATGCGCCTTGCCGGGTCCATCGACCCTGACCAATGCGCGGCCGTCCGCCGCCCAACGGAATATGCCGCCGCGCAGATTGTAGACGCCGCCGCCGGCGTGGGGGGCGATCTGCTTTAGCGTTGCCGTCATCAACTGCGAGGAGCGCACGCCGACAGCGCAATAGAACACGACCGGCCCGTCGCCCAGCCGATCGCGGTGAAGGCTGAGGATTTCGGCGGCCGAGCTGCCGGGTTCGATCCGGATCGCGCCCGGCAGGTGGCCGGCATCGAACTCCTCCTGCGTGCGCACGTCGAACAGCATGGCCTCGCCGCGCCCTAGCATGGCGGCCAGGCCCGCGGGTTCGACCTCCGGAACCGGATGACGTCGAGCCACCTCACGCTCGACATCATCCAGCGATACGCGCGGATCCGTCGGGTCGAGCGTCCAGGGAGCCAGCCGGGGCTGTGCCGTCACGACAAGGATGGCTGCGCCTGCCGCCAGGGTCGTGGCGGTCGCCGCTGCGACCAACAGCCGTGTCCGGTTAAGGCGTGTCATCATGGCGCGGTCCGTCATCTGCGGGCTCAGCCGCGCGGCGCCGGGACGGGGCGGAGCCCATTCAACGACCAGCCATAGTCGTCATCGGCGATCCGCCGCGATCCGGCGAGGCGCTGGGCCAGCGCCGGCTCGGCATAGCGGCGGAAATGCGCGATCAGCCCGGCATCATTGCCGCCGAAATCCGCGATGAAATCGACGCGGTTGACCCCATCGGGGCTGGCGCCGACATAGCTCCCCAGGAGCCGGTGATAGAATGCATCGACATCTCTGGCCTGGGCCCAGGCCGGGCCCGCGAGGACCATGAGTCCGAGGCCGAGCACGGCGCGCCGGGTGAGCCTGTGAGATCGGATGTCGGCGGTCATCATGGCTCTCCTTACGGATGGACGCTGGCGGACGTTACGACCCGGTCTGGTTTTCTCGGGCCGCAAGGCGCTTCCGGATCGGGATCGCGACCAGAGACAGCGCAGCCAGCCCCACGAGGCCACCGATGATCTGCGGTGTGAGGATGGAGCCGGGCGACACTGCGCCGCCCTGATCGAGAACCGAGCCGAGCCCCGCGCCCGCCAGCGAGAATACCGCCGTCCCCGGCATGATCCCGAAGAAGGTGGTCAGCACATAGGTCGCGAGGGGTACGCCGACGAAGGCCGGCACCAGATTGACCAGGACGAACGGGAAGAGCGGCACCAGCCTCAGCACGAGCAGATAGGAGGCGGCATTCTGGCGGATGCCCTCCGCCAGCCTCGCCGCCGGGGCACCGAAGCGGTCGAGCGCATTCTCGCCGAAGAGGGTCCTCGCGAACAGGAAGATCAGCGTCGCTCCGATCGTGGCACCGATCACGGTCAGCAGCGTGCCGAACACCGCTCCGAACAGGAACCCTCCCGACAGTGTCAGGACGACCGCGCCGGGCATCGAGAAGGCGACAGCGGCGACATAGACGGCGACATAGGCGAGCGCGGCGACCAGGTGGTTCGCCTCGACCCAGTTCGTCAGCGTCACGCGATGGGTCCTGAGCGTGTCCAGCGAGAGATAGCTTGCAACCCCGGTCTGCCGGACGATGAGGATCAGGGCGAGCACGCCCAGGGCGAACCAGAGGCGCCGGTCGGTGAGAAGGCGGGTCATCATCGGCTGTCTCTCCGGATCAGCGCAGGAAGCGCTGGACGAAACCGACGATGCGGCGCGTCGCGGAACCGAAGAGCTTCGGCGTGTAGTAACTGCCGGCGGCGCGCTTCGAGATCTCCGACAGCGTCGGATAGGGCAGCACTGCGCTCGCCACGGCCCCGATCCGAAGGCGGGACGAGATCGCCAGGGCCCAGGTGCCGATCAGTTCACCCGCGCGCGGCCCCACGATCGTGGCGCCGAGGATCCGGCCCTTGCGACCCAGAACGACTTTGGCCAGCCCCTCGGTGGCGCGCTCCGCCTGGGCCCGGTCGTTGAGCGCGAAGGACCAGGTCAGGATCTGGACGTCATGGCCGCCCTTGCGCGCCTGCGCCTCTGTGAGACCGGCATGGGCGAGTTCGGGATCGGCATAGGTCACCCAGGGCAAGGCCGTGTAGTCGACCTTGGCGGGCAAGCCGAACAGGGCGTTCCGGATGACGATGCCGGCATGATAGCCGGCGATATGGGTGAACTGCGGGCCACCCGAAACGTCGCCGATGGCGAAGATCCGGCGGTTGCTGGTGCGAAGACGCGCGTCGACCGTGATCCCCTTCGGCGCGAAGGCGACGCCGGCCGCGTCCAGGCCGAGGTTTTCGACGTTCGGGCGCCGGCCTGCCGCGACGAGCAGGTGGCTGCCCGCGACGCACCGTCCAACGGCGCTGTCGCCATCGAGCGTGACCGTCACGACCGGGCCGTCGCGCCTGACGTCGCTGATGCCGACCTTCTCGAGCAGTGTCACGCCGTCGCGGAGGAGCGCGGCGCGGACGACCTCGACGGCCTCCGGCTCATCCCTGGCGAGGATGCCGAACGTCTCGATCACGGTCACCCGCGAACCCAGGCGACGGAAGGACTGCGCCATCTCGATGCCGATGGGTCCGCCACCGACAATGATCAGATGCTCAGGGCGCTCCCGCAGCTCGAAGACGCTCTCATTGGTAAGATAGCCGGCGTCCGAGAGGCCGGGGATCGGCGGCACGGCGGCGCGTGAGCCGGTTGCGATCACGAAGCGGCGCGCCGTGATCGTCTCCCCGCCGGCCTCGACCGTATCGCGGTCGAGGAAGCGCGCCGCCGCCTTGATGACATGGACGCCGAGCCGTTCGAACCGCTCGACGCTGTCATGCGGCGCGATCGCACCGATCACGCCATGCACATGGGCGTGAACCTCTTCGAAACGGATCTCGGGCTCGGCGGCATGGACACCGAAGCGCTGGCCGTCACGCACGGCCTGGGCGGCATGGGCCGCAGCGATCAGCGCCTTGGACGGCACGCAGCCGGTGTTGAGGCAATCGCCGCCCATCTCGCCCTTTTCGATCAGGACGACCGAAGCGCCCATCTGCACGGCGCCGGCCGCGACCGACAGCCCGCCGGAACCCGCACCGATGATGCAGAGATCGGCTTTCAGGACTCCGTCCTGCCGCAAGGGGGGCTTCGGCGGGAGCGAGGCAGGTGCAGGATCGGCCATGGGGGTCGCTTCGGGACGCAGACTTCGGGTTTGACAGCGTGTTCGCGCCGGATCCGTATGACGTTACGCGGTTCACGGCTTCGTGTCGGCCCTGTCGTGACCTCAGTCGGGTCCCGCGGACCGCGCGGCGGTTTTTCTGACGTCAGCAAGGTCGTGAACGGCATGGCCATCTTCGACGGCTGGGGCCCGACGCCCGAGCGGACCTATCGCCGGCCCGAGCGCTGGCAGGGCGGGTTCAGGCATCGCGGCACAGGCTGGACGCTTCACGCCACGACGGATGCGCTCGAGGAGTTGGCCGACTGGACGAGCCGCTGATCTGGCGGGCTCGCCTGCTTGTTTCGCGAGGTTGACCTGAGCTTGTGCGTGCCTGATCAGAAGTCGCTGCAGCTCGAGGGCGCGCGCCCATCATCCTGCAAGCGTTGCAAAGCGACGATGTGCGACGTCGAATGTTACGGCTCCGACGGGCGTCGCGGACATCGACATGGGGCCTGGTCTATGATGCACGACACCGTGACGCTGGATGTCCGTCCGCCCGAACCGCGCGCTGAGGGCGCGCTCGTCTCCGTGATCATCCCGTTGGCCGAGCACGAGGGTGTTCCGGAAGCGCTGCTGGCGACCCTTCCCAAGACCTTCGAGATCATTCTCGCGCGCGGGGGAACTCGCGCCTCCAGCATGAACCAAGCGGCCTCCGTCGCTCGAGGGCGCCATCTCTGGTTCGTGCATGCCGACACGACGCTCGGCGAAGATGCCGTGTCGAAGCTGCTCATGGGGCTGCAGGAGCAGCACGCCGCGTTGCGCTATTTCGACCTGCGCTTTGACGGCGGCGGCCTGATGCGTCTGACCGAAGGCGGCGTCCGTTTCCGTTCACGGGTTTTCGACCTGCCCTTCGGCGATCAGGCGCTGTGCCTCCCTGCCGAGACGTTCCATGCCCTTGGCGGTTACGACGAGACCGCGGCGCATGGCGAGGACCACCAACTGGTCCGCGACGCCCGGCGCGCAGGCCTGGCGATTCAGCCTGTCGGCGCGACGGTTACGACCAGCGCCCGGAAGTATCGCGACCGGGGCTGGCTCCGGACCACCTTCCTCCACCTGAGACTCACCCTTCTGCAGAGCCTTCGGGCGTCCTGAAACCGGTCAGACCGCAGGGAGCGCCCGGGCGGGCTGGCGCGCCGGCCAGAGCGTCGACGCTTCCGTGATCGGCCGTCCCGTCTCGGCGCGTTCGCGATCGGGCAGGACGTCGAGACTGGGCCAGAGCCCGGTCGCAAGCGCCTTGCGGTAGCTTTCGGGCAGGCCGGCGCTGCGCATGGCGGCCTGTGCGCCTCCATGGTCATAGTGCAGGGCCCGATGCGCGATGGCAAGCCCAGCCTCTGTCTCGCTGACGATGCTGAACCAGACACGCGGCGTGCCGTCATTGGCCGGCATCCCGATGACGCCCGGGTTGTGCCAAAGTCGCCCTCCGAGTAGTTGCGTGAAGGGCAGGCCCGAATGGCCGCCGATGACGCCATCACCGCCAAGCGCGTCGAGACTGCGGCGCTTCTCGCCCTCGGGCGTGCCCGCGAAAATGAAGCTGTTGATGGAGTGGGCCGAGCCGTGGATCGCCGCGAGGCTCCGCCCGCCGATCTGCAGGTCGATGCGTCCTGGCAACGAGGCCAGCCAGCGACGCTGGTCGGGCCTGACGACACTGTCGGCGAAGGCATACCAGGCGGCCGATAATCTGGCGCAGGCGCTGTCAGGCTCGAAGCCGCAGCCGCAGTCACTGGCGCTCGCGCCCAGCTGCTCGTCGCAATTGCCTCCGACCACGGCGATGCCGCTGTCGCGGATCAGATCGATCGTCTCGACCGGACTGCCGCAATAGGCCACGAGATCGCCCGTGCAGAGCATCCTGTCCGGAGAGATGCCCAGCCGCCCGGCCTCCGCCAGCAGCGCCTGGGTGGCCTGCAGGTTGCCATAGGGGCCGCCGAAGAGCAGCCATGTCCGATCGCGCGTCATCGCATCCCTGTCCGTCACGATCCGGTATTCGCTCTGTCGTGGCGTAACGTTACGGGCCCCGCGCCCGTCATGTCTCGGTACCGGCAAAACCCGCCGCGGACGACCCTCCAGGGCCTGGTCCGGTCCGGCGCCGCACAGGGATAAGCGATGTTGAACCGCCGCTCGTTGTTTCTGGCCGGTGCGGCCGCCATCGCCCCTGTAGGCTCTCACAGGCTCCCCTCAACCCACGACATCGTCCGGGCGCGGCCGGGCCTCGCGATCGGCGCAAGGCCGGAGCGGGCCACGGAGGTGCGGGCCTCCTTCGCCGATCGGGGCTCGACCTCCGGCGGGCTGATCCCGACGCGTTGTTTCCGGAGCTGCGGCATCGACCCGAAAACGGTCTTCCGATGCCGCCATGGCGCGTCGCATCCCGCCGACGTCATCGTCGCCGGCAACGCGCACGTCGAACTCGCAATCCATTTCGACGGGAACTTCAACGCCATGGCGGAGCGCGGCCCGGCTCCGAATGGCGACTCGGCGCTGGGGAGAGGCTGACATGCTGCGACACCGGGTGGGCCGCCTGATCATGGCAATGGCTTTCGCCAGCGGCTGTGGCCGCGGCGCGCAGGCTCAGGACCTCTTGCGTCTGCCGGATGGCGAGGTCACCCGGAGCGGGGGGATGGTCGCCTATCTCGTCGATCCGACGACGCGCTATGGCCATGGCGTTCTGGGGGATGCGATCGAAGCCGGCGGGTTCGTCGTCGAGCGGGACGGACAGCGCCTGCTGTTTCGCTTGGGTTCTGACGCGGTCTTCGAGGACCGTCGCGTTCGCCTGGCGGATCTCGATGGCGACGGGCAGCCGGAAGCGATCCTGGTCAAGGCCTATCTCGATCGCGGCGCGGCGCTCGCAGTCTACCGGATCGGCCGGCATGCGATCGAGCCCCTCGCCGAGAGCCCGGTCGGCGTCGCGGATTTCGCCGCATCGGGGCAGGCCATGCTCGCGGCCGTGGTCACGCCGCATCTGGCGGGCTCGCTGCGTCTCTATCGTCTGTCGGGCACGGCGCTCGTCGAGGTTTCTCGGATCGACGGCTTCACCAATCATCGCCTGGGTGAGCGCGACCTCGATCTCGCGCAGATCGGGGACCTCGACGAGGATGGCACGCCCGACATCGTGATCCCGTCGCTGTCGCGGCAGGACCTCGCCGCGATCGGCTTCAAGGGCGGGCGCGCCGTGGTCCTCGGCAAAGCTCCGGTCAAGCAGCGCGTCGCGCGTTTCCTCGCCTTGCGGGGACCACGCGCCACGATCGAGACCGATACCGGCGCGCGCCTCGACGTGATGATCGGCAGGGACTGAGGCCGAGTTGGCCGTGCCGCCCTGCGCCTGAGGATGACGGGGCCAATCCCGCGACCGCCTCTTACAAGGTTGGTGAATGAGCGTTGGCGACGGGGAATCTCCCGCCGCCGACGCCTAGGACCGGGCGTAGAAGCGCAGCAATGCAAGTGCCTCCGGCGCGCTCCAATCGGCCTCTCCGGTCAGATAGCCGCCGCTGCGCCCCTTCGCGTCGATGACGTAGCTCATCGGCATGCGGTAGAGCGGGAAGGGTGTCGCGAACTTCGACTTCGGCCCGGATGCGACCTCGCCGCCGGTGTCGATGAAGCTGGAAAACCCGTCCAGCTTGAGCCGTCGGATGTAGGCGGCGGCCGTTCCAGCGTCGCGATCCAGCGACACCGGCACGACCACGAAGGGCTCGCTCTTCGCCCGGTTCTGGAGCCGGTGCAGGATCGGCAGTTCGCGTCGGCAGGGCGGACACCAGCTCGCCCAGAAAGCGAGCAGGACAGCCTTGCCGCGATAGGTCGCGAGCGTGCGCCGCCGCCCCTCGAGGTCGCGCAGCGAGATGTGGCCGGCCTCCTCGCGCGGATCGAGAACGGTGAACTGGGCGTGAGGCGTGCTGAACGGCGGTGGATAGGGGTCGGCTGCTTCGGCCGGCAGCAGGCCGCCGCAGGCGCCGGCGGCCGAGCCGAGCATGAGAGTTCTGCGCGTCACCCTCATCAGAACGCCGCCAATCCGTCCTCCAGCGTCGCCACCTCGCCACGCGCCGGATAGTCTTTGGCGATGACGAAGTCGATCGCGCCGAGGATGTCAGCGAAGGATGGCCGTGCGAACGGCATGGTCTGAACGCTGGAGAAATAAAGCGTGCCGTCCGACCGAACCAGGAAGAGCCCCGGCTCGGCAAAGAGCGCAGGCTCCTCGACGCCGATCGAGGTCGTGCCGCGGCCGGCCGACAGGAACAGGCCCCATTCGCGCGCCGCACTGAGCGAGAAGCCATAACCCACGCGCAGCCTCGGCAGGCCCCAGTCCGTTTTGGCGCGCGCGGCGCGTTCCTCGCTGTCCGTCGAGAGCGCGATGACGCCGACGCCTTTCTCGATGAAGGCGTCGAGCTTGCTTTCCAGGTCGCGCAGCTGGGTCCTGCAGATCGGGCAGTGCAGCCCGCGATAGACCACGACCAGCGAGAAATGCGCAGGACGCTCGGCATGGAGGCTGAAGGCAGCCCCATCGGGAGCGAGCTGGAGCTCGAGGCTCGGCACGGGAGTGCGGGGCAGCACGGGCTTGATGTCGGTCATGATCGGCCTTTCGAACATCGCTATGGTCTCTTGCAACAACGACCGTTTCGCGAAGCTCGACACGTTTGTTACAGCCTCACGCGGTGGTGATCGGCAAATCTCCCGATATCGCTCATGGCCGCTCGGCGGCGTGGTCTCGGCGGTGCAAATCGTCGCGGGTCGGGTCGTCGGCTCACAGGACGTCCTTCTCCAGATCGTCGATCCAGCGGGCCTGTGGATCGGAAGGCCCTGTCCTATGGCGATGTCGACCTCTCGCAGCGCGACGGCCTCTCGCCCTATTGCCCGGCGGCAAGCCGCTCAGCCAGCGGAAGCCGATACGGGCGATCCGAAACTGCGCCCTGGGATCGCCGCGAGCAGCGCCCGTGTATAGGCGTGCTGCGGATCGCCGAACACCTGTCCGATCGGACCGGCCTCGACGACCTCGCCATTCTTCATCACCGCCACGAGATCGCAGACCTGGGCGGCGACGCGCAGGTCATGGGTGATGAAGACGATCGAGAGACCGAGGCGGGCGCGCAGATCGGCCAGCAGCTTGAGCACCTGCGCCTGGACGGAGACGTCGAGCGCCGAGACCGGCTCGTCGGCGACCAGAACGCGCGGTTCGAGAGCGAGCGCGCGCGCCAGGCCGATGCGCTGGCGCTGGCCGCCGGAGAATTCATGCGGGTAGCGCTCGGTCGCCGCCGGGTCGAGGCCGACCAGCGCGAAGAGTTCGCGCGCCCGCGCTCGCGCCTCGGCGCGGGGCGTGCCGTGGACGATGAGGCCCTGGGCGACCGCATCGCCCGCCTTGCGGCGCGGGTTGAGCGAGGCGAAGGGGTCCTGGAAGACCATCTGGATATGGCGCGTCTCAGCGCGCAGTTCGGACTTGGAGAGGCTGGCGATATCGGTGCCGCCGATGCGGATGGCGCCGCTCTCGGGGTCGATCAGGCGCACCAGGCAGCGCGCCAGCGTCGACTTGCCCGAGCCGGATTCGCCGACGATGCCCAGCGTCGCGCCCTTGGGCAGGACGAGCGACACATCCTTGACCGCACGGGTGACGCGCTGGCCGCGGCCGAGGAAGCCGCCGCTGCGATAGGTCTTGGAGACATGCTCGACCGCGAGGATGGTCTCCGTGGCGAGTTCGCGGGGAGGTGGGGCCTTCAGTGGCGGGACGGCGGCAATGAGCTGCTTGGTATAGGGGTGCTGCGGATTGCCGAGCACGGCTTCCGCCGTGCCCTGCTCGACGACGCGGCCCTGGCTCATCACCGCGACGCGGTCGGCGATCTCGGCGACGACGCCGAAATCATGGGTGATGAACAGGACGGCTGTGCCCTTGCGCTTCTGCAGGTCGCGGATCAGCTCGAGGATCTGGGCCTGGGTGGTGACGTCGAGCGCCGTCGTCGGCTCGTCGGCGATCAGCACCCTGGGATCGAGCGCCAGCGCCATCGCGATCATCGCACGCTGGCGCTGCCCGCCGGAAAGCTCGTGCGGATAGGCTTTTGCCGCCGCGACGGGGTCGGGGATCCGCACCTCTTCGAGCAGGGCCTGGACCTTGTCCCGGATCTCGGCCTTGCCGAGATCGGTGTGGAGTTCGAACATCTCGCCGATCTGGTCGCCGATGGTGCGCAGCGGATTCAGCGCCGTCATCGGCTCTTGGAAGATCATGGCGATGCCGGCGCCGCGGACCTTGCGCATCTCGGGTTCGCTCAGGCCCGCGAGATCGCGGCCCTCGAACAGGATGCGCCCGCCATCGATGGCAACGCCGGGCGGCAACAGCCGCATCACAGCATTCGCCGTCATCGACTTGCCGGAGCCGGATTCGCCGACGACGCAGAGGATCTCGTTGGCGTAGAGCGACAGCGAGACCTCGCTCATCGCATGGGGGCGGTCGGCATTCCTAGGCAGGCTGACGCTGACCGCGTCGAGGGTCAGGATCGCGCTCATCGGCCCTTCAGCCTCGGGTTCAGCGCATCGTTCAGCCCCTGTCCGACGAGCGAGACGGCCAGCACGGTGACGAGAATGGCGACGCCGGGAATGGCGGAGACATACCACTGCACCCGCAGCACGTCGCGGCCGGCGCCGATCAGATTGCCCCAGGAGGCGACATTGGGGTCCGACAGCTTGAGGAACGCCAGCGCGCTTTCGAGCAGGATCGCGATCGCCATGACGACGCTGGCATAGACGATCACCGGGGGCAGGGCGTTGGGCAGGATCTCACCGAAGATCAGCTTGACGTCGCGCAGGCCCAGCGTCCGCCCGGCCTGCACGAATTCGCGGTTGCGTAGCGACAGGAACTCGGCCCGCGTCAGCCGCGCCGAGGCCGGCCAGGAGACAATGCCGATCGCGACCGTGACCGTCGTGATGGTCGAGCCGAAGACGGCGACGAGCACCAGCAGCAGGATGAAGTTCGGCAGGGTCTGGAAGGCTTCGGTGATGCGCATCAGGATGGTGTCGACCCAGTCGCCGTAATAGCCGGCGACGGCACCGATCGTGATGCCGATCACCACCGAGATCAGCGTCGCGACGAGGCCGATCAGCAGCGAGATGCGCGCGCCATGGAAGATCTGGGCGGCGATGTCGCGGCCGGAATTGTCGGTGCCGAGCAGGAAGCGCGGATTGGCGAATGGCCAGATCAGCGGCCGCCCCGCCAGTGCGAGCGGATCGCGCGGGTAGAGCCAGTCGGCGCTGACCGCCATGGCGAGCACGAGCATCAGGAGCAGGAGGCCGATCACCGCCGGCGGGCTGCGGAAATAGAGCTTCAGGAAGGACATCGCGTCAGCTCCCCGTCGTGATGCGCGGGTCGAGCCGGGCGTAGAGCAGGTCGACGATGAAATTGACAGTGATGACGAGCAGCGCCGAGACGAAGACGATGCCGAGCAGCGTGTTGAGATCGCGCTGGATTACCGATTCATAGGCGAGGCGGCCGAGCCCCGGCAGGGAGAAGACGCTTTCGACCACCACCGAGCCGCCGAGCATGGTGCCGGCCTGCAGGCCGATCAGCGTCACCATCGGCAGCAGCGCATTGCGCAGGACGTGCCGGACGACGACGCGGGTCTCGTCCATGCCCTTGGCGCGGGCGGTGCGGACGAAATCGAGCGTCAGAACCTCCAGCATCGAGCCGCGCATGATGCGCAGATAGATCGCCATGTAGAACAGCGCGAGCGTGAGCGTCGGCAGGACGAGGTGGCTGGCGATGTCGATCGTACGGGCGAGCCCCGTGCGGGCGACCGTGATGTCCTCGAAGCCCCCGGCCGGCAGCCATTGCAGGTAGATCGAGAAGACGACGATCGCCATCAGGCCGAACCAGAAGGTCGGCATGGCGTAGAAGACGAGGCCGAGCGTCGAGATCAGCGTGTCGGGCCAGCGGTTGACGCCGCGCGCGGCGATGACGCCGAAGATCAGGCCGAAGAAGAAGGCGAGTGACAAGGAGGCGGTCATCAGCAGGATCGTCGCCGGCAGACGCTCGGCGATGACGGTCGCGACCGGCTTGCCGTAGATCGCCGAGAAGCCGAGATCGAGCCGCACCAGACGCCAGAGATAATTGCCGAGCTGCGCCCAGGCGGAGACGTCGAGGCCGTAATACTGGCGCAACTGCCTGGCGGTCTCGGCGTCGCCGCCGCCCATCTGCGCCATCAGCGCATCGACCGTGTCGCCCGGTGCGAATTGCAGCAGGACGAAGACCCCGATCAGGATCAGCACCAGTGTCGGGATCGAGGCGGCGAGACGCCGCCCCGCGAGGGTCAGGATGCGCATCAGCTCAGCAGTTCAGCGGGATCGAGGTCGTTCACTCAGCCAACCACAAATCGTGCCAGGAGCTCGAGCCCCAGCGCGGTGTGTTCGAGTGATTGCGGGCCTTGGCGCTGATCGCGGTCAGGAAGATCTGCTCGATCGGCGTCCAGATCGGCAGCTCGGTGTTGGCGCGGCGGACGAACTCGCCATAGAGCGCCTTGCGCTTGGCCGGATCGACCTCGGTCGCCGCGTCGTCGATGATCTTGTCGATGGTCTCGTCGGTCCAGCCCCACTGGTTGGTCCAGGGCGCGCCCTTGGGCTGGCCCGAGCGGTACCAGACCGTGGTCGAGACGGCCGGATCGTTGCGGTACTGGTGCCAGCCCGTGGCGAGGTCGAAGGCGTGGTCGTCATAGACCTGCTTCAGGAAGCCGCCGCCATCCGTGCGCACGACCTCGACCTTGATGCCGACCTCGGCCAGCGACTGCTGGATGAAGGTGGCGAAGAGGGTGATGTCCTCGCCCCAGGGCGCCGGCAGCAGACGAAGCGAGAAGCGGGTGCCGCCGGCGCCGGCCTTGAAGCCGGCCTCGTCGAGCAGGGCCGCGGCGCGCTTCTTGTCGAAGGGATACTGCGGGCCGTTGTCGGCGGGAAAGAAATCCGTCGAGACCGAGGGCACGGGGCCGGTGCCGCGCTTGGCGAAGTCGCCGAGGAAGTTCTCGATGAAGAAGGGGATGTCGAGCGCATGGGCGATGGCGCGGCGGACGCGGATGTCGGCCAACTCCTTGCGGCGGAAGTTGAACTCGATCGTGTTGGTGCGGGCGTTGCCCTCATTGCCCTTGGTCGAGACGATGAAGCGCGGGTCCTTGCCGAGGCGGGCCGCGTCCGAGATCGTCAGGCCCGAGAACGGGCTGTAGTGGATCTGGCCGGCTTCCATCTGGGCGGCCGCGGCGGCGCGGTCGGTGACGACGCGCCAGACGATGCGGTCGAGATGGGGGGCATTGGGACGCCAGTAGTCGGGATTGCGGTCGGCGATGACGTGCTGGCCGCGCTCATAGGTGACGAACTTGAACGGGCCGGTGCCGATCGGCGCGAGATTGGCCGGATTCTGGCGGATGTCGCCCTTGCCCTCGTAGATGTGGCGCGGCGAGATGTAGCCGAGATCGGGCAGGGCGCGCAGCAGCAGGTTCAGCGGCATCGGCCGCTCGTAGCGGAAGACCGCGGTCAGCGGGTCGGGCGTGTCGACGGCGGTGAGGAAGAGCTGCAGCGTCGTGCCGTAGTTGAGGATCTTCTTCCACATCTCCATCGCGGTGAACTGCACGTCCGCCGAGGTGAAGGGGCGACCGTCATGCCACTTCACGCCCTCGCGCAGCTTGAAGGTGATGGTCTTGCCGTCGGGCGCGGCTTCCCAGCTCGTCGCCAGCACGCCCACGGGCTTGCCCGCCGCGTCGAGATCGACGAGCTGTTCCTGGATCTTGCCTCCGATGATGTATACGCCGGTCGAGGCCTGGAGGCTCGGGTTTAGCTGGCGCTGCTCGGCGCCGTAATGGACCGTGAAGACCCCGCCCTTGCGCGGCGTCTCCTGGGCAAAGAGCGAGCGCATCGGAAAGGCGACGCTGGAGGCGATGGCGGCGCTGGTCAGAAGCGCGGCGCGGCGGGTCATGTCCATGGGGAAGATCCTCGGTCCTGCGGTCACGTACGGGAAACGATGGGCGCGGGGGGAGCGGGCGTCAACGGGCCGGCCCCCGATCGCGCAGGCGGGTTATTGCGGGCGGAAGCTGACGATGATGCCGTTGGCGGCGCTCGCCGCCACGCTGAGCGCGCCGTCATGGGGCGTGGCGGCGGCGCCGAGGCTGGCCTCGGCGGCCGCGAGGTCGGTCGTCGCCACGACCAGCGCCACCGCGCCCTCCGGCGCGGCACCGTCGCGGACGGCCTGCGGGTAGCGCCGGGCGAGGGCGGCGGCGTCGTAGAACAGGATATCGGCCCGCCGGCCGCCGCTCGGCACCAGCCAGGCGTCGCCCTCGGCCCGGGCGGGTTCGTCGATCAGCCGGCCGAGATGGGCGGCGGACGCCGCGGGATCGGCAGCCAGCACTTCGAGCCGCAGGATGCGGCTGGCGCCATTGGCGTGGCGCTGGAGTTCGGGAATCCAGACCGTCTCGCGCGTCAGATGCTGGCAGGCGAAGATGCGCAGGCCCCCCGGCTGCTCGCCGAGCGGCCAGCGAAAGACGTTGAAGCGCGCCTCGCCGGTGCCGCCGCCGGGCAGCTCGACCGGCCGGCCGAAATGAATCGGCCCCAGCGCCTCGATGCCGCGGCTCCTCAGCTCCTCGGCGCCGGCCGCCGCGTCGTCCGTGGTCAAGGCGGCGCGCTCCAGGCCTTCGCGCTTGGCGAGATAGTCGCGCGTCGGCTTGTTCTGCTCGGTCTCGGTGAGGATGCCGAGCAGCTCGACATAGTCGTCGCCGAACATGATCGTGTAATTGCCTGTTCCGAGGATCGGCGAATGCGTGCCGCGCGGCGAGACGGTGAAGCCGAGCGCCCGCCACTGCGCAGCGGCTGCGTCGAGATCACGGACGGTGACCACGACATGGTCGAGGCCGAGGATGTGCTGGAGCGACATGGGAGACCCTTGGTCGAAAGCCGACGGGGGAGAGAGTTCAGCCGAAGCGCGGCCGGGGCGCAATCGCCCGGTCGCTCCGTCCCGACAGCCCCCTGCTGCGCTGCAAACATAGCGAGACGTGGATGAATATTCCAAGGACAGAATGATATATCGACGTTTTTGGAATAAATCGCGCGCGATGGGGGCGTTTAGGAGAAGGGCATACTCCACGCCTCGCCGGCGCGAGAAGGTGCCCCTTGCGTCCGCGCCGCGAGGTGGCAAGGATGGATTCACGCGCCGTCCTGGTGCCCCTGTCGCCGCCTCGGGAAGTTCAGCCCATGTCCGCCTCTGCCCCCGTCACCTGGCCGCCCTCGCTCTGGGCTGCGACCGCTCCGGCCGGCCCGGCCCTGGCCGCGCTGGAGGGCGAGGTGCAGGCCGATGTGGTGGTGATCGGCGCCGGCTTCACCGGTCTGTCCACGGCGATCCATCTGCGCGAGGCCGGGGTCGACGTCGTGGTGGTCGAGGCGGCCGAGCCCGGCTGGGGCGCGTCAGGCCGCAACAACGGCCAGGTGATCCCGACGCTGGCCGGGCATGATCCCTCCGCCATGGTCGCGCGCCATGGCGCGGCGGGCGAGCGCTTCAATGCGGTCCTGCGCGACAGCGCGCAATATCTGTTCGAGACGGTGCGGAAGTACGACATTCCTGCCGAAGCCGAGCAGGCGGGCTGGGTCCAGCCGGTGCATTCGCCGGGCCGCTTCAAGCTCGCGGAAAAGCGCGTGCGCGAATGGTCGGCGATCGGGGCGCCGGTCGAGCTGCTCGACCGGGCCGCGACCGCGCGGATGACCGGCTCGGAGGCCTGGTTCGGCGGCTTCTGGAACCGCACCGGCGGCCATATCAATCCGCTGGCGCTGGCGCGGGGGCTCGCCGAGGTCGCGCTCAAGCTGGGCGCCGTGATCTATGCCCGCTCGCCCGTCGCCGGCATGACACGCCACGGCGACCGCTGGCTGGTGAAGACCGCCAGAGGCTCGGTCACGGCCCGCGCGCTGGTTCTGGCGACCAACGCCTATACCGACGCATTCGAAAGCGATCTCGCCCCCGGGATCGCCGCCGAGGTCATCCCCGTGCTGTCCTGGCAGATGGCGACCCAGCCGATCAGCGACAACATCGCCAAGACGATCATTCCCGACCGGCAGGCGATGTCGGATACGCATCGCGAGCTCTATTTCGCGCGCTGGGACGCGCGAAACCGGCTGGTGACGGGCGGTGCGGCGGTGTTTCCCGGGGCTGGCGGCGACAATCTGCGCAAGCCGGTGGCCGAGCGGCTGCTGCGGCTGTGGCCGCAGCTGGGCGAAGTCTCCTTCGATTATGTCTGGTCCGGCTATATCGGTATGACGCCGGACGATGTGCTGAAACCGCAGGTGCCGGGCTATCCGCGCATCCACCGGCTAGGGCCGGACGCCTTCGGCTGGGTCGGATGCAATGGCCGGGCGGTGGCGCTATCCGTATCGCTGGGACGCGAGCTGGCGCGGGCGACGCAAGGGGCGCCGCTCGAGACGCTCGGCCTTCCGCTGTCCGAGCCGAAGGCCCAGCCGATGCGCGACCTCATCCGCCGCATCGCCCCGCTGGCCCTGCCGCTTTACCGGACTCTGGACGCGCGGGAGATTTAAGCCACGCGCGTGATGACCACGCCTCATCTATCGGTACGGACGCGACAGGCGTGAGATCACCCAACGCCGGTGAAGCATGCCGCCTTGGCGGGTGCGCGGCCTGTGATGCGCCAGCGGCTCTCTCGAGGCCTTTCGCCCACCCATGCGCGGATGGGTGCCGGGTCCCAGGTCTCTCGAAAGACGGGCCGGATCATCCCGCCAAATGGTCTATCCGGATGGGCTGGCGCGGCGGTTATAGGCCGACGCCAGGGCCGGGCGGTCATGTCCCGACTGGCAGTCCACGCAGAGCCGTGCACCGGGCATGGCGGCGCGCCGCGCCGGCGGAATCTCCTCGCCGCATTGCTGGCAGTGGATCTCGCCCGGCCCCGTCGGCAGGCGCGAGCGGGCCAGCCTGACAGCGTCGGAGACGGAATCGTCGATCTGGTCCTGAACGGCTCCGTCCGGAGCCCAGCCGCTGGCCATGGCAATCCTCCTGTGGCAGCGAAACGGAGATCGCAGCTGTCGGTTCCGGTGTGCCCGCGCTCCACAAGGAGATCGATCGCCGGTGATGCGCCCGGTCGTGGTGCGTGTTGAGCAGCCTGCGGGCCTGACGAGCCGGCTGTCAGCGCAAATCCAGCCAAGCCGCGACGCTAATCTGCAATCCCCGGCGGGCAGGGGGGCTTACCTCTTCCGCGCGAGGTGAACGCGGATCGGACCGAATGCGTTCTCCCGCAGGCAATCGCGCCAGCCCCTCCCGAGACAAGGATGCAGCAGATGAGCAGCGGGTTCGTGAAGACCAAGGACGGCGTCGACATCTTCTACAAGGACTGGGGCCCGAAGGACGCCCAGCCGATCATGTTCCACCATGGCTGGCCGCTGAGCAGCGACGACTGGGATAACCAGATGCTGTTCTTCCTCAGCCACGGTTATCGCGTCGTCGCCCATGACCGGCGTGGCCATGGCCGTTCGACCCAGGTCGACACCGGCCACGACATCGACCATTACGCCGCCGACGCCTCGGCCGTCGCCGAGCATCTCGACCTGCGCCAGTCCGTTCATATCGGCCACTCGACCGGCGGCGGCGAAGTCGCCCGCTATGTCGCAAAGTTCGGCGAGCCGCAGGGCCGCGTCGCCAAGGCCGTTCTGGTCTCGGCCATTCCGCCGATCATGCTCAAGACGGAGCGCTATCCCGGCGGGCTGCCGATCTCGGTCTTCGACGGTCTGCGCAAGGCGCTCGCCGACAACCGGGCCCAGTTCTTCCACGATCTGCCGTCCGGCCCCTTCTACGGCTTCAACCGCGAGGGCGCGAAGGTCGATCAGGGCGTCATCCTGAACTGGTGGCGCCAGGGCATGAATGGCGGCGCCAAGGCGCATTATGACGGCATCAAGGCCTTCTCCGAGACCGACCAGACCGACGATCTCCAGGCCATCACCGTGCCCACGCTGGTGATGCATGGCGACGACGACCAGATCGTGCCGATCGCGGCCAGCGCCGAGATTTCGGTCAAGCTGCTGAAGAACGGCACGCTGAAGGTCTACAAGGGCTTTTCCCACGGCATGCTGACGGTCAATGCCGACGTCATCAACCCCGACCTGCTGGCGTTCGTGAAGGACTGAGGCGGCCTTTGGCCCGACTGATGGCGGCGAGGGCAGGGCGCAGGCCCCGTCCTCGCCGCAACCGCGAACGGCGCGAGCCCACAGCCCGCGTCGTCGCTCAGTCCAGTGGCGGCAGCAGGCGCAGCAATTCCGGCCGGCGCATCTCTAGGTCAGGTGGCAACGCCAGGCGAAGGCCGAGGTCATCCGGACGCTCGTCGATCAGCAGGCCCGGCCCGTCGGTTGCGATCTCGATCAGGATCCCGTCCGGCCCGCGGAGATGGACGGAGCGAAAGTAGAAGCGGTCCTTCACAGGTCCGGCCTCGATCCCGAAGAGGCGCCCGAGCCGCGCGGCGATATCCGCCTGATGACCGCCGTCCCGCGCGCGGAAGGCAACGTGATGGAGGGCCCCGGCTCCCAGCCGCGCCCGCCCGTCCTCGCTGCGGCGGTGAAGCCAGAACGTGCCGCCCGCCTCGTCATGCGCGGTGAATTCGCTCCAGTCGCCACGCCGGCCGGTCGCGCGGTAGCCCAGCACCTGCGTCAGGATCGCAGCCATCAGATCGGCGGCCCGCAGGCTCAGCGCGACCGCATGAAGCCCACGGATCGCCGCAGGAGCCGGCATGGCACTATCAGCCGCCCAGCCAGCCGTCCCCCCGACCAGCGCCAGCTTCAGGCCGTCCGGATCCTCCAGCAGCAGCGCGGCCTCGCCCGAGGGCAGGGCGCCCCCGCGGCAGTCCACCGACGACCGGCCGAGATGCTCCTCCCACCAGCCGAACGTCGAAGGGTCGATCGCGAAGGAGACGAACTCGGTCTCGTCCGGCCGCCGGGGCGCGGGGGCCGAGCTGGGCCAGGAGAAGAAGGTCAGGTGACCGCCGGGCAGGCCGCGATTTTGACCATAGATCAGATGATAGGCGCCGGGGTCCTCATGGGTCACCGTGCGCTTCTCGAGGCGCAGGCCCAGCACGTCGCGGTAGAAGGCGAGGTTGCGTATGGGGTCCGTGGCGACGGCCGTGACGTGATGCACGCCACGCCCGCTGACTGGCGACATCGGCATCTCCCCGCGCGCGCCGTCTTGACGCGGCACACGGTGCTAGCGAGGGCGAGGGGACGCCCGTTTGCGGGCTGTGTCTTGGACAAAGCCCGCGTCTTTTGCCGCCCCCTGCGGCCGCGGACGAGGCCGGAGGACATCGGCCCAACCCGCCCATTCCCCCGCGCCGACGGATTCCGACAAAGCGCCGCCGATCCGGACAAGACGCCGCTGAGGCCACTCGCCACCTTGGCAGAGAGGGTCGAGCCGGCGCGGGACGCGCCGAGGCCGAAGGGGGCGGTGATGAAGATCTATCTGTTGTCGCTCGGGGCCGGGCTGCTGGTCGGCGTCATCTACGGGCTGATCAATGTCCGCTCGCCGGCGCCGCCCGTCGTCGCGCTGGTTGGTCTGCTCGGCATCCTCGTGGGCGAGCAGGTGCCGCCGCTGCTGAAGGGTCTGTGGAGCCGCGAGCCGGCCGGCCACTCCTGGCACCGGCAGGTCCGGCCGCATGTCTTTGGCCATCTTCCCGCCGGGGACGGACGCCGCAGCCCCTCCGGCGAGCGGGAGCGCGGCTGATGAGGGAGCGCGCCATGGCCGCCGAGACGATCCTCCGCAACGCCCGCATCACCACGCTCGACCGCGGCAACCCGGTCGCCGGCGCCGTCGCGATCCGGGACGGCCGTTTCGCCGCGGTCGGCGACGAGGCCGAGGTGATGGCGCAGGCCGGGACGCAGACGCGCATTCTCGACCTCAAGGGCAGGCGGGTCCTGCCCGGGCTGATCGACAACCATCTCCACATCATCCGCGGCGGTTTGAACTTCAACATGGAGCTGCGTTGGGACGGCATCCGCTCCCTCGCCGACGCGATGGACATGCTGAGGCGCCAGGTCGCGGTGACGCCGCCGCCGCAATGGGTGCGCGTCGTCGGCGGCTTCACCGAGCATCAATTCGCCGAGAAGCGCCTGCCGACGATCGAGGAGATCAACGCGGTCGCGCCGGACACGCCGGTCTTCCTGCTGCATCTCTACGACCGCGCGCTGCTCAACGGCGCGGCGCTGCGGGCCGTCGGCTACACGAAGGACACCCCGAACCCGCCGGGCGGCGAGATCACCCGCGATGCGGCGGGCAACCCGACCGGCCTTTTGCTCGCCAAGCCCAATGCCGGCATCCTCTATGCGACGCTGGCGAGGGGGCCGAAGCTGCCCTTCGACTATCAGGTGAACTCGACGCGCCATTTCATGCGCGAGCTCAACCGCCTCGGCGTCACCGGCGCGATCGATGCCGGCGGCGGCTTCCAGAATTATCCCGACGACTACGCGGTCATCCAGCAGCTCGCCGACGAGAACCAGCTGACCATCCGCCTCGCCTACAACCTCTTCACCCAGAAGCCTGGGCAGGAGAAGCAGGATTTCCTCAACTGGACGAGGACCTCGACCTACAAGCAGGGCGACGACTATTTCCGCCATAACGGCGCCGGCGAAATGCTGGTGTTCTCGGCTGCCGATTTCGAGGATTTCCGGCAGCCGCGGCCGGACATGCCGCCGCAGATGGAGGACGACCTCGAAAGCGTGGTGCGCATCCTCGCGGAGAACCGCTGGCCCTGGCGGATGCACGCCACCTATGACGAAACGATATCGCGCGCGCTCGACGTCTTCGAGAAGGTCGACCGGGACATTCCGCTCGCGGGGCTGAACTGGTTCTTCGACCATGCCGAGACGATCTCGGAACGCTCGCTCGACCGGGTCGCGGCGCTCGGCGGGGGCGTCGCCGTGCAGCACCGCATGGCCTTCCAGGGCGAATACTTCGTCGAGCGCTACGGGCTGGGCGCCGCGGAAGCGACGCCGCCGGTCGCGCGTATGCTGGAGAAGAGCATCAAAACCTCCGCCGGCACGGACGCCACCCGCGTCGCCTCCTACAATCCATGGGTCTCGCTGGCCTGGCTCATCACCGGCCGCACGCTCGGAGGCCTGCGCCTCACGCCGGAGCGCAACTGCCTCGACCGCGAGACCGCGCTGCGCATGTGGACGGAGAACGTCACCTGGTTCTCCAACGAGGAGGGCAAGAAGGGCCGCATTGCGGTCGGCCAGCTCGCCGATCTGATCGTGCCGGACCGCGACTTCTTCTCCTGCCCGGAGGACGAGATCTCCTACATATCGGCCGAGCTGACCGTCGTCGGCGGCCGGATCGTCTACGGCGCCGGCGATTTCGCGTCGCTCGACGAGACCAAGCTGCCGCCGGCGATGCCGGACTGGTCGCCGGTGCGAACCTTCAGGGGTTATGGCGCCTGGGGCGAGCCGGACGGCGCGGGCAAGAACTCCCTGCGTCGGAACGCGATGACCGCCTGCGGCTGCGCCAGTTCCTGCGGCGTCCATGGCCACGACCATGCCGGCGCCTGGGCGAGCACGCTGCCGATCTCCGACCTCAAAAGCTTTTGGGGCGCGCTCGGCTGCGCCTGCTGGGCCGTCTGAGGGGGCACGATGAGCACGCCCGAGAGCAAGCCGGCACAGGCATCGGCCTTCGCGTCGCTGCGCGGGCGCGTCTTCGCCGTGCTCTGGGCGGCGACGATCATCGGCAATGTCGGCTCCTTCATGCGCGACGTCGCCAGCGCCTGGCTCGTCACCGATCTGTCGGGGGCGCCGGCGGCGGTCGCGCTCGTCCAGGCGGCTGCCACGCTGCCGATCTTCCTGCTGGCGATCCCGGCCGGCGTGCTCTCGGACATTCTCGACCGCCGCAAATTCCTGATCGCGATCCAGCTCCTTCTCGGCCTCGTCAGCCTGTCGCTGATGGTGCTCTCGACGGCCGGGCTCCTGAGCGTGAGTTCTCTCGTCGCTCTCACCTTTCTGGGTGGCATCGGGGCCGCCCTGATGGCACCGACCTGGCAGGCGATCGTGCCCGAACTGGTCGAGAAGCCCGATCTCAAGAGTGCGGTCGCGCTCAATTCGCTGGGCGTCAACATCTCCCGCGCCATCGGGCCGGCGCTGGGTGGCCTGATCCTGGCCACGCTCGGCGCCGGCTTCACCTATGGCGCCGACGTGCTGAGCTATGTCGCCGTGATCGCCGCCCTGATCTGGTGGCGACGCGCGCCCCAAGCCGACGATGCCCTGTCCGAGCGCTTCACAGGCGCCTTCATCGCCGGGCTGCGCTATGCGCGGGCGAGCCGCGAGCTGCATGTCGTGCTGCTGCGCGCTGCGGTGTTCTTCGCCTGCGCCAGCGCGGTCTGGGCGCTGCTGCCGCTGGTTGCGCGCAATCTCCTGGGCGGCGGCGCGGGCTTCTATGGCATCCTGCTCGGCGCGGTCGGCGCAGGCGCCATCATCGGCGCCCTCCTGCTGCCGCGGTTGCGGGCGCGGTTCGATGCCGATCGCTTGCTGCTACTGGCGGGCATCGTCACCGCGGCGGTCATGGCCACGCTGGCGCTGGCGCCCCCGCAAGGGATCTCCGTAGCGATCCTGCTGCTGCTCGGCGCGGCCTGGATCGTCGCCCTGACGACACTCAACGGCGTAGCGCAATCGATCCTACCGAACTGGGTGCGCGGTCGGGCTCTGGCGGTCTATCTGACCGTCTTCAACGGCGCGATGACGGCGGGCAGCCTGAGCTGGGGCGCGGTCGCCGAAGCGGCGGGGCTGCAGGGCACGCTCGTGATCGCGGCGGGCTGCCTGCTGGGCGCCGCGGTCGTCATGCACCGCGTCAAGCTCCCGGCCGGCGAGGCCGATCTGGCGCCCTCCAACCACTGGCCCGAGCCGCTGGTCGCGAGCAGCGTCGCGCCTGACCGCGGCCCTGTCCTGATCCTGATCGAATACCGGGTTCAAGCGACGGATCGCGATGCCTTCGTCAGGGCCGTCCATCGCCTTGCCGTCGCCCGCCGTCGCGACGGCGCCCATGACTGGGGCATCACCGAGGACACCGCCGACCCGGAGAAGCTGGTCGAGTGGTTCGTCGTCTCGTCCTGGGCCGAGCATCTGCGCCAGCACAAACGGGTGTCGAAAGCCGATGCCGAGCTGCAGCAGCAGGTCAGGCGCTTCCATCTCGGCGATGCCCCGCCCGTCGTGCGGCATTTCCTCGATCTGCGCCCGACGCCCGCGTGACCGGACGGTTCCCTTCATCAGCATTCCATCCCAGCCAAGGAGACGACCATGTCCGGCTATCTCGAAGTCCTGACCCCCCAGAACAGCCAGATGATCTTCATCGACCAGCAGCCGCAGATGGCCTTCGGTGTGCAGTCGATCGACCGTCAGGTCCTGAAGAACAACGTCGTCGGCCTCGCCAAGGCCGCGAAGGTCTTCGGCATCCCGACGACCATCACGACCGTCGAGACGACGAGCTTTTCCGGCCATACCTATCCCGAGCTTCTCGCCGTCTTTCCCGAGAGCAAGATCCTCGAGCGGACCTCGATGAACTCCTGGGACGACCAGAACGTCCGCGACGCGCTGGCCGCCAGCGGCCGCAGGAAGGTCGTCGTCTCGGGACTCTGGACCGAGGTCTGCAACACCACCTTCGCGCTCTGCGCCATGCTGGAGGGCGGCTACGAGATCTACATGGTTGCCGACGCCTCCGGCGGCACCTCGGCCGACGCCCATAAATACGCGATGGACCGCATGGTGCAGGCCGGCGTCGTGCCGGTGACCTGGCAGCAGGTGCTGCTCGAATGGCAGCGCGACTGGGCCCGCCGCGACACTTATGACGCCGTCGTCGCGATCGCCAAGGAGCATTCCGGCGCCTATGGCATGGGCATCGACTACGCCTACACCATGGTCCATGGCGCGCCCGAGCGTGTCACCCATGGCGAGCGCATCGGCCCCAACCCGGCCAAGGTGGCCTGAACCGAGCCCGGTCCGGGCGACTGGCGGGAGACGCCGGCCGCCCGCGGATCAGGCGGACAGGCGGGGGATGTCGGCGGCCGGCTCGAGCCGCCGCCGCCAGGCACCGGGCGGCATCCCGACGAGCTGCTTGAAGACGCGGGTCAGATGGCTCTGGTCGCCGAAGCCGCAGATCAACGCGATGTCGGAAAGCGGGAGATGGGCGGCCGCGAGATGCCGCTTCGCCTCGTCGACCCGCAACTGCATCAGATAGCGCTGCGGCGCGACGCCCGTGCTGCGCCGGAAGGCTCGGGCGAAATGGCTGGCGGTGAGGCGGCATTCGCTCGCCAGCTGGGAGATCGTCAGTTCGGATGCCAGCCGCGCGGACATGATCTCCTTGGCCCGGCGCTCCTGCCAGGGTGCGAGCCGCCCGCTTGTCCGTTCTTCGGCGCAGCCGGGACCGCCATAGACCTCCGCGACATGGGTCAGGAGGCAGATCGCGAGCTGGTCGATCAGCAGCGTGTTGGAGCCGGTCGACTGGGCGGCGCGCATCAGCGTATCGCACAGGCCGGCGAGGATCGGGTCCGGCCGCCCGGCGTCGCAACGCAGGCTGCCGACAGCCTGGGAGCGACGCTCGCCGACCGCGGCCAGCGCCCTGACGGGGATGTAGATCTGCAGGGCATCGACCCGGCCGCAGAGCTGCCATTGCGGCTTGTCGCGCAGATCGGTCAGGCTGACAGAGCCAGCGGGCAGCGGCCCGTGATGTTGCGGCTCACCCGCCACCCAGCAGCTGTGGCCGTCGAGCCGGTCGATCGGACAGAGCAGCGAAAAGGCCGCATCGGGCGGGGCCGGCCGCGTGCGTTCGCGCCGCCTCTCGCCGCAGGTCAGCCGCGTCGCCACCAGCGACAATTCGCCCTCCAGCCTCAGTGTGCTGACGTCCTGGCCGCGCACGCCGAAATGTCGGGCGGCGCGTTGACCGAAGAAGCCGTCGGTCGACAGCGGCACAGGCAATCCCATGATCGGTCTCCCGGTTTGCGAGCGTGGTGTCAGGCTGGAACCCATGCTGCAGCACCGTCGAAGGCCCGGCAATCATCCGCCCGGATAAGCTTATGCGGTGGCGTTATGGACGATTCGCGACGGCCCTGACGCGCCGTACTCAGCGCGACTCCATCAGGCAGTCGATGAAGTCGCGCACGAGTTGCGACTTGGGCCGCTCCGGCGGGCGGATGAGCAGGGTGCGGCTGTTGACGACCGGTTCGAACGGCCGCAACACGACCCGGCTCTGGTCGAAGCCCGCGACCGCATAGTTTGTCAGCAGGCTCGCTCCGATCCCCTCGGCCACCATCGCATAGACGGTGGAAGCATAGAGAGTCTCGACGACGATTCGCGGCATCGGGACCCCGGCCTCACGGAAGATCGTCTCGAACCGCCGGCGCACCCGATCCTCTGGCACATAGGCGATGAAATCGCGTCCGGAGAGGTCATGAGGCCGGATGACATCGCGCTCGACCAGGGGATGGCCGGGTGGCAGGGCGCAGAGCTCGCGCGGCTGGACGAAAATCTGGTGCTCAATGCCGGTGAGGTCGATCTCGTCCGCCGCCAATCCAAGATCGTAGGCTCCACTCGCAACGCCGTCTCGCACGTCCCGGGACGACTGGACCATCAGCGTCACCGTCGCGTCGGGCCAGCGGCTGCGGAATTTCACGATCGCCTTGGGGACGACCGAGCCGCTGAGTGAGGAGAGGCTGGCGATCCTGATCTCGCCGGCGCCGCTGTCGCGGATGCGCGCCGCGGTCGAGCGCAGGCGGTCCATGCCGCGGAAACTCGCCTCGACGTCGTCGTAGAAGAGACGACCCTCCGGAGTCGGGATGATCCGGCCCCTGACGCGGCTGAACAGACTGAAGCCGAGCGACCGTTCGAGATCGGCGATCAGACGGCTGATGGCAGGCTGGCTGACACCGAGGATTTCAGCCGCCCGGGACACCGTGCCCGCCTTCATCACGGCTGCGAACGCCTCGATCTGGCGCATGTTCATGAAGCGCTCTCCTGGGCCCCTCGCCACGACGATGCAAGCGGGATGCTGGCGGCACTGAAAACGCCGCCGAGCATGCCCGTTCCGATCTGGTTCCTTGGCAGCCGTCCTCGATCTCTTGCAGCGCTCGCAATCTGCCTGCGTCAATAGCGGTCCGCTGCTCAGTGCCGGTTGGTCCGGCTCGATGTTTCAAGCCTTGCGAGAGGACCCGACCGAGCAGGGCGGCCGCTTCACGGCGTGCAGCATGTCCACGCACGGCTCTAGCGGCGCGCCGGCAGGGCACGCCGACCGCCGATCCCGCGAGGCGCTGCGTCAAATTGATCAGCCCCAACGTCGTCAGCTTCTGCGACAGGCTTCCCGACGGCACCGAGGAGGTGTTGCCGCCGGCCTGAGCGCTGCGCGAGGCGGGAGGAGATTCGGCCGCTTGCCAGATCGACCAGTTTGATATACAATATATTTAATCGTATAATGTCTATGTGAGGACGTCGTGGCCGCGATCGAAATCTCTTCCACCTTGACGGCCGCCGGCCAGCCCGATGCGGCCACCCTTGCCGGGCTCGCCGGCTCGCCTTTCGCCGGCATCGTCAATGTCCGGCCCGATGGCGAGGAGGGTGGGCAGATCGGCCACGAGCGCGCAGCCCTGATCGCACGGGAGGCCGGGCTGGGCTACGCCTATGTCCCGGTGCGGTCCGAGACGATCACCGAGGCCGACATCAGGGCGTTCCAGACCGAAGTGGCCGCCATGAAGGGGCCCGTCTATGCGCATTGCCGCTCCGGCACGCGCGTGGCGATCCTGCATGTCCTCGGCGAGGTGCTGGACGGGCGGATGCGAGCGGAGGACATTGCTCCCTTCGGTGCGCGGCTTGGCCTCGACCTGTCCGCTGCGAAAGCCTGGACCGACCGGGACCGCGCGCGGACGCCGCGCGTGAAGGGCTTCTATGATGCCCGCACCGGCAGCATCCAATATGTCGTCTGGGATCCGGCGACGAAACGCTGCGCGATCATCGACCCGGTACATGATTTCGACGAGAAGTCGGGTGCGACGCGGACGATGCATGCCGATGCGATCCTCGCTTTTGTGGCCGAGCAGGGCC
This sequence comes from Rhizobiales bacterium CCH10-E5, assembly GCA_001556125.1. Lineage (GTDB taxonomy): Bacteria > Pseudomonadota > Alphaproteobacteria > Rhizobiales > Beijerinckiaceae > Allobosea > Allobosea massiliensis. The sequence goes on along the minus strand of LSIG01000209.1, from coordinate 37,239 downwards.
TTACGGTCGAGTGGATCCTCGACACCCACCCCCATGCCGACCATTTCTCCGCGGCCCACTACCTCAAGCAGAAGACGGGTGCGCCCATGGCAATCGGCGCCCGTGTGACAGAGATCCAGACATTGTGGCGGCGTCTCTACAACTGGCCCGCCCTGGAGACGGACGGCTCGCAATGGGACCGTCTGTTCGAGGCGGGAGATCAGTTCAAGCTCGGCAGTCTCGACGGGCGCGTGCTCTTCTCGCCGGGGCACACGCTGGCCTCCGTGACCTATGTCATCGGCGACGCCGCCTTCGTTCACGATACCATCTTCATGCCCGATTCCGGCACGGCGCGAGCGGATTTTCCCGGCGGCAGCGCAAAAGCGCTGTGGGCCTCCATCCAGGACATCCTGGCGTTGCCCGACGAGACGCGGCTGTTCACCGGGCATGATTACGAGCTGAACGGGCGCCATGCGCGCTGGGAGAGCACGGTCGGCGAGCAGAAGGCCAGCAATGCCCATCTCATCGACATGACGCAGGAGCGCTTCATCGCGCTGCGCGAGGCCCGCGACGCGACGTTGCCCATGCCCAAGCTGATCCTGCCCTCGCTCCAGATCAATCTGCGCGGCGGCCGCCTGCCGGAGCCGGAGAATGACGGGCGGCGCTATCTCAAGATCCCGCTCAACGCTCTGCCGGGGGCGGTCTGGTGAGCGGCGCGTCGTCACCGATGGAGGCCGACGCCCGTCACGCGATGGCGGCGCGCGCCGAGGAGGTCGCCGCCCTGTTGAAGGTGATGGCTCATCCCGTCCGCCTGATGCTCGCCTGCAAGCTTGCGGAAGGGGAGTATTCCGTCGGCGAACTGGAGAGCCTGCTCGACATTCACCAGCCGACGCTGTCGCAGCAGCTCGGCATTCTCAGGGAGACCGGCATCGCCGAGACCCGCCGCGACGGCAAACAGATCTTCTACCGCCTGACGCAGCAGAAGGCCGCGCAGCTGATCGCGGCGCTGTACGATATTTTCTGTCAGAAGGACGACGTTTCATGAGCGCCTATTGGCCTTCGCTGTTCGGCGGCATAGTGCTCGGTCTCTCGGCCGGGATGCTGCTGCTGCTCAACGGTCGCATCGCCGGCATCAGCGGCATCGTCGGGCGTCTGCTCGGCGGTCATCAGGCCTGGGTCAACGGCGCCTTCGTCGCCGGACTTCTCGCCGGTCCCGCGATTTATGCCACGATCCATGGCGCGCTGCCGGCCATGACGGTTTCTGCGTCCTGGCCCGTGATCATCGTCGCCGGGCTTCTGGTCGGCATCGGAACCCGGATGGGTTCGGGCTGCACCTCCGGTCACGGTATTCTCGGCCTGGCGCGTCTGTCGAAACGCTCGATGGTCGCCACGCTGAGCTTCCTCGGCGCCGGAGTGGTGACGGCCACCCTTTCGGGGATGCTGTCATGAGCCCGCTCGCCATCGCGCGCATCACAGTGGCGCTCCTGTCGGGTGCACTCTTCGGCTACGGCCTGTCGCTTTCGGGGATGGTCGATCCGGCCCGCGTGCTGGGCTTCCTCGACATAGCCAGCGGACGGTGGGACCCGAGCCTGATGTTCGTACTGGGCGGGGCGGTCTGCATCGCCTTCATCGCCGTCACGATCCAGCGGCGCCTGCAGCGGCCGGTTTTCGACACGCAGTTCCACATCCCCGAGCGGACCGACATCGATGCCCGCCTGGTCGGCGGTTCGGTGCTGTTCGGCATCGGCTGGGGGCTGGCCGGTTTTTGCCCGGGTCCGGCGCTGTCGGCCCTGACGACGGGACTGACACCGGTCCTGCTGTTCACCGTGGCGATGATCGCGGGCATGCTCCTGCATGACCGGGTTCTGGCGAGGGCTGCCTAGGCATCGCAGGTGCCGCTGAACAGCCCCATTGACCTTTTTAGATGCAAATATTCGCATGTTTCGAGTTTTGGATTCATCACCGGAGAGACAGTCATGACCAATGTCGGCACACTCGATCGCACCCTTCGATTCTTCCTGGGAGCGCTGCTCGTCGCCGCCGTCTTCGTTCCACCCTTCGCCGGGATGGTCGCGTCTTGGGGAGCCTGGAAATACGCGCTGACGGTCTGGGGTGTGGCGATGCTGGCGACGGCGGCCTTCCGGTTCTGCCCGGCCTATACGTTGCTGGGCATCCGGACCTGTCCGGTGGCCAAGTCCTGATGCGACCACTGAAGCAGGGCACGCCGTCATGATCGCGGGTGCCGATCTGGCCTCTGTCGGCTCGGGCTCACTGGTGGGCTTCGTTCTGGGCCTCATCGGAGGCGGCGGCTCGATCCTGGCCGTGCCGCTGCTGGTCTATGCCGTGGGCGTGGCCTCGCCGCATGTCGCGATCGGCACCAGCGCCGTCGCGGTCGCGCTCAGCGCCTTCGCCAATCTGCTCGGCCATGCCCGCGCCGGCCATGTCCGCTGGCCCTGTGCGCTGGTGTTCTCGACCGCGGGGATCGCGGGAGCCGCCGCCGGGTCGGCCATCGGCAAGCGCTTCGATGGTCAGAAGCTGTTGCTGCTGTTCGGCGTGCTGATGATCGTGATCGCGGCGATGATGCTGGTGCGCAAAGCGGGCGACGGCTCAGGTTTCAGGCCGCTCGGACGGGCAACCGCGTCGACGCTGTTGCCGCGCCTGCTTGGAATGGGTGGGCTTGTCGGCGCGATGTCCGGCTTCTTCGGCATCGGCGGCGGCTTTCTGATCGTGCCGGGGTTGATGGGCGCCGCGCGCATGCCGATGATCATGGCCATCGGCTCGTCGCTGGTCGCGGTCACCGCCTTCGGTGCGACAACCGCCGCCTCCTATGCGCTGTCGGGCCTTGTCGACTGGCGCATCGCCATCCTGTTCGTCGCGGGTGGCGTCGCCGGTGGTCTTGGCGGCACGTTGCTGGCCCGGCACCTCTCGCGCCACAAAACGATGCTGTCGCGGGTCTTCGCCGCGATCGTCGCCATCGTCGGGGTTTACGTGGTCCTTCGCGGCTATACGGCCGTCTTGGGCTGAGGCAGAACAAGGGCAGCCGTCAGTTCCGGAAGATCTGGCGGATCGAGCCTTCCAGCAGGAAGGCGATGCCCATTCGCGCACCGACCATCATGCCGAAGATCGCGAGCGGCCAGGACAGGGCCATCATCGAGCCGGCCGTGATACCCTGACCGATGGTGCAGCCTCCGGCGAGGATGCCGCCTCCGCCCATCATCACCGCACCGACCAGATGGCGACGCATCTCGTGATGGTCGTCGAAAGCCTCCCAGCGCAGCTCGCGATCCATCAGCGCCGACAGGAATGATCCGAGCACCACGCCGATCACCGAGCCGATGCCGAAATCCAGCAGGCCGTCGGGCGTCGTCAGGACCGCATAGAGCGCCCGACCGACCGGCGACACGAAGGTCAGGCTCTGGGGCCGGGAAGAGATCGCGAATTCGTCGATCGCCACCCCGGTCGCCCACCAGCCTGCCACGACGCCGAGGCCCAGCGTCACGCCCGCGAGCAGCAGACGGGGCGAGCGCCGCAACCGTCCGTCGAGCGCCACGGCCAGAACGAGAACGGAGGCCGCAGCGAGGGCGATGACCAGCCGCAGATCGCCGAAACCCCACCAGGCCAGAACGGAGGAGAGGTCGCCCTGCACCGCGCCGGGAACACCGATCGCCACCGCCTCCAGCCCGTCGATCCGCAGGGGCGCGAGTATGCCGCGCAGAGTCGCATAGGCGGCTGCGCCGAAGACCATCATCACGATCAGGCTGCGCAGGTCGCCGGTACCGAGCCGCACCAGCGATCCGAAGCCGCAGGTGCCGACCAGAGCCATGCCCACGCCGAACAGCGTCGAGCCGAGCAGGACCGCAAACCAAGGCATGGAGCTGGGAACATAGGTCGAAAGGGCGGGGTTCAGCACGCCGCTCCAGACCATCGCCTGGGTGCCGAGGAGGGCGACGCCGAGTGCAAGGCCGAAGATCCGGATCCGGCGGGTGTCGCCGCCGAGCCAGACATCCTCGATCGCGCCGAAGGAGCACAGGCGCGCCCGCCTCGCCGTGAAACCGCAGGCCGCGCCGATGGCGATGCCCGCGAGCGCGATCGACCAGGCCGGCAGCGGCGCCATGCCTCAGATCGAAACCAGGGAAAGGCGCTCCGGCATCACTCGACGGCCGGCGTCGCCGGCGGGCCACAGAAGATGTCGTAGATCACCGCAATCATCCGGCGGACATCGTCATTGGCCAGGCTGTAATAGACCGCCTTGCCATCGCGGCGGGTGGTTACGAGCTGGTCGAGGCGCAGCCGCGCCAGTTGCTGCGAGACCATAGGCTGGCGCAGCGAGAGGATGTTCTCGAGCTCAGTCACCGTGCGCTCGCGCTCGGCCAGCAGGCAGAGCAGGAGGAGACGGTTCTCATGCGACAGCGCCTTGAGAAAATCGCTCGCCTTGCGGGCCTTGCGCATCAGCAGGTCGAGTTCGGCCGAGAACTCCTCGCCGTCACGCAGCTCGGCTTCGAGGGCCTTTGATACGATCGCGCTCATGGTCAATCCAATTTCGCGGCGGCGCCGCTGCGGTGAATGGGGCCTGGCATGTCAGCAAGCATCTTGCCAAGCAATCCCCAGAAGGCGTCGTCGCCCTGATAGCCGGTGATCCGGCCTGTTTCCTGTCCATCCTCGATCAGCACGAAGGTCGGCGCGGCGATGACCGGAGCGGCGAGCCCGGCAAGGGTGGATCCGCCGGGCCTGAGCGCGACGCGGCGCAGCGGCGCCCGCTTGCCTTCGTCGGTCAGATGATAGGCGGGTGCGACCTCGCGTTCGAAGCGCGCGCACCAGGGACAGCCCTCGCGCGTGAACATGACGAGCTCCGCCGCGGCAACCGGCACCACGCCGGAGCCGAGGAGGGCGAGCAAAGCCAGGAGCGCCACTGTGCGGGTACGGATGAAACCCATTGCGGTAACATAGTCGTATTCGTATGTTTATTCCAGTCACGAACCGAAAGCTGCTTCGTGTCGGGAGTTTCGCCATGCAGACGCGCCGCACGATCCTCGCAGCCGGTCTCTGTGCCGCCTTTCCGGCGAGTGCCTCGGCGCGGGCCACGCTCGGCGAGGACGGGCTCTACAAGCTGGACTGGTATCTCGAGAGCTTCCTCGATCTGGCCGACGACCTTGCGGCGGCTACCGCCGCCGGGAAGCGCTTCGCTATCCTCTGGGGGTTGAAGGGCTGCCCGGCCTGCCGCCGGATGCACGAGGTCCATCTCGCCGACCCGGCGACGGAGCGCTACATCCGCGAGAATTTCGAGATCCTGCATCTCAACATTCTCGGGCAGCGTCCGGTCACCGATTTCGACGGCAGCAAGCCTGGCGAAAAGGCCTTCGCCGCGCGCTATGCGATCGAGGGCACGCCCTCGATCCAGTTCTTTCCCGAAACCGCCGAGGGGCTGGGCGCGAGGCCGCCCGCCGCCCGCGAGGTCGCGCGGATGCCGGGCCTGCCCGATCCGCGCGAGTTTCTCGCCTGGTTCCGCTTCGTACGCGAGAAGGGCTACGAACGCGGCGTCTTCGCCGACTGGCCCGGGAAGAAGCCAGCCGGCGGCTGAAGCGCCTATTTGTTCACCGGCGACTCCGGATCGAACAGATAGGCCATCACGTCCTTGATCTGCTGCTCGTCGAGCACCTTGTTGGTGCCGAAGCGCGGCATGTTCGAGCAGGGCACCACCGCCATCGAATTGTAGATCTTGGTATAAGCGTCCTTCATCGCCTCGGCGTCGTACTTCCGGTCCTTGCCATAGGCGGTCAGGCTGGGGCCGAGCGTACCGTAGCTGACCTCCTTGGGATCGAGCTGATGGCAGGCGAAGCAGTTTCCGCCCGCCACCGTGCCCGGCGGATCGGAGAACTGGCCGCCGCGGCCGTTATTGGCGACCGCATAGCCCTTCTTCCAGTCGCCCAGCAGCTTGCCGTCGGCCGGATAGACGACCTTGGCGAGCTCGCGCTTGATGATGGCGTCGGACTGGGCGGAGGAGACGTTGTTGCGGGTCGCATTGCAGACGGCGAGCGACTCGTCGGGCGTGATCCGGGCCACCCATTCCGGGGAGGCCTTGCCAAAGGTCGATTTGACATAGGCCTCGATGGTGGCCTGGCTCGGCTTCTGTTGGGCGAGGGCAGGGCCGGCGATCAGCAGGGCGGCGCAGGCCGCGGCGGCGAAAGCGGTTCTGGTCATCGTCTCGCCCTCTCAGCGCTTGATCGACGGCACGGCGATCTCGCCGCCGGCGGCCTGTTTCTGCAGGAAGACCGTCAAGGCGGTCAGGCTGTCGGAGGCGTATTCGGGCACCGGCCAGCGCTGCTGGCGGTAGCAGTCCCAGAGACGGTGCTGCATCGTGCGCAGCGCGCTCTGCGAGACACGATAGGTCGGCCAGGACGCCATGGTGGCCTGTGCCGCGGCGCCAGGCGTCGAGAGGTTCGGCAGGCCCTGCAGACGGATGCGCTTGCCTTCCTCGGCGTGGCAGGTGGCGCAGGAGAAATCCATCACGCCGCCGCGGCGGTAGAACAGCTCCTCGCCGACCGCCGCCATCTCGATCTCCTTGGGATGGCTGAGCTGCGGCTCGATCTTCATCCCGCTCGACTTGTTGGCGACGAAGGCCGTGAGGTCCTCCAGATCCGACGCGCGGCCCGGGCCGGAGAAGCGGCGGGCGACGACGTCCTTGGTGTCCAGCCCCTGCAGCTTGTCCATGCACCAGAGCAGGCGCTGCTCGGTGTCCATCACTCGGTCCGCATCGGCGAAATAGCGCGGCAGCTTGGCGAAGGCGCCTTCGAGCTGGCCCGGACCCTCGCCCAGATCGCAGGCCTCGAGCGAGACATTCTTCGTGCCCCGCGGTTCGGCCCAGATCGCCTCGCCGCGGTCGACCGCGAGAAAGCCGGGATTCGAGAACGGGTCCGAGAGCATCTGGCGATAGCGCTCGATCTCCTTCTCGCTGTCGTCCTGCGGGGGGGCCTGCGCGGTCAGGTGCCCGGCCGCCAGTGTCATGGCGGCCGCCAGAACAGCCGCTCCGATGATGGGGAGCTTCATCCCTTGCCCTTTCGTTTCCTCGACCGGCCGCCGAGCGCGACCTTTGTTCGATGTCCCTCTCTGTCGGAGGGACTTTACATTCACAGAAAACAATATCACGATACGTGCAAATGATGATCGCGTGGCGGCGCTGCCGTCAAGAGCGGAACAAGAACATTTCCAAGGAGGAAGCCGATGCCATCCCCGAATGCGGGTCTCACCCGCCGCAGCACCCTCACGGCCGGCGCGCTCGCCGGCTTCGCCAGCCTTCTCGGCGCGCGCCTCGCCTTCGCCGACGAGAAGATGGTGATGGCGGAAATCAAGAAGCTCTATGGCGACAAGGCCATGGCCGAGGGCAAGATCAAGCTCGACATCCCCGAGATCGCGGAGAACGGCCTCGTCGTTCCGGTCAATGTCGAGGTCGAAAGCCCGATGACGGAGGCCGACTACGTCAAGGCCGTCCACATCTATGCCGACGGCAACCCGCAGCCGGGCATCGTCAGCTACAGCTTCACGCCGGCCTGCGGCAAGGCTTCGGCTGCGACCCGCATGCGCCTCGCCCAGACCCAGAACATCGTCTGCGTCGCCGAGATGTCGAACGGCTCCCTCCATATGGCCAAGGCCAATGTGAAGGTCACCATCGGCGGTTGCGGCGGCTGACCGGCCCGCTACCGCCCCACAAAAAAACGACTTCAGGTGAGGATGACGCCATGACGACCAAACCCACACCGCGTGTCCGCGTCCCGGCCAAGGCCGCTGCCGGCGAGCTGATCGAGATCAAGACCCTGATCTCCCATGAGATGGAATCGGGCCAGCGCAAGGACGCGCAGGGCAAGACGATCCCGCGCAAGATCATCAACAAGTTCAGCGCGAGCTTCAACGGCAAGCCCGTCTTCGCGGCCGATTGGCACCCGGCGATCTCCGCCAATCCCTACCAGTCGTTCTTCTTCAAGGCGACGGAATCGGGCGAGTTCACCTTCGTCTGGAAGGATGACGATGGCTCCGAATACACCGCGAAGAACAAGCTGACCGTCGGCTGAGCGGACCGATCCGGCCGACGACACTCCTGATGAGGTGACGCGCGATGTCTTGAACGGCATCGCCATGGGCAGCGCTTCGCGTTCGCCCAGAGGGTGAATCATGGTCACGAGACGCGAATTCCTCCAGGCGACGGCCGCCGCCGCGGCGATTGCGGCAGCCTCCGGGCTGGGCCCGCTCGGGCGGGCTGCGGCGCAGCAAAGGCTGGCTCAGGCCGACATCCTGCACTTCGATCCGCTGGGCACGCTGACGATCCTGCACGTCACCGACATCCATGCGCAGCTGATGCCGCTGCATTTCCGCGAGCCCTCGATCAATCTCGGCGTAGGTCCGGCCCGGGGCCAGCCGCCGCATCTCGTCGACGCCGAGTTCCGCGCGCATTTCAAGATCGCCGCCGGCTCTGCCGACGCCTTCGCCTTGACCTCGGACGACTTCGTCGCACTGGCGAAGACCTATGGCCGGATGGGCGGGCTCGACCGCGTCGCGACGCTGGTCAAGGCCGTCCGGGCCGAGCGCGGCGACGACAAGGTGCTGCTGCTCGATGGCGGTGACACCTGGCAGGGCAGCTGGTCCGCGCTCCAGACCAAGGGGCAGGACATGGTCGACGTCATGTCGGCCCTGAAGACCGACGCCATGGTCGGGCACTGGGAGTTCACGCTCGGCGCCGAGCGCGTCAAGGAGATCGCCGAGAGCGCGCCCTTCGCCTTTCTCGCCCAGAACATCCGCGACCGGGAATGGAACGAGCCCGTCTTCCCGCCGCGCAAGGTCTTCGAGAAGGGTGGCGTCAAGGTCGCGGTGATCGGCCAGGCACTGCCGCGCACGGCCATCGCCAATCCGCGCTGGATGTTCCCGGACTGGGAGTTCGGCATCCGCGAGGAGGAGATCCAGAAGCAGGTCGACGAGGCGCGGGGCGAGGGCGCCGCCGTGGTCGTGCTGCTCTCCCATGACGGCTTCGACGTCGACAAGAAGCTCGCCTCGCGGGTCAATGGCCTCGACATCATCCTCACTGCCCACACCCATGACGCGATGCCGGGCCTGATCCGCGTCGGCGACACCGTGCTCGTTGGCTCGGGCTCGCATGGCAAATTCGTCTCGCGGCTGGATATCGCCATCAAGGACGGCAAGGTCAGCGATATCCGCTTCAAGCTGATGCCGGTCTTCTCGGACGCGATCGCCCCCGATGCCGAAATGGCCGCGCTGATCTCCAAGGCGCGCGCACCTTTTGCGGCCGATCTCGCGAAGGAGATCGGCCGGACGGAGTCGCTGCTCTACCGGCGCGGCAACTTCAACGGCACCTTCGACGATCTGATCTGCGACGCCATGCTGGAGCAGCGCGACGCCGAGATCGCGCTGTCGCCGGGTTTCCGCTGGGGCGGCACGCTGCTGCCGGGCGACGCCATCACCTGGGAGGCGATCACCAACGCCACGGCGATGACCTACCCCGGCTGCTACCGCAACGAGATGACCGGCGCACAACTCAAGGAGATCCTCGAGGACGTTGCCGACAACATCTTCCACCCCGACCCCTATTTCCAGGGCGGTGGCGACATGGTCCGCATCGGCGGCATGGGCTACGCGATCGATGTCGGCAAGCCGATGGGCAGCCGCATCTCCGGCCTGACGCATCTGAAATCGGGCCAGCCGATCGATGCGGCGCGGAAATACGTCGTCGCCGGCTGGGCCAGCGTCAATGAAGGCACGCAGGGCCCGCCGATCTGGGACGTGGTCCGGGACCATGTCGCCGCGCGCAAGACCGTCAGCATCCGCCCCAACGACGCCGTCAAGGTCAGCGGCGCCTGAGCGCGCCCCGCCGATCCTGGGCACCACAACCATGGGACATCCGCCGATGAGCTCAGACCCGAAGACCGAACCGCTCGACCGCCGGCGCTTTCTCGGCGCCGCCGGCCTCGCAGGCGCGGGGCTCGCCGCCTCCGCGCTGCCGCTGCGGGCGCAGGAGGCCAAGGTTCAGGAGGCCAAGCCCGACCCGCTGATCACCGAGGTCCAGGACTGGAACCGCTATCTCGGCGAGGGCGTCGACAAGCGCCCCTATGGCACGCCGTCGCGCTTCGAGAAGCACATCGTCCGCCGCGACGTCTCCTGGCTGACGGCCTCGCCGGATTCTTCGGTCAATTTCACGCCGCTGCATGAGCTCGACGGCATCATCACGCCGTCGGGCCTGTGCTTCGAGCGCCATCACGGCGGCATCGCCGAGATCGACCCGGCCAATCACCGGCTCATGATCCATGGCCTGGTCGACAAGCCGCTGGTCTTCACGATGGAAGACATCCGGCGGATGCCGCGCCAGAACCACGTCCACTTTCTCGAATGCGCCGCCAATTCCGGCATGGAGTGGCGCGGCGCGCAGCTCAACGGCTGCCAGTTCACCCACGGCATGATTCATAACGTCATGTATACGGGCGTGCCGCTGAAGCTCCTCCTCGCCGAGGCCGGGCTCAAGCCCAGCGCCAAATGGCTGATGCTGGAGGGCGCCGACGCCTCGGGCATGAACCGCTCGCTGCCGGTCGGGAAGGCGCTCGACGACGTGCTCATCGCCTTTGCCATGAATGGCGAGGCGCTGCGCCCCGAGCAGGGCTATCCGCTGCGGGCGGTCGTCCCGGGCTGGGAGGGCAATATCTGGGTCAAGTGGCTGCGCCGCATCGAGGCCGGGGACAAGCCCTGGCAGGCGCGCGAGGAAACCTCGAAATACACCGATCTTCTGGCTGACGGCCGCTCGCGTCGCTACACCTTCATCATGGACGCCAAGTCGGTGGTGACGAACCCCTCGCCGCAGGCACCGCTGAAGCACAAGGGCCGCAACGTCCTCTCGGGGTTGGCCTGGTCGGGCCGCGGCACGATCAAGCGGGTCGACGTCACGCTCGACGGCGGCAGGAACTGGCAGTCCGCCCGCATCGACGGGCCCGTGCTCGAGAAGTCTCTGACGCGCTTCTATGTCGATTTCGACTGGGCCGGCCAGGAACTGCTGATCCAGTCCCGCGCCATGGATTCGACCGGCTATGTCCAGCCGACCAAGGACGAACTGCGCAAGGTCCGCGGGGTCAACTCCATCTATCACAACAACGGCATCCAGACCTGGCATGTCCGGCCCAACGGGGAGACCGAGAATGTCGAGATCGCTTAAGCCCGTCCTGCTGTCGGGCCTGGCTGCGCTCGCCCTCCTCAGCGCCGGCCCGCTGATCGCCCAGACTGCCAAAACGCCTGTGACGGAGAAGCCGGCGCCGGCGGCCAAGGGCCATGCTCCGGCAGCCACGCCCGCCGCCGCGGGCAAGCTCGCGTCGCTCGGGCTGGGCCGCCTCGCGCTGCCGGCCGAGATCAAGGCCTGGGACATCGACGTCCGCCCCGACGGCGTCGGCCTGCCGCCGGGCAAGGGCACCGTCCGGCAGGGCGACGAGCTCTTCCAGGCGCAATGCGCGAGCTGCCATGGCGAATTCGGCCAGGGCAATGGCCGCTGGCCGGTGCTGGCGGGCGGGCAGGGCACGCTCACCGCCGACCGCCCCGAGAAGACGATCGGCTCCTTCTGGCCGGATCTCTCAACGGTCTACGACTACATCCATCGCGCCATGCCGTTCGGCAACGCCCAGTCGCTGAGCGCGGACGAGACCTATGCGCTCACGGCCTATCTCCTTTTCCTGAACGACATCGTGAAGGACGAGGACTTCGAATTGTCGGACAAGAACTTCACATCAGTGAAGCTGCCCAATGCCGGCGCCTTCTATGACGATGATCGCGAGACGGCCGAGAAGGCGTTCTGGGGCAAGGAGCCCTGCATGACGAACTGCAAACCGGAGGTGAGGATCACGGGGCGCGCCGCGGTGCTCGACGTCACGCCCGATTCGAAATCGGCGCCGAAGGTCGACTGATGCGGAGTTCCCGGCAGTCGCCCGGCTGGTTCAGCTTCGTCGCCCTCGCGGCCTCGCTCTCCGGCGGTCCCGCTCTGGCCTCCGGCGACAAGGCGCTCGGGGAATATCTCTCCTCCGAGTGCACGGCCTGTCACCAGACCAGCGGCCGGCAGGTCGGCGGCATTCCCGCGATCGTCGGCCACCCGGCCGACCAGTTCGTCGCGCTGATGGACGCCTACCGGACGAGGCAGCGCAGCAACGACGTGATGCAGACGATCGCGGCGCGTCTGACCGAGGAGGAGATCCTGGCCCTCGCCGCCTATTACGAGAGCCTGAAGCCGCCGGGCTAGGCCCGCCGAGAGACCAGCGGCGCGCATCGATGGGCGCGCCCCATAAACAGAACAACAAAGGGGAGATCAGCCATGCATCTCGATCGTCGCTCTCTCATTCTGACGGGCCTCTCCGCTTCGGCGACGCTCGGCCTCGGCGCGCCGGCCATTCTCGGCCAGGCCAAGCCGCGCGTCGTGGTCATCGGCGGCGGCGCCGGCGGCGCGACCGCCGCGCGCTACCTGGCGAAGGACAGCCAGGGCGCGATCGCGGTGACCCTGATCGAGGAAAACGAGACCTACCAGACCTGCTTCCACTCCAACCTCTATCTCGGCGGCTTCAAGAGCTATGACGAGATCGTCCATCGCTACGATGCGCTGGCGAAGACTCATGGCATTGCGCTCGCCCGCGCCCGCGCCGCCCAGATCGATCGTGACAAAAAGGAGGTCGTGCTCTCGACCGGCCAGCGCCTGCCTTATGACCGGCTCGTGGTCTCGCCGGGCATCGACCTGAAATACGATTCCGTGCCGGGCTGGTCGAAAGAGGCCGAGGAGACCATGCCGCATGGCTGGAAGCCCGGCCGACAGACCCAGCTGATCAAGCAGAGGCTCGACGCCGTGCCCAATGGCGGGCTCATCGTCATGATCGCCCCGCCCAACCCCTATCGCTGCCCACCCGGACCCTATGAGCGCGCCTCGATGTTCGCCCATGCGCTGAAGAAGGCCGGCAAGAGCGACGCTAAGATCATCATTCTCGATCCGAAGGAGAGCTTCTCCAAACAGGGCGTGTTCCAGGCGGATTGGGAGAAGCGCTATGGCGGGATGATCGAATGGCTCGGCCCGCGGGTGCATGACGGCATCAAGTCGGTCGATCCGAAGACCAATACCGTCGTCACCGGCTTCGAGACCTACAAGGACTGCGCCTTCGTCAATGTCATTCCCGCTCAGATGGCGGGCGAGATCGCCCGCAGCGCCGGTCTCGCCCCGGCCGGCGGCTACTGCGCCATCGATGCCGCGACGATGAAGTCCACCGTCGATGCGTCGATCTTCGTTCTGGGCGATGCCTGCATCGGCGGCGACATGCCGAAATCGGCCTTCTCGGCCAACAGCCAGGCCAAGGTCGCGGCCATGACGATCCGCGGCGAGCTGACCGGCGCCCGGACCTTCCCGGCGCGCTACGTCAACACCTGCTGGTCGCTGGTCGATACCGACGACACCATCAAGGTCGGCGGCCGCTACGAGCCCAAGGATGGCAAGATCACCGCGACCGAGACCTTCGTGTCGCAGCCCGGCGAGAGCGATGCGCTACGCAAGGAAAACCAGGCCGAGAATCTCGGCTGGTACGCCGCCATCACCGCCGACATGTTCAGCTGAGCGTCCCCCGCACCGCGACTCCCGCGTGGTGCGACCTCCCTGGCCGCGCCCTGAACGCGCGGCCCTTTTTTTTCGTCGAATGAAGGACCCCTCATGCCCATGCTGACCCGCGCCCTCCTCGTCGCCTCGGCCCTCGCGGCGGCTTCGCCCGCTTCGGCCCAGGACATCGCCGCCGGCGAGCGCTCCTGGAACAAGTGCCGCGCCTGCCATCAGATCGGGGAGGGCGCCAAGAATGGAGTCGGTCCGCATCTCAACGGCCTGTTCGGCCGCCACACCGGCGAGGTCGAGGGCTACAGCTATTCGGCTGCCAACAAGTCAGCGAACCTGACCTGGGACGAGGCGGTCTTCGCCGAATACATCAAGGATCCGCGCGCCAAGATCCCGGGCACCAAGATGGTGTTCGCCGGCATCAAGAACGAGAAGGAAATCGCCGATCTGACGGCGTTCCTCAAGCAGTTCGGCAAAGAAGGCAAGAAGCTCTGAGCCCCTGCCGCCGGCCGCGCTTCAGGCCGGCTGGACGAAGCGATAGGCCGCGCCCTGCTTCTCGACGCGGCCGATCGCCCCCGGCAAATGGTAGCCGATGATGCGGGCGTTCTCCGCAACGGCGCGCTCCAGCAGGGCGCGGCGCGTCGCGATCGCCCGCTCGGGCTCATGGTCGGAAGCCGGCCGCCAGTCGGGATGGGCGAACGAGATGACGGGATGCGTCAGCGCATCGCCGAGGACGAAGACCGGGCCCTGCGCATCGATGAAAGCGAAGGAGACATGGCCAGGCGTATGGCCGGCCGTGGAAAAGGCGGTGACACCCGACACCCAGTCCTGACCGGCGGTGCGCGTCTCCAGCCGGTCGCCGAGTTCCTTCAGAATCCGCTGCGCGCCCGCGGCGAAGGCGTGCCGGTCTTCGGGCAGCCCCTGATAAACTTTGGGGCTGGTCCAGTAGGCGACCTCTTCGGCGGCAGCGAGCCAGCGCGCATTGGGAAAGAGCGGTGTGTCGAAATCGTCCAGCGCACCCCAGAGATGGTCCGGGTGCAGATGGGTGAACAGCACATGGGTGACGCTGTCGGGCGCAATACCGGCCGCCTCCAGGCTTCCCGCGAGCTTGCCGGTGCCGGGCAGGAAATTCGCACCCGAGCCGCAGTCGAACACGATCGTCTGGTCGCCACGCTTCAGACAGGTGACGTTCAGCACCGTCGTCAGGGGACCGGATAGTTGGGCGGTGCTCCTGATCGTCTCGGGTTCGACGTCGCGGGCCAGCATGGCGGCAGGCATCTCGAAGCCGCCATCGCTGAGGACGGTGAGGGCGGTGTCGCCGCTGCCACCGCGGGCGACCACCTGCGCCGGTGCCGGCTTGGGCGCAGCGGGCAGCAGCAGCACCGCCCCGGCCGCGAGAACGCCGCGCCGATCGATCATCGAACCCTCCCGATGTTATATCGTTATATCCGAATGTATCGACTTTTCTCGGACGTGCAAGGCAGCTGTGGGCTGTCAGCGACCGATCAGGCCGTGCCTCGCGGAGGCACTCATGGCGTGGTGTCACCCGGGGGCTTCCGGCCGATGTCGTTCCCGCCTCGCCAGGATGGCCGCCCGGCACGAACGCTGTCGTCGAGCGGGGTCAGTGCAAGCGGAGGTGATATGCAAAATCGGGCGTTGCGGGGCGGTCGCGATCAATTTCAATAATACATCGTTCAAGGGCGCCCCGTCGCGGATGAGGAGCGTCTGCAATTCAATTGACTTTGTGGAGGAATATCTCGGTGACATTCATCAACAGACGTCGTTTGCTCAAGGGTGCGGCCGCCGGTGTGACCGGCTTGATTGTCGCGCCCGCCATCGCCCAGTCGAAATACCCGTCACGGCCTGTCACGCTGGTCTGCCCATGGGGCGCGGGTGGCGGCACGGATGCTGTCGCCCGCATCATCGCGGCGCTCCTGGAGAAAAGCCTCGGACAGCCGTTCA
Organism: Rhizobiales bacterium CCH10-E5; assembly: GCA_001556125.1. Classification (GTDB taxonomy): domain Bacteria; phylum Pseudomonadota; class Alphaproteobacteria; order Rhizobiales; family Beijerinckiaceae; genus Allobosea; species Allobosea massiliensis. The sequence continues at coordinate 21,692 of LSIG01000209.1, read as the reverse complement.
ACGTCGTGAACCGCACCGGAGGATCGGGCGTGGTCGGCCATTCCGCCTTCGCGACTGCTGCGCCGGATGGCTACACGCTCGGCATCATCACCTCCGAGATCGCGATGATGCATCATCAGGGCCTGACGCAGCTGACCTATGCGAGCTATACGCCGCTGGCGCTGATGAATGACGATCCGCCGGGCGTCCAGGTGAGGGCGGATTCGCCCTACAAGGACGTCAATCAGCTCGCCGACGCGATCAAGGCCGCGCCCGCCGGCAAGTTCAAGGCGTCGGGAACGGGGCAGGGCGGCATCTGGCACCTCGCTCTGGTCGGCTGGATGCAGGCCATGGGGCTGAAGCCGGATCACGTCGCCTGGGTGCCGTCGAACGGGGCGGCCCCCGCCATGCAGGATCTTGCGGCGGGCGGCATCGACCTCGTCACATGCTCGGTCCCCGAGGCGCGTGCGATGATCGATGCCGGACGCGCAAAGTCGCTCGCCATCATGGCGTCGGAGCGCAACCCGCAGTTCAAGGACGTTCCGACCTTGAAGGAGGCCATGGGGCTGGAGGTGCCGCTGGGCTCCTGGCGCGGCATCGGCGGGCCGAAGAACCTTCCGCCGGAAATGGCCGCGCTGCTCTCCGCCGAGCTCAAGAAGATCTACGACTCGAAGGAGTACAAGGACTTCATGAACTCGCGCGGCTTGACGATGAAGTACGCAGACGCCGCTGCCTTCGGTTCGTTCATGGCCGAGAGCGACAAGGCGATGGGCGCTTTCATGAAGGCGGGCGGGCTCGCCAAGGGCTGACGCACCGCAGATCGAATATGGGGAGAGGCCTTGGCGGCCTCTCCCCAGCGATCGCCGAATCCGCTTCGGGCCGTGCCGCCGCTGCCGCTTCTCGCGGCTTCGGCCACCAGACGGTGCCGGATCAGATTGCGCCAAGAGCAGCCAAGACGCGACCGGCGCTGGGCAGGCCTTGCGCCCAACCGCCGCGATCGAGCTGCGATCAAACTGTCAGGACGACTTTCGCAGCACCCACACGGCCGGCATCGATGGCCGAGAATGCCTGTGCGCCCTCGCTGAGCGAGCGGTGCTCGGTCCAGCCGAGATCGCCGAGATCGCCGAGGGCGAGCGCTTCGACGGCCTGGGCAAAGTCGGTCGGCGTGTAGCAGTAGACGCCGGCTAGCGTGATCTCCTGGAGGGTGATCTTGCGGACGTCCAGGCCGCCTGCGCCGGGCAGCAGACCGACATGGACGATGACCCCGCCGGGACGCACCATGCGGCAGGCGGCCGCCCGCGTCTCATCGGCGCCGACCGCATCGATCACGAGATCGGCGCTGTTGTCCTCCGGCTCGTCCTCGCCGGGTCCATAGGCCTCAAGCCCTTGCGCCTGCACCGTGGCGCGGCGCTGCCGGTTTGTTTCGCCGATGACGAGGTCGCGGGCGCCGAACAGCCGCGCGACCAGTGCGGCCGCCAGCCCGATCGCGCCCCCGCCGAGCACCACGACCTTGCAGGCCGCGAGCGGCTGGTGCAGGCGCTGCATCCCGATCCGCACCGCATGCCAGGAGACGGCGACGGGCTCGGCCAGCGCCGCATGGGCGATCAGCATGGCGTCAGGGACTGGCGTCAGATTGCGAAGCGGAATCCGCACCAGCTCCGCGAAGGCGCCGGGCCGTGGCGGCATCGAGATGATCTGCCGCGTCGGCGAGAGATGCCAGCGCCCCTCGATCGCATAGGGGCAGGCCGGGTCGACCACGAGCGGATTGATGGTGACGCGCTCGCCGGCACGCGGCCCCGTCGCGATGCGCCCCGCCGCCTCGTGGCCGAGGATCAGCGGCGGCGGGCGGCGCGCATCGAAGCCGTGATAGGCATGCATGTCAGAGCCGCAGATGCCGACCGCCTCGACCCTGACCAGAACCTCGTCGGCTTGCGGCACGGGGTCGGGCTCGTCGCGGAAGACGAGGCTGTTGGGACCGGTATAGACCAGAGCCTTCATGCGGTGCGCGCTCTCATTTGGCAGTGAAGCCGCCATCGACGGTCAGCGTCTGGCCGGTGACATAGGCCGAGGCCGGCGAGGCCAGGAAGACCGTGGCGCCGGCGAGATCGTCGAGCTCGCCATTGCGGCCGATGGCGGTCTGCGCCGCGTTTTTGGCGGCGCGCGCGGGATCGGCGAAGACGGGCGCCGTCAGCGGCGTCGGGAAGAAGCCCGGCGCGATCGCGTTGCAGGTGACGCCCTGGCGCGACCATTCCTCGGCGATGGCCCGCGTCAGCTGGACGACACCGCCCTTTGCCGCGCCATAGGGCGCGCAGTCGGGAAAAGCGCGGTAGCTCTGCAGCGAGGCGATGTTGACGATGCGGCCATAGCCGCGCTCCGCCATCCCCGGCGCAAAGGCCTGGGTCAGCAGAAAGGGCGCGCGCAGATGCACCGCCATATGCAGGTCGAAAGCCTCGGCCGAAACCTGCATGAACGGCTGGCGCAGATTGAGCCCGGCGACATTGACGAGGATGTCGATGGTCCGCCCCAGCCGCTCGCAGGCCGCCGCCAGAGTGGCGCCCGCCTCCGGCGAGGCGAGATCGGCGGCGATTATGTCTGCCGCGATGCCCTCCGCCCGCAGCCCTTCGGCCGCCTCGCGCAGTGCGTCTTCCCGTCTTGCGACGATGACGAGATGCGCGCCCGCAAGCCCCAGCGCGCGGGCCATGGCGAGCCCGATGCCGCTGTTGCCGCCGGTGACCAGCGCAGTCTTGCCGGTCAGGTTGAAGAGAGAGGTCAGCCTGAACATCCCTCAGACCTCGACTGGCGTGCCGAGATCGACATTCGAGCCCGGCGCATATTTCGCCATCCGCGCATCGCTGGTGCGGGCATGCGCCTCCATGCCCTCCAGCCGCGAGATCCGGGCCGAGACGGGGGCGATGCGCTGGCAGGCGGCACGGTCCATGCGCTGCCAGGTCAGGGGCTTGAGGAATTTATGGACCGACAGCCCGGCCGAATAGCGGGCGGCGAATTTGGTCGGGAGGATATGGTTGGGGCCCGAGACCTTGTCGCCGAAGGCGACATTGGTCTCCTCGCCCAGGAAGAGCGAGCCGTAATTGCTGAGATGGGCGTGCCACCAGTCGAGTTCGCCGCAATGCACCTCGAGATGCTCGCAGGCGTAGGCGTCGGAGACCGCGACCATCTCCTCGCGGGAGTCGCAGAGGACGATCTCGCCATAGTCGCGCCAGGCGGCGCCGGCGGCATCGCGCGCCGTGGGTGGCAGGGTGGCGATCAGCTCCGGCATCAGCCTGGCGACCTCGTCGGCGATGCGGCGCGAGGAGGTGATCAGCCAGGCCGGGCTTTCATGGCCATGCTCGGCCTGGCCGACGAGATCGGTCGCGACGATCAGCGGGTCGGCGCTGTCGTCGGCGATCACGGCGACCTCGGAGGGACCGGCGAAGACGTCGATCCCGACCTTGCCGAACAGCATGCGCTTGGCCTCGGCGACGAATTTGTTGCCGGGTCCGACGATGATGTCGGCCGGCTTGCCGGTGAACAGCCCGTAGGTCATGGCCGCGACGGCCTGGACGCCGCCCAGGCACATGATGATGTCGGCGCCGGCCACCGTCAGCGCATAGAGCACATGCGGGTGGATGCCCTGGCCGCGGAACGGCGCCGAGCAGGCGACGACGGTCTTGACGCCGGCGGCCTTGGCCGTGGCGACGGACATATAGGCCGAGGCGATGTGGGCGTAGCGGCCAGTCGGCACATAGCAGCCGGCCGTGTTCACCGGCACGAGCTTCTGCCCGAGATGCAGGCCGGGCGAGATCTCCAGCGAAAAATCCTGGCAGGAGGCGCGCTGCGCCTCGGCGAAGCGGCGCACCTGGCCCGCGGCGAAGCTGATATCGTCCTTGACGGCCTGCGGCACGTCGCGGATGCGCTCGGCAATGGCGGCTTGGTCGAGGACGATCGGCCCGTCCCATTTGTCGAGCTTGAGGGCATAATCCTTCACCGCCTGCTCGCCCCCGGCCTCGATTGCGGCGAGCATCTCGGTCACGACCGCACGTGCGGTGTCGGTTTCCGTTTCCGGCGTCTTGGTCGCGGTCTTGAGATGGGTGATGGCCATGGCTTGAGGTCCGCTTCGGAGCGCAGGGGGTGGTGGCGGTGACGCCTTGAAAGACGTCACCGCAGCGGTCGGTCGATCGTGAGCCGGTTACTTCTTGTCGAATTCGGTCGCGAAGGCCTTGAGCTTGGGGTCGGCGGCGACGCGCTTCAGGAAGTCGTCGGTGACGTAGCTCTTCGCGTCCGGGTTGGAGGGGATGGTGCCGACCTCGGTGATGAACTTGCCGATCTCGGAGAACCAGCCATCCACCGTCGAGGCTCCGGAGGCCCGCGCCATCAGCTTGAGCTGCTCGTCGAGGCCGAAGGTCGGGCGCAGCGCAAACTCCTGGTCCATCGCCTTGGGAGTCACCTCGAGCCCGCCCTGCTTGTAGAAGTCGAGCGCGAGCGTGCGCGCCTCGGCCGGGTTGGCCTTGGCCCAGGACCAGCCGCGCAGGAAGACCGCGAGGAACTTCGCCACGTCGTCCGGACGCTCCTTGGCGAAATCGCCGCGCACGATCAGCGCGCCGGGCACGATCGCGTTGGCATCGGCACCCGAGCAGAGATATTTGGCGTTGGCGCGCTCTTCGAGCGTGTAGGTATTGGGCGCCCAGACGCCCGCGACATCACCATTGTTCGAGGTGATCGCGGTGATGATCTGGGCCTGGCCGAGATTGACGAACTGCATATCGCTCTGCTGCAGGCCGAACTTGGTCAGGCATTTGCGCGCCGCGTAATCCACCGTCGAATTGGTGGTCAGCAGCAGCTTCTGGCCCTTCAGCAGCTTCGGATCGGTCTTGATCGCGTCGAACTTGTCGCCGCGCACCATCATCGCATTGGTCTTCGACTCGTCGTTGGTGATGCCGATGGTCAGAATGTTGAAGCGCACCGCGCCGAGCACGGCGGGGACCGAGCCGGTGCCGCCGACATCCCAGGATTTGGCGGCGGAGGCCGCGATCTGCGGCGCGCCGGCCGGGAAGGTCGAGAAGTTCGGCGTCAGGCTTACCTCCTTCCACCAGCCCTTGACGGTGGCGTAATGGAACGGCAGCGCCCAGTAGAGCGAGGGCTGGTAGCTGACGCCAATGGCGGTCTGCGCCTGACCCGGCGAAGGCGCGGCGAAGGCCAGCGCGGCGGCAAGACCCAATCCGGCAGCGATGCGTTTCATCTTTGTCTCTCCCTGTTGTCGTTGACCCGGGTCTCAGCCGGTGGCGGCCCGCCCGGTTGTCCCTGTCTCCGCACGTGCGGAGACAATGGTCTCGATGGCCTCGCGCAGGATTTCCGCGGCGAGGTCGCAGTCCTGATCGGTCAGCGAGAGCGGGGTGCGGATGTCGCAGAGCCCGGCCAGGGTGGCGTGGGTCTGTGCCATCGGCCCCTGCTCGCCCGCATAGCGCCAATGGCGCGGCGCGCTGGTGAAGCCGCGCTGCCGGCCAGCGCCGAACCATTTGATCGGCAGGCCGCGGGCGGCGCAGCGCTCGAGCACCGCGGCGATCTCGTCGTCCCCGAAACCGAGCAGCGAGAACTGGACCGAGGTCGCGGCGTAGCGCTCCTTCGGCGAGCGCGCCGGCAGCCGGACATGCTGAGAGCGCGCGATGGCGGCGCCCATGCGATCATGGATGGCGTTCCAGCGCGCGGCTCGGCGCGGCAGGTCGTGGAGTTGCGGCCGCAGCAGCGCAGCGGCCAGTGCCGTCATCCGCATGCTGAAATTGGGTGTCTGTTCCTCCCAGCGGGACATCACGTCTGCAGCCGGCGCGCTGCGATGCTGGCCGTGCAGCATGTAGCTGCCCGAGTGGAGGATCGCGCGCGCCGTGCGGTCGTCATCGTCGAGGACGAGGAACCCGCCCTCGCCGGCGTTTAGATGCTTGTAGGTCTGGGCGCTGAAGGCGGCCGCCGTGCCGAAGGTGCCGATGGCGCGGCCATCCCAGGCGGCGCAGAGCGCATGGGCGCAATCCTCGACCAGCAGCAGGCCGAGTTCGTCGCAGGCGGCCATCACGGCATCCATGTCGGCGATATGCCCGCGCATATGCGACAGCAGCAGGATGCGGGCGCCAGAGGCGCGGGCCTTGGCGCGCAGATCCGTGCAGTCGATGACGTAGTCCGGGCCGATCTCGACCAGAACCGGCCGGCCGCCGGCATGAAGGATGGCGCCGGGCACCGGCGCCAGCGTGAAGCCGTTGACCAGCACCGGCTCGCCCGGCTGCAGGTCCAGCACCTTCAGCGCCAGGCACAGGGCGGCGCCGCCGGAGTTGACCGCGATGCAATAGCGCCGGCCGACGAAGGCGGCGAATTCCTGCTCCAGCAGGGCGACATCGTTCTGGTCGGCGCCCATCTCGCCATAGCGGAACAGCCGGCCCGAGCGCATCAGTTCGCAGGCGCGCGCGATGCCCGCCTCCGGAATGGGCTCCGGCTCGGTCAGGTCGCGTGCGAGGCGCGGCAGCATGGCGAGGTCAGACCCCATGGGCGCCCTTCTCCTCGCGCAGCGACTTCCAGATCTGGGTGCGCAGATGGACGAAGGATTCGAGATCCATCACATCCTCGATGCGCTCATGGCGGTCCCAGTTCTCGGCCTGCCGCACCGAGCGGATGTCGAGCACCTCCTTGATGCGGCCCGGGCGGCGGGTCATGATCGCGACCCGGTCGGCGAGATAGACCGCCTCCTCAACAGCATGGGTGATGAAGAGCACGGTGCGGGGGTTGACCCTTGCCAAGCGCACCAGTTCCTCCTGCATGACGACGCGGGTCTGCGCGTCGAGCGCGCCGAAGGGCTCGTCCATCAGCAGCACTTCGGGATCGAGCACATAGGCCCGCGCGATGGCGACGCGCTGCTGCATGCCGCCCGAGAGCTGATGCGGAAAGGCATCGGCGTGGCTCTCGAGGTTCATCAGCTTGAGCGCGCCGGCAACCAGCCCGTCGCGCTCGGGCTTGGGCAGGTTCTTGTTGCGCAGGCCGAGCTCGATGTTCTCGCGCACCGTCTTCCACGGAAACAGCGCGAATTGCTGGAAGACCACGGCGCGATCGGGCCCCGGCTCCGTCACCGCCTTGCCGTTGACGCTGACGATGCCGGCGCTGGGCGGCTCGAAGCCGGCGACCATGCGCAGACAGGTCGTCTTGCCGCAGCCGGAGGGGCCGACGATCGCGACGAACTCCTTGTCGGCAATCGCCAGATTGATGTCGTCGAGCGCCTTCACGCCGCCCGACACCGGACCGAAGACCTTGTCGACCTTGTCGAAACGGATCGAACCCATCGCCCTCCTTCCCTTACGCCTGGAGGCCGCGGCGGCGGCGAAGCCAGGCTTCGCCCTGTCGCAGCATCACGTCGATCGCCATGCCGACGAGGCCGATCGCGACCATGCCGGCCATCACGGTCGGGGTCGCGACGTTGGCCTGCGCCTGCACCATCATGAATCCGACGCCGGCGGCCGCGACGATCAGCTCCGCCCCGACCAGCGACTGCCAGCCGAGGCCCGCGGAAACGCGCAGGCCCGAGACGATCGAGGGGGTCGCCGCCGGCAGCAGGATTTCGAGGATCATCCGCAGATGCCCGGTGCCGAGCATGCGTGCCGCCTCGATCAGGCGCGGCTCGACGAAGCGGGCGCCGCGATAAGCGTTGATCAGGCAGGGCGGGAAGGCGCCCGCGAAGATGATTAGGATCGGCCCGCCAATGCCGACGCCGAACCACAAAGCGGCGAAGGGCACCCAGGCGATCGGCGCGATGAAGCGAAGCCCGTCGAAGAGCGGGGTGACGATGTCGTCGAGCCAGCGGAACCAGCCCATCAGCAGACCGAGCGGCACGCCGATGAAGGCCGCCAGCAGTACGCCATAGGCATAGCGCTGGAAGCTCGAGGCCAGATGCTGCGGCAGCGTCGCCCCGGCGAAGGGGTTGGTCAGCAAATGGACGAAGCGGGTGAGGACATCGAGCGGCGAGGGCAGGAACTGGCGCGGCACGATGCCGAAGGCCGACAGCGCCGCCCAGAGCCCGAGAAAGCCGACGAGGCCGAGAGCCCCCCAGGCGCACTTCTCGCTCAGGCGCAGGGAAGACGACTGCATCAATCTCTCCCCGCGACGTTCCAGGCCAGCGCACGGCGCTCAGCCAGGCCAAGCGCGTAGGTCGTCGCCCAGCCGAGCACGCCGACCGTCACCATCCCGACGAGGATCATCCCCGGATAGATGTCCTGCTGGGCCATGTTGAGCACGAAGCCGATGCCGGCGAGCGCGCCGACGAGTTCGGCCGCGACCAGCGTCGTCCAGGAGGCCTGGAGCGACAGGCGCAGGCCGGTGAAGATCATCGGGGCGGCGGCCGGCGCGATCACCTCCGTGACCATCCGCCCGCGCGGCGTGCCCAGCATCTGCGCGGCCTCGATGATCGGTCGATCGATGTTGCGAACGCCGGCGAAAGAGTTGATCACCGAGGGTACGAAGGCGGCAAACCAGATCACCATGATCTTGGCGCCGTCACCGAGGCCGAGCCAGAGGATCGCGAGCGGAATCCAGGCCAAAGGCGGGATCGGCCGAATGATCAGGAAGATCGGGTTGATCGCGGCCTCGGCCCTTCGGTCCCAGCCCATCCACAGGCCGAGCGGAACACCGGTCGCGATGGCGACGAGGAAGCCCATCACGACGAGCTTCACGCTCTGCAGCGCATGGGCTGCAAGTGCGCCCCCGGCATAACCGCGGGTCGCGATCTGGTTCAGCGAAGCCCAGAAGTCGGCCGGCGAGGGGAAGCGACCGGGGGACACGAAGCCCGTGACCGTGGTCAGGCCGAACCACAGCAGCAGCACAGCCGCCACCGAGCCCAGGCCGATCCATCCCCGTCTTCCGATCATGGCGTTTCCCGGCGCGCTCTTCTGATGAAAGCGCTTTCAGTTAACGTTCCAGACTCTCGAGGATGTGTCAACCATAGTGGAATCGGCCGCAATCTTCATCGTTCGGCTTGCTGGCCCTGCGATGATGCGGCTATAAGCATGAAAGAAATTTCATGGGGGCGCTGGTGAGCGCTGCGCGCGTCAAGCTGAGCGATGTGGCCCGGGATGCCGGCGTATCCGCTGCAACGGTGTCGCGTGCCATCGCGCAGCCCGAGCTGCTCTCGCCTGACACGCTCGCACGGGTCAGGGCCAGTGCCCAGCGCCTCGGCTATTTGCCCGATGGCGCGGCGAGGGCGCTCGCCTCTGGCCGATCCATGACGATCGGCGCGATTGTCCCCACACTCGACAGCGCCATCTTCGCGCGTGCCCTCCAGGCGATGCAGGCAACGCTGGCTCAGTCGGGTTATCTGCTGCTCGTCGCCTCGCACGAAGCCAGCCCAGCGGCCGAGACGCAGGCGGTACGCGCTCTGCTCGGACGCGGTGTCGACGGCCTGATGCTGGTCGGGGCCGAACGGTCGCCGGAGACGACGGCTCTGCTGCGCAGCTCTCGCCTTCCTGTGGTCCTGACCTGGTGCGGCGACGGTCACTTTACCGCCGTCACCATCGACAATGCGATGGCGGGCCGTTTGGCGGCGGAGCATCTGATCAGCCTCGGACACCGCCGCATCGGCATGATCGTCGGCCATACACAGTTCAACGATCGCCAGAGGGCCCGGCTCGCCGGCGCTCGGCAGGCGCTGGAGCAGGCTGGCCTTTCGCTGCCGGACACCCTTGTCGTCGAGCAATCGCTGACCCTCGCCGGTGGGCGGGCCGGATGTGCGATGCTGCTCGACCTCGAAGATCGCCCCACGGCGCTGATCGGCGGCATCGACGTTTTCGCGATCGGCTGCCTCGAGGAAGCCCATGCTCGCGGGATGGCCGTTCCCGAGGACCTCAGCGTCATCGGCATCGATGGGCTGGACATGTCCGCCCATGTCTCGCCGGGCCTGACGACCGTCCATGTTCCCACGGGCCGGATCGGCAACCTCGCGGCGAGGACGTTGATGGCTATGGTGGCCGGTCAGCCGGTGGAGCCGCAGCAGCTCCTGCCGGTCGAACTGGTCGTCCGTCGCTCGTGCAGGCGGCTCGCGGCATCCTGAACCGATCCTGCGATAGGCACCATGCACCGCCCTTGGGCAAGCGGTGCATGGCGGTCTCTCGACTAGATCTTGATCTTCAGGAAGGCGCCGATCGTCCCGTTCCAGGTCGTGACGCAGTCCGCGCCGCAGCGACCGGCGAAGGCGGGCAGGATGACCTTGGTCAGCGCGTCCTTGCGCAGCGCCTCGTCCTCCGGCGTCACCGGTACGAGTTTCATATTGGCGGGCGTGCCCTCGCTGCAGGCCTTGCCGGTGTTGCAGTCGAGGCCGGTCTGGGTCTCGGTCTTGGCCTGGTCGAAGATCGAATCCTCGAGCTTGCGCAGATGGGTGCTCAGGAAGGCCTGCACCTTCGGATCGAGCGTGTTCCACCACTTCAGATTGGCGAGCTGGGCGGAGAGGCCGAAATTGATCGGCATCGGCGAGATGAACTTCGCGCTCTCATGCCATTTCGAGCGATAGCCGGAGAGGGCTCCCGTGATGGCGCAGTCGATCACGCCACTGGCGAGCGCCGGCTGGACTTCGGCGAAAGCGAGGTTGATCGGCGAGCCGCCGATATGGCTGACGAAGGCCTGCTGCGAGGCGCCCGACGCGCGGACCTTGCGGCCCTTGAGGTCCGCCACCTTGGTGAAGGCGTCGCGGCAGTAGATCACCTGCGCCTGATAGGTGCCGAAGCCCAGCAGCTTCAGGCCGTGCTTCTCCTCGAGGAACTTGGCGTAGGTCGGGCGGAAGACGTCGACGACCTTCTGAAGCTCCTCGACCGAGCCGACGAGACCGACGAGATCGGTCGCCTCGTTCATCGGGACCTCGCCCGAATTGTAGTTCAGCACCGTGGTGGCGAATTGCAGCGTGCCGGCCGAGACGAGGCGGAAGATCTCGGGCCCCTTGAAGCCGAGTTCGGTGAAGGGCTTGACCTGCACCTTGATCGCGCCGCCGGATTCCTTCGGCACCGTCTCGTTCCAGAACGGCACCTCGCGGTTGGTGTACATCGACAGATTGCCGATGCTGCCGACGACGTTGAAGCTCGTCGCAGGCAGGCCCTGGGCGTGCGCGGCGCCGCAGAGGAGGGTGCCGGCCAAGGCGGCGATCGGGATCAGGCGTTTCATCGCAAGCTTCTCCTTCTTCGGGCGGGTTCTGGCGGCCTCAGCCGCCGGCTTTCGGGTTCAGGATGGTCGGCAGCCAGAGCGCCAGCTGCGGGAAAGCGATCAGGATCGCGATCATCGCCAGCATCGCCAGGACGAAGGGCAGCGCGCCGATGCACAGATCCATGAAGTTGCCTTTGCCGCGCACGGCCTGGACGACATAGAGGTTGAGCCCGACCGGGGGCGTGATCAGCGCCGCCTCCATCAGGATCACGAAGATGATGCCCCACCAGACCGGGCTGTAGCCGAGCGCGGTGATCACAGGGACGACGACCGGCGTCGTCGCGATCATCATCGACAGCGTCTCCATGAAGCAGCCGAGGATCAGATAGAACACGACGATCGCGATCAGCATGCCGAGCGGCGGCCAGCCCAGCGCCAGGACGAGATCGGTGATCGCCTTGACCAGCCCGATCGAGACCATCACGAAATTCAGGAAGAAGGCAGCGATGACGATCAGCATCACCATGCAGGTCGTCCGGACCGTGCCCTCGAAGGCGCGCAGCAGCACCGGCAGGGTCAGCTGGCGATTGGCGGCGACGAGGCCGAGCGTCGCCATCAGGCCGAGCGCGGCGGCCTCCGTCGGCGTCGCAATGCCGGCATAGATCGAGCCGACGACCACGAGGAACAGCCCCAGCGGCGGGATGAGATGGCGCAGGCCCGCGGCGCGCTGGCGCCAGAGATCGGCGCTGTCGACCTTCGGGCCGGCCCATTCCGGCCGGTAGAGCGCCAGGCCCAGCACCATCAGCGAGAACAGCCCGGCGAGCAGGAAGCCGGGAATGAACCCGGCGGCATAAAGATCGGCGACCGAGGTGTCGGTCAGCACCGCATAGATGATCATGTTGATCGAGGGCGGGATCAGGATGCCGAGCGTGCCGCCGGCCGCGATCGAGCCGAGGAAAAGCGGCCGGTTGTAGCCGCCCTTGTCCATATTGGGGATCGCCACCGTGCCGATCGTGGCGGCGGTGGCCACCGACGAGCCCGAGGTCGCCGCGAAGATCGCGCTCGCCGCGATGTTGGTGTGGATCAGCCGGCCGGGAACGCGCGCGAACCAGGGCGAGAGCGCGCTGAACAGGCGCTCGCTCATGCCCGAGCGGTGCATCAGCTCGCCCATCATGATGAACATCGGCGCGGCGATCAGGATGAAGTCGTTGGAGGAGTTCCAGGCCAGTTCGCCCACGGCGCCGGTCATCGGGAAGAAGGCATAGTTGGCCTGCAGCACATAGGCCATCAGGGCGAGGGCGGCGGCGACGGGGATGCTCAGCGCGACCAGCGCGACGAGCAGGGACAGGGCAGTCCCGATCACGAGCGCGACTCCGCGCCGGCGGCCGGGTTCTCGACGCCGGACTGCTCGATCTCCTCGGTCACCCGCAGCGAACCGATCAGCGCGTCGAAGCCGGCCCGGTCATGCGCAATCAGACGGGCGATCGCCTGGATCGGGATCAGCACCGCCATGCAGGCGAACCAGACCAGGCCGACGCACCAGATGCCCTGCGGGATCACCATCGGCGTCTGCAGTTGCGACACCGATTTGGCATTCAGGGCCCAGGATTGCGCCAGCGTGCCCCAGGCGAACCAGGCCAGCGCCGCGGCGATCAGCGCCAGCGCCAGCGAGGCGATGATGTCGCAGACGATCCGGACCTTGCCGGGCAGCACGTCGAGCAGGATGTCGACACGGATATTGGCCTTGGAGGTCACGGTGAAGGCCAGCCCGAGCCCGATGCAGGCCGCCAGCGCATAGCCCGAGATCTCGAAGCTCTCGACCATGCCGCGTTTGAACAGAAAGCGCGTGATCACGTCGATGGTGATGAGGAAGCTGCAGCCGACCAAGACGATCGCGCCCGCGGACCAGGCCAGGATACGCGAGATGCGCTGCGGCAGCGGCTCGTCGGGCAGCAGGCGGGAGAGGTCGCTCATCGACGCGCCGGGCTGCGCGGGCGGGTGGTCGTCGTCATCAAGGCCGGTCTCCGGTGCGCCCGCTGCGCGTCACGACGCATGTGACCACGCGTCAGGCCTGCCATGCAATAGTCCCGCCAGCGAGGTGCGCCGGTCACGGGATGTAGCCGTCGGCCCTGTCGGCGGCGATGGCCGCGGGATCGCGCTCGCGGGGGTCGCCATGGCCGCCGCCGCCCGGCGTCTCCATGCGGACGATGTCGCCGGTCTTCAGCACGCAGCCGATCGTTTTGGCCGCCAGTTCCGTGACCTGCCCGTCGCGGATCAGGCTGAGCCGACCGCCGCGCCCGGGCTCGCCGCCGGCCAGCCCGTAAGGCTGCGAGGCGAAGGCGTCGAAGGAGGCGTTGAGCAGGCCGTGCTCGGCGATGAAGCGCCATTCGCGCACCAGCCCGAGGCCGCCGCGCATCTTTCCTGCGCCGCCTGATCCAGGCAGGAAGCCGTAATGCGTAAAGCGCAGCGGGAAGATCGCCTCGATCATCTCGATCGGCGTGTTCTGGCCGTTGTGGAAGCCGGCCGAGAGACCCGAGGGGCCGTCAGCCTCGGGATGGCCGCCCCAGCCGCCGATCTCGGCGTCGAAATAGACCTGCCGGCGGCCATCGGCATGGCGGATATTGACCGCGTGGTTGAAGGTCACGCCGTAATAGGAGGCGGGAATGCGCTCGGGGATCGCTTCGGCGAAGGCCTTCAGCACCGCAGTCGCAATCCGGTGGCCGGTCAGCATGCGCATCGAGACCGGCGCAGGGAACTGGGCGCTGACGAGCAGTCCGTCGGGTGCGCTGACGGTGATCGGCCGGTAGCAGCCAGAATTGGCGGTCGCCTCGATGCCGGATGCCGCGATCACGGCGTAGTAGACCGCCGAGCGAGTCGTCGCCATCGTCGCATTGATCGGCCCGCGCGCCTGAGGCGAGGAGCCAGCGAAGTCGACCGTCAGGCTGTCGCCCGCGATGGTGAGCGTCACCGCGATGCGCTTCTGTCCGGCCTCCATGCCGTCGCCATCGACGAAGTCCTCCGCCTGGTAGACGCCGTCCGGCAGCGCGGTCAGCGCGGCGCGCATCGCCGTCTCGGAATGGTCGAGCAGGGCCTGCCCGACCTGGCGCAGCGTGTCGACGCCATAGCGCGCCGCGAGCTGTCGCATCGCCCTCGCGCCGACCTCGAGCGCCGCGATCTGGCTGAGGAAATCGCCGCGGAAGGTCTCGGGCTCGCGGACATTCTGCAGGATGGTGGCGAAGAGATCGTCCTGCATTGCGCCTTCGCGGACGATCTTCACCGGCGGCAGCCGCAGGCCCTCCTGGAAGATCTCGACCGCATGGGCGTTGTAGCCGCCGGCCGCGCCACCGCCGACATCGACATGGTGGATCAGGACGCAGGTGATGGCGATGCGCCGGCCCTCGACGAAAACCGGCTTGAAGGCGAGGAAATCCGGCAGATGCTGGCCGCCGCAATAGGGATCGTTGGTGACGACGACATCGCCCTCGCGCCAGCGCTCCAGCGGCAGATGCCGGGCGATGATCTCCTGCAGGCAGAGCTCCATCGAATTGAGATGGACCGGCATGCGCGCCGCCTGGGCGATGTTGCGGCCGTCGCCGTCGAACACCGCCGTCGAATAGTCGAGCAATTCGCGCACCGTCGTCGAGCGGCTGGTGCGCCAGACCGTGATCGACATCTCCTCGGCGGCCGAGACCAGCGCATGCGAGACGATCTCAAGGAGGACGGGATCAACCTTCGAAACGGCCTGGCTCATGACTGCGTCTCCCGGGTCGCGACCAGGTCGCCCGATGGCCGCACGGTGACCCGCCACCCGCTCGGGATGATCAGGGTCGTATAGGCCTGTTCCACGATGGCCGGCCCATCGAGTTCGGCGCCGGATCCGAGCCGCCCTTGCTCGAAGACCGGGGCGGTCGTCCAGCCTTCGTCGAGATGGACCGCGCGCTCGCGGAGGGGCGCCGCGACGCCGGAAGCGGGCGCCCGGGCTGCCGCCACACCGCCGAGCCGGCCGATCGCG
The DNA here is from genome assembly GCA_001556125.1 of Rhizobiales bacterium CCH10-E5. Classification (GTDB taxonomy): domain Bacteria; phylum Pseudomonadota; class Alphaproteobacteria; order Rhizobiales; family Beijerinckiaceae; genus Allobosea; species Allobosea massiliensis. The sequence goes on along the minus strand of LSIG01000209.1, from coordinate 6,553 downwards.
GCCAGCCGCAGCGTCACCAGTTCGACTCTCTCGTTCTGGTCATCGAAGGAGAAGCGCTGCCGATGCGCCTCGTGGAAGCGCCCGCAAAGCCGCGCGAGCGCGGCGTCGTCCTGCGGGACCTCGTCCAGCGGCACCAGAAGCTCGAAGGCCTGGCCGCGATAGCGCAGATCGGCCGCGAGTTCGAGACGGCGCTGCTCCATGGGCAAGCCGTCTGCCGCCAGAAGCGCCTCGCCCTCGCGCAACAGCTCGCCGGCAAGCGCGGCGAAAGCCGGCGCGGCGCCGGCCTTCAGCTGCAGCACGCGGGTTCGCGCGAGATCGTGGACGATGTCGGATTGCAGGATGCCATGGGCCGAGAAGGTCGAGGGGTCCTTCGGGAAGATCACCGTGGTCATGCCGAGTTCCTCGGCGACCTCGACGGCATGGAGTCCGCCGGCCCCGCCGAAGGACATCAGCGCGAAGTCGCGCGGATCGAGCCCGCGCTCGAACAGCGACAGCTTGATCGCCCCGGCGAGCTTGGCGACGACGACGGCGAGGATGCCGGCTGCCGCGCGGTCGCGGTCGAGCCCGAGCGGGCCGGCGATGCGAGTGTCCAGCGCCGCGCGGGCCCCGTCGAGATCGAGCGCGAATTCGCCGCCGAGGAAGGTCACGGGGTCGAGCCGACCGAGGATCAGGTTGACGTCGGTGACGGTCGGCTCGGTGCCGCCGCGGCCATAGCAGACCGGGCCCGGCCTCGCGCCGGCGCTGCGCGGCCCGACCTGGAGGCGGCCTGACGCGTCGAGCGAGGCGATCGAGCCACCCCCGGCCCCGATGGTGCGCATGTCGACCATGGGCACGCGCACCGGCAGGCCATCGATGTCGCCCTGCGCGACGACGGCTCGGCGGCCCTCGCGGATGACGGCGACGTCGTAACTCGTGCCGCCCATGTCGACGCCCACGACATTGGGGAAACCGAGCTGGCGCGCGACGCCCTCGGCCGCCAGCACGCCGCCGGACGGGCCCGAGAGCAGGAGCTTGACCGGCGCCTCGCCGGCCGCGCGCGGCGTGGTCGCCCCGCCATTGGACTGCACGAGATAGAGCGGCGCGGTCAGCCCCTCGGCCGCGATGCGCGCCAGCAGCGCGTCGATATAACGTCGCACCACCGGGATCAGCAGCGCGTTCAGGACCGTCGTCGAGGTCCGCTCGAACTCGCGAATCTCCGGCGAGACCTCATGAGAGCAGGACACCGCCAGATCCGGCAGCCGCGCCAGCAGCCGGTTGCGGATCGCGATCTCATGGGCGGGGTTGGTGAAGCCGTTGAGCAGCGCGATGGCGCAGACGCTCGCGCCCGAGGCCGCGACGCGGTCGATCGCCGCTTCGACGCTGGCCTCGTCGAGAGCGGTCAGCACTTCGCCGGCGGGCCCGATCCGCTCGACCACGCCGAAGCGCCGCCGCCGCGGCACCAGCACGGCCGGCGGCTCGGGCTTGAGGCGGTAGATCTCCTTGCGGGCGTGACGGCCGATCTCGAGCACGTCCTCGAAGCCGGCCGTCGTGATCAGCGCGCCTTCGGGCAGGTTGCGCGTCAGCACCGCATTGGTCGCGATCGTCGTGCCATGCATCAGGAAGGCGACGTCGGAGAGCGCAAAGCCCCAGCGCGACGCAGCCCCATGAATCGCATCCATCAACCCCCGCGACGGGTCGTCGGGCGTTGTGGCGGCCTTGAAGCTGTGGGTCGAGCCGCTCGCTTCGTCGTAGAATTCCAGATCCGTGAAAGTGCCGCCGATATCGACCGCGATGCGGATCCGTCCTGGGGTCATGGCGATCTGGCGTCCGAATCAGCGAAGGGGGCGGTGCTACTCCTGCAAGATGCAGACCTCGCGACGCTCGCGATACTCCCGCAGGGCATACGCCCATGCTGTTGTCGAGCGCGCCGCGCAGCGGCGGCCGGTGGCTTGGCGTCGGCTTGCGGTCGGCGAAGCGGCTGACAACCTCTCCGACGGCGGCGGTGCAGGAGGGCGATGCCCAAACCGGTTCCTGCGTCGGGTGAGGCGTGCGCTCTGACGAACTCGTGTGCGGCGCAGCGACGCAACACAATGAACCAGCCGCGATCTCGGTGGTTCACCTTCGCGAACGACACCGCCGTCAGACCCTTCCCACCGTTCTTGACCGACATTGGAGCCGGATATGCCCACTCCGGGAGACATCACATTGAACAGGCGCGACCTCATGGTCGTGGCCGGCGCCTGCGCGGCACTCCCCGCGACGACCGGGCCGACGCGGGCGCAACCCGCTCCGCGTGGAGAGCCCGTTACCGCCGCGGTGTCGCTGCGGGTCAACGGCGAGCAGCGCTCTCTTTCCGTCGATACGCGCACGACCCTGCTGGACCTGCTGCGGGAGCAGTTGAAGCTGACCGGCACCAAGAAGGGCTGCGACCATGGCCAGTGCGGTGCCTGCACGGTGATCGTCGACGGGCAGCGGATCAATTCCTGCCTGACGCTCGCGATCATGAACCAGGGCGCCGAGGTCACCACGATCGAGGGGCTCGGCAGCGTCGATGCGCTGCACCCGATGCAGGCCGCCTTCGTGAAACATGACGGGTTCCAGTGCGGCTATTGCACGCCCGGGCAGATCTGCTCCGGCGTCGCCGTGCTCGACGAGATCAAGGCCGGTATCCCGAGCCATGTCACCACCGACCTGACCGCGGCGCCGGCCGTGACGGAACTCGAGATCCGCGAACGCATGAGCGGCAACATCTGCCGTTGTGGCGCCTATTCCAACATCGTCGAGGCCATGACCGACGTGGCGGGGAGGCGGGCATGAAAGCCTTCAGCTACGAGAAGGCAACGTCGCCGGTCGAGGCCGCGACCGCAGCCGCGAGCAAGCCTCACGCGCGCTTCATTGCGGGCGGCACCAATCTGCTCGACCTGATGAAGCTTCAGATCGAGACGCCGGACCATCTGATCGACGTCAACGGTCTCGGCCTCGACACCATCGAGCCGACGCCGGAGGGCGGGTTGCGGATCGGCGCGCTGGTGCGCAACACGGCCCTGGCAGCCGATGAGCGGGTGAGGCGCGACTACGGCGTGCTGTCGCGGGCGCTGCTGGCGGGAGCGTCCGGCCAATTGCGTAATCGCGCGACCACGGCTGGAAACCTGCTGCAGCGGACGCGCTGCCCCTATTTCTACGACACAGCCCAGCCCTGCAACAAGCGCGAGCCCGGCAGCGGCTGCTCGGCGATCGGCGGCTTCACGCGCCAGCTCGGCGTCGTGGGGACCAGTGACGCCTGCATCGCGACGCATCCCTCCGACATGGCCGTGGCGATGCGGGTTCTGGACGCGCAGGTCGAGACGGTGAAGCCGGATCGCTCGACCCGCTCCGTGCCGGTCGCCGATCTGCACCGGCTGCCTGGCGATACGCCGCATGTCGAGACCGTTCTGGAGCCAGGCGAACTCATAACCGCCGTGACGTTGCCGAAGCCGGTCGGCGGGGTGCAGATCTATCGCAAGGTGCGCGACCGGGCCTCCTACGCCTTCGCGCTGATATCGGTCGCCGCGATCGTGCAGCGGGACGGCAGCGGGCGCGTGGCCGTAGGCGGCGTTGCGCCCAAGCCCTGGCGCGTGGAGGCGGCGGAAGCCGAACTGCCGCGCGGGGCGAAGGCGACCACGGCGGCGCTGCTCGCCAACGCGAAGCCGACCCATGAGAACGCATTCAAGCTGCCGCTGGTCGAGCGTACGCTCGCCGCGGTGCTGACCCAGGCGAGGGGGTGAAGCCATGAAATTCGACAAGCCCGCCACCGAGAACCCGATCGACCGGCTGAAGGTCGTCGGACATCCCCATGACCGCATCGACGGGACCCGGAAGGTGACCGGCACGGCGCGCTATGCCTATGAGCAGCACGATGTCGTGCCAAACCAGGCCTATGGCCATGTCGTCGGTGCCGGCATCGCCAAGGGCCGGATCACGGCCATCGACACGGAGGCTGCGCGCCGGGCGCCGGGCGTGATCGCCGTGCTGACGGCCAAGGAGGCCGGACCGCTCAAGAAGGGCAAGCGCAATACCGCGCCGCTGCTCGCCGGCCCTGAGGTCGCCCATTACCACCAGGCCGTGGCGCTGGTGATCGCCGAGAGCTTCGAGCAGGCCCGCGCGGCGGGAGCCCTGGTCAAGGTGAGCTACGAGACGGCCGAAGGTGCTTTCGACCTCGCGGAGGCGAAAGACGGGGCCGCCAAGCCCGAGGGCGACGATCCCAGCCTCGACGACACGCAGGTCGGCGATTTCGCGGGCGCCTTCGCGCAGGCGCCGGTGACGCTCGACGCAACCTATACGACGCCCGACGAGAGCCACGCGATGATGGAGCCGCATGCCACGCTCGCGGCCTGGGAGGGCGAGCGGCTGACGCTCTGGACCTCCAACCAGATGGTCGCCTGGGGCGTGACCGACATGGCGACCACACTCGGCATCCCCGAGGACAGGATTCGCATCGTCTCGCCCTTCATCGGCGGCGGGTTCGGCGGCAAGCTCTTCCTGCGCTCCGACGTGCTGCTGGCGGCGCTCGGCGCGCGGCTGGCAAAGCGGCCGGTCAAGGTCGCGCTGTCGCGGCCGCTGATCGTCAACAACACGACGCACCGCCCGGCCACGATCCAGCGCATCCGCATCGGCGCGACCCGCGACGGCAAGATCACCGCGATCGGCCATGAGAGCTGGTCCGGCGACCAGCCGGGTGGCGGACCGGAGGTCGCGGTGCAGCAGACGAGGTTGCTCTATGCCGGGGCCAATCGCATGACCGCGATGCGCCTCGCCGAGCTCGACCTGCCGGAGGGCAACGCCATGCGCGCTCCGGGCGAAGCTCCGGGGCTGATGGCGCTGGAAATGGCGATGGACGAGATGGCCGAAAAGCTCGGGCTCGATCCGATCGCCTTCCGGGTGCTCAACGACACCCAGGTCGATCCCGAGAAGCCGGAGCGCCCGTTCTCGATGCGCCGCCTCGACGAATGCTTTCGGGTGGGGGCCGAGCGCTTCGGCTGGTCGCGTCGCTCGGCGCGGCCGGGAGACAGGCGCGAGGGCAACTCGATGATCGGCATGGGCGTCGCCTCCGCCTTCCGCAACAACATCGTGATGAAGTCCGGTGCGCGCGTCCGCCTCGACGCGAACGGCATCGTCACGGTCGAGACCGACATGACCGATATCGGCACCGGCAGCTACACTATTATCGGCCAGACCGCGGCCGAGATGCTCGGCGTCGGTCTCGACCGTGTCGTGGTCAAGCTCGGCGATTCGACCTTTCCCGTTTCCGCCGGGTCCGGCGGCCAATGGGGCGGCAACAGCTCGACGGCGGGCGTCTATGCGGCCTGCGTCAAGCTGCGCGAGGCCGTGGCGCAGAAGCTCGGGATCAACTCGGCCGAGGCGGTCTTTGCCGACGGCATGGTCAAGGTCGGCAATCGCAGCCTGTCGCTGGCCAGCGCGGCGGAAGGCGGGCCGCTCAGCGGCGAGGACACGATCGAGTTCGGCGATCTCGATGAGACGCATCAGCAATCGACCTTCGGGGCGCATTTCGTCGAGGTGGGCGTCGACGCCTACACCGCGGAGACCCGTATTCGGCGGATGCTGGCGGTCTGCGCAGCGGGGCGGATCCTGAATCCGAAGACGGCCCGCAGCCAGGTCATCGGCGCCATGACGATGGGCGCAGGAGCGGCGCTGATGGAGGAGCTTGCGGTCGACAAGCGCCGTGGCTTCTTCGTCAATCACGACCTCGCCGGCTATGAGGTGCCGGTTCATGCCGACATCCCGCATCAGGACGTGATCTTTCTCGACGAGGTCGATCCGATGTCCTCGCCAATGAAGGCCAAGGGCGTCGGCGAACTCGGCATCTGCGGGGTCGGCGCGGCTGTCGCCAACGCCATTTACAATGCCACAGGCGTGCGCGTCCGCAACTATCCGATCACGCTCGACAAGCTGCTGCAGCACATGCCGGACGCCGCCTAGCCATTGCGATTGACGCTTCCGGCGGAAGGTTGCCTGGCGCAGGCTTTGCCGATCGGCAAGTTTTGGCTGGGGAGGGGCCGGGGAACGACTGTGCCAAGGCCCGACCGCTCGCCCCATGAACATGGGCTGTCGCGCGAGACGGTGGGCCGCTAGAGTAACCGGACGGGGGCTGCTTCGCAGGGGGCGTTGGCGGACCGCCCCGCGAGGGAGCGAGCCGGCGCATGATTTCGGTGCTGCTGGTCGAGGACGACGCGCCGACGCGCTGGCGCCTCCAGGACGCGCTCGGCGCCGGGCAGGAGTTCGCCGTCACCGCCGCCGCGACTCTTGGCGAGGCGCGGGCGAGCCTGGTTGAGTCCGCGCCGCGCGTGCTGCTCACCGATCTGCAACTTCCCGATGGGCACGGCCTCGAGCTGATCCGCGAGACGCGACAGCGCCACCCCGACACCGAGATCATGGTGATCTCGATTCTCGGTGACGAAGAGAGCGTCATCGCGGCGATCCGCCAGGGCGCGACCGGCTATCTGCTCAAGGACGCCGTTCCGACTGCAGATTCCGACGCGACCGGCCGGGTAATCCAATAATTAACCGGCCACTGTTC
>LSIG01000208.1 GCA_001556125.1 Rhizobiales bacterium CCH10-E5 | reverse complement strand
CCCCACCCCAGCCCTCCCCACCGCAAGCGGGGGGAGGGGGAGCGTTCACGTGCCAGCGCCGCTCCGGCCAAGTGGCAGAGGCAGCCAGATTGCTTGGCCGGATCGCATATCGGGCGCCGACCAACTGTATCGGCCATCCTTGCGATACGCGAAAACATCGCCGGACCGTCGCGCGAGCGACCATTGCTCGTCGAGATCTTCGTCGTCATAGGGCCATGTCTGCAGCACGCCGCCGAGGTCGAAGGAAAAGCTGGATGCTCCATTGTCCGGATCGACGCTGACCGATTGCAGGCGCTGTCCGTTGAGTTCGGAGACCGCAGCTTCAATCTTTCCGCCTTCTGATTCCGAATGTGCGATCTCGTCGCCGCCTGCGAAACACCGCCAGTTGCAGCAGTAAATCCAGAGGTGCCATTCGCCGATAGGTCTGACGGTGCGCATGCGCCGCCACGCCATGACTTTTGCGCTCGCTGCTGTCGTCGACTCGATCGGTTCACGAACGTGGAGCGAAGGGTCGCCGAATTCGAAGGTGAGGAAGCTGCCTTGGCCTTTCTGGACGTTCCAGCACGGCAATCCCAGCAGAGGCGCGAAGACGCTACCTATCGGATCGTTCTCGTCGAGGAGGGCCACATTACTGTCCGCCAATGTCAGCGAAGTCCCCAATTCCAGATTACCTCGTTATTGATCCTGATTGTGTAATAATCGATCAACGCAATCCCCTGGGATTCAGCGTACGCGCTCCCGATTGCCTGCCCCTGAATTGGCGCCCATGGCCATCACCGATCTTCCCGTCACCGACAGCCTCTTCCCCGGCTTCCGGCTGCTCGACGTCACGACCTCGGGCGCGCGCATCCGGGTGAGGACGGGCGGGCAGGGGCCGGCGCTGCTGCTGCTGCACGGCTATCCGCAGACCCACGTGCTCTGGCACAAGCTGGCGGAGCGGCTGAAGGACCACTTCACCCTCGTTTGCGCCGATCTGCGCGGCTATGGCGACAGCGACAAGCCGCTGACCGACCCCGAGCACTTCCCCTATTCGAAGCGCGCCATGGCGCTCGACATGGCGCAGGTGATGACGCTGCTCGGCCATGAGCGCTTCCTGGTCGGCGCGCATGACCGCGGTGCCCGTGTCGCCCATCGCCTCGCGCTCGACCATGCCGAGCGCGTCACGAAGCTTGCCACGCTCGACATCGCGCCGACGCGAGAGATGTATGTCGGCACCACGGACGCCTTCGCACGCGCCTATTGGCACTGGTTCTTCCTGATCCAGCCGGCGCCTTTCCCGGAGAAGATGATCGGGGCTGATCCGGAGGCCTATTGGCGCAAGAAATGCGGTTCGGGCGCAGCCGGTCTGAAGCCCTTCGCGCCGGAAGCTCTGGCGGAATATCTGCGCTGCTTCGCCGATCCGCGGACCATCCATGGCTCCTGCGAGGATTACCGCGCCGCCGCCACCATCGACATCCGCCATGACGATGAGGATGGCGACCGCAAGCTGACGCAACCCCTGCTCGCGCTCTGGGGCGAGAACGGCATCATCGGCAAATGCTTCGATCCGCTGGCGCTCTGGCGCCTGCGCGCGGAGAACGTCCAAGGCCGCAGCCTGCCCGGCGGGCATTATCTGGCCGAGGAGATCCCCGATCTCGTCGCCGCGCAATTCATCGCCTTCTTCGGAGACAAGTCATGAGCCGCACCAACCGCGTCTATCGCATCGCCGCCATCGCCGGGGACGGCATCGGCAAGGAGGTGATGCCCGAGGGGCTGCGCATCCTGGAGGCGGCCTCGAAGAAATACGGCTTCGAGCTGCGGCTGGACGAGTTCGATTTCTCCTCCTGCGACTACTACGCCAAGCATGGCAAGATGCTGCCCGACGACTGGAAGGACCAGATCGGCGGCCATGACGCGATCTTCTTCGGCGCCGTCGGCATGCCTGCCCAGGTGCCCGACCACATCTCGCTCTGGGGCTCGCTGCTGCTGTTCCGGCGCGAATTCGACCAGTACGTCAACCTGCGCCCGGTGCGGCTGATGCCCGGCGTGCCCGGCCCGCTCGCGGGCCGCAAACCCGGCGATATCGACTTCTTCGTCGTCCGCGAGAACACCGAAGGCGAATATTCCTCCGTCGGCGGCCGCATGTATGCCGGCACCGAGCGCGAGATCGTCATGCAGGAGACGGTGATGAGCCGCGTCGGCGTCGACCGCGTGCTGAAATACGCCTTCGAGCTCGCCCAGCGTCGCCCGCGCAAGAAGCTGACCTCGGCCACCAAATCGAATGGCATCGCCATCACCATGCCCTACTGGGATGAGCGGGTGAAGGAGATGGCGAAGAAGTACCCCGACGTGACCGTCGACCAGTACCATATCGACATCCTGACCGCGCATTTCGTCCTGAACCCGGACCGGTTCGACGTCGTCGTCGCCTCCAATCTGTTCGGCGACATCCTCTCCGACCTCGGCCCCGCCTGCACCGGCACGATCGGCATCGCCCCGAGCGGCAACATCAACCCGACCGGCGACTACCCCTCCCTGTTCGAGCCGGTCCACGGCTCGGCGCCGGACATCGCCGGCCAGGGCGTCGCCAACCCGATCGGCCAGATCTGGTCGGCGGCGATGATGCTCGACCATCTCGGCGAGACGGAAGCCGCCAAGGGCATCGAGGCCGCGATCGAGCGGGCGCTGGGCGATGCCCGGACCCGCACGCGCGACCTCGGCGGCTCGCTGGGCACCGAAGCCGCCGGCAAGGCCGTCGAACAGGCGCTGGGCTGATTTCTGGGCAGTCTGCGGGCCGGGTGCCGTGACAACCGGCCCGCATTAGGGCATCGATTCTCGGCCGTCGCGGAACGCTCTACCGTCCGCGGCGTTGCGCTGCGGACGGTGGGGCGACTTCGAAGGGGCTGGGAATGGATCTGTCGGCGCTGTCGTTTTTCGACCCTGCCCTGTGGGGCAAGCTGGTCGAGATCATCGCCCTCAACATCGTGCTGTCGGGCGACAATGCGGTGGTCATCGCGCTGGCCTGCCGGGCACTCTCTCCCGAGCAGCGGACAAAGGGCATCGCGCTTGGGGCCGGTGTCGCGGTGGTGCTGCGCGTGGTCTTTACCGTGCTGATCGCCTCACTGCTCAACATGCCGTTCCTGCACATCGTCGGCGCACTGCTGCTCGTCTGGATCGCCGTCAAGCTGATCGTGGAGGATGGCGAGAGCGACGAGGATGCGATCGCCGCCAGCAGCAAGCTCTGGAAGGCCGTGCAGACCGTCGCTATCGCCGACATCGTCATGAGCCTGGACAACGTGCTGGCGATCGCCGCCGTCGCGAAGGATTCGATCCCGCTTCTGGTTGCGGGCCTCGTCATCTCGATCCCGCTGATCGTGCTCGGCGCCTCGCTGATCACCAGCCTTCTCACCCGTTTCCCCGTTCTTGTCTGGGCGGGCGCCGCGCTGCTCGGCTGGGTTGCGGGTGAAATGTTCGACAGCGACCCCTGGCTCATCGCCCGCTTCGGCGCCGAAACGCTCCACCGCTTCGAATACCCGGCGGCCCTGATCGGCGCACTGCTCGTGCTCGGCCTCGGCTACCTCCTCAAGCATCGCCGGCCAGATCCGGCCCTTTGACAAAGGGACTGACCGACTAATGGATTTCTCATCCTCCACATTCTGGGTTTCCCTGCTCCAGATCATCTGGATCGACCTGCTATTGTCGGGCGACAACGCGGTGGTGATCGCGCTCGCCTGCCGCTCCCTGCCGGAGAAGCAGCGCAAGGTTGGCATCTGGCTCGGCGCCTCGGCCGCGATCGGCCTGCGCATCATCTTCGCGCTGGTGGTGACCTATCTGCTGCTCGTGCCCTATCTGAAGATCGTCGGCGGCCTGCTGCTGTTCTGGATCGCGGTGAAGCTCGCGCTCGGCGAGGATGAGAGCCATGCCGAGATCGACGGCGGCTCGACGCTCTGGCAGGCGGTGCGCACCATCGCCATCGCCGATGCGGTGATGAGCCTGGACAACGTCATCGCCATCGCGGCTGCCTCGCGCGGACATCCCGAGCTCTTCATCTTCGGCCTGCTGCTCTCGATCCCGCTGATCATCATGGGCGCGCAGTTCCTGACCTCGATCATCACCCGCTACCCGATCCTGATCTGGCTCGGCGCGGCCCTCCTCGGCTGGATCGCGGCCGAAATGATCCTGGGCGACATCGCCGTGCTGCGCTGGCTCGAGGTCAACATGCCGACCTGGATCAAGCCGGTCTCGACGGATGTCAGCGCCATCGGTATCGCCCCGGCGAACATGCCGCACTATGTCACCTCGGTGATCGGCGCCGCGCTCGTCTGCGCGATCGCCTATGTGCTGAAGCAGCGGCGCGGCAACCGCGAGGCCGAGGGCTGAGCGCCCTTTTGCCTCACCCGAGAACGACCATCGCGGCGGCCAGGATCTCCTGGCCGCCGTTTTCGATGGTGCGGCCGACACCGCTTGCGGCGGCCTGTCCACCATCCCGCACCGCAATCACTCCCTCCGGCGAGAGGGTGACGGCGAAGCTCTCCGGCGGCCGGAGAAACCCCGTTCCCAGCGCCTTCACATAGGCCTCCTTGGCGCTCCACAGCCGCGCGAAGGCCAGCGCGTGCCTCTCAGGCGGCTGGCCCGAGAGCCAGGACATTTCGTCCGCATGCAGCACGCCGAGAGGCGGTGCGGCGGCCTCGTCCACGGCCTCGACATCGACGCCGACGGGGTTATGAGCCAGCGCCACGGCGACCATCCCCGCCCGTGTCGCGAGCGAGAGATGCAATCCGGTCCCACGCGGCTGCGCGACCAGCGGACGGCCTCGCTCGTCATGACCGATCGCGATCGCCTCGGGCGGCAGGTCGAGCTGCCGCGCCAGGATGCGGGCGGCCATGCCCCGCCGCAGCACCGAGCGCTCGGGTAGGGTCGCCGGCCGCGCCGGCGTCGACACCAGCCAGGCGGCAGGAAGGCTTTCGGCGCTGTCGTCCGGGGAGCACAGCCAGATCATCCCGGCAGGATAGGACAGGGCGGGGGCGCTCGCCATCACCCGGCGCCGCCCTGTGTCCGGCTCATGCGGCCCGCCCACCCGGCGGCGTTGACCTCGGGCGCCGTTCGGCCTTGGAAGGACTCCACGTCTCCGCTCGCCCGCGGCGGCGCAAGGGCTGGGAGAACAGCCACGCTCAGGGGAGAGGCGCCGTCGATGGAGCAAGCTGCGGCACAGGTCAGCACGGCCGGCATGCGCCTGGGCATGCGAAAGGTGATGGTGCTCGTGCCGGGCGTGGTGGTCTTCGCCGTCGCCTTCGGCGCGGCGGCCTCGGCCAAGGGCCTGAGTCTCGTCGAGGCCCTGCTGATGAGCGCGCTGGTCTATGGCGGCATCTCGCAGCTCGTCGCGATGGAGCTGTGGCGGCCGGAATGGAGCTGGGGCGCCATCGCCGGCCTCGCCGTCGTCACGGCGACCGTCAATTCCCGGATGATCCTGCAGGGCGCCTCGCTGCAGCCCTGGTTCGCGGCCTATCCGAAGGCACTGAACGCGCTCCACCTCTTCTTCTTCACCGATGCCAACTGGGTCATCGGCACGCGCTACCGGGCCGAGGGCGGGCGCGATCTCGGCGTGCTGATCGGCGCCGGGCTGCTGCTTTGGGTGGTCTGGGTCCTGCTGACGGGGCTCGGCTACGGGCTCGGTGCGCTGGTTTCCGATCCGCGCGCCTTCGGCATCGACCTGGTCATGCCGATTTTCTTCGCGGCGATGATCGTGCCGCTCTGGCGGGGCCGCCGCGCCGCCGTGCCCTGGGTGGCGGCGGGGATTGCCGCCCTGCTGACGGCGAAGCTCGTCGAGGGCTACGCCTTCATCATCGTCGGCTCGCTCACCGGCGCCGTCGTGGGAGCGTTCAGCGATGACGCTGCCTGATCTCGGCTCCGCGTTTCTCGGCGCCTGGGGGCCGATCATCGCGATCCTCGCCATGGCTGTCGCGACCTATCTCTGCCGCATCGCCGGGGTGGTGCTGATGGGCTTCATCCCGCTCACGCCGCATGTCCGCCGCGGGCTCGCCGCCCTGCCGGGCTCGATCATCGCCGCCACCGTCCTGCCGCTGATCGAGCGGCTCGGCCTGGCGGCCGGCATCGCCCTGCTCGCGGCCATCGGCAGCATGATCCTGCGCCGCAACGAACTGCTCGCGCTGATCGTCGGCATGAGCGCCGTCGCAGGCCTGCGCGCCTTTGGGTTTTGAGCGCTACCGCAGGATTCCCTCCCCCCGCTTGCGGTGGGGAGGGTTAGGGAG
>LSIG01000207.1 GCA_001556125.1 Rhizobiales bacterium CCH10-E5 | reverse complement strand
GCGGACGCGACGATGAGGAGCAACTCATCGCCGACATCGTCGAACTGGTCCGCCGATACGGACGCTACGGCTATCGCAAGATCGCCGCGCTGCTGCGCACGGCGGGCTGGGCAGTGAACGTCAAGCGCGTCGAGCGCATCTGGCGGCGAGAAGGGCTCAAAGTGCCTCGGCGGCAGCCGAAGAAGGGGCGTCTCTGGCTGAACGACGGATCTTGCGTACGGCTGCGGCCAGAGCATCCCAACCACGTCTGGTCATATGACTTTGTCGAGGACCGCACTCACAACGGCCGGAAGTTCCGCATGTTGAACGTGATCGACGAGTTCACCCGGGAGAGCCTGGCGATCCGCATCGATCGGCGGCTCAGGTCGACCGATGTCATCGACGTTCTCTCGGACCTCTTCATCCTGCGCGGCGTGCCGGGCCATGTGCGTTCAGACAACGCCCCGAGTTCGTCGCCAAAGCTGTGCAGGGTTGGATCGGCGCGGTTGGCGCGAAGACCGCCTACATCGCGCCCGGCAGTCCCTGGGAGAACGGCTTCATCGAGTCGTTCAATGCCCGGTTGCGCGATGAACTCCTCGACGGCGAGATCTTCTACACCCTCGCGGAGGCGAAGATCATCGTCGAAAGCTGGCGGCGGCACTTCAACACCGTCCGCCCGCATGGCTCGCTCGGATACAAGCCTCCCGCGCCGGAGGTCTTCGTGCCCGCCATGACCGCGCGGGCGACTGCGCAACCCGGACCAGCTACGCCGCCCGCGCTGGCCGCGAGGCCAACTCTCCACTAACAATCGCTTTGGACCAGTCGGCGGGGGCGGATCAGTGCACACGTCACTTAGCCCGCTTCTTCGCAAGCCAAATAGGGGATCAAACCGCTGATCTCATCGGGATTGGCAAAGCGCTGCAGCGGCCTCATCTGAGCAAGATGGTCTGAGGGAGTGTCCTGGGTTTCATTGAGAAATGTCCGGGCTTTTGGGGCGAGAACAGTTGGGGGGCCGTGACATGTGGCGCGCCTGTCACCTATTCGATCTCCTGATCCGATGGGCGACGTGGCCTCTGGTGGGCAGGTCTGCTGCCCGATTCCGATGCTCGAGGTCTCGGAGCCGCCTGACCATTTGCGCTTGCTGGCGATGCCGGTTTCGGCCGGAGTAGGCCGAACTCCTCTTTCTCCGTGAACGCGGGAACATCGAACGTGATATTGTTTCGGATATTTTTCCGCGTGGATTGCGTTGCGCTCTTCGAAACGCCTGCCGAAGCCGCGATCGGAATGTGCGGATTCCGCGACCGCGCGACAGGCTGGTGCTGCGGGGCTGCCGCAGCCGTTCTGGCCACCGACCGTTCCGGCTGTCGGGGAGACGGACGGCTCCAAACCGAAGAGACGATGTTCGGCGTCAATGTCGTCGTCGCGTTATGCCGGCGCAGGTTCGGCCCGCCGTCTAGCCATTGCGTCAATTCCTCCGCGACCTCGCCGGCCTGCCGCGTGTGGAGGTGATCGAGAGTGTGACGGAAGCTCTGCGCGACCGCTGCCGTCGCCTGCAATCTCACCATGGCGTTGTCTATTGGGATTGCATCGAGAGCAGCGAGTTCGAGCATCGCTTGAGCGGCGATCTTCTGCCGTTCAAGGCGATGGCGCTCGAGTCGCTCCCGCAAAGCCTCCATCGCCTTGCTGAAATAGGCCTCGAGCCTGAGCGTGAACGCGACCAGCGCGTCATGAACAACAGCCGATTGCATCGCTGCATATCCGAGTTTCTTCTCCATGCGCTTGAGAAAGCGGCGCTCGCGGCGCTTCATCTCGTCAGCAAACTGCGTGGCCATTGCCTGAGCCGCGTTCGCGTCGTCATGGCCTCTCTCAATTTGCGAGCACTCAGTTTCGAGGGCCTGGCGCGCCCGGGTTGCCATGGCACCCGCGACATTCTTTCGCCCGGATACGCTGCCGCGCCTGCGGGCCTGCGCACGCCTTTCCGAAGGCGAGGTGCTGATCGCGGTGACGGGCTCCTCTTTCTGTTCAAGCGTGATCTCCGCCATCCGGGCGAGGGCGCCGAGCGCGACGATCGGATTGATCCGGCCAAGGTGGTTGATCGCGTCTCGCATGATCCGGTGCTGTGACGAAGAAGCCGATACTGCGGTAGCAATGTCATCTCCGTGCTGAGCAAAGAGCTTCGACATGATGCCGGCGCCGGCATTCTGGCGCAGGCGCTTGCGTTTCCCGTTCGAAGCATCGGTGGTGCTGATCACGGGAGATGGGGTAGAAACAGGTGCAGTTTCCCGTACCTCGCGCGTGGCGATAGCCTCCAGGATCTGGTTGCCTGCCGAAAGCGCGAGAAGCGGTGATATCTTCGCGAGCCGGGTGAGGGCGGCGGCGCGCCATGACGAGACGAGAGTGTTCTGACGCTCCAGTTCCTGACAGATCGATCGCAGACCGATCTCGACGACACGGGGAGCACGCGCAGGCGCGGGCCGAGTGCGTCGACGGAGTTCTTGATCCGGCAACTCCCTCAAGAGGGCGGCTTCCACCTGTCGGCTGGCCAATTGCGAGGCCCGTTCGGCGCGCCAATCCCGCCCGGCAGCGCCGCGCCTCGCTTGCCGCTTTTCGTATTCGATCTGGGCGCGGGGAACGTAAATCACCGGATCGAGATCGAGACCGCGGCGTTCGAAAGAACGATGATCCACCACATATCCGAGTTCGGCCGAGAGAAGGCCGGCCCAACGCGCCCTCATGGTTTCGATGGTGGATGAGATCGTCTTCTCGCGCCCATCGGCACGGGCATAGCGAACCTCGGCGGCTGTGCCGGCTTCGCGCTTGCGCATCGCGATCCCGTCCAGCTCGCGCACCTTCTTGCCGAAATTCTTGAGCGCTAGCGAACGGGTCGTCATCAGGAAGTGAGCGTGATCCCAATCGTGCTCAGGTTTGTTATGCACCGCGAACTGGACGCCGAGCCCGAGTTCCTCGGTCAGAAACCGGGCGAAGTCAGTGGTGACGCGCTCGGCCGCTTCCGGCGAAAGCGCCCAGGGCAATGAGCAGCGCATATGCGAAGCCAGTCTCGGCAACTCGCGCGAACGCATCTGGTATTCGCCGTCCTTCCGGCGTTCCTTGCGATCCACCCAGTGCCAGAGTTCATGCGGCGTCATCACGATCCCGGCAGGCAGCGACAGGCCGGTCATCGCAATCTCGCGCCGCCGATGAGGGTTGTTGACGCGGTGGCCATCGAAGGAATGGCCACCAGTGATGTAAGCGCTGACCAGACCGGCGCTGGCGGGTCCGAGATGGGCCCGCGCGCGCACCCAACTGGTCGAGAGATGCATGGTCCGGTCGAACATCGTGAAACCCGGCCTTCCTCTCTCAAAAAGCACCGCAGGGACCGCGCAGTCCGACTTTTCGGACTGCTATAGCGGGCCCAAGGGGCTGACGCCCCCTGGGAACCCCCGGCCATCGGTCGGTTCTTGATATATATGCGCATAAAATATCTGTTTGGCGAATCAAAATTATCTGCGTATATATGTGCGTCGAAGCCAGCCATAGGAGGTTATCGTGCACGACGATCTGGGGAAGTTGATGGATAAGTTCGCGAGGATGAGGGCACGCCAGCACTCCAACCGCGCAAAGCTGTTCCGCGTGACGCAGAAGGTGTGGGAGATCACCAACAACCCGCACGTTCTGGCCGGCGTGTTCAACGCCGCCAAGGCGCATTCGCCCGCGCTGGCGAAGGAGTTGATCGTGGCGGGTGCCGCGACCGACTACACCTTCCCGGCCGGCGAGTTCGCGACCGAGGTGACGCGGCAGCGCGCCGAGGCGAAGGCTAAGGCCGCGTCCGCGGCGGCGGGACAGGGTGCGAACCAGCAGGGGAGGAGCCAGTGACTCCCGACGAACTGACCAAGCGCGCCTGCGCCCTCCTCGAGGCCTCGGTTCACAACGGCACTCCGCGCCTGGCGCCGAAGACCTGCGTCAGGCTCGTCGCGACCATTGAGGCCGTTGCAGACACCCCTTGGGTCGAGGCGATCAAGCAGCGGGCCAAGGCGAATGCCGAGCAGACGCTACGCGAACTCGAGGATGCGGTGGCCCGGGACGAGGCTCTTCGGGTCAAGGCGGAAACCGAAGCGACCCGCGAACAGGCCGGCATCGTCGGAGCGGCGTTTAACAAGCCGCAGTGATCCGATCGATAGGCTAACAAAAGGCCCGGCGCGAGCCGGGCCTTTTCATGTCCAGACTTCGCGCATGACGCGTTCGAGCTCGACGACGCGGCAATCGTCGATGCCGATCTCGGCGATCCAGTTGGTATAGCCATCGAGAACAGAGCCCTTGGGCCCTGCGATGATCGTCTCCATACCCATCTGATGCGCGAGCAGGATCAGGCCGGCGTCGCTGGCGAACCTCGCCTTCTGATCGTTCGTGCCGAGGCGCGGCGGCAAGACGATCACGCCGAGTTCGCGATCGCCTTCGCCTCGGAAAGACAAGTCGAATTTGCCGAAAGGCGGAAGCGATCGGGGTGTCGATTGAAGCCCTCGTATCCAGGGCTCGCTATCCTCGATCTTCCCGCGCACGGCGTCGAGATAGTCCGGCGTCGGCGGAGCGCTCACTTTCGACCTGCCATGATGCTGCGAGGATTCGTAGCCGGCCCGGAGCTGGGCGAGCGTGAGGTTGCCGGCATGGTATTGTTTGGCGGCTTCTGATGCCGCGTGGCGATCGCGTGGATGCCAGCGCGAGATCACGTCGGTGACGTTGTAGGAGCTTCTCTCCAAGCACTCCGCCAGTTCGCGGTCGTCGGCACGAACTGATTGGATGAAGCGCCAGCCGTGAATGAGGCGCCGGACATGCTGTTCTGTGGTGCCGCGCTCCTGCGCTACATCCCATAGCGCCGCTGCACGGTCAGTCCCTGTTCCTGTCTGGAGCGCTCGCTCCGCCGCGTTCGCGATGCCTATCCAGTCTGCGACAACATTCGGGTTCAGGCGCTTGCGTGCCACGGCGGCTTGTCCGATAGATCGATTAATGTGGGCGTTTTAAATCGCAACAAATCGTGAGCATGGCAAGGGAGCAGTTACCTATGTTGTCTGAAGCGAAAGCCGAATTCCTGATTCATGCGAGTAAGGCAAATTCGTCACTGGCGAATCTTTCAGGCCAATAACGAAGGCTGGCGAGCCACAAACAACGCATGAATGCCCAAGATCCGCGCGAGCTGCATCCGTAAGCACCCCCGCGCTGCGCTCAAAGCCAGTTCACCCCGGCCGCGGTTCCGGGACGTGGAGACGAGCTCCAAGGGTGCCTAGCCTTCAAGGCCAAGGAGGGGCTTCTCCTTCAATGCGATTTGAGATCATGGCTCAATCATCGGGCCCTTGTGGTCCTAACCCTAGAAACGGGTCCAGTTGTCGTGCAATTTTCGGGCATCCTGAATCGCCGGGCATCGCATGGCGACACGGAACGGATCGGAGGACGGCTTCGGATGATGGCGATGGCTGATGGCTGGCGCGATGCGCCGATCGAGAATGACTTCATCGGCCATGCGGATGCGCATGAGGAACCGGGCTGCGATCCATATCCAGGAGCGCTACCCGACCGAAAGCTCCATGCGCGATGCGCAGGGCATCCCACATTCGGTTTCCTCATCCTAGCACTACTTTGGCAGATTTTTAGACGCGCTGGCATTTTTGGGATTCCCGCGGCGCGATTTGCGTGATTCATGGGTGGTCGGCTTATGGAGGGCCGGCCATGGACGAGAACTGGAAGTCGGATCTTGAGCACTGGCTTGCACCCTTTCTCGGTGCTCTGCGGCACAAGGTTCGGGTGCGGATGTGTCCGGCTTATGTGGCGGGGCTGATCGGCGCTGGGGATCGCAAGAGCGTCCAGCCGATGGCGGCGCGCGGCGGTGGCGTCGGCTACGACCAGCTTCATCACTTCATCGCCAGCGAGGCGTGGGACGCCGCACCGCTTGTGAAGATCTTACTTGCCGAAGCCGACAGGATGGTTGGTGGCGCTGAGGCCTGGCTGATCGTCGACGACACGGCCCTGCCGAAGAAGGGCGAGCGCTCGGTCGGCGTCGCGCCGCAATACGCCTCTGCCTTGGGCAAGAACGCCAACTGCCAGACCCTGGTGTCGCTGACGCTGGCTTCCGGTGAAGTCCCGGTCATGGTGGGGTTGCGGCTGTTCCTGCCCGAGAGCTGGACGAGCGATCCTGCGCGGCTGGCCCGAGCCGGTGTGCCGGACGATCACGGGGGCTATCGGACCAAGCCCGAGATCGCACTCGCCGAGATCGATCGGGCGCGCGCGGCCGGCCTGCGCTTCGGCTGCCTGCTGGCCGATGCCGGTTATGGCCTCTCCGCACCATTCCGGCAGGCCTTGAGCGAGCGTGGTCTCAGCTGGGCCGTCGGCGTTGGGGGGCGCCAGAAGGTCTATCCGATCGACGTGGCCCTCGTCTTTCCCGTCGCCGGGCGGGGTCGCCCGCGCAAGAACCATGTGCCCGACACGAAGTCGGTATCGGCGGAGAAGACGCTGGCGACGGCGCCCTGGCGCACGCTGAGTTGGCGGCGTGGCACCAAGGGCCCACTCAAGGCCCGCTTCGCTGCCGTGCGGATCAAGGTGGCCGACGGGCCGCCCCAGAGGATCGGCGACATGGGACAGCAGCATCTGCCGGGAGAAGAGGCCTGGCTGATCGGCGAACATCGCTCGAATGGAGAGCGCAAATATTACCTCTCGAACCTGCCGGCGGACACGTCGCTCAAGCGCCTGGCCGGCGCAATCAAGGCGCGCTGGATCTGCGAGCAGGCGCATCAGCAGCTAAAGGAGGAACTCGGGCTCGATCACTTCGAGGGACGATCATGGACCGGGCTGCACCGGCACGCGCTCATGACCATGATCGCCTATGCCTTCCTTCAATCCCGGCGCCTCAAGCAGGCGAAGCGGGAAAAAAAGAATCCAGGGCCCGCCACCCCAGCCGACCCTGCCAGCGATCCGCGCAGCCATCATCGCCAGACTCGAACGGCCACCACTGATACGATGTCCGCACTTTAACCGACGGCTCAACTCTAAAAATCTGCCAAAGTAGTGCTAGTATTCTGTTGGGGCATCTGCCCGCCGAGATACTGGGGCTCCTCGCGACAGTGTTCAAGGCGCCCGATGCGCAACGACCCTGTTGACCTGTAGACAGCCGTTTTCCCGACATGTCGTCCGACGTCGGGCCGAAATATCCAATTCGTTGCTTCCGGTCGGACAGCACATTCAGCCCCTGATATCGACAGCGTTTCTGTCCTCATTTTTGGCATCGAGGAAAGTGGTCTTCCGCCAAGGTGATGGCGTGATAGATGAAAAAAAACACAATACTTCAATATAATAGCAGAATATTGCTCATCGTCGAACGACCGCTTCACGACCGGAAGTATGACATATCTTGGCAATTAATGTCCTTTTAGCACGGTCTCGAATGCGGCAATGTCGCGTCAACAAGCGAGCCAGCTGACTAGCAATTGCTGGACGGATGCACGCCCACCGGGAGGAATTTGGGTCTATGCTTTTGGCAGGTTTGAAAGCCGGCAATCCGTTCGAGCTGGAAGAGATCGAGACCGCATCGGTCGACGCGCTGCGCCAGCTGCAGGTTGTTCGGATGCGTCAAATCATTCGTCACGCCTTCGAGAACAGCGCTCCCTACAAGGCGAAGTGCCTTGCCGCCAGCGTCGGTCCCGACGACTTCATGCGGCTCGAGGATCTGCAGAAATTCCCGTTCTGCGTGAAGCAGGATTTCCGCGACCATTATCCTTACGGCATGTTCGCCGTTCCGCTTGAGCGCGTGGCTCGCATTCATGCTTCAAGCGGAACGACAGGCAAGCCGGCGGTCGTCGGGTACACGCAAAACGACTTGGCAACATGGGCTGGCCTCGTCGCCCGCTCGCTTCGGGCGGCGGGTGCACGAGCGGGCGACCGGGTGCACAACGCGTACAACTACGGCTTGTTCACTGGCGGAATGGGTTCTCACGACGGCGCGCAGGCTCTCGGCGTTACCGTCATACCGGTCTCGGGCGGCCAGACCGAGCGGCAGGTGAATCTGCTGGTCGACCTCAAGCCGACCATCATCATGGTGACCCCGTCCTATCTCCTCAACATCGCCGACGAATTCGACAGGCAGGGCAGATCCCTGGACGAGATCGCGCTTCGCGTCGCTCTCGTGGGGGCGGAGCCGTGGACCGAGGCGATGCGTAGCGAGATCAATCGGCGGCTCAATCTGCAGGCCGTGGACTACTACGGCATATCCGAAATCATCGGGCCGGGCGTTGCCTGCGAGTGCATCGAAACGCTCGATGGTCCGACCCTGTGGGAAGATCACTTCTATCCGGAGATCATTGATCCCGAGACCGGCAGTGTCCTTCCCGATGGCGAGTGGGGCGAACTGGTGATCACGACGCTCACCAAGGAGGCGCTTCCCGTCATCCGGTATCGAACCAGGGATATCACGCGCCTCCTTCCCGGGACGGCGCGGCCGATGCGCCGGCTCGATCGCTTCGCGGGACGCTCCGATGACATGATGATCATTCGCGGCGTGAACGTATTTCCGTCGCAGATCGAGGAGCAGATCCTCCTGGTTCCCCAGCTCGGGGGCCATTTCCAGATCGAGATCCACCGGCAAGGAGCCCTGGATCATGTCGCGATCAATGTCGAGCTCAGAGCCGGCAGCGCCGATGCTCCCGCCGCGGACATCGGGAAAGAACTCGGCAAACGCATCAAGACCATGGTGGGCATATCCGCAACAGTGAATGTCGTGCCCGTCGGCTCCGTCGAGCGGTCTCAGGGCAAGGCTGTTCGCGTGATCGATCACCGCAAAATGCTCTGACAGCGATTTCCCCTTCATCGCGGCTCTCGCGGCCGCACCGGATTGTTCCCCAGCAGCTCATGGAGAGATTCATGCTGATCGAGACCCTATTGCCCATGGGCAAGGTCGACCCGGGCCTTCGCGCACCGGACAAGCCTCTGGACATCCGCACCATCGGTGAGCAAGCCAAGCTCGTCGAGGAATGCGGCCTGGACGGTGTCTTCACGGAAGAGACGAAGGATGATCCGTTCGTCGTCATGGCGCTGGCCGCGCAGGCCACGACGACGCTGAAGGTCGGCACGGCTGTCACCATTGCGTTTCCGCGCAGCCCGACCGTGATGGCGCTGAGCGCCTGGACCATCCAGAAGCTTTCCAAGGGGCGTTTCACCCTTGGCCTCGGCCCCCAGGTCAAGGCGCATATTCAACGTCGCTACGGTCTCGAGGCTCACCCCGCCGGCCCCTGGATGCGTGACTATATCCGCGCCGTCCGGGCCGTCTGGGATACTTGGCAGAACGGCACGCCCCTCAACTATCAGGGCGAATTCTACAAGCTGGATCTGATGGTTCCGCTCTTCGATGCCGGGCCGATCGAACATCCCGATATTCCGATCCACATCGCGGCAGTGAACACCGTGATGTCTATGGTCGCCGGTGAAGTGGCGGACGGCATTCGCCCGCATCCGGTCTGCACGCCGAGCTATATTCGGGACGTCATGCTGCCCGAGGTGCGCAAGGGCGCTGAGAGGGCAGGGCGTTCGCTCGAAAACTTCAAGGTTTCGATGAAGCCTTTGATCGCAACCGCCCCGAACGAGGAAGAGCTCCAGACGAAGATCCGGGACGCGAGGGCGCGCATCGCGTTCTACGCGTCGACGCCGGCTTACGTCGCATGTTTTGAGCATGTCGGTCTCGGCGATCTGACGCAGGAGGCCAAGCTCCTCTCGCGCGCGCAGAACTGGGAGGAGCTGCCCAAGCTTATCTCCGACGAGACTCTCGAGAAGTTCGTGGTTTTCGGAACCTACGACGTCATCGGCAAGAAGCTGATGGATCGCTACGGCGACGTCGTGACGAACTGCGAGTTCTCGATCCCCGTTCGCGATGACGAGGAAAAGCGGATCATGCAGCAGCTCGTTCGCGACCTGCATGGCGCCAGCGATCATGGCGCGCGCGCCAATATCCTGGGAACGGCGCAGGCCGCCGCCTGACGGACATGCCGGAAACGGGAGGGCTCCATGGCTCGCGAAGTCTTTGTCTATGAAGCGATCCGCACGCCCCGGGGGCGGGGCCGGTTCGATGGATCACTGGCGGATGCGAAGCCTTTGCATCTCGTTTCCGGTCTCCTGCGCGAGCTCACGCATCGATTGGGCGTGAGCGGGGACGATGTCGACGAGATCGTGCTGGGTACTGTCAATCCGCATGGTGAGCAGGGCAGCGTGCTGGCACGGATCGCGGCGCTCGCAGCAGGCTGGGGGGATCATGCTTCCGGGCTGCAGGTCAACCGGTTCTGCGCCTCGGGCAGCGAGGCGGTCCATATCGGCACTGCCAAGATCGCGGCGGGGCAGGCCGAGCTTGTCGTGGCGGGTGGCGTAGAGTCGATGTCGCGTGTGCCGATGGGTTCGGATGGAGGCCCATGGGCCGAGGATATCGATGGAGCGACGGCCGGCATCTATGTCCCTCAGGGCGTGTCGGCCGACATCATCGCGACCGTCGATGGGCTGAAGCGCGAAGAGGCTGACCTTTTCGCGCTGCGTTCCCATCAGAGGGCTGCTGCTGCACGGGACGCCGGATACTTCGCACGTTCCATCGTGCCCGTGCTGGACGCGTCCGGTATGCCCATGCTCGACAAAGACGAGCTCATCCGCGCCGACACCAACCCCGAGAAGCTCGCGAATCTGAAGCCGTCCTTCGCCGGTGTCGGGGCCGTGGGGTACGACGCCGTCGCCCAGGATACCTATCCCGAGCTCGATGCGGTCCGGCACATTCATACCCCGGGCAATTCTTCTGGAATCGCGGACGCCGCTGCGCTGGTGCTTCTCGGCTCGGCCGAGGCGGGAGAGCGCCACGGCCTGACCGCACGCGGCCGTATCGCCGGGTGCGTCACAATCGGATGTGACCCAACGATCATGCTGGCCGGGCCGGGGCCGGCCGTCGATCGCCTCCTGGCGAATGCAGGCCTCGGCTACGACGATATCGACCTCTTCGAGGTCAACGAAGCCTTTGCTTCGGTCGCCCTCCGCTTCGTGAAGCACAGCGGCATCGATCCCGAGAAGATGAACCCCAACGGGGGCGCGATCGCGCTCGGTCATCCCCTCGGCGCGACCGGAGCGATCCTTCTCGGAACGGTGCTCGACGAGTTGGAGAGGCGAGGCGGGAAGCGTGGCGTCGTCACGCTCTGCGCCGCTGGCGGCATGGCCATCGCGACGCTGATCGAACGCGTGTGAGGAGACGACCAATGGGCAATCTCAGCGTCGCCTTGAGCAAGGACGGAATTGCTACGCTCACGATGGACTTGGACGGGAAGGTCAACATCATGAACGAGGAGTTCATGATGCGGATGCCGGAAGCGCTCGATCGTCTCGAAGCGGAGGTCGCAGCGATCCGCGGTGTCATCATCACATCCGCCAAGGGCTCATTCCTTGCCGGCGGTGACCTGGCGCTGATGTCTCGCGCCCGGCCGGGCATGGAAGCCGAGATCTTCGGGCACTTCGAACGGCTGAAGGGTTATCTGCGGCGCTTGGAGAAACTCGGTCGCCCGGTCGTCGCACTCATCAACGGGACGGCCCTCGGCGGAGGTTATGAGCTCTGCCTCGCCTGCCATCACCGGATCGCTCTCGATCGCGACGATGCCCAGATCGGTCTGCCCGAGGTCGACTTCGGCATTCTGCCGGCCGCTGGCGGGGTCATCCGGCTGACGCACCTGCTCGGCTTCGACAAGGCCCTGCCGTGGCTGCTCCAGGGACGTCGTACCTCCTTGCGGCAGGCGCTCGCGGAGGGCCTGGTCGATGAGCTGGCCAGCACGCGAGAGGATGCCGAGAAGCGCGCCCGCGCTTGGATCCTGCACAATCCCGAGTCGGTTCAGCCCTTCGACAAGGCGGGGCGGACCTTCGGGGCGCATCGTCTCTCGACCGAAAATCGCACCTCCCTGCAATTCGCTGCGGGGCGCGTGCGAAGCCTGGCGGGCCGCGGAAACCGCGCCGCGACCCGGATCGCCGACGTGGCGGCGCAAAGTCTCTACCTGCCCTGGGAGCCCATCTCCCGGATCGAGACGCGAGGCTTCGTCGAGCTGCTGATGTCGGACGAAGCGCAAGCCAAGATCGCAGCCTTCTTCGCGCCGAAGCGTGCGCTCGGCTGACCTGAACAGGAGAACGACATGGACAAGGTTTATGCCATCCTGGGAGGGACGGGTTCGCTTGGGTTCGGACTGGCGCTGCGTCTCGCTCGCTCCGGCCAACGGGTGATCATCGGCTCTCGTAGCCTGGAGAAGGCGCAGGAAGCGACCGAACGGGCGCGCACGATCCTGGCCGAAAGCGGGTCCGCCAGAATTGAGTTGAAGGCCGAGGTGAACGCTGCGGCCGCCGCGCAAGCCGACGTCATCGCCGTCACGGTCCCTTACGCGCAGCAGAAAGCCTTGCTGTCGGAGGTTTCCGCGCACCTGCAGGGCAAGATCGTGATCGACGCGACGGTCCCTCTGCTGCCGCCCAAGGTCGGAACCGTGCAACTGCCCGAAGGCGGGTCGGCCGCTGTCGCTGCACAAGCAATGCTCGGTGATGGTGTCAGGATCGTCTCGGCGTTCCAGAACGTCGCCGCCGACAAGCTGCAGACGCTCGAGCCGCTCGATTGCGACGTGCTGGTGGCCGGGAACGACAAGGCCTCCTGCCTGGAGATCGTCGAACTCATTAAAACGCTCGGCCTCACCGGATACTATGCCGGGCCGCTGGCGAATTCGGCCGCAACCGAGGCGCTGACCTCTCTGCTCATCCAGATCAATCGGCAATTCGGCTGCCAGGCCGGGATACGCATCACGGGCATCAAGTGATGAACGTCATCGTGCCGATCAAATCCTTCGAGCACGCCAAGAGCCGGCTGGGGCCCATTCTGGATGGCGCCCTTCGTCGCCAGCTTGCGGCCATCATGGCCCGATCGGTGCTGAGCGAGCTCGGACAGGTCAAGGCACTCGGCCGGATTCTGACCGTCACCTCCGAGCCGACGATGATCAAGACTGCGACGTCTCTCGGAATCGAAGTCGTCTGGGAAAACGGCGCCAACGGGCTCAACGACGCGCTTGCGCAGGCCGAAGCCATGCTCGGCGGGGCGTGCGGCGGGGTCGCCGTCGTCTGTGCCGATCTGCCGTTTTTCCGCGCGGCCGAGTTCGAGCGGATGCTCGCGGCGCACGAACGCCTGGGCGAGGAAGCCGTCACCATCGCGAGCGACCGGATCGGTACGGGCACGAACGTCCGGATGGTTACGGCACGAAACCGATTTCCGTACCTCTACGGCCAGAACAGCGCGCAAGCCCATGCACTGGCAGCGCGCACGAGAGGTTTGACCCACATCTTGTTCAAATCGGAAACGCTTGCGCTCGACCTCGACACGCCGGCCGACGCCATCGAGGTCTTCCAGACGCGGGGGGAGAGCCCCGACCAGGCACTGACGGCGATCCTGTCGTCCCGCTTGAAGGACATCAACGGAGATCCCCAGCGATGGAACGGCAAACATTGACGACCGATCCGCATTACCCGGATCGAGCAGATGCGCTGGCCCTTCTGTCGCTTTCGAGCGTGGAGCTGCTGGGCCGCGCGCGGGATTGCCGCGACATCGGCTTCGGGCATCGTGTGAGCTACTCGCGCAAGGTCTTCGTCCCGCTGACGGAGCTCTGCCGGGACGTGTGCCACTATTGTACCTTCGCGAAGGCGCCGAGCAGAGTCGCCGCTCCGTTCATGTCGATGGATCAGGTCCTGGAGGTCGTGCGACGCGGCCAGGCTGCCGGCTGCAACGAAGTTCTGCTGACCTTGGGCGAGAAGCCCGAACTTCGCTATGCCGCGGCGCGCAATTGGCTCGAGGCAGCGGGATACGCGAGCACACTCGACTATCTCCATGCAGTCTGCGCGAGGATTCTCGCAGAGACGGGCATGCTGCCGCACGTCAATGCCGGCACCATGGAGCCGGAAGAGCTGGCGCGGCTGCGCGAGGTCTCGGCCTCGATGGGCCTGATGCTGGAAAGCGGCTCCGACCGTCTGTGCGAGCGCGGCCATGCGCATTTCGGTTCACCAGACAAGGTCCCGGCGGTGCGGCTGAAGACCCTGGCCGATGCGGGCAGGCTTCACATCCCGATGACGACCGGGCTGCTCATCGGCATCGGCGAGACGCCGGAGGAACTGGTCGAATCCCTGCTCTCGATCCGCGCCGTACAGGAGGAATACGGCAACATCCAGGAAGTGATCGTTCAGAACTTCCGCGCCAAGGCGGGAACCCGCATGGCCGAGGCTCCCGAGCCGGACGAGGAAACGTTCCTGCGTGCCATCGCCCTCGCCAGGCTCGTTCTCGGGCCGACGATGAGCATCCAGGCGCCCCCGAATCTCGCGCATGGCGATCTCGAGAAACTGATCGATGCCGGGATCAACGACTGGGGAGGGGTGTCCCCCGTCACTCCCGATCACGTCAACCCCGAGGCTCCATGGCCTCATCTGGACAGGCTGGCCGAGAAGACGGCGGCAGCCGGCAAGGAGCTGATCCAACGCCTGACGGTCTATCCGCGCTATATCGAACCGACGGGGCTATGGATCGACCGCAAGGTATTGCGTCATGTTCTGGCTCGCGCGGATGCCGAAGGGTACGCTCGCGAGTGCAGCTGGATCGCCGGAGGGCTGACGCCACCGGACACGTCGATGTTCGAGCACTTCGACAAGCCCGTCCCGGCCGAGCAGGTGAGGGCGGAAGTCGTCGACATCGTCTCCAGGGCAATGGCTGGCAGGCGCTTGCAGGCGGCCGAGATCGAAACCCTGTTCGGCGTTCGTGGCAGCGATCTGCACTTCGTCTGCCAATCGGCGGACGAGCTCCGGAAGCGGCAGTGCGGCGACGAGGTCAGTTATGTCGTCGTCCGCAACATCAACTACACCAACGTATGCACCTACTCTTGCAGCTTTTGCGCCTTCTCCAAGGGGAAGACGCATGAGGCGCTGCGCGGCAAGCCCTATGATCTGGACCTTTCCGAGATATCCCGACGGGTCGACGAAGCATGGCAGCGCGGCGCCGCCGAAGTCTGCATGCAGGGTGGAATCAGCCCTGACTATACGGGCGAGACCTATCTCGAAATCCTGCGCACGGTGAAACAGGCCCAGCCGGGCATCCATGTTCACGCCTTCTCGCCGCTCGAGGTCACGCAAGGAGCCGCGACCCTTGGAATTCCTCTCCGGGAGTTTCTAACGCGGCTGAAGGCGGCCGGTCTCGGATCGTTGCCCGGCACGGCCGCCGAGGTGTTGCACGACGAGGTGCGGGACATTCTCTGCAAGGGAAAGCTGACGACGGACGAATGGGCGGCGGCGATCGAACAGGCCCATGCGGTGGGGCTCAGGACGACGTCGACTATCATGTACGGCCACGTCGACCATCCACGGCATTGGGCGCAGCATCTGCTGTTGCTGCGCGATATCCAGGAACGGACCGGAGGCATCACCGAATTCGTGCCCCTTCCGTTTGTGGCGATGGAAGCGCCTTTGTACCTCCGCGGCGGCGCGCGGCCGGGTCCGACGTTCCGCGAGGCCATCCTCATGCACGCGGTGGCGCGACTAGTGCTGCACCCGCTGATCCCGAACATTCAGGCGTCCTGGGTGAAGCTCGGCCCGGACGGGGCCGTCATCGCGCTCAAGGCCGGGGTGAACGATCTGGGCGGAACGCTGATGAACGAGTCCATCACGCGCGCCGCGGGCGCCCAGCATGGCCAGGAATCGGCTCCGGAGGAGATGGAAATGCTCATCGCCCGGGCGGGCAGGCGGCCGGTGCAGCGCACGACTCTGTACGAGAGGCAGACGCAGGACCGGGTCGATTCATCCTTCGCCGCGCCCGAACTGCTGCCCGTCGTCAATCGCCCGTTCGTGCGCAAGCGCTCCCGGATGGACATGCTGGAGCCTGCGGAGTGACCGAAATAACCGTGACAGCGCCGCGGCAGCGGCCGATACCTTCGCAAAGGCAGGATTTCCTCCATTTCGAGGAGATCACCACCCGCTGGAACGATAACGACGTCTACGGGCACATGAACAACGCCGTGCATTACGGGCTGTTCGACAGTGTCGTGAACCGCTGGCTGCACGATGTCGGCAAGCAGGATCCGAGATCCTCGGATCTCATCGGGCTCGTCGTTCATAGCAGCTGCGACTATCACGCCGAGCTCGCCTATCCGGACAAGATCACCGCTGGTTTACGAATCGATAGCCTCGGCAGGACTTCGGTGACCTACCGTGTCGCCCTGTTCGCGGAGAACCGGGAGACGTCCGCCGCCGAGGGGATCTTCGTTCATGTCTATGTCGACAGGGCGGCGCGCAAGCCGGCGTCGATCGCGGATGGGCTGAGGGCGGCCATGACCCGACTCCAGCGCTCAGAGGTGACGACCCCATGAGCGATTATGTCTCTTTTTCTGAGCTGTCCGGACATTGTCCCGGCTCACACGGCAATGAGACAGTCCCAACGGTATAAGCTCAATCACTAAGAAAACCTGAGGCGTCTTACGCCCAGATCAGGACTATTCGGGAGGAGAAGCTCAGTGAGAAATCTGTTTGCGGTGGCATTCGCCGCCACCTTTTCGTTCGCCTTGTCATCGCCGGTCAACGCCGAGATAAAGATCGGGGCCTTCACCTCGGCGACAGGTCCGGCATCCTTTCTTGGAGAGCCGCAGCGCCTGACGCTGGAAATGCTCGTGAAGCAGATCAATGCCGCCGGCGGCGTGAATGGTCAGCCGATCAAGCTGATCTTCTACGACGACGCCTCCGATGCGAGTGCCTCGCGCAATTTCGCCGTGCGCATGGTCGAGGAAGACAAGGTCGCCGCGATCGTTGGCGGTTCGGGCACCGGAAATTCGATGGCCGTCATCCCGGTGGTCGAAGATGCGAACATCCCGTTCGTGTCGTTCTCCGGCGGCGTGGAGATCATCAACCCGGTTCGCAAATGGGTCTTCAAGCCGCCGCATACCGACCTCATGGCCTGTGAGAAGATCTTCGACGATATGAAGGCGCAGGGCCTGAGCAAGGCGGCGCTCATCGCGGGGCAGGGCGGATTCGCCAAATCCATGGCGAAGCAATGCACCGATCTCGCGCCCAAGAAGTCCATCACCATCCTGGCTCAGGAGAGCTACGGTCCGCGTGACAGCGACATGACCCCGCAGCTCAACCGCATCAAAGCCATCCCTGGCGTCGAGGCCGTCATCAACGCCGATATCGGTCAGGGGCCGGCAATCGTCACCCGCAACTTCCGCCAGCTCGGCATGACGCAGGCGCTCTACATGGGCCACGCAGCGGCTACGCTCGGTTACCTTGAGGCCGTGGCCAAGGACGGCGAGGGTATCCGCATTCCCGCGCCGTTGCTGCTGGTCGCCGACACGCTGGAAGCGAACGATCCCCGCAAGAGCGTTCTCGTGAAGTATCGCGACGACTTCGTTGCCGCGACGAAGCGGCAGCCGGATGCTTTCGGCGGCTACGCGCATGACGGTCTTCTCCTTTTGGTCGACGCCATGAAGCGGGCGAAGAGCTCCGACCCGCAGAAGGTTCGCGATGCTCTCGAGAAGACGGATGGCTTCGTCGGGACGGTCGGCCGCATCCGGATGTCACCGACCGACCACCTCGGTATCGACCTCGGCAGCTTTGAGATGCTGACGATCAAGGATGGCCGCTGGGCGCGCGCGCCGGGCAAGTGACTACGGGACTGCATCGGTGTGCGTGTCGTGCCGATGCAGTCCCGCACAATCCCAACCAGGATTTACGATGACGACGATCTTACAGTTGATCGTCTCGGGCCTTACGGTCGGAGCGATCTATGCCCTCGTGGCCGTCGGTTTCACGCTCATCTATCGAGCATCCGGCATCTTCAATTTCGCGCAGGGCGAGTTCTTCATGCTGGGCGGGATGCTGGCGGGCATCGGCGTCGCCAGCTACGGCCTTCCGTACCCGGTCGCGGCGCTGTTGGCTTGCGCGATCACGGTGACCTTCGGTCTCGCGCTCTTCCTGTTCGGCATCAATCAGGCGCGCTCTGCCTCACCAATCCAGCTTCTGATCCTGACGATCGGCGCTTCGCTGCTGGCCCGTGGACTGGCCTCGGCGATCCTCGGCAAGGACTTCGTCCGGCTCCCGCAATTGATGCCCTGGGATGTCTGGCGTGTCGGCGGGGTCGTCATCCAAACCCAGGCCCTCGTGATCATCCTGGGAGCGTTCCTGATCGTATCGGTGATGGGGTTCTTCCTGTCCCGGGCACTCACCGGAAAGGCGATCGTCGCCATCGCGGCGAACACCGTCGGTGCGCAGCTAATGGGCATCAACCGTGTGGCCGTCGTCAGTCTGTGCTTCGCGCTGTCGGCGCTGATTGGGGCGCTCGGTGGGATTCTGGCCACGCCGATCACGCTGACCAGCTACGACACCGGCGTCATGCTCGCGATCAAGGGTTTCACGGGCGCCATGCTTGGCGGAACGGGCAAGCCGTACGGCCCCGTCCTTGGCGGCCTGCTGGTCGGCCTGCTGGAGGCATTCGGCGCCGGCTTCATTTCCTCAGTCTACAAGGACGCGCTCGCATTGGTCGTCCTGCTCCTCGTCTTCGCGCTGTTCCCTCAAGGCATTTTTGCCTCGCGATCGGTCGAAAGGGTCTGACATGCGAAAACATCTCGGCCCGACCTACGTCCCGGTGCTGATCGTCGCCGCGTCGATCGTCCTGGTGTCACTTCTGCCGCTCACGAACTTCCAGGTTCGCATGGCAACCCTGCTCTTCATCTTCTCGGTCGTGGTGCTCGGCAAGAATCTGCTGATGGGCTATGCCGGGCAGATAAGCCTCGGGCATGGCGCGTTCTTCGGGCTCGGCGGCTATGTCGTCGCGGTCGGCGCGGCGCGCTATGGTCTCTCGCCCTGGCTCTTGACGGCCGGCTCCCTGCCGATTGCCGGCATCGTCGCATGGATCATCGGTCGCCCCATCCTCAAGTTGCGCGGCTACCACCTGGCGATGGCCACTCTGGCCTTCGGCTCGATCTTCGCGATGTTCCTGACGAATGCCGTCGACCTCACGGGTGGTCCGGACGGTCTGGCGCTCGACATGGCGTCGGTTCGCCTGTTCGGCATGACGTCACGCTGGAGCTGGTACTGGGTCTGTGGCCTCGTGCTGGTCGTGGTCATGTATCTGCTCGCCAGCGTTCTCGATAGCCCGACGGGGCGCGAGATGCGTGCCATTCACGACAGCGAGACCGCTGCCGGAGTCCTCGGCATCGACGTTGCGAAGGCGAAGCTGCATGCCTTCGTCATATCCGCAATTTTCGCCACTTTGGCGGGCTGTTGCTTCGTGATGTTCGACCGGTACATCACGCCCCATTCGGCCGGCATCCTGCGTTCGATCGAGTTCGTGACGATGACGGTCGTCGGCGGGTTGGGATCGCCCATCGGAAGTATCGTCGGGGCGGCCATCTTCGTCGTTCTGCCGCAATTCCTGACGGTCTTTCACGAATACGAACAGGCCATCCTCGGTCTGATCCTCATCGTGATCCTGGTCCTGCTGCCCAAGGGCATCGTGCCCAGCATCGCGGCCCGGCTGCGTCCTCGGAGGGCATGACGATGCTGCAGGTTGAACAACTCGGCATCCGGTTCGGGGGAGTGGTCGCGCTTGACGGTGTCGACTTCTCAGTCGGCGAAGGCGAAATCTACGCGCTGATCGGCCCGAACGGTGCCGGAAAAACAACCCTCTTCAATTGCGTTTCCGGCCTCTACATCCCGACGACCGGGAAAGTGACCCTCGCCGGCTCGGACATCTCCTCGCTGAGGCCGTTCGAGCGAGCGCGGCGGGGCATGACCCGCACCTTCCAGAACCTGCAGATTTTCGAGCACATGACTGTCGTCGAGAACGTCATGGTCGGCGCCCGCATCCACGAAAAGGGCGGTCTACTGGCGCATATGCTCGGACTGCCTTCGGTTAAGGCCCAGAACGCCGCAACCCGACGGCATGCACTCGAACTTCTCGAACGGGTTGGCATCGTGGCGCGCGCTGATGAGAGGGCAGGCGACCAGTCCTATGGCGTGGTCAAACGCCTGGAGATTGCCCGGGCCCTGGCGACGGCGCCACGCGTTCTCATGCTGGATGAACCCGTCGCCGGGTGCAATGCGGCAGAGACGGCCGAGGTTGAGGCCGTGATCCGGGAGGTCGCCGGCATGGGCGTATCGGTCGTTCTGGTCGAGCACGATATGCACATGGTGATGGGTCTGGCCGATCGTGTGCACGTCCTGAACCAAGGCAAGACGCTGGCCGTGGGGCAACCGGATGAAATCCGCTGCAACGAGGCCGTGATCGCGGCCTATCTGGGAGCGACGGAGCCCGCAGATGCTTAAAGTCGAGAAGCTGCGCAGCAGCTATGGCCGCATCGAGGTCCTGCACGACGTCTCGCTGGAGGTCGACCAGGGGAAGATGGTCGCACTGGTCGGAGCGAACGGGGCCGGAAAGACGACGCTGATGCGCGCGATCTCCGGCATCCAGCCGATCACCAGTGGGACAATCACCCTGGCCGGCGCGAGCATCCAGGGGATGCCTCCGGCCCGGCGCGTCTCCCGGGGCGTGGCGCAGGTTCCGGAAGGACGCCAGATCTTCGCGCCCCTTTCGGTGGAGGACAACCTGGCGCTCGGAGCCTGGGTCTCGCCGACGAAGATCGAGAGGAACCGGGCCCGCGTCTACGAGATGTTTCCGATCCTGCGCGAGTTTCGCAAACGCGCCGCCGGGACGCTGTCCGGCGGGCAGCAACAGATGCTGGCCATGGGGCGCGCGCTCATGTCGGACCCCCGCATCCTGTTGCTGGACGAACCGACCATGGGGTTGGCCCCGCTGCTCGCGCGGCAGGTGATGCAGATCATCTGCTCGATCCGGGAAGCAGGCACCACGGTTCTTGTGGTCGAGCAGAACGTCCAGGCCGTGTTGCGAGCGGCCGACCGAGGCTACGTGATCGATCGCGGTCGGATCTCCATGGAGGGCTCGGCGAAGGATCTGCTCGCCGATCCACGAGTTCGGGAAGCCTATCTTGGAGTCTAGTATAGGAACCGTCTCGCTCATTCCGTTGCCGGATTTTCCTCGGGTCGTTCCGGGCGACAGGCTGGATGAACAGATCCTGTCGGCTGCCGGGGCGGACGGCTTCCGCGACGGCGACGTCGTCGTGCTGGCCCAGAAGGTCGTCTCTAAGGCCGAAGGGCGCTATGTGCGGCTCTCGGACATCGTTCCGAGCGAACGGGCCGAACAACTCGCGGCCATCGCCCGGAAGGATCCGCGCGTCGTCGAACTGGTCCTTTCTGAAAGCAGCAGCGTGATGCGCGCCGTTCCGGGGATCATTATCGTCCGGCACAGGCTGGGTTACGTCATGGCCAATGCCGGGATCGACCAGTCCAATCTGTCACAAGGAGAAACTGAGCAGGTGTTGCTGCTGCCGGTCGATCCGGACGGCAGCGCCACGGAGTTGAGGCAGAAACTGCAAGCGGCCACGCAGCGCAGGCTCGCGGTGCTCATCATCGACAGCTTCGGGCGGGCCTGGCGCCACGGCACCTGCGGTACCGCCATCGGTTCGTCCGGGCTTCCCGCTCTTCAGGATCTACGCGGCCGTCCCGACCTCTACGGGCGGCGACTTGAGACCTCCGAACTGGGCTTCGCCGACGAGATCGCCGCAGCGGCTTCCCTCGTGATGGGGCAGGCCGACGAAGGACGGCCCGTCGTCATCGTTCGCGGGGTCCGTTGGGAAGAGAGCCAGCAATCCGCGGTGAACCTGGTTCGGCCAACAGCGAGTGATCTCTTCCCATGAAACGGCACTTCCTCTCCCTATGCGGCGGCGTCGGCGGCTCCAAGCTTGCCGACGGGCTTGCACGACATCTGTCGCCGGACGAGCTCACCATCGCCGTGAACACGGGCGACGACTTCGACCATCTGGGGCTGCGCATCTGTCCCGACATCGACACCGTCCTCTACATGCTGGCCGGGTTGGTCAGTCGCGAACGCGGATGGGGGCGCGAGGACGAAAGCTGGACCACGCATAAGACGCTGCAGGCCCTCGGTGCGCCGTCCTGGTTCCAGCTTGGCGACAAGGACATCGCGCTACACCTCTACAGGAACCAGCTGCTCTCGTCGGGACGCAGCCTGTCCGAAGCGATAGCCGCGATCGCGGCCGGCTTGGGGGTGCGCCATGCCCCGGTACCGGTGACGGACGCGGCAACGCCGACGACGATCGACACCGCCGATGGCGAACTGGCCTTTCAGGATTATTTCGTGCGGCTGCGCGCCGACGTCAGGGTCGACGGGATCCGATATGGCGGGACGGACGCCACGAAGCTCTCAGAGGGCCTGGAAGCCGCGCTCGCGAACCCCGCTCTCAGCGGCATCATCATCGCCCCGTCGAACCCGTTCATCAGCATCGAACCGATGCTGGCGACCGGTCGTCTCCGGGAGAGGATCGCCGGGGCCGAGATCCCCGTCGTCCTGGTCTCCCCCTATGTGAACGGCGCCGCCGTCAAGGGGCCGGTCGAACGGATTCAACGCGATCTGGGCCTTCCGCCCGGGGACGCAGGCGTGCTTCGGCACTACGACGGCCTCATCGACGTGTTCTTCACCGACACGGCCGTGCATGAAGCGGGCGCAGGCGTCGACGTCGAGCTGGGCGAGACGCTGATGCGCGATGCCGAGGGGCGTGCAGCCCTCGCGGGACGCATCCTGAGGCGCCTGGGATGGCAGAGATGAAAAGCGTTCTGATCGTCGGGGACGATCGTTTCGCGAACCAGCTCTTCGATACGGTCGCGCGCGGCTTCCCGACAGATGCCGTCGGACTGACGGCACCAGAGGATCCGCAGCTTCCGGAACGGCTCGGTCAGGCGGATTGGGTCATCGAGATCGCCGGACAGCACATCGAACGAAAGCAGGCGGTGCTGCGAGCGTGCGCGGAGTTCGCGCCGGGCCTGGTAAGCTCGGATTCGTCCGTGGCTACCCGGCATGAACTCCTGCGCGACCTGCCTGCAGCATTCGGCAAGCGATATGCGATCAGCCACTTCTTCTTCCCGCTGTCGCATTGTCCCCTGGTGGAGGTCGTCGTCGGCTCGGCCTCGGACCAGCCGCTTGTCGCGGGGCTTCGCGACATGCTTCTCGACAGTCTCGGCGGTCGGCTCGGACGTTCGGTCATGGAGCTTCCGGACACGCCTGGCTTCGTTGCCAACCGCCTCGGCCTGTTCTTGATAGCGAGCGCGATCAACCGGTCGTCGGCGCAAGCGATTGACCCAAACGCCATCGATCGAGCTGCTGCCCGTTCGCTGGGCCTGCCACGCCCGGCTCTTTTCGGAACGGCCGACCTTATCGGGCATCCGGTCTTGATCGACCTTCTGATCGGTCTGTCGGAACGGCTGCCGACGGCCGATGCTTTGCAGTCGGCGGCGCCTGCCGCGATTGCCCGACTGAAGGATATCGAAGCCACGGGCAACGCCAGGTTCATCGACCGTCAACTCGGGCGGGAGGCCGAGACCGCTGCAGTCGACGACCAGCACGTCGCCGATCTCGTTGCGGCGCTGGCATCGGATCGCGACCGCTATGTCGAGCGGATGTGCAGCGAATGCCAGATCTCGCCGGAGATTGCGGCCCTGGCCATGCGGCGCGGCTATGGCTGGACCGCCGAATGGTAGCGGTACGGCTAGTCCCGGGTAGGCTCCTTGAACTGCGCCAGCATCTGCTTGCGATAGGCGCGCGGCGTCAGGCCCGTCCATTGGCTGAAGGCCCGTGTGAACGCGCGCGTCTCCGAGTAGCCCAGCCGCTCCGCGATCACCGCCACGGACTTCTTGGTCTTGAGCAGGCTGCTAAGTGCAAGGTCCCTTCGTATCCCCTCCACGACGCGGCGAAAGCTCGTACCCTCGTCCTTGAGCCGTCGGCGCAGGGTCTGCGTGCTCATGCCATATGCTTCGGCGAAATACTCGAGTTGCGGAAACGCGACCCTTTCGCTGCTCGTGGCGAGAATGTCGTTGCGCAGGCGCCGGGAGATGCTGCCGATACTGGCCGGAACCATCATGAAGACCAGCGGAGCGCTGTTCAGCATCGCTTTCAGCTCGGTCCGGCTGCGGATGTTCGAAACCGCCGCAAGGTCCTCATCGAAGACCAGACGCGTCTTCGATTGGGAGAAACGTTGTACGGTCGGAAAGATATAACGAAGCTCTTCCGCTCGACCGATCGGTTTAGGGTAGCTGAATTCGGCGCGCTTCATCGCGATCGTCCGACCGGAAAACCAGCAGATTGCCCGGTACCAGATGGAGAGCCAGAATTCGAGAAAGTAGTGGTTCGGATCGTGCTCCGGGTGCTTGAATGTTACTTCGAAGAAGTAGGAACCTCCATCCTCGGTGAATGTCATGTCGATTTCATCGGTGAAGAGATCGTAGAACAACACGCCCTTTCGCATGACCGCGGCGATCGTCTGTTCATGGATGACGACGTTGCACATCATCGCGAAGACGCCTGGCTTGCACCGCTGTTGCGTGAAGCCCATG
Source organism: Rhizobiales bacterium CCH10-E5 (assembly GCA_001556125.1). Classification (GTDB taxonomy): domain Bacteria; phylum Pseudomonadota; class Alphaproteobacteria; order Rhizobiales; family Beijerinckiaceae; genus Allobosea; species Allobosea massiliensis. Next base: position 55,499 of record LSIG01000207.1, on the reverse strand, counting down.
AACTCGTCGCCCAGAAGCAGCCAGACGAGTTGCACCAGTTCGGCCAGTTTTTCCGACGAGCCGCGCCACGCGGGATCGTTCACCTCGTCCGGAGCCAAATCGATATGCTTCAGGAAATCGTGGGCGTTGAATCCAAGTCTCTCGGCACCTCGTAATGTTTCACGGAAGTAATGTGAGCTGCACGTGGCCAAATCGAGCGCCTCCACTAGGGTCGCCATATAGAAAGAATGCGTCGATATATTTCTATTCGGCGAAGCCGTCTGCTTTCAATAGAAGATGAACGTCGATCCCGCCACTCCCAGTCGAAAGAAATCCGTGGCGTGCGACATTTTGCGTGACCAGGAGAATGTCATGAACTCCTTCAACTTCAGAACCGTATCGAACATCCATGTGGAATTCGGCGGGGCCGATCGGCTTGGCGAGACGATCTCGAGCTGGCTTCCGGCCACGAAGGTTCTCGCGGTAACCGACCGCTTCCTCCACCAATCGGGATTGATAGACGGGTTCAAGTCCTCCCTGGATCGGAACGGCTACCCGGTGGTGGTGTTCGATGCCGTCGAGGCGGACCCGGCGGAGGAGATAGTGCGCACATGCCGTGATCTTGCCGTCGCGGAAGGCGTCGGCATCGTCATCGGCATAGGGGGCGGGTCCTCGATGGATGTGGCGAAAGTGGTCGCCGCCCTAGCCAGGACCGATCAGGAGATCGCGAGCGCATATGGCATCGGAAATCTGATAGGCGATCGCTTGCCGTTGATCCAGATCCCGACGACGGCGGGGACCGGATCGGAAGTCACGGCGATCTCGATCCTGACCACAGGCGAGAAGACCAAGATGGGCATCGTCGCCGATCAGCTCTATGCCGATCGGGTCCTGCTCGATGCGGCGCTGACGCTCGGACTACCGAAACTCCATACCGCGGCCACCGGCATCGATGCGATGGTCCATGCCATCGAGGCCTACACCTCGATCCATCTTAAGAACCCGATCTCGGACATGCTGGCGCGCGAGGCGCTTCGGTTGCTCTCCGCGAACCTTCTCGCCGTCTGTACCGATGGCAATGACGTAAAGGCCCGCGAAGCGATGCTGCTGGGGGCGATGTTCGCCGGGCAAGCCTTCGCCAACGCGCCGGTCGCGGCGGTTCATGCGCTTGCCTATCCTCTCGGAGGACAGTTCCACATACCCCACGGTCTGTCGAATGCATTGATGCTCGGCCCGGTACTCGAGTTCAACGCGACGAAGGCGGCACCTCTCTACGCCGAACTGGCGGATGCCCTGGGGGTCGTTCGCGTCGGTCGGGCTGATGACGACGCCCGATCCGTCATTGCACGATTGCTGACGCTGACACGGGAGTCAGGCGCACCGCAACGCTTGCGGGATGTCGGCGTGCCGGCCGACGCCATCCCGCTCCTCGCGCGCGATGCCATCCTGCAGACGCGCCTTCTCAAGAACAATCCGGTGCCGCTGGACGAGGCGGCCATCATCGCAATCTACGAACGCGCTCACTGAGCGGCGCGGACCATTCTACGAGGGCGTGTGGTTATTCCAGAAGGCGCAAGGCCCGCCCGGAAGCATTGGCCCAGAGCGAAGGACGAAATCATGATCCCCCAATTGGACGACAGGAATCTGCTGAGGCAGGCGGCTCTGGTTGCAGGCATCTGGGTCGAGCCGAATGCCGATGCGATCGAGGTCTGCGATCCCGCGACCGGCGAACTCGTCGGGCGTGTTCCCAGGCTCGGCGCCGAGGAGACCCGCGCGGCGATCGAGGCGGCGCGGGTCGCACAGCCCGGCTGGGCTGCGCTCACCGCCAAGGAGCGCTCGCAGATCCTGCGCCGCTGGTTCGACCTCGTGATCGCCAACAAGGAGGATCTGGGACGCATCCTGACAGCCGAGCAGGGAAAGCCGCTCCGGGAGGCGATCGGCGAGATCGTCTATGGCGCAAGCTTCATCGAATGGTTCTCGGAGGAGGCGCGGCGCGTCTACGGCGACGTCATCCCGGGCCATCAACCCGACAAGCGCATTATGGTGCTGAAGCAGCCGGTCGGTGTGGTGGCAGCCATTACTCCGTGGAATTTTCCGAACGCGATGATCACCCGCAAGGTCGCGCCGGCCCTGGCCGCAGGCTGTGCGATCGTGCTCAAACCCGCCTCCCAAACGCCCTTCTCGGCCGTGGCCCTGGCGTTGCTGGCGGAGCAGGCGGGGGTTCCGAAAGGCGTCTTCAGCGTTGTGACGGGCGCTGCGCGAGCGATCGGATCGGAGATGACGGCGAATGCGATTGTTCGGAAGCTCACATTCACGGGGTCGACCGAGATCGGTGCGGAACTCTACCGGCAGAGCGCGCCAACCATCAAGAAGCTCGGTCTCGAACTCGGCGGGAACGCTCCCTTCATCGTCTTCGACGACGCCGATCTGGATGCGGCCGTGGAAGGGGCGCTGATCGCGAAATTCCGCAACAACGGACAGACATGCGTGTGCGCAAATCGCATCTATGTCGAGGACGGTGTCTACGACGCTTTCGCGGAGAAGCTGTCGACGGCGGTCGGGAAACTCAAGACCGGAAATGGATTCGACGAAGGTGTGGTGCTTGGACCGCTGATTGATCATGCGGCGCTCGAAAAGGTCGAAGAGCACATTCGAGACGCCGTTTTGAAGGGCGGAAAGCTTCGTCAGGGTGGCGCGCGACATTCCTTGGGCGGAACTTTCTTTGAACCCACGGTCCTGGCCGATGTTACGCGGGACATGCTGATAGCGCAGGAGGAGACTTTTGGGCCAGTGGCGCCGCTTTTCCGTTTCAAAGGAGAGGCGGATGTAATTGAGCAGGCAAACGCAACCGAATTCGGCCTCGCTTCGTATTTCTACGCACAAGATGTGGCTAAGGTGTTTCGCGTCGCAGAAGCGCTCGAGTATGGAATGGTCGGGGTCAATACGGGCCTGATATCGACAGCGGAGGCGCCGTTCGGCGGCGTCAAGCTCTCGGGGCTCGGCCGAGAAGGTTCGAAATACGGCATCGAGGAGTTTCTCGAAACGAAATACGTCTGCATCGGCGGCATCGCTTGAGGCGGCGAGGGCAGTTTGCGCCTATAGAGAGGCCGCACATCTGAAGAGTGGTGCTGGACCCACTGATCACATAACGATTTCAATCGTGTATGTGTTCGCAGATTTGTCTGGTCCGGCCCACCATCTTTCTGCCGGCCGAGACTGCTCGCCGCGGCGCGCCGGTTGCCCCGGCCCCGCTCAAATTCATCGAGTCGATCCGATTTAGCCGGCGCAAGCCCGTCTCAACCCTCCATGATGCCGTGGTAGCGGGCATCGGCGCGGGCGAGATGGTCGGACATGGCCCGGCCGGCCGCGTCGGGGTCACGATCGGCGATGGCCTCGCAGATTCGCGCGTGCTCCTCGAGAGTCAGGCGCTCGGCGCCCGGTGCCCGCACCAGCGTGACATGGGACCCGCCGAGCCAGGTCAGCATCGCCTCGACCGCGGCGGGAAAGACCGGGTTGCCGCTCATCACCGCGATCTGGCGATGAAAGGCGATGTCGCGGCTGAGGAAGTCGTCGAGCCCGGCTGTGCGATGCTCGTTCAGGCGCTGGCGCAGCAGGGCGATGCCGGCGGCATCGGCGCGCTGGGCGGCCAGCCGTGCGACGCCGGCTTCGAGCAGGATACGCGCCTCCTTGAGATGCTCCAGCGCGTCGGGATCGACACTCAACAGGAAGCGGGCGGGTTCGTTCAGCTGCGCGACGACCCCCTCTGCGGTGGGCAGCAGGACGCGGGCGCGCTCGCCATGGCTGATGCCGATGATGCCGGAGCGCTCCAGCTGCTGCAGCGCCTCGCGGATCGAGGGGCGGCCGACGCCATAGGCGTCCATCAGCTCGCGCTCGGAGGGCAATTGCGCGCCCGGCGGAAACTCGCCCGAGCGGATGCGGGCGATCAGCCGGTCGAGGACCTCCTGATGCAGCTTGCGGCGGGGGATCGGCTCGGTCGTCACGGGGCCTGCATCGCTGGGGGAAGGGGACATCATCATCATGTCATCAGACCAGATTGACCGCCAACCGTCGGTGTGGGACGAACTCATCATACCAGTTGGGGAGGTCGACGATGACGGTGGTGGCTCTGTTCGGTGCCGGCGGCAAGATGGGCATGCGGCTGGGCCGTAATCTCGCCGCCTCGCGGTTCACCATGCGGCCGGTCGAGGTCAGCCCAGCCGGGCAGGAGCGGGTGCGCGCCGCCTTCGGGCTGGACTGCGTGTCGGCGGAGGCCGCGGTCGCAGGCGCGGCCGTCGTGGTGCTGGCGGTGCCGGACACGCATGTCGGCGCGGTGGCGCGCTCGCTGCTGCCACTGCTCGCGCCGGGCACGATCGTGGTCATTCTCGACGCTGCCGCCCCCCATGCCGGGCATCTGCCGGAGCGGGCCGACATCACCTACTTCGTCACCCATCCCTGCCACCCGCCTATCTTCAACGACGAGACCGACCCGGCCGCCAAGGCCGACCATTTCGGCGGCATCGCGGCGAAGCAGCACATCGTCAACGCGTTGATGCAGGGGCCTGAAGAGCATTACGCGCTCGGCGAGGAGGTCGCGCGCGCGATCTGGGCGCCCGTGATGCGCTCGCACCGCGTCACGGTCGAACAGATGGCGATCCTGGAGCCTGGGCTGTCCGAGACCGTCTGCGCCACGCTGCTCGACGCCATGCGCGAGGCGATGGAGGAGGCGATCGCCCGCGGCGTCCCGCGCGAGGCGGCGCGCGACTTCCTGCTCGGGCATATGAACATCCTGGCCGCCGTGACCTTCGAGCAGGTGCAGGGCGTGTTCTCGGATGCCTGCAACAAGGCGATCGTCTTCGGCAAGGACACGATCCTGAAGCCGGATTGGAAGCGGCTTTTCGAGCCCGAGGAGATTGCGGCGAGCGTGCGCCGCATCACCTGACGGATTATCCGCCTCCTGCCCCTTGACCTTCCCATGATGGGAAGCCCCATCTCCGGCTCCGATGCGACAGCCGGAGCCTGAGCCGATGACCCTGACCGATCTCCGCAAGCCGGACGGCGCGACGACGCTCGCGATCCCCGTCGAGGGGATGAGCTGCGCTGCTTGCGTCTGCCGCGTCGAGAAGGCGATCCTGGCTGTGCCGGGCGTCCGCGAGGCGTCCGTCAACCTGGCGACGCAGCGGGCGAGCGTCGGGCTCGACGCCGATGCCGGCGTGGCACCCGTCCTGGCTGCGATCCGGGCGGCCGGCTACACGCCGCAGGAGGACGAGACCGATTTGTCCGTCGAGGGGATGAGCTGCGCCTCCTGCGTCGTGCGGGTCGAGCGGGCGCTGCTCGCCGTCCCGGGCGTGCTGGAGGGCAGCGTCAACCTCGCGACGGGCCGCGCCCATGCGCGCCATGTCGGCGGCGACGGCACAGTAACGGCGATCGCTGCGGCGCTGGCTAAAGCCGGCTATCCGGCCGAGCCGATCCGGGAGGCCAGCATCCAGGCGGACCGCGACAGCGCGCGGCGCGAGGCCGAACTGGCAGGCCTGCGCCGCGACCTGACGCTCGCCGCACTGGCGACGCTGCCGATCGTCGTGATCGAGATGGGCTCGCATCTCTCCGACACGCTGCATCACGCGCTGGCGGAGAGCTTCGGTGCCAGCAACCTCCGCATCCTGTCCTTCATCCTGGCGAGCCTGGTGCAGTTCGGGCCGGGCCTCCAGTTCTTCCGGAAAGGAGGGCCGGCGCTGCTGCGCGGCGCGCCCGACATGAACTCGCTCGTCATGCTGGGCACGACGACGGCCTATCTCTATTCGGTGGTCTCGACCTTTGCGCCCGCGCTGCTGCCGGCCGGGCTCGACCACACCTATTTCGAGGCCGGCGCGGTCATCGTCACGCTGATCCTGTTCGGGCGCTATGCCGAGGCCCGCGCCAAGGGCCAGACCGGGGATGCGATCCGCCGGCTCCTGAAGCTGCAGGCCAAGACCGCTCTGGTGCTGCGCGAGGGCCGCGAGCAGGAATTGCCGGTCGCGCAGGTGCGGCCCGGCGACATCGTGCTGGTGCGCCCCGGCGAGCGGCTGCCGGTCGATGGCGAGGTGGTGGAGGGCAGCTCCTTCGTCGATGAATCCATGCTGACCGGCGAGCCGATTCCGGTCGAGAAGGACGTCGGCTCCACGGTGATCGGCGGCACGGTCAACGGCACCGGCGCCTTCCGCTTCCGCGCGACGCGCATCGGCGCGGACACGCTCCTGGCCGGGATTGTTCGGACGATGGAGGCGGCGCAGGCCTCGAAGCTGCCGATCCAGGCGCTGGTCGACAAGGTGACGATGTGGTTCGTGCCGGCCGTCATGGCCGCCGCGCTGCTGACCTTCGGGGTCTGGCTGATCTTCGGGCCGAGCCCGGCCCTGTCGCTGGCGATCGTCAACGCGGTCGCCGTGCTGATCATCGCCTGCCCCTGCGCGATGGGGCTGGCAACGCCGACCTCGATCATGGTCGGCACCGGCAAGGCGGCGCAGATGGGCGTGCTGTTCCGGCGCGGCGAGGCGCTGCAGGCTCTGCGCGACGTCACGGTCGTGGCGCTCGACAAGACCGGCACGATCACGCGGGGCAAGCCCGAACTGACGGATGTCGAGGTCACCGAGGGCTTCGCGCGCGACGATGTCCTGCGGCTGGTGGCCGCGGTCGAGACGCGCTCCGAGCACCCGATCGCGCAGGCCATCGTCGCGGCGGCCCGCGAGGGCGGCCAAATCCTGCCCGAGCCGGCCGCCTTCGCCGCCGAGCCCGGCTTTGGCGTGACGGCCACCGTCGAGGGGCGGGCGCTGCTGGTCGGGGCCGACCGGCTGCTGGTGCGGGCCGGCATCGACCTGTCTCCCTTCGCCGCGACGGCGGCGAGGCTCGGAGGCGAGGGCAAGTCGCCGCTCTATGCCGCGATCGACGGGCAGCTCGCTGCCATCCTCGCCGTCTCCGACCCGGTCAAAGAGACCAGCCGCGAGGCGCTTCAAGCGCTGCGGGCGCAGGGGTTGCTGATCGTGATGATCACCGGCGACAACCGGCGCACGGCCGAGGCGATCGCGCGCGGCCTGCCGGTCGACGAGGTCGTGGCCGAGGTGCTGCCCGCCGGCAAGGTCGCGGTGATCGAGCGGCTGCAGGGGCAGGGCGCCCGCGTCGCCTTCGTCGGCGACGGCATCAACGATGCGCCGGCCCTGGCCAAGGCCGATGTCGGGCTCGCCATCGGCACCGGCACGGACATCGCGATCGAGAGCGCCGATGTCGTGCTGATGTCGGGCGATCTGCGCAATGTGGCGAATGCGGTGGCGCTGTCGCGGGCGACGCTGCGCAACATCACAGAAAACCTGTTCTGGGCCTTCGGCTATAATGCGGTGCTGATCCCGGTCGCGGCCGGGGTGCTCTACCCGGCCTTCGGCATCCTGATGTCGCCGATGGTGGCGGGGCTCGCCATGGCGCTCTCCAGCGTCAGCGTCGTCGCCAATGCGCTGCGGCTGCGCGGCTTCCGACCGCCGCTCGCGGCGCATGGCCGGGCTGCGGCGGCGGCCTGAGCGCAGCTGAAAAAGGCGCTTGAACCTCTAGTGGCTACAGGAAGTAGGGTCTGGCCGGTTCGCGATTCACGACGCCCGGTGCCCCATGTCCCAGCCCGTTTCCGCTCTCACCACGAAGGTCGCTGCCGCGCCCGCCTCCTGCGGGTCCGCCTGCTGCGGCGGACATGATCACGCCCCGCCTGCTGCCGCTGCCGCGCGCGCCCCGCACAGCCACGGCCCGGGCTGCGGCCATGATCACGATCACGATTACGACCATGCCCATGGTCATTCGCATGCGGAGCCAGCGGCCGACGCATTGCCGGAGCATGAGCCGGGCGCGCTGCTCTGGCGGGTGCAGGGCATGGATTGCGGCAACTGCGCCCAGACCATCCGCGCCGCGCTGGAGCGGCTGCCGGGCGTCTCCGACATCCGCATTTCCGTCACCAAGGAGACGCTGGCGCTGCGCCTCGACGAAGGGCTGACCCGGCCCGACGCAATCGAGAGCCGCATCGCGTCGCTGGGCTATAAGCCGAGCCGGCTCGCGGCGACGCAAGTCGCCCCGCTGCGTCGCGAGGCGCCTTCCGCCTGGTGGCGCCAGGCCAAGGGCCGGCTCGCCATCGCCTCGGGCGCGCTGGTCGCGCTGGCCTATCTGGTCGGCGTGTTCGCGCCGGGCTGGCACGACCCGCTCTTCATCACTGCCAGCCTGATCGCGGCGGCTCCCGTGGCGCGCCGGGCGATCGTCTCGGCCCGGGCGGGGGCGCCCTTCACCATCGAGATGCTGATGACGATCGCGGTGGCCGGCGCGCTCGTCATCGGCGCGGCGGAGGAGGCGGCGATCGTCGTCTTCCTGTTCTGTGTCGGCGAGGTGCTGGAGGGCGTCGCCGCCGAGAAGGCGCGTTCCGGCATCCGCTCGCTCGCCGCGCTGGTGCCGCAGACCGCCTGGCTCGAGGAGGGCGGTGTCGTCCGCGAGGTGGCGGCCGAAACCCTGCGCATCGGCCAGACCGTGCTGGTGCGCCCGGGCGACCGGATCCCGGCCGACGGCGCCGTGCTGACGGGCATCTCCAGCGTCGACGAGGCGCCGATCACCGGTGAATCGATGCCGAAGGCCAAGGAGCCCGGCTCGGAGGTCTTCGCCGGCACGGTCAATCACGAGGCCGCGCTGACCGTCCGTGTCGGGCGCGCGGCCCAGGACACGATGATCGCACGCATCGTCGCGCTGGTCGCCGAGGCGCAGGACGCCAAGGCGCCGACGGAGCGCTTCATCGACCGCTTCTCGCGGATCTACATGCCCTTCATCGTCGGGCTGTCGCTGCTGGTGGCGGTGCTGCCGCCGCTGGTCGCGGGTGGCGCCTGGGGCGAGTGGATCTATCGCGGGCTGGCCCTGCTGCTGATCGGCTGCCCCTGCGCGCTGGTGATTTCGGTTCCCGCCGCGATCGCCTCCAGCCTCGCGACCGCGGCGCGTCGCGGGCTGCTGATCAAGGGCGGGGCCGTGATCGAGGCACTGGCCGGCGTCGACATCGTCGCCTTCGACAAGACGGGCACGCTGACGATCGGCCGCCCCGTCGTCACCGATGTCGTGGCGCTGGAGGGCGGTGCGCCGCAGGTTCTTGCGCTGGCGGCGGCGGTCGAGCGGCGCTCGAGCCATCCGCTCGCGGCGGCCATCGTCGCGCGGGCTGAAGCCGAGGCGGTGGCCCTCGTCGTGGCCGAGGATGTCGCGGCGGTGCCGGGCAAGGGCATGGCGGGCACGATCGGGGAGGCGGCCGTCTTCGTCGGCGCGCCGCGCCACGCCGCCGCCTGGGCGCCCCTGACGGAGCCGGTGCTGGCGGACATCGGCAGGCTCGAAGGCGAGGGCAAGACCGTCGTCGTCGTGGTCAGCGCGGCGCGCGCCGTAGGGCTGCTGGCGCTGCGGGACGAGCCAAGGCCGGATGCGGCGGCGGCGATCGGCCGGCTCAATGCCATGGGTATCCGCCCGCTGATGCTGACCGGCGACAACCAGCGCGCAGCAGGGGCGGTCGGCGAGGCGCTCGGCGTCGCGGTCACCGCCGGGATGCTGCCCGCCGACAAGGCGGAGGCGGTGGCCGAGCTTGCCCGTGGCGGCCGGGTCGCCATGGTCGGCGACGGCATCAACGACGCACCGGCGCTGGCCAGCGCGCAGGTCGGCATCGCCATGGGCTCGGGCACGCGCGTCGCGATCGAGGCCGCCGATGCAGCGCTGCTGCATAACCGCGTCGGCGACGTGCCGGCGCTGATCGGGCTGGCGCGGGCGACGATGGCCAATATCCGCCAGAACATCGCGCTGGCGCTCGGCCTGAAGGCGCTGTTCCTCGTCACCACCATCATCGGCGCGACGGGGCTGTGGGTCGCGATCCTCGCCGACACCGGCGGGACCGTGCTGGTCACGCTCAACGCGCTGCGGCTGCTCGGCTATTTCCGCGAGGAGGCCGCGACGGCGCGCACTGCGACGCCGGAAACGGCGCGGCCCGTGCTCGGAACGGGTTGACTTCCGGCCGCCGCTGGGGAATTTCGGAGGCAGCGCGGGTGTAGCTCAATGGTAGAGCAGCAGCCTTCCAAGCTGAATACCCGGGTTCGATTCCCGGTACCCGCTCCACTCCCTTTCTCCTGCAACTACAGCGCCTTGCAGGGGAACGCTTCGACCGGCCTCGGGCGTTCTAAACCCTGCGATACCAGTTCGATACCAGATTTTCCTTGTGCCAGCGCTTCCGCCGGCGGACGCGTGCAGCTGTGGAAAATGCGCCGTGGACATGCAAAAGAGCCCCGGAATTCCTCCCGAGGCCCTCTTTGGTGTGCTCAGATCGATGGGCCCGGCACTAGGCTGGTACGGAGATCTCCCGCTTGGTGACGAGAGCGACGCTCTCGTCTCGCAGGCTGAAGAACCCGTCGGCGTCTTCGGCGAAAAGGTCGTCGAACTCTCGGTCGGAGAGATACGATACGAAGACGTATTCGCCAGGCTGCTCCCCAGTCGCGCAGAGGCGCAGGAGGTCCTCCTCGCTGGTCGGCAAGCGGCCGTCAAGGTAGCCGGAAAAGCCTTGGAAGACCCAACCGCCGGGTCCCGCGGTGAAGCGTGCGGTTTTGTAAACCGGCTCGCATGCCAAGGGTGTGAGGGCGGGGAGCGTCGACGTAGCGGTACGATTGGTCTGCATAAAAATGACTCCTACAGCTGGCCGTTTCGGGGAAGGGGCGGCCACGGGTAAGGCCGCATGTGTGCAGTCTCCGGAGCGATGGCGGGATCGGGCTCGCCATTGCGGTAAGTGGGGCGCCAGCCGTGTCGCTGGGCTATCTCGTCGACAGCCCGCTCGCGGGCCGCATCCATGCGCGCCAGGGCGTGCAGGAATATTTCGGTCAGGCGCTCCCGAACCCAATGCGGGATCGGCCGGCTGTTCTTTTCGAAAAACCACTGGCGGACCCGGCCCGAGGTGAACGGCGCACCAGTAAGTGCAGAGACGTCTTCGGCAAGCCGGGTCTGCCAAGTCGCGGCGCCGTAGACGGCTTCCGCGGTTATCTTCGCAGCCTCCGGCGTCCAATCGGCGTAAGACGAGAAGTCGGCCATCTCAGTAGCTGGCCTGCCGCAGCTTGGGCGCTTTCGCTCCCTTCGGGGCCGGCATGCGGAAGTCGATGTCGGCGATGCCGTCGTCCTCATACCAGCTGGTCACGTCGTAGCCGGTATCGAGAACCGCCCCGAGGCGAGCGCTGACGGGAACCGCCGTGAGATCATTCGCCGTCACCTCACCGCCGAGGTTGCGGAGCGCGCTGTCGATGGCGACCTCGGCGGTCTCGCCCGTGGCGAGGATCGTGGTCTGATTATCAGGATTGGCCCAAAGGGCGATGAACTTGGTGGTCATGACTGGCTCCTGCAGCGGCGACCATCGCCCCTGATGACGCTAATATTAGCATCTTTTGCGATCGCCGCAAGGGTTGACGCTAACAATAGCATCTCCGATGATGGCTGGGACGGGGCCCAGGCGACGCGACGGCCCGGTCCTAGCCTTCGTCCGGTGCGCCGATCCGCCGACGTCGTTCCTGCCGTCGAGGTTCGGCAGGTAGCTGATCCGCTTTGCCACCTTCGAGGACCACGAGGCCGCCCAGGGCCGGGGGCAGGTCGGGGGGCGTCCATTTGCGTAGATCCGGGCAGTAGCCACCGCACCGATGCCCATACTTTTGCGGCTTGGGGCGTGCGGGGTTGGAGTGGTGCCATGGGCAGAGGCTTGCCCACTGCGAGACCAAAATCCCAATGTGATCCGGTGCCCCTTTTTGCCGCCAGGGCAGCCAGCCGCACGTCATCGTGCCGAGCGCAGACATGGCAGCGGAAGCGGACCTCAACCCACGGCCATCTCGAAAGCGGGGTGTTCTCGTCAGGCGGGATGTCGGATCGCATGGAGAACAGATGTAGAACGAATCGATCGGGTTAATCGAGGCCCGAGGCGATCAAATCTCCCTGCGCCGGACGCCCGTTGGACCGCTTTGTGTCGGTTCATACGACGCTCGATCGCTGAAGCTGCAAGCGCTGGCGCGCTCCTCCACTCCGTTCCGGCCTGCGGTGCAGCCGCTCCCTTCCGTCTTGCAGGCCGCCACGCGGTCGCAATCGGGCGACCGGAAAGACGGAGAGACACCATGATCGACATCGGTCTTTTCACCACGACCGGCACCGGCGGCTACATCGGCTTCCTGAAGACCCTGACCATCGACGCCGAGCTCGAATTCGAGCCCTTCGAGAGCCAGAGCGAGAAGGCGCCTGACTTCCGCGTCAAGCACCTCGGACGGGAAGTGGGTGGCGCTTGGCGGCGCCAGAGCAAGAACGGCACCGCATTCCTGAGCGTCACGATCTCGGACCCCTCGCTCCCCTGCACAATTCACGCGGCATTGTTCCAGCCCCGCAAGCCCAAGGCGACGGAATGGCCGCTGGTGTGGGACCGCCAGGCCGAGCGCGGCTGACCCCTTCACCTTCCAGCCCGCCGGGGTGACCGGCGGGCTCTTTCATTCGAAGGAGCTTCGACATGGACATCCACGCCACCATCACCGACAGCATCATCGCCGCCCTGGAGACCGTGAAGCCCGGCGATTGGAAGTGCCCTTGGAACCGATCCGCAGGCGGCCTCCCGACCAACGCGGTCAGCAAGAAGCCCTACCGCGGCATCAACATCTTGAGCCTCTGGTGCGCCGCCCAGGCGAACGGCTACGGCGACAGCCGCTGGGCGACCTACAAGCAATGGGCCGAAGCCGGTGCCCAGGTCCGCAAGGGCGAGCGCAGTAGCCTGATCGTCTTCTACAAAGACCACCGGGTCGAGCCCGAAGGCGAGGGCGACGATGGCCGCCGCTTCATCGCGCGAGCCAGTTTCGTCTTCAATGCAAGCCAGGTCGATGGCGCGGCCGCTATCGATTCGGTTTTGCCAGCAGGTGTCGAGCTCCCTCCGGAGTTCGATCGGTTCGTCGCTGAGACCGGGGCCATCGTCCACGAGGGCGGCTCGACAGCCTGCTACGTGCCCAGCACCGACGAGATCCGGATGCCACCGAGGCAGGCATTCCATTCGACGAGCGGTTTCACGTCGACGTTGGCACACGAACTTGTCCACTGGACCGGGGCCAAGAGCCGCCTCGATCGGGACCTGAGCGGTCGCTTCAAGACTGCGTCCTACGCAGCCGAGGAACTGGTTGCCGAACTAGGCGCCGCTTTCACGATGGCGACCCTGGGTCTCCCCAGCGAGCCGCACCAGCAGCACGCCAGCTACATCGCGTCGTGGCTGACGCTGCTCAAGTCCGACAACCGGGCGATCTTCACCGCCGCAGCCAAGGCGAGCCAGGCAGTCGACTTCCTCATAGGGAGGGCGGCCGACTAGGCCGAACAGGCGCGCCGGTCAGTCCGGGGCGCCTTCACCCCGGGGCAAAGGCCGCCTTGATCGCATCGGTCAGCATCGAGACGTAGTGATGCCAGCTGCGGGGTCCGTCGTTGACGGACAAGCTGAAAGCGATGTCGCCATGTCTCCGGTGTGCCTCGATCGAGAGATGGCCCCGCTCGTCAGCGAATGCCAGTTTGGCCGAGAGCACACCGTCCGGCCACGGCACCAGCGACCAGTCATCTGTCCATTCCAGCGGGCAGGCGATGATGATGGCGGCCATGGCGATGCAAGCCTCGCGGTCCATCGGCAGCGAGCCCGGACCATCCCAGCCGGGCCCGAGCTTCGCCCACGTCTTCAGCTGCATCGCGAGCCGCTCGCCACGCGTCGCCGCGAGGTAACCGGCGGCGGCCGCCACCTCTGCATTGAAGGCGCGCGCTGGCGGTTCCGGAGGCGGCGGTGACGGGTTGGCTAGCAGGATCGTCATTGATGACCTCGTGGGTTTGTCGCGAATTCGACGCCTTCAGACTGCCGCCACGCTGCGAAACAAACGATATCGTCTGTTTCGCAGCGTGGCGGCAGCATGGGCTTTCACCCATGGAGGCCCGTCATGTTTCACGCTCTCATCGGATTTTTTGGATTCGCCAAAGTCGCGCCGAAGCCCAAGCCGAAGCGTCCGGCCAGCGCTCGCGCCAAGACCCCCTCGGCGGAGGATCTGGCAGCGGCCAAGCGCAAGCGCGAAGCTGAGCGCCAGCGTGCGGCCGACGAAGACGCCATCCGCGCTGCGCGCGCCGTCTCGACGATCGGCGGAGCGGCCGACGTCTATGCCCGCAGCATCGGCCAGGTGGGCTCGAAGCCTTCGCCCGCCCATGTTGCTCGGGCGAAAGACGTTCTGGGTCCGCGCCGGACCGCGTATTTCCAGGCGCTCGTCCTGGCCGGTCGCAAAGTTCCGATGATGCCCGTGCCGCTGATCGGCGACCCCGGTCGCGAGGACGGATTCGCGGACGGCATCGATCGAGACCTGAACAGCGACCTGGACCTGTGGGCCAGCATCCGCGCGCTCGAAGAACAGGCTGCCGATCTGGCGCGTCGCACGGGCAAGCTCATCCCCCCGCCTATCAACATCCCTGATGACATCGTGCAGCGCTTGCTTGAGCGCGATCGGCTGCGGGCCGCCCGGCCGGGGGGAGGCGGAGGTAGCAAGCGCGCGCCCGCGGCCCCGGCGAACGTGGTCGACCCCGATGCCACCGTCCCCGCCGCAGAGCCCGAGCAGGGCGGGAAAGGCGGCCGCGTCCGGGCCAAAGACGACGAAGAAGAGGTCGAGACGCCGCCGCCGGCTCCGGAGGATGCCGAGAAGCCCGACAGCGATGACGACGACGAGCCGCCGAAGGGCCCGGGTAAGCCCTGATCGCGGGTCTTTTCAACGTCAGTTTTCAACGGAGGCAGGCAGTGCAGGAAGCAGTGAGAGATAAGCCAGGCATGGGCGTTGAAAACGCCCAACGTCCCCCTGCGGTGTCCGGCCTGCCAGGGGATGCTCCCCGTGGACCCCAGAAGAAGCGGAAGGTGACGCCTGGCTTCCGACACCTCGGCTGCCAGATCACCGCTGACCTGTATGCCCGCGTCGTTGAGGTCGCTCGCGCGGAGGGCTCCGGGACGTCCGCCTTCGTCAGGCGCCTCATCGCCGATCACCTCGGCGAGGAAGCCGCCATCGATCGTCTGGACGGCGTCCGGGTTCCCCCAACCGAGTTGGCGGCCGCCTCGGTCATGCTGGGGCACCTGACCCAGCTCGTCATCGCCTCTCGTGACATGGCCGACGGCCAGGCCGCGGGCGCCGTAGCTGCTCTGGAGACGGCACATACGCGGCTGGTCCGCATCCTCGAACGCATGGAGCGCTGACCATGTCGAAGCGCTATCGCGTCACGTATGCCGGGCCGGTCCTCCGGCAATCGCCAGGGCTTTCCAGGCCGACGCAGAGCTCGCTCGCCTTCATGCAGGAGTGCGCGGCGACGGGCGAGGTTCTGGAGGACTGTCGGCTTGCACGGCGTCCTCAGGATGAGCTCGAATTCGCGGGGCTGCTCATCAAGATCACGTTGCCCGATGGGCGCGTGATCCTGGAGCTGACGGATGCAGGCAAGGCATGGAGGGCCCCGTCATGACCGCCCGCCGCTACTTCGACGACCACGGCAACCGGTGGTTCCAGCCCGGCGACCTGGTCACCCGCGACGGGTCGGACATCCATGTCGTCGTCGACGCGAACGGATGCGAGGCCTTTGCGCCGGACGGGATGACCGTCCGCTGCACCCAGGCGCCGAGCACGCCGTGGACGGACGTCGGCGAGGAGGAGTTCAACACCTGCCGCCGGTACGAATTCATCGACCCGGCGATCGAGGCGCTGGTGCCGCCGCCCGAGCCGTGGCCGCCGGAGTGGCAGGCGAAGCTCGACGCCGCCACCGGTTCGGCCGCCATCATGTCGATCGCTTGGGAGTACCAGCGCGCGCAGATAGCCCAGCGGGTGCTGCAGCCCATGTGGAAGGCATGGCTCGACGCCGCCGACGACGCCTTGAAGCCCAAGCGCGGGAGGACGCGTCCATGATCGCCGGCCGCATCCTCGACGCCACCCGCGACCTTGGCAAGAGCCAGGGCTACATCGGCCTGCCGGTCCGCGACGTCCTTGTGCGCTGCACCGTCAACGGCTTGGTGCCCGCGATGGAGACGGCGTGGCACCCCACGCCGGACGAGATCGCCCGCATCGTCGCTGGCGCGCCCGTCGTGCTGCGCGTGCTGGGCGACGAGCATCCGCCGGTATCCGTGGACGTCGGCGAGGCGCCTGGTGACTGACGCCGAGGTCGCCATCGTCGAGGCCGCGATCCAGGCGGAGATGGATCGGGACTTCCGGGCCTGGGAAGAGACCTATGCGTACTGCCCGTGGGGTCTCGATCCGGAGGCGCCGGACCCGCCGACCAAGGTCTGGCACACCAGCCCGCGTCGTGTCGCCGTCGCCGCGATCAGGGCTTTGGATAGGCATCGAGCGGGCCGATCGCCCGCCTGATGTTATTCATGCGATTTACCGTCATTTAACCGCGCGGTCCTAACGCTTTGGCATGCTGCAAGCTGCCGTCATTTGCGAGCTACTGGACACGTTGGATATCGCGTTCTGCGAGTTCGACGACGAGCTGTGCGCTGTGCGTTGGAACGCCACGTTTTACGAGTTTTTCCCTGAACATGCCGGCTACATCCACCACGGCGAGCATTACTCGGAGAACCTGCGGCGCTTCTACAATTATCGACTGAACGAAGCGGAACTCCCTGACATCGAGCGCCTCGTCGCCGAGGGGCTCGCTCGGCATCTCCAGCAGCAACAACCTTTCGAGTTCACCCATCGCGGCCGAAAGCTACGCGTCTCCTCGTTACCGATTCCCGGCGCCGGCCGCGTCCGGATTTGGAAAGAGCTCGGCGATGCGCAGGCCGAGCAACGATCGCCTGAGATCCCACCTTTCGATGCGCTGGACTTCATCGCGGATGGCGCGTGCGTCGCCGACCCGCAGGGCGTGATCCTCGCCAGCAATAACCAGTTTCGGGAGCTGTACGACGTTCCCGGCGATCGCGTGATCGTCGGACAGACGTTTGAGAAAGTGTTGGCGGACGCTTGGCACGGCGTGTCGCCGGTGTCGTCGCTGACGGCGATGATCACGAACAGACTGCGCTACGACAACGCCCCGTTCGAGGTCGAGCTTCCGCGCGACCGCTGGCGCCGCGTGATCACCCGTCACTCGGCCGGTGGTTTCGCCTATACGACGCACGGCGACATTACCGATGCGAAGCGTCAGCATCGCGAACTGCTTGCGGCCAAGGAAGACCTCAACCGGGCCAATGCCGAGCTGCGTATGCTTTCGAGACAAGATCCGTTGACGAACTTGCCGAACCGTCGTGCGTTTGCCAGCGAGTTCGCGTCCGCTTCGGGCGACGCCTGCGTCCTTATGATCGACGTCGATCACTTCAAAGCCATCAACGACAGTCACGGCCACGGCGTAGGCGACGCCTGCCTTCGGCGCATCGCCGCGATCATCGACGCGAAAGCTCGTGCGAGGGACGGACTGCCCGCCCGCGTCGGGGGCGAGGAATTCGCCGTCATCCTGCCCAACAGCGACGTCGCGACGGCCAAGCGCCTTGCCGAGGAGATCCGTATGGAGGTCGCGCACTTCGACTGGCCCTCGATCTACCCCGCCATCGAACGCGTCACCGTCAGCATCGGCGTCGGCACTTCGGACGGGAAGCAAGGCGCAGAACAGGAAGCCGCCGACAGGGCTCTGTATCGAGCGAAGGCATCCGGCAGGAATAAGGTCGAGGTCGAGATGGCTACGTCGTCACGCCGGTCCGCTTAGCCTCAGGCCTCCGATCCTAAGGCATCAATCTCGGCGGCGGCGCTGGCGTGCAAGCTGGCTCGCGGCCCAAAAACAAGTCTCAGGCAACCGGTCTTTTGACAGGTACGGTAAGATCGGGCGAGGCTAAACGCGAACCTGCGGCTCCGCCCTAGCGATTGCGGGGGATGCGACAATTTGGCATAAAGGCGTCATCTCGGTATGTGAGACGGCGTAGCAGTAGCAGGGGGGAGCATGCCATTCCGTTCTCTGACCGCCGATCCGGCAGACCTTCAAAAACTGGCCGATGCGTTCGACGAGGCATGGATCGCCGTCAACCAGCCGACGCCGATCGACGCATCCGCAAGGCCCGCGGAGCGTGAAAGGCTGAGCCACATTATCATGTGCACTTGGCAGGCATATCCCGAAGCGGACCTGGTACAATCGGCGATCCGCGCCTTCGAGGATGGCTCTGCTGGCACCGTTCGTGTCAAGCGGCAAGCATGAGGAGAATGATGATCGCATGGCCTGGCGCTCAATTGGACAGGCGCGGCATCGGTGACATACGCGTCGGTCCTCGATCGCTCCCCCGCTTCTCTACGGCGCGGGCTCGACAGGTCTTCAACATCGCGTCGCGCAACGACTTCGCGGTAGAAGCGGGCACAACCAAGTCGCGCGCCGTCCAGAATGGCGTCGCAACTTCCTCAGCAACACAAAGGCAGGTCTGCATTCGCTGTAAGGGCGGCTGTTCGATCTCGGCCTCCACGCATGGATGCACCACGTCGTTGAAGGAGGGCACTCGCGAGGCGACTAGGTAGACGCCTCCGCAGCCGGCCGCCAGCAGCACCGCGCAGGTGACCGCGACGGTCCTGATCACGACGTGGCGCTTTTCGGCATCTCGGCGACGTCGTGCACGACCCAGCGCGTGATTTCGCCCGGCACCTCGTATTTGAAATTCAGGTCGTTGGCTTTTCGGCGTGCCTCGTCTTCGTTCCCGGCTTCAACCACGACCGTCACCGATCGCTGGATATCCATCGTCACCGTGAAGCTCTTGACCGGCTCTTCCATTTGCATCCCCCGTTTTGGCGCGGCATACGACAAGAGGGCGATGACGTATAGTCATTAGATCGGGCTAGCGGCTAATAGCCGCCCAGCCGCTCGCCGGCAGACCATGGCCCGGGCAACTGCGACCGCGCATGAAAAAGCCCGCCAGGTCGGACCTGGCGGGCTTTCATCGGTCGGGCGATCAAGCTGCCTTGGCAGCTTTCGGCACGGCGGCCGCATTGGTGGACTTGCTGATCTTGGTCAGGAGGTCGTCCGTCTTGGTCTCCTCGGCCAGCGTCGCGTCGAGGAGGGAGACGGCTTCCTTGTGACCGAGCTGCTGCGCCCACGACTTTAGGGTACCGTAGCGGGTGATTTCGTAGTGCTCGACGGCCTGCGCAGAGGCGACGAGGCCGGCATCGAGGGCAGGGCTGTCGGCGTAGTCCTCCATCACCGCCTTGCCTTCCTCCAGGATGCCCAGGATGGCGTCGCACGTCTTGCCGCGAGGCGCCTTGCCGATGGCTTCGAAGACGTCGCTCAGGCGCTCGACCTGGCCCTCGGTCTCGGCCTTGTGGGCTTCGAAGGCCTTCTTGAGTTCCGGCGACTTCGCCGCCTTGGCCATTTTCGGCAGTGCCTTCAGGATCTGCTTCTCTGCGTAATAGACGTCCTTGAGCATGTCGTGGAACAGGTCATCGAGGGCTTTGGGTTCGGTAGCCATGGTGCTTCTCCCGGGTTGGAATGGAATGCCGATTCAACGGCGATCCCGAAATCCTGTTCCCAGGGACAATGCAGCCAAAAAACGAATCGCTATGATAAGGAGCGGGCCGGCGACACCCGCGCTGCCCAAACCCGCCAGGAGGCAGCAGCATGATGTCTACGACAGCCGTGATAAGAGGCGGCCGCCCGTCGCCAGCGGACAACGACCGCGAGGAGCGGGGCGGCGTCATCTTTCACTACGTCAGCTGTCGTGCCGAGCATGTCCTGGTAGCGGCCATCGACGCCGGGACCGAATTCGTCGACGATGGCACGATCGCCGGCGAATTGATCACGCCCCTGGTCGAGCTCTTCGCAGCCGGTCTGCTGGCCAAGCAGACCAGG
Source organism: Rhizobiales bacterium CCH10-E5 (assembly GCA_001556125.1). Lineage (GTDB taxonomy): Bacteria > Pseudomonadota > Alphaproteobacteria > Rhizobiales > Beijerinckiaceae > Allobosea > Allobosea massiliensis. The sequence continues at coordinate 35,657 of LSIG01000207.1, read as the reverse complement.
GGCGAGGCCCATTCGGTCTATCGGGTCACTGACATAGCGAGAGCCCGCATGCGGGCATGGAGCGCATCATGAGAGACAGCGACTGGCTCGATCCCTTTTCCGAACGCCCGCAGCGCGTCCTGGCGCTTCCGGAGCCTCAGATGCCTTCCATGCCCGAGCGGACGGCCGAGCAGCGGGCCGAAAGCCGAGCACGGGTTCACGCCAAGGTCGCCGAGGTGCTCGCCTTGTGCGCTCCGGCGAAGGCTGCGGCCGCGCCTGATCCCGAGGCGCCGCTGATGGCGCTGTTCGCCGCCCACGAGGTCGCCGTAGCCGACGCGGCCGCAACGGCCCGGCAGCGCCTGGCATACCGGCAGGCGACCTGGCGGATGGGCAGGGCACTCGACGGACAGCCGGTCGGCTAGGCCATCGTCTGTTTCGCTGTCGGACGGACAATCTCCAGGGCAACCCACGCCCTGGAGATTTCATATGGACACCATCGTCACCGAGGACCTGCCGCTTCCCATCGCCATCGTCAGCCTGGTCGAGCACTGGCGCGGGCCGGTGCAGCGGGCCGACTTCGTCACGGATTACGGCGAGACCGGTCAGCTCGCCATGAAAGCTGGCCTGATCGGCCACCCCAGCGTCGGATATGCGGACCTGACGCCGACGGGTCGGCTCGTCCGGCAGCAGACGCTGCGCCTGAAGCACGTGCAGTCGGATGGCGACTTTGCCGTCCTGCCGATCCCGGAGGGCGTCCTGCGCCTGATCGCGCGGTTCAATGACGACGGCTACCTCAATGGCCGCAGCGACGACAGCAAGGCGTTCATCGCCATCGCGACCGCGCTGGGCATCGTCGCTCCGACTTGGCCGCCCAGGCGATTGGCGCTGACGGCCAAGGGCCAGGCCCTGCGCCAGGCTGCGCTGTGGACCGCCCCGATCGAGGGCGACGTCTACGATGATGATGTCGACGAGGTCATCGTCGAGGAAGCGGAGGAGCCCGTGCCCATGGTCGGGCGGCCGCTGTCCATCTTCGGCGCCACCCCGGCTGCGAAGCCGGCCGCCGACGTCGCTGAGAAGCCCGCGGGGCCGCGTCGGGGCCGCAAGCCCGGGACGAAGAACAAGCCCAAGCCGGCGCCGGTCTCCGTTCGCGGCCCCGATGCCGTCGAAGCCAACGTCGCGAAGACGGCGCGCGCGATGGCGGCCCGTACCGAGACGCGCCCGGTTGCTGAAGGCGCTGAAGCTGCCGCCGCCCGCAAGCGCGAGCTTGACGCGAAGATCCGCCGCTAGACCACCACCACGAGGCGCTGACCCGCGGCCTGGCCGGGCGTGGTGCCCGATTCGTGATCTTATCCAGGATGGAACGTGAACCGATTACCGGGCAACATGCCAAGGCATCACAACGGAGAAGCGATATGAAGATCGTTGCACTGGCGGTTACCACGCTGATGATCATGGCCGCCCCGGCGCTCGCCGCAGTCAGCTGCTGCCCGTAACACTCGGGATACAAACCCGATGAAGCCGCCTTCGGGCGGCTTTTTCGTTTTCGGATGGCATCGGGGCGGCCATTGCCGCCAGCCGGCATCGTCTGTTTCGGCGCGGCACGGACAATGGCCTCCAGGACACCCACCTGGAGGCCTTTTTCTATGACGCTGCTGAAAGACCGCCCGATCGCCGGCGATGCCGGCACAGACGAGCGGATCGATTGCGCCGACGGATATTATTGGGTCCGGCCGATCACACGCGAAGCCCTGAAAAGAGAAGGCGTCGCCATGGTCAACTGCCTAGCGACCCGCGACTACACCGATTTCGTCGGCCACGAGACATTGAGCGCGCCGTCGATTTGGTCGCTCAGGCGCAAATCGGATGGGCGCAGCATCGCCGATTTGGAGCTCTATTTCCTTGAGGTCCTCCAGGTGCGCGGCGTGGCGAACAACCGGGTAGGACCGGCGGCTGCGAAGCAGATCGAGCACCTCGTCGCCCGATACAGGCGCGGCTGCCTGGATCTGACATTCCACCATGCCTGTAAGATCGTCGTAGGGCCCGACGGGCAGACCTGGCGTCGTGATAAGGCACCGGCTGACTTGGTCGCAGCGGAGATCGCGGAGGCCAAGGGTCGCCTGCTTGCCGCCCGCCAGCAGCGCCGCCTGATGTTGGAGGCGGCGGATGCGATCATGGCGTTGGAGAACGACCCCGGCGACCAGGGCCACATCATCGCGTCGGCTCAGGTCTTCGTCCGCGCCGCAGGCGCAGAGGGGTGGACCGAGGTGCCCGACGTCTCCGGCGTCAGCATGCGGGGCTTCGCTTATGGTGGCTGGCCCCACGTTACCGTCGGCGCTGATGTTCAGATCAGCCGGAGGGTGGGCCAGTGATCTCCGGGGCCACGCCGGGCAAGGGCGGCCGCGCACTGTCGAGCCACCTCCTAAAAGCGGAGAAGGGTCAGACGACCGAGATCATCGTGCCTCGGGGCGTAGCAACTCGCGAGGACCTGCACGCACAGCTTCGCGAGATCGTCGCCGGCAGCCGGCATGGTCGCGCCGGCAAGCCCATCTATCATGTCCACGCTGATCCTCCGGTCGATGCGCCAGACTGCCAGCAGGTCCTCACGGCCTGGTGGCGGGCCTTCGAAGTCGAATTCGGCCTGCTGCATCAGCCGTATTGCGGCGCCCAGCACGTCAAAGGCGGCCGCCGCCACGAGCATCGGGCGTATGGCCTGATCCGGCCTGACGGGCGCGCCGTCGACATCAGCCAGGATTTCGCGCGTCGGACATACGTCAACATCCGTGTCGGCTTTGACCTCGGCTTGACGCCGGCGCCGACGCCGCATGCCCGTTCGGTTGCCTTCCGCCTCGCGCAGGAGGGTCGAGACGACGTCGTGCAGTGGATGGCGCAGCACGGCCTGATCGACGCCGAAAAGCCCGTCGCGCCGGTGACGCCGGAGGAACGGTTGATCGAGGCCAGGACCGGCATCGAGCTCGCCTCGATTCGGTCGACTTGCCTGGCCGCATGGGACGCCAGCGACGACGGCCCCGGGTTCGCTCGGGAACTGGCGCGGCGCGGCCTTGAGCTTCGCCAGGGCACGGCCGGGCCCGTCGTCGTCGACGCCAGCGGGACGGCTCACAGCGTGACCCGCGCAATCGGCAGGGCGAGCCGGGAGCGAGGCGTCCGGATCCCCGCCGGCGAAGTGAGGGCCCGGCTGGCAGGAATGGAACTGAAAGGAACGGACGATGGACGAAATCCTGATGGAAGTGCGCGGCCTGCGCAGCATAATGACGGCGCTACTGGAGGCGTTGACCCCGGAGGAAGGGGAGGAGGACAGCGTCCAGTCGTTATCGGAGACCTTGCGCCTGGTGGGCGAAGCGGTCGATCGGCAGGCGGACGCCGTGGAAGCCCTTCAGAACGAAGTCCGGCAGCTAAAGCAGGTCGCCGAGCGCACGCGCGAGCCCGCCTGAGGTCGGCGCTGCGCGACGTCGATTGGAAAGCCGTCCACGACGCCGAACGGCTGTCCGACAAGTTGGAGGCCATCAGCGCCGGCGCGAGCCGGCCTGCCTGGGTTGCAGGCGTCACAGACATATGGGGAGTGCCGATATCATGAAGGCTGCCATCATTGCAGAGCTCGATAGGGGGCCGCGCTCGCGCCGCGCGCTCCGCAAGATCCTGGGGCTCCAGCCGGGCCCGGGCACCAAAGCCCTATTGCAGGCGCTGCGCGAGCTTCAGGAGGCTAGGCGCGTCTACTATTCGATCTACGACGACGTCTGGCATCTCGATGAGGGCTATGTCGGCCCGCCGGACACGTATCTAGGCTGACCGGGCTACGGTCGCAGTCGCTCCCTCCCGTGCCGCCCCACAAGGGCGGCACATTGCTTTCCGAGGGACAGATTATCACGGTTAACGTTGCGTTGTACGATGGAATCCATTGCCGTGATCGGGTCCACTAGATGGTAATTCGACCCTGCTAGTCTTTATCGAGTTGGCGTATTTGCGCCGATATACTTCGAAGAGAGGCGAGCATCATGGATTTCGCGGCAATCGGCGAGGCGATTAAGAACGCGAACCGATCGGCGCAAGCATGGATCGACTGGAGTAGCCGCCAGGTCGCCATCGCGAAGGCGGAGCGGGACGCGCAGGACGCCGGCAGGATGGCACAGCTGAAGATGCTGATCACGGTCCTGGAACGGCTCGATCCCGGCCACGAGGTTCTCCAGCCGACCGGCCTTTACCATCGTGACGGTTCGCCGGAGCTTCGCTGGCATCGGGCCTATGACAGGGCGTACGACGCCGTCGCGGTCGCGAACCAGATCGCCCTGTGCTCCAAGAGCGTGACGCCTGCAGAGGCGCGTCGCTTGGCGGTCCTGCGCGAACCCATCCAGTGCCGGAGGATCTTCTTTTGTAGGACATGGTGGTGGAGGGGTGACCAGTACCGGTCCCGTGTCGGAGCGGAGAAGGCGCGGGCGGCTGCGGCGGACTTGGCCGCCCACGCTTGACGGCATTCCGACGCGCACCGATTCGGTCTTGCCGGCGGGTCGAGGGACCAACGCCGGCTTCGTTGACGGTCAGCCTCGATCGGTCGATTTCCCCATGAAAAGCCCATGGAAGCCCATGAAATCGAAATTCGGCCTGATGGGGCGTTTCATGGGGATCATGGGCCGTCCATGGCAAAATCATGGGCCGTCCATGGCAAAATCATGGGCCGTCCATGGCAAAATCATGGGGAAATCGCCTCATTGGTGTAACGCACCGATGAGTGCTGCATGCCCATGACCGGCACCCAATCCCCGCCATGGCCCTGTAAGCGGGCGAGTTACATTTCGCAGCGTTTGTAATGGCCTTCTTATGGCACCAGAACGCCCCTTCCAGCAGCCCAAGAACCTGGGGGTTGTAGATACCCCGACCGGTCTGTCTGCATGGCTGGATTATGGGCCAAATCGCAATTTCATGGGCAACGCGTCGCCTTTGCCTCGACGCCAAGATAGCCCTTTGTTGTCAGGGACATAGCCGTCGATTTCCTCTTTTGGATCGCGGGCCTGCAGGGTAGCTTCCCTGGAATGGAATTCACCGCCGACATCATCGAGCAGATCGAGCAGGCCCAGGCTGAGGCGGATGGCATCGTCATCCCCGGCCGGGACAGGCCGCTCGATTTCCACTGGCGCGTGCCCAAGGCGGCAGCGGCCGCGGCTGGCTGGCAGGGATCCGGGGACGGGCGTTACGACGACGCAGCGCGCAGCATGATGGCGGCGGCGGTTTTGGCCGGCCGCGGCGGGGAATGGGTTTCGTATTCCCGTCGGCGGGAATTTTATCGGCCAGTCCGTCGATACCAGGGCACCGCTTATTCCTACGACCGTATCGTCGATATCGTCGACGAGCTTTTGGCGCTGGGCCTGATTGAGGAAGAGCGCGCCAAGCCCGGCGACCATCGCCGCACCGGTCGCCAGTCCCGCTTCAAGGCAACTGACAACCTCCTGGCCGCCTTCGCCGGCGTCGGCTTCGAATACTGTGTCCGCGAGACCTTGCGCATGCGCGACGAGCGCGGGGACTCCGTGGACTACCGGGACACGGCGCAGACGATCGCGATGCGGCGGGATCTTGAAATCCTGAACAAGGCAATGGCGCGGACACGCGTCGAACTGCCCGGGGAAGGCGTCGTCATCGAGGGAAGCCTGCTGACTGTCGATGGCGCCGTCGTTCGGATGACCGACGCGCCCGTCTTTTACAGGGTCTTCAGCCGCGGCAAATGGAATATGGGCGGTCGCATCTACTGGTGGGGCCAGAATTTGCCGGCGAGCAGGCGCGCGGACCTGCTGATCGACGGCGAGGCGGTCGTAGAGCTCGATTATCAATCGCTGCATCCGCGCATGCTCTATGCGAAGCGGGGCCGGACCCTGGACTTCGACCCGTACGATTTGCCCAATGTCGATCGCTCCATCTCCAAGAGGGCCTTGCTGGTGGCCTTAAACGCCCGCACCTTGTCGCAGGCGGTGGCCGCTCTACTGAAGAGCAGCAGCCGCGATGGCACCGCATGGCCGCTCGATTGGGCCCAGACCCGGGCCGTGGTCGACGCCGTCATCGCCAAGAACCCCGTCATCGCCCAAGACATTGGCGCGGACGTCGGGATCAGCCTGATGCACGATGATGCGGAACTGGCGATGCGGGTCGTGAAGGCCTGCAACAGGATCGGGATCGTATGCTTGCCCATCCACGATTCGTTCATCGTCCAAGCGCGGTTCGAGGGAGAGTTGCGCGAGATCATGGACGAGGAGATCCAGCGGTACGAGACCCGCGCCCGGCAGGCGTACGAGGCCTCGAAAAGAGCCGCCGAGACCGTCATCGAAAATTCGGTCGTAACCCACTGCAATATCGACGTTATTCGTCCTGACATTCCACATAAGGGGTGCAGGGGGGTCGGGGGGGTCGGCGAAGGGTCCGAAACCGAGGTCAGCGGAAGGGGTCGGAGGGGGTCGGACGAGGACTATGTCGAGGTCATCGACTGCCGTACCCGACCGTCTTACGACCAGGCGGAGAGCGAGCGTCGCCAGAAGGCCTTCGAGCGTGGAGAGACGAAAAAGCTCTCGCGGGTGCCAGGCGAGCTGGAGAACCTTCTCTGGCCTCTTTACGGTCGAAGCGTCGGGAAAGTGCTGTTCGAGATGTACCGCGACGAGCGAAGCAGCTGGGAGAATTTCAACAACGCGTGGATGGGGCGTTTCGTCCCGACCGAGGATCCTTGGTACGCTCAGGAACGTAAGAAGCGCTTGGCGAAGAAACACCGCTCCCAGGTCTCCCGGGACCGCTATTCCAGCCCTTCGACGATGCAGTGACCTATCTCCTCCCGGGGATAGTTAACCCGCCAGACTTGGCCTAGGACGGACCCACGATCCGGAAATGCAGGTCCGGTCCGACACGCACGATCGGGTAGAGGCCGTGCAGGAAGTTTCCTTCACACCGCCAAGTCGTGATGGTCCGCAGGCGACCGGCTCCAGGCGCAGCGCCAAGGGGGAGGGTCCAGCCCTTTACGAAGACCCTGCCTCCGCTCGGGACGTCGCCGCATCACATCTCGCCCGACCTCGCGCTTAAGGTGCTCACGATCACGGGCGGGCGTCGTCTGACACCCTATGACCTGGGTACCGGGGATGTCGGCGCCGACATCGACACCGGCGCCAACCTCAGCGTTTTCCTCGCCAGGGACGCGGTGTATTTCGTCCCGAACGCCACGACGATGGCCTCCGGAACGAACCCTCGCACCATCCTCGCGGCCAGCGGCGGCCGCAACGTTCGCTGCAAGATCGACGCGATCGACGATGGCGCGAAGCCCATGTGCTACCGCGTCGTTCCCGGTGCCGGCGTCGTGCCCGTAACCTTCACGCCCTGGAGGCGGCCGCTGACCGTCGATACCCGCGCGCGGGCCTTTGCTTGGTCGGCATCCGGGGCCGCGATCAATGGCCTGTGGACCGTCCGGGGTGGCATCAGCCGTCGCCCGGCCAGCGTCAGCACCCGGGAAATCGAGGTCGGGCCGTCCACCGGCATCGTCGAGATCGCGAGCGGCCGCTGCTCGCGCCACGTCGTGTCGATCTATGAGTACGTCAATCAGGGCATCCTGAATTTCAGCGCCGGCACCATCGACTACGTCGGGTTCAGCGATCAGCTGCGGTCGGGCACGATCGATGCCCTTCAATACCTGGACGCGGGTGACGTGCCCTCAGGCGAATTCGTCATTGAGGCCTCGCAGTCTTGGCCAAACCTTCAGTCCGGCACGGCGCTGACAACGGGCGGCATCTCCCCGCCGGAGACGGTCGCGATGGACGGCCTGATCCGCATGCCCAGCGGTGCGAGCACCTTGGAGTTCCGGGACTACGACGGTGACCTGGTGCGTTCCGTCACGCCCGCAGGCGGAGGCACCGGCGCGTCCGCATTTCTGCTCCAGCATGCGAACCTGTTCGCCACCGCAAGGCCAGTGGGCGGTGGCTTCCTGGCGACTGTCGACGCAGGCGTGACCTGGTCGACAATGACGATCGGCGGCGGCTCCCCGCCGGCCGGCTACGTCACTTATGTCGGCAATCCTGGCAGCGGCGGCGTCGGCGTCATTCTACCCGGGTTGGAGGCGGGGCTGTCTTTCGATCCCCGCCGCATGAGTTCCTGGCAACCGCTCTTCATTACGTAGCGCTGGCCGCGCGCTCCAAGGCGCGGGCGGCCGCCTTCGGCCATTCGCGCGACACGGCTTGCTCGACGATGTCGAAGAACGGCAAGTGGACTTTGTCGTAGTGCGCCTCCCGCACGATCAGCGCGAGCACCTTCAAGCCGGACTTCGTGTTCTCGACGAGGGCAGGGGGCTGGCCAGGCGTCAGCGTCACCCACGCCACGTTCTTCTTGCGCAGCTGCCTGGCGACATAGCCGCGAGGAAGGTTGCCTTGGGCGTTCAACTTCGCGTCCTTGCCCGGGATCAACGGGCCCAAGCGCGTCGTTGCCGGATCGCCGGCGCGCCGGACGCCGGTGTTGACGATCAGGTCCAGATACTCGGCTTGCCGATCGCGGATGAAGACGACCGCGTCGGGATCGCGGTTTGCCGACGGCTTGGCCTTGAAGACGGCGACACCCGAGACCGTGAACGGGGAGGGGTTGTCGAGCTCGGTCTTGATCGCGTCCACGACGTCGATCTTCGCCGCAGCAGCGACGTCGTTCAATGCGCGCACGAGGCGCGGCAGGATTTCCCGCGCGACGTGACCGTCGGCGGCGCGCTCGAATGACTGCGCGTCGATGAGGATTTCGATACCTGCCATAGCCGTGACGGGACACCCACCCGCCGCATCCGACAATGCGGAAATGCTGCCGGGCCATCATGGCCCAGACCGAATCGGTAACGAATCGCTAACCATCTTTTGGCGGCTCCGACCCGAAATCGCGCCGATTTCGACCTCCCTGCCCATGGGTGTTGAAAAATTTTCGTGTTGGTTAACGGGAGGCCTTTTTCGCTCTGTAGACCCCCCCTCCAGACCCCGCCAAAGCAGCCCTTTCGAGCCCCTCGCGGCGGGCAGGCGCTCTTTTCAACACGAAATCGAGTGGCATCATTTCTGGACAAGCGCGGTCAATCCCGGTCGCGGCACACCCAGGATGCACCCACATGTTGATGTCCAGCACCCGCCCGAAGCCCTTCCCCGAGCCCTTCTTCGCCGTCTCGCGCGGGCCGGGTTTTATCGTCATCGACGGCGAACGGTTCGAAGACGAAACCGACCGCGACCTCGTTGACATCGCCGATCCAGCGGGCATCCGCCGCTCTGAACTGCCTGCGCTGATCGCCAAAGTTTACGGTCAGCCGCACCCGATCCGCGTGTTGAAGTTGGCCCGCGAAAAAGGCTTTCACGCCGCCGTCGAAATGTGGTCGATGAGAAGCCCGGGCGACATCGTGCAGCTGATCTGCCGTGGCCGCCGAATGGAGGGCACGCTCAAGACCGTCCCTCAGGACGAGGCCGATCGGATCGTCCGCAGGACCGCAGAAATCGGCTGCGTCTCCTGGACTGCCAAAGACCTCGGCATCCCGGCGAGCCGGATCTATGCCGCGCATGACCAGTGCGGCGTACACTGGCCTAAGCTCGACAAGGCCCAGCGCAGCGCGGTCACCATCAAGGGGTTGGAGGCGGCCGGTAAGGGTAAGGGGATGACCACCGGCCCTCGCGGCGCCGCCGTGCCGGTGTCGGCCACCTGCCACTGAGCGAACTCACCAGTCCCAACCGGATCGCTCAAATGCGAGCGATCCGGTTCGCGTCACAGAAAACGGCCTGGTCTATCGATCGATGCCCGACGAGCCGCCCATGGATCCGCAATGTCTTTGATGAACAACATCTGGCCAGAGCATACCCCCAAGATCGATGCCTTTATGCATGGCGCGGGCTGGACGCCCGAGGAGATCGAGGCGAGCTGGCCGAGATATCACCGGGCGCTGCTACGCTGGTATGGCGGCAAATTCGCCATGGCTGAAGACATCATCCGCCAAATCGATGTTCCGCATCATTGCTACACCGAGGTTTTCGGCGGAGCGGCGAGCCTGCTGATCAAAAAGAAGCCGTCTCCTGTGGAAGTCCTCAACGACGTCGACGATGACATCGTCAATCTCTACCGCGTCGTCCGCGATTGGAAATACGGCATTGATCTTGTGAGAGCCGTGCGGCTGACGCCCTATTCCCGGGCGGAATATCTAGCGGCTCACGATCCCGCGCCAGCAGACGATCTCGTCGAGCGCGCACGTAGGACGCTTGTCCGGCAGTCAATGTCGTATTCCCCGCAAGTCCATCGTGACACTGCGCGGGCTACGAGCTTTCGGAACAACAGCAGCGTCGGACGGGTGCCTGCCCACGATTGGCGGGGGTATCCGGAGTTTCTCGACGCCGTCTCATATCGCCTTCTCGGCGTGATCATCGAATGCAAGCCGGCGATTGATGTTCTGCTCGATCATGACGCCCCATCGACCGTGCATTATGTCGACCCGCCCTATTTGTTCGAAACCAGGGGGACGGCGGAGAAGGGCTACAGCGCGGAAATGACCCGCGAGGATCACGAACGGCTGCTGACGGTGTTGCGCGGTCTGAAGGGCATGGTCTGCCTGTCGGGGTACGCCAGCTCGCTCTACGACGAGGCGCTGCACAATTGGAAGCGGATCGAATTCGGCGCTCGGGATCAGACCGGGAAAATTCGACAGGAGGTTCTGTGGATCAACCCGGCTCTGGCCGCGGCGCAAACGGCCAAGCCTGAGGCCAAGAAAATCAGGAAGCCGCGGCTCTACAATCGCCCGGTCGCGGCGAAGCAGCGCAAGCTAATTTGATGCGATTTGGATGCATCTGCTCCGGCATCGAAGCCGCATCGGTCGCCTGGGAGCCGCTCGGCTGGCAGCCTCAGTGGTACAGCGAGATCGCCCCGTTCCCGCGTGCGGTCCTGGAAGCGCGCTTTCCGGCCGTTCCGCTGTTTGGTGACTTCACCCAGATGGACGTCGCCGTACTGCCGCCGATCGACGTCCTGATCGGCGGGACGCCCTGCCAGAGTTTCTCTGCCGCCGGCCTCCGCCTTTCGCTCGCCGACGCGCGCGGTCAGCTCACATTGGGGTTCGTCAAACTTGCCCAGGAAATCGAGAAAGCCCAGCCCTCCGGATCTCTTCGATACGTCGTGTGGGAGAACGTCCCCGACGTGCTTCGAAAGCGGGACAACCCCTTCGGCTGTTTCGTTGGAGCTTTGGTGGGAGCGAACGCGCCCCTCCGAGGTCCACGAGAGTACGGCTTCTGGCCTAACAGCGGCTTGGTATCCGGACCTCGCGGACGACTTGCCTGGCGAGTTCTCGACGCTCAATTCTTCGGCGTCCCCCAGCATCGCGAACGAGTGTTCGTTGTCCTCTGTCCTCGTGCCGCTGGTCGAGATCCCGCCGCGATACTATTTGACCGACAGGGTGCTCGAAGGCGTCCTGGATCGAGCAAAGCCGAGCGCGTTGATCGCGCTTTCGATCCTGATGGCATCCACCCACTCGCCTTCAATCTCTATCAGGGTTACGTCGCCCCCGTCGCCGCGACCGTCCTCGCCGGGGACGGATCCAAAATCGACGTTGGAGTGATGCAGAAGGGTGCCTTCAGGCGCTACCTTCCGATCGAGCGCGAACGGCTGCAAGGCCTGCCGGACGGCTGGACCGATTTGCCGTGGCGAGTGTCCGAGATCGACCGGGACAACCTGCGGACTGAAGCGATCGGGAATTCGATGCCGGTGCCCGTGATCAGATGGCTGGGCGAGCGCATCGAGGCGGCGGAGCGGGGTAGGGCGCTCATGTCGGTCGCCTAGGGTAGATCAGGATGTATGATTTCAAGCGCCTTGAAATAGGTCAGGAAATCATCCGCGTTCGTCGTCACTAGAGGACGACCTGCCGTCTCAGCTGCTGCGCCGATGTATAGGTCCCCATAGACGTTCTTGGGCCCTTTGTTAGCCTTGTATTCCAGCCAAGCGCGGCTTGCTCGGAAAAGGGCCACGTCCTCTTCGGCCAGCATCTCGATACCCAATTCGTCGAGCGTCGCTTTCAGGGCCTCCAGGCTTGCCATGCCGGTGCAAAGTTCTGCGAAGACGACGGAGTTGATCACGATCGGACCGCGAAGCTTGCCCGCATCGAACTGTTGCCGGCACCATTCGTGGTGGGTCTCGTCGTCTTTCGTGAGGGCGATGACGGCGCAGGTGTCAAAAAACGTCGTCATTCGCCCCTCGTCAATTTGAAGACCTCTGCCGCCGACATCGTCGGCCTGATGCCCTGCGCTTTCAGGCGGTCGAGCGCCGTCCGCGTCTGGTCGCGGATGAAATCGTCCGCATCGAACTCCTCCATCATCATGCTGCTGATGATGTCGAAGCCGGCATAGGTTGCGAGCATGGCGCAGGTCGGTGGAATGCTCTTGAGGATGCGGACGTTCGTCGGATGGATGGCGCCCTTGGGATCGGGATCGTTCGACGCCCAGTTGTCCAAGTCCTCGAAATGAAGCTTGGTCCTTGCCTCGACCGCTTCCTCCGAGAACCGATCCCGACCGCCACAAGCGATGTACAGGCGCACCAGGTGCTTGGTGGCGAGGTCCTTTTCCATGCTCCGCTTGCCGGAGACGCTTGCGAAGTCGGACTGTCGCAGCAAGCTCAGGTACTCGGCCTCGGGCGTCGCCAAGCGCGAGAGTTCCCGATCCGCGATCAGCCGATCAAGCGCGAGGAAAAGCCCGTCGACCCACCATCTATCGACGCGATCCGATTTCAGGTCGCCGAGCCGGCCGATCTTGTAGAGATGTGCCAGGTTGGTCGCGACCTTCCGCGTACCATCCGCGATGTACCTGGGCTCGGCGAGCAGGAATTCCTCGATGTCATCGGCCGAGACGCGGCGCGTGTCCCAGTCGTAAGCCTTCGCTACGCGGTACTTGACGTACCCGTTGGCCCAGAGGGCAGGGCGTCGCTGGAATTTCTGCGCGCCCTTGAAGACGCCGACGTATGAGAGATTGAAGGCGAGCAACGCCAGCTTGTCGAAGCGCTGGGTATGGTTGCCGGTGATCGCCTGAAACACCAGTTCGTCGACGACGAGGTGATCGACGCCGGCTTTCGACCGGTTGAATAGGAAGAAGTTGATCGGGATGTAGTCAGGTCGGTTAAAATCCGCGAGGCGCTGTCGGAAAACGGCGCGCGGGACGTCTTCGAGTTTCAGATCGAAGCCCAGCCGTATGCTGTCATACAGCTGCGCGAAGCCCCTCTCGGAGCCCCACGAGAAGTTCTTGGTAAAACTCCCCGGCCGCCACTCCTCTGGGTTCTCCGCCATGGTGCCGCCCGTTCCCGACCCTCCAGCGGGCGCGGTCATCCTCGCCGTTGCGGCTTAAGGTTTCAAGAACGCCGGATGGATCCGTTCGCAGGCGTCGGCTAGCGTCATCGCATGCTCGACTCACTCACCGAACGCGGCTTCCAGGTCGAATTCCACAGCCACGCCAGGTCCATCCTGGCGGGCGAGTTCCCAGACGCCATTAAGGAGCTGGAGGAGGTCCTGCTCGGCGCCACGATCCCGATCGAGGAGATCATCGGGTCGGGCGGCGGCGAGACCAAAGGCACGCAACGGCTGCGGCGCGGGCTGAAGGCCAAGGGCTGGGACACCGTGACATTCACGGTCGAGAAGGTCATCAACGGCGTCTCGCGCGAGGCGATCAGCCACAAGATGGACCATGTCCGATCCTTCGCCGGCGACGATCGCAGCTACACGATTGCCATGGAGATCGAGTGGAACAACAAGGACCCGTTCTACGATCGCGACTTGGAAAACTTCAAAAGGCTCCATGCCGATGGCGCCATCTCGATCGGCATCATCATCACGCGCGGCCGCTCGCTTCACGAGAACATGCGCGCCCTGGTGCATCGATTCTGCGAGGAGCGGAACGTCAATGGTTTCGACGACCTGGAGCGGTGGGGCTACGTCCCAACACCGAAGCAGAAGGCGGCGATCCGCAAGCGCATGGAGCGGACGATCGACCCCGTGCCATTCCGCGAGGCCTGGGTGAACAAGTTCGTCGCAGACAAGTTTGGCGAGGCGACGACGCACTGGCGCAAGCTGGAGGACCGCGTCCAGCGGGGCGTCGGCAATCCATGCCCCCTGGTGCTGATCGGCATCCCGGACACGGTCGTCACCTTCGACGAGCCTGCCGAGGTCGTGGAGGCCCTGATCATGGAAGGCGAGGAGCCGGACGCCGAGGCCTGATCACTCGGCCGCGAGCACTCGCGTCGACTTCGAATTATGGGAGTAGGTTTCCCAGGTCGGTTCGTACGTTTCCTCGGCCTGATTGCCCCAAGTGGACCACCCCTTGCGGACCCCGCGACCGAACATTTCGAGGTAGGGGCCCGGTGAACAGCTCTCGATAAGCGGATACTGCTCGTCGGGCTTTCTAGAGTGCTCCCGCTTACGGGTGCCGACATAGTTGACTTGCGTCCGCCCGGGAGCGAGCGTCCGAGCGTTCTTCCCCCGGACGCCGAACAGGATGATCTCGGTCACGTTGCGGAAATAGAAGCCAACGCCGCGACCGTCAGACCCGCCGTCCTTACGGATCTTGTGCCAGATGATGTTGGACTTGTAGTTGAAACCCCACGCCTTCATGACCTCCAGGCCCTCCGGCAAGAGGGCATTCGGGACCCAGAGATAAAGGTGCGCCGTGGCGGCGGCCGCATCGGCGACAGGCAGCGCTTTGATCGCCGCCAGGTCCATCGTGCCATAACGGTTAAGGCGCTTGTGCTCCGGCGCCATCTTTCCGGTCCTGTTCACGAACTGCCATGGCGGGTCGGCCATGATGGTCGCGAACCGCTTACGGCCAACGAACTTGGCGAAATCGGCATTCGCGTCGAGAGGCTGGTCAGGGCGCGCTAGCATTGGAATTCTTTCAACAGGCGTTGGCTCACCATGCATCGATTCTGGCGTCGGTCACAGCCGCTACGATGCAACAGGCCGAGGCATTTACGCCGCCAGGGCGATCCTGGTCATCTTGGCTTTCTCGGCCCGGTAGGCCTCCAAGACCGCGCCGATCCACACGGACATACCCTCCGCTTTTAATCCGAGCCGCTGTGATTTCGCATAGTGCAGCCTGGTCACGGCCTCGACCTTCTCTCGCTCGTTCTCCGACTTCGCCGGCCGATGCGCGAGGATAGCGGACCCGGCGCCACCGAGCCGCTGGTCGTCAAGGAATGTACTAAGCGTCCTCCTGACATCATGCGGCACCCAGGGCTCTATCCCGTAGCGCGCGAACAAGTCGACGCGCTGCGGCAACGGCTTCTTCTTCCGGCTGGGCTTTCCCTCGCGAGCCTTGGCAGGGCTGTTCGTCACGCCCTGAAGGCGGTGCAGCAGCTGGTTGATCGACCCCTGCGAGACAGCCCCATCGCCGCGCAGCGAAGGGAACGCGTACCGCGACGGCTCTCCATCACCGTGGGCCTCCTTCCAGTATTTCTCGATCACCGCCATGGCCGACGGCGGGATCGGCAGGGCATGCGGACGGCCGCCCGAGCGGCCGCCTTTCATCTCGCTGCCGGTCCACACGGCCACGGTCCACCCCGGTCGCTCCGGATCTGGCACCATGCGCTCCCGCAGCGTGCCGCAGAGCGGGCCGGTCCGCTGCGCGGTCAACACGACCGCCCACAGAGCGGCCAGTGTGCCGGGTCCGGTGGCATGCTCGGTCCAGCCGAGCGTCCGATGCATCTCCGCGACGACGAGTGTCCTAGCGAGGTCCTGGAGCGTCGGAACGTGCTCACGCTTGCCGCTGGCATAGTCGACCGCAAGGCGCGTCCACCAGGGATACTCGACGTCCTGCAGGCCGCTGATCCCCGAGTGATATGACCACGCCCAGCCGAACGCCTCCTTGATCTGCTGGACTGACCGCCACGCCGCCGACTTCGCCTTGGTGGTGAGGATGCCGTTCCGCACCCCTTCAAGGTCGCCCAGCTTCAGCGAGGAAAGCGATCGTTCCGCGATCGTCGAGAATTCGGGATATTCGAGGTACGTCCTGTAGAGCTTGAAATAGCCGGGCTTCAACTTGGCTTCCTTGTGCGCCAGGAAGGCTTTGACGAGGTCCTTCCAGCGCCACGGCCCCTTGGCCAAATGCTCATCGTCCGACCGATCCGGTGCACCATCGCGCGCCGTCGATATCTCCCAAGCGTCGACTTCGGACATGCCTGCCGCGAGCAGGTCCTCAAATGCCTCCAGCCCTGGTTGCGGACGCTTGCCTCGCTTCGACGCCACTTTGGCCGAAGCGGCCTGATCACGAGCTTGGTCGAGCGTCAGGACGCTTGCCGAGCCGATGCGCAGCGTCGTCGTTTCGAGCTTGAGGTAATACGTCGCAGCTGTCGGCGTCACTCTCAGCACCAAGCCGGTGCGCCTGTCGCAGACATATTCATGTCCGCGGCCGGGGACGGTGCCGGCTTCGACCATGGCCATGGCGCGTCGAACGTGCTCGGGTGCCAGGCGAACGCGCTCTCTCGTATATATCGCCATAGCCGCCGCGCCCCGTCGAGTGATACCAGATCGATACCAGAATTGGTCCGGCGTCACTGTAGGCAGCAATCCGCGAGCGATCGAGCCTTATGGTGCATTTTCAGGGGCTTAATAGGCGTGACGGTTAATCGTGCGACAACCGAGGGCGAACGCATTTCAGCCTTCCAAGCTGAATACGAGGGTTCGATTCCCTTCACCCGCTCCAGCTTCCCCCATCGTCCGTCCCGCTCCGCCGCTGCCTCGCGCAAGCCTTGCCGCATCGCGTCGCCATGCTAGCTTCGATCCCGAGCAGAGGAGCGTGACGCGCTTGATCCGGGGTTGTCTGGCCGTGCTGTGTCTGATCGGTTTCGGGGTCGAGGCCCCGGCGCGCGAGCTCGTCGGCAAGTTCGGCTATCTCGGCGAATGGGACGTGAGCGCGACGCTCTCCGAGGAGCGGGCGGGGCGCTCGGGCACCGCCGCCCTGTCCGGCCCGCTGCTGATGAAGCACAATGCCGTCTGCGGGCCCGGCGAGACGCCGGAGAAAAGCGGCCAGATCCGCCTGACCCTGCGCGGCGAGCGCTACAGCGCCGAGATGACGCTGGCGGGCGCCTCCTGCCGCTTCTCCGGCACGCTCTCGCCGGAGCGCCACAGCTTCGTCGCCTGCGGCGGCGAGCAGCAAATCCCGCTGCGCCTGTGGTTCAGGGATGCCGGCTCTAGGGCTCCCTGACCACCCGAAAGCCGTTGGTGAAGAAGCGCACATCCGCCTCGTATTTGAAGCGGGCGGCCGAGCGCAGATAGCGCGGATCGTTGTTGAAGGAGCCGCCGCGCAGCACGCGCTCGCGGCAGCCCGGCGCTGTGAAGGCGCTGCCGTCGCGCGGGGTGGCGCGGTAGCTGTCGCTCCAACAATCGGCGACCCATTCGGCGGCGTTGCCGGCCATGTCGAAGAGCCCGAAGCCGTTTGGCGGGAACTGCCCGGTCTCGACCGCCTGCCGGCGCGTCGGCTCGTTGCAGCCGACGCAGTTGGCGCGCTCCTTCACCAGCGTCGCACCCCAGGGATAGGTCGTGGTCGTGCCGCCGCGCGCGGCATATTCCCACTCCGCCTCGCTCGGCAGGCGGTAGCGCTTGCCGGTGCGGGTCGAGAGCCAGGCGAGATAGGCGTTGGCGTCGTTCCAGTGGATGTCGGTCACCGGGCGCTTGCCGCGGCCCAGCCCCCGGTCGTTCGGGCGGTGGCTGCAGCCGCCCTGATCGACGCAGGCGTCCCATTCGTCGAAGGTGACCTCGCGCACGCCCATATGGAAGCCGTCGCGGATCGTCACGGTGTGGACCGGCTTCTCGAACTCGTAGAGCTCGTTGGCGCCCATCTCGAAGCTGCCGGGGCGGATCGCGATCAGTTCCGGACAATCGTCGCAGTCGCGCACGGTGCGGGCCGAGGTCGCGCCCGGAGGCGGCGGGGCCGGGGCGCGCGGCGGCTCGCGCAGGGAGGCGACAGGCGGCGCCGGCTGGGGCACGGGGGCGGCGGGCGGCGCGGCAGAGGCGTTCTGCCGTGCCAAGAATTGCTGCTCGCGGGTGCGGGCGAGGGCGGCGAAGCGCCCGTCGGGATAGGCGTTCAGATAGGCGCGGTATTCCGCAGGATTCTCGCTGGAGCGGATCGATTCCCAGAAGGCGAGCTCATAGGCGTCCTGCCGCGCGGCGGGGGATTCCGGCGGCGGCAGCGGGATGACGGCACGGTTGTTCTGGGCGACCTGCGCCGGGCGGGCCAGCGGCGTGACGATCAGGCCGGGCGGCGGCTCGGAGGAGGTCCAGATCTGCTGGGCGCGGCGGGTCTGCCGCGCCACGGCGTCGCGGGTGCGGGCCAGGGCGGCCTGCATGTCGAGCCCCGGCGTGCGGATCGCCTTGATCCATTCGTCCACCGCCGGGTTGCCGCGGTCCGCGACGGTGCGGCCGGGCGCCGTGGTTAACATCACGCTGATCGCCTCCATCCGCTCGATGGCGAGCAGGCCTTTGCCGGTGCCGCCGATCTCCGCCTGCCAGGGATTGTCGCGGCTGGCATCGAGAACGACGAGGGCGCTGGAGGGCCGGGCCACGATCAGCGCATCGAGCAGCAGGTCGAGATCGATGGATGCCCGGGCGATGTCGGAGGCGGAGCGCAGGCGCGGATCGACGGGGACGAGGTAGTTGCGGCCGCGCTGCTGCACGGCATGGCCGGCATAGAACACCACCGCCTGCGCGCCGCGGCCGAGTCTCGCACCGAAGGCGGCGATGGCATCCTGCAGCGCGGCGGCATTGGCGTCTTCGGCCGTGACGACGTCGAATCCACCCTCGCGCAGCGTCTCGGCCACGGCGCGGGCATCGGCGGTCGCGCCTGCCACGGGGGCTGTTGCATAGCCGCCGTTGCCGATGACGAGGCCGACGCGCCGCTGCCCGGCATCGCCGGTCTGGGCGAGCCCGACGCCAGCCGACAGCAGCATCGCGCCGACCGCCAGGGCGAGGGCGCGCCACCAGGAGAGCCCGGTCCTCATGGTCCTGCGAAGCTCGTCCGACCGCACCGGCGCCTCAGCGGACATAGATCGTGATCTTGCGCGACATCACCGGCGGATCATGCGGCACGTGGTTATGGTCTCCGAGCAGGAGCTGCAGGGTATGACGGCCCTTCGGCAGCGTCACCACCACCTCGCTCTGGCCGTTGCCGAGATGGATGTTGTTGTAGTCGGCGGGAATGGGCTGGTCGGGCGGGCCGGGCTCGGTGTTGATCAGGAGATGGTGATGGCCCGTGTTGGGCCACTCGGTGCCGGCGGGGGCGAGGCCCATCTCCTTCAGGCCCATGCGAACCGTGAAGCGTTCCGGCACGCGCAGCCCGTCCAGCGGATATTGGAAATAGACCTCGGCTCCCTTCGGCGCGGGCTGTCGCCCGGAGCCGGACTGCGCGCTTGCCGGAACTGCGGCGAGCAGGACCGAAGCGGCGAGGAGAGCGGCGAAACGTGACGGGTTCATCGCCGCCTCTCCGGGCGCCTGCCGCCGGGCGCAACCGTCACCCGGATGCGTTCGGATATGATTGGCGGATCATGAGGCACATGGTTCTCGTCGGTGAAGATCAGCTGCAGCGTGTGCTCGCCGCGGGGCAGAGTGATGCGCCGCTCGGTCTGGCCGCCACCGAGATGGATGTGGTTGAGATCGGCAGGGATCGCCTCGTCGAGCGGCGGCGTCGGCGCGTTGACGATGAGATGGTGATGGCCGGTGTTCGGCTTGGCGACGCCGGCCGGCGCCACGCCCATGTTGCGCAGTCCGAAGCGAACGGTGGTGTTGGGGAAGATCACGTCTCCGTCGCGCGGGTAGATGAAGTAGACCGCGGCATCGGGGGGCGCGGGGGTCAGAACCGGCTTGCCGTCCGGGCGGGTCGTCGGCGTCGCGGCGGCCACCTGCTCGCCCTCGACGACCCGCACCCGGATGCGGGGCGACATCAACGGCGGGTCATGGGGGACGTGGTCGTGGTCTCCGAGCAGGAGCTGCAGGGTGTGCTCGCCCGGCGGCAGCGTGATCTCCGCCTCGGTCTGGCCGCGGCCGAAATGGACATGGTTGAAGTCGCTCGGGATCTCGCGGTCGAGCGGAGGCAGCTCCGTGTCGATCAGCAGGTGATGATGGCCGCCATTGGGATGGCGGGTTCCGGCCGGCGACAGCGCGACGCCCTCGGCGCCGAAGCGGATGATCGAGCGCGACGGGATGGTGGCGCCGTCGACGAGATCCACGAAGAACACCCTCGCGCCAGGTGGCGAAGCAACGCGCGGCTTCTCGTCAGCCTCCTCCGTCACCTCCACCGTGATGCGCGGCGACATCACCGGCGGATCGTGAGGCACGTGATCGTGATCGGCAAAGAGAAGCTGTAGCGTGTGCCGCCCCGGGGGGAGCGTGATCTCGATCTCGGTCTGGCCGCTGCCGAGATGGAGATGGTTGAAGTCGCTCGGGATCGGCTGATCGAGCGGCGGCAGCTCGGTGTCGATCAGGATGTGGTGATGGCCGGCATTGGGCTGGTTCTGGCCGGCGGGGACGACCTCCATGCCGGACAGGGCGAAACGGACCAGGAATTTGCCCGGCAGCTTCGCGCCATCGGCGATTCCGATGAAAGAGAGCCGGGCATCGGCCGGAGCCTTGCTGCGCGGCCGGGCCGCCTCCTGCGCCCAGACGGACGGGACGAATGCGGCGGAGGCCGCCGCCAGCATCAGCAGCGCCGACAGGATGCCGAGCCGAACCCTCTGCACCAGCCCTGATCTCCTTCGCCCCCGAAGCAGGCGGAAGCTACCAGCGCCGGTGGGCTCCGGCAAGCCAAATAGCCGTTTGATCAACGGTTTGGGCCCGGTTGCGGACAGGGCTGCGGGCCTGAGCCGTCTGGATTTTCAGCGGCATCTCCGTTACCTTGTCGCCGGGAAGGGCCGCATGAACCTGATCGCCAGACTGCCTCTGCTGATGAGCTTCGCCCTGTTGCTGCTGGCGCTGCCGGCTGCGGCGGCGACGGAACGCCGCGTCGCGCTGGTCATCGGCAATTCCAGCTATGCCAACGCGCCGGTTCTCTCGAACACCGTCAACGATGCGCGCGACATGGCGGCGGCGCTGCGCCGCATCGGTTTCGAGGTCGTCGACGGCATCGATCTCGACAAGCGCGGCATGGACCAGGCGGTGACGCGCTTCGCGCGGCTGGCGCAGGATGCCGACGCCGCAATGTTCTACTATGCGGGCCACGGCCTGCAGTTCAACGGCGAGAACTTCCTGGTGCCGGTCGAGGCGCGGGTGGAGGACGAGATCGGCGTCCAGTACGAAACGACGCGGCTGAACGACGTGCTGACAGCGCTGAACTTCTCCAAGGGCGTCAAGATCATGGTGCTGGACGCCTGCCGCAACAATCCCTTCGTGACCCAGCTCGCCCGGCGCCAGGGCACCCGCAGCTTCGCCGTCGGCACCGGCCTGGCGCCGGTCGCACGGGCGCAGGGCATGGTGATCGCCTATGCGACGCAGGCCAACGACGTGGCGGCCGACGGGGCGGGCCGCAACAGCCCGTTCACGGCGGCGCTGGTGCGCGAGATCGAGCAGCCGGGGCTCGAGGTGGCGACGCTGTTCCGCCGGGTTCAGAAGAGCGTCTATGACGCCACCAACGGCCGTCAGACGCCGGAACTGTCGCTCTCGCTGCTCGGCGACTTCTATCTCAACCGCTCCGAGACCGACAGCGACGTCTGGGGCCGGATCCGCACGAGCGAAGACCCGGCCGTCTATCACGACTTCATCCGGCGCTATCCGACGAGCTTCTTCACCATCGATGCGCGCACGCGGCTCGACCTGATCGAGCGTCGGGCCGGAGAGGCCAAGGAGCGCGAATTGCTGGCGCGCGAGTTCGCCGAGCGCGAGCGCGCCCTGCTCCAGCGCGTCGAGCAGGCCGAGCGCGTGCGGCAGCAGGCGGCGACCGATCTGGCCCGGCGCCAGACGGAGAGCGGCCCGGACCTCGCCTCGGCGCCCGGAACCCGCCCCGCGACGCCGGTCGCCGGCACGATCCGGCCGAGTCCGGTCCCCGCGCCGCAGGAGCGCGCCGAGCGGCAGCGCCTCTCGGAGGAGGTGGCGCGGCGCGAGCGCGAACTCGCGTCGCTCGAAACCGAAAAGCGGCGGCTCGCCGACGAGCGGCGGGTGCTGGAGCAGGCGATGGCGGCGCGGATGGGCACGCTGACGATGTCGGCGCCTGCCGAGCCGACGGTCTCGACGTTCGGGGCGACGCCCGGACAGCCAGCCACGACCGAGCGCGCGGTTGCGGCACCCGGAAACGGCGCGCGGGCCCAGCCCGCAAGGGCGCCGGCGACGCGGCCCAGCGCCGCGACCTGCAGCGAGATCCTGTTGCGGGCGCAGCTCGGCGAACTGACCCCGCAGGCCAAGGAGCAGTTGCAGCTGTGCCGCTGATCCCGCGATCCCGGTCCATGGCACGGGTGACATCATGACGAATGATCGACGTGCGGCGCCGGCCGGATGGCTGCGCTCGCTCCTGGCGGCGGTCTGCCTCGCGGGCGGTAGCGGTCTCGCCGCGGCCCAGACTCCGCCGCCGGCGCCCGTGCCGTTCCCCGAGGCGCTGCAGCGCGCCGCGACGGATCTCTTCTCCAAGGCCGCGATCCAGGGCGAGCGGATCGAGCTGGTGATCGATCCGCTGATCGACGCCGCTTCCGGCGCGCAATCCGCCGCGACGCGGGCCATGCAGCAGCGGCTGACGGAGATCGTCCAGGCGTCCTATCCGCGCTTCGTCGTCCAGCCTTTCACCACGGAGGTTCTGGCGCGCGATCCGGTCGTCCTGGTCGGGACGTTCACCGCCATCAGCCAGGCCGGCAACGAGGCCCCGCCGGATGTGTTCCGGATCTGTCTGAGCCTTGCCGATCTGAAGTCGCGCACCGTCGTCTCTAAGGGCGTGGCGCGGGCGATGCCCGACAATGTCGACGTGACGCCGACGCCCTATTTCCGTGACACGCCGGTCTGGGCGAAGGACCAGGCGACGGATGCCTATGTGAAGACCTGCCAGGCGACGCAGGTCGGGGGGCGGCTCGATCCGGCCTATGTCGACCGGCTCGGCGCCAACGCGCTCATCCAGGACGGGATCACCGAATACGAGGCGCAGCGCTTCCGCGAGGCGCTGGCCTTCTACCGGACGGCGCGCAAGCTCCCCGGCGGCGACCAGCACCGCGTTCGCGTCGGCACCTATCTCGCCAACAGCAAGCTGGGCCGGCGCGACGACGCGGTCGAGGCCTTCGGAGACCTGGTCGATTACGGGCTCGGCACCGAGCAGCTGTCCGTCCGGCTGCTGTTCCGGCCCGGATCGACCCAGTTCATCGACGATCCGAAGACGATCGAGCCTTATCCGATGTGGCTGAGCCAGATCGCCACGCGAGTGCGGCAGAAGAACGCCTGTCTCGAGATCGTCGGTCACACCTCCCGCACAGGCACGCCGCATCTCAACGAGCGGCTCTCGGTCGCCCGGGCGCAGTTCATCATGGACCTGCTGCTGACGGGGATGCCCGACAAGCGCGACCGGATGATCGCGACCGGGCGCGGCTATCGCGACAATCTCGTCGGGACCGGCCGGGACGACGCCAGCGACGCGCTCGACCGGCGCGTCGAGTTCAAGGTCATCGGCTGCTGAGACCGCGTTCGCGCCGCTCTGCGATGCCTCCTTCGAATGGAGGAAGCGCCGTCGGCGTGTCGCTGCTCCGATGCGGGGCGAGGGCGGTCTTCGGAGGCGGATGGCGAGCATGAACGACGCGGCGATCAACCCCTATGACGCCGTCGCTTATCCCGGCCACGCCTTCGCGCAGACGCATCCGGCGCGGCTGGCGACGATCGCGCATTTCCATGGGCTGGAGGCGGCGTCGCCGCAGCGCATGCGCGTGCTGGAACTCGGCTGCGGTCGCGGCGGCAATCTGCTGCCGATGGCGGCGCAGTATCCGCAGAGCGACTTCGTCGGGCTGGACCTCAGCGGCAGCGCGATCGCGAAGGCGACCATCGCTCAGCAGGAACTGGGGCTGCGCAACATCGCTTTCCACCACCGCGATATCCTCGCTGTCGGCGACGAGCTCGGCACCTTCGACTACATCCTCGTCCATGGTGTCTATTCCTGGGTGCCGGACATCGTGCGCGAGGCGATCCTGGCCATTTTCGGCCGGCTGCTGACGCCGCACGGCATCGCCTATGTGAGCTACAACGCCCTGCCAGGCTGCCGGCTGCGCGATCTCGCGCGCGACGTCATGCTCTACGCCACGCGCGACGTGCATGAGCCGGAGGAACGGGTGCGGGTGGCGCGGGCCGCGCTCGCGGCCTTCGCCGAGGCGAGCGATGCCGAGACCTTCCATGGAGCGTCGTTGCGGCAGCGGCTACGCCAGCTCGCCGACACGCCCGACAACGTGCTCTATCACGACGATCTCAATTCCGGAGCGCGCGCCTTCGCGCTGCATGAGGTGCTGGATGCGGCGCAGCGCCAAGGGCTGCAGTTCCTGGCGGAAGCATCCTTCCCGAACCAGTTCGGCGCCGCGAAGGGGCCTGCCCAGGCGATGATCGCCGGCATCCCGGTCGAGGAGGCGGTGCGGCGCGAGCAGACGCTCGACCTGCTGATCGGCCGGGCGTTCCGCGAAACGCTGCTCTGCCGGCAGGAGATCGCGCTGAAGCGTGGCATCGGGCGCGGTGCTTTGCAGCCCTATCACCTCGCCGCCAGCACAAGGCTCGCCGAGCCGGGCGAAGACGCCCGCCCAGGCGTCGATCAGTTCATGTTCGACGAGGGCGTGCGACTCTCGGTCGACCTGCCGCTGGGCAAGGCGGCCCTGCGCCGGCTCGGCGAGGCCTGGCCGGCCAGCATCGCCTTC
The DNA here is from genome assembly GCA_001556125.1 of Rhizobiales bacterium CCH10-E5. GTDB lineage: Bacteria > Pseudomonadota > Alphaproteobacteria > Rhizobiales > Beijerinckiaceae > Allobosea > Allobosea massiliensis. The sequence continues at coordinate 10,841 of LSIG01000207.1, read as the reverse complement.
GACGAGCTGGTCGCGCTGGCCGTCGCGGATGTCGGCGGCGCGGCCGGTCCGGAACAGGCGCAGGAGATCGGAAAACTGGAGGATGCGCTGCTCGCGATCTTCCGGGCCGGGCTTCTCGATGTCCGGCTGGAGCCTCCGCCGCTGACGACCGCCATCTCCGAGCGGCCGCTGGCCAGCCCGGTGGCGCGCTGGCAGGCGACGACGGCACGCGAGGTCACCGATCTGCGCCATCGCATGGTCGCACTCGACGGCGTCATCGTGCGCAAGTTCGTCTGTCTGCTCGACGGCACGCGCGACGAGGCGCGTCTGCTGGCGGACCTCAACGCCTTCCTCGACGAGGCGCATGGGTCCGGCGCCGAGGTCGGCGACCTGCCGCGGCGGGCGACGGCGAAGGAGATTTCCGTTCATCTGAGGGATGTCGCCCGGCTGGGCCTGCTGCAGGCGTGACGGGCGCGGTGCCATTGTCGGCAAAGCGGGGCGGCTCTACTGTGCCGCAGCGGCAAGGGCGGGCGATCCGGGAGGCCGGCCGGGTGAGGGCCGATGGGTGAGCGCTTCAGGCAGTTCCAGGCGGCTTATCCCGAAGAGGCCTGCCTCGAGGCGCTGATGCGCGCCCGCCATGGCGCCGGCGCGATGACCTGTCCGGCCTGCGGGCGGCCCAGCCGCTTCGCGCCGCGCCCGAAGCTGCGCGCCTTCGCCTGCGAGCATTGCCATTACATGATCCAGCCGGGGGCCGGCACGGCGCTCGACAACCGCCGCACCCCCCTGCAGCTCTGGTTCTTCGCGCTGCGGCTGATGGCAGAAGAGGGCGCCAAGGGCGCCGTCGGCGTGCTCGAACGCGAGGCCGGCGTGCCGACCCTGACGGCGAAACGGTTGGTGGGCGACCTTTCCGCCCTGGCCGGGAAGGCGCCGGACTGGTTCGAGCCGCTGCGGCGTCGTGTGGCGGGGGAGGCGGCGCAGCCGGCGGAGATGGTTGGCGCAGCCGGTGCGACGCCCACGCCCGCCGGTGCGGCGCCGCCCGTACCGCGTCCGCGCAGTAGCCCGATGCCGCTGATCGCGCTCGCGGCCGGCATCGCCTGCCTCGCGGCGGCCGTCCTCGCCATCGCGCTGGCGAAGCTGCGCCAGGCGGAGGCGCCGCCCGATCCGGAGATGGTGGCGATCCTGAGCGCTCCGCCGCTGCAGACGGCGGCGCGGCCGTCCCTCGTCATCTCCTCGGTCGAGAGCGATCTGGAGGCGGCGCGCGAAGCGACGGAATTCGCGCTGAGGGCCGATCCCAGCCTGGCGCAGATCCGCGAGCAGGCGGCGGCGCCGGAGATCCCGGTCGTGCCGCTGGCGCTGCCGCCGGCCAACATCCTGCTGGTGCCGCCGACGCTGCCGGGCAGGCCTCCGGGCGGGACGCCCTCGCGCATTCCGCAGGCGCCGATCACGAGCGGCGGCGACCCCGAGCAGTTGCTGACCTTCGGGCCGATCCGGATCCGGCGTCATCTGGTCGAGACGATCGTGCGCGCCGGCAAGGTGGTGGGGGCGGATCCGACGCTGCTGATGGCGGTGGCGGACAAGGAGTCCTCCTTCTCGACCTCGGTCCAGGCGAAGACCTCCTCGGCGACCGGACTCTACCAGTTCATCGAACAGACCTGGCTCGGCGTCGTCAGCGAGTTCGGTGCGAAGCATGGGCTGGCGGCGGAGGCGAAGCTGATCGGCCGCAATGGCCGCCAGTTCTTCGTCGCGGATGCGGCCGAGCGCCAGCGCATCCTCGATCTCAGGCGCGAGCCCTATCTCTCGGCGCTGCTGGCGGGCGAGATGCTGAAGCGCGACACGTTGCGGCTGGAGAAGGCGATGGGGCGCCATCTCACCGGCGGCGAGATCTATCTGATCCACTTCCTCGGGCCGGATGCCGCCCAGACCTTCATCGAGACGATGGAGGAGAAGCCCGACGTCAAGGCGGCGGATCTGCTGCCGCGGCCGGCCCAGGCCAACCGCCCGATCTTCTATGCCGATGCCGGCGGCGAGACCAAGACGCTGTCGGTCTCGGAGGTGCACCGCAAGTTCAACGAGATGATCAAGGTCAGGCTCGACCGCTACAAGGCCGTGCGGCCGGGCGCCCCTGCGGCGGCGGAGCGGGCGAAGAAGTAGACGGACGGGACGCCCGTCCCGCCCGAACCGGATTGGGAGACAGGACATGGCGACGAACCGTTTCGAGCAGGTCGACGAGCCGCAGGACGACGCGATCACGCTCAGCCTGAGCGCGGGCGATGGCGAGACGCGCGGGCGGATCTCCTGTCCGGCGGATCTGGCGGGCGGCCATCTCGTCAACGACTTCGTCAGCGACCCGATGCCGCCTGTGGAGGCCTTCCGCGCCGCCGTCCGGCTCGCCAACGAGATCCGCGCGCCGATCGTCGTCGAGGATCCGCAGGGCCTCTGGCAGGACGAGTGGGGCGTGCTCTACCGCGAGGCGGACTGAGCGGACGGAGCCGCGCGCTCAGTCGATCCGGAAATAGCGCACGCCGAGACCGAGTGGTTCGCCCTGGCGCGCCACGTCCTGCTTCAGGCTGGCGAAGAAATCCGTCGAGGGCGTCGGGTTGGGGCCCGAGAGCGCCGGCAGCGGCGCGGCGCTGACGAAGGTCAGCACCGTCTGGGGCCGCGGGCCGCCCCCGGCCGATTCGAGCTTCAGGTTGAAGGTGGCGCGGCGTCCGTCGCGGCGCAGATAGCTGCCGAGATTGTAGACGAGGCCGTCGTCCCCGATCAGCACCACGGCGACGTTGCGGCCGCCGTCATTGTCGATGGTGCCGCTCAGCACATCGCCGCTCTTCATGTTGAAGGCGTTGATCTGGAGTCGCGGGGTCCGGTCGATGTTGTCGCCCAGCGCACGCAGGAAATCCGCCATCGGGCATTGCGCCGCCGTGATCGGCCGCAGATGGATCTGCGCCTCGAAGCCCTGCGCCGCCTTGAAGGCGTTGTCGAAGGCGACGAAGGGCGCGGTCTCGTTGCCGAAGCCCTCCAGCACGGCGCGGGTGGCGGTCAGCTCCGTCGGCCAGAGGAAGACGCAAGGCCCGCCTTGATAGGTCGCGATGTAGTTCTGGATGCGCTCCAGCGGCGCGCGCGGCGCGGCCGTCACGGCCGGAGGCCGCACAGGCTCCGGCGTCGGCTGCGGCAGCCTCGGATCGGGCGGGCTCACCGGAGGCGGTGTCGGCGTCTGGATCGCCACCTGGGGATTGGGCTGCGGCGTTGGCGGCTGCGCGGGCGCCTGAGGGGGCCGCTGGGCCGCGGCGCCGCTCGCTGGCTCGTTCAGGGCCGGTGGCGGATTCGCAGGCGTGGCCAGGGCAGGTGAGGGCGCCGACGGCGTGGCTACGGCCGGAGACGGAACGGCCGGCGGTTCGACCAGCTCGGGCACTTTCGGCTGGTTTGCCGGCGGCGTGGCAGGTGGCGCGGGAGGCTGGGCGGATGCCGCGGCCTCGCTGCGGTTCTCGGTCAGCGCCGGTGGCGGGGCGCCGCCCGGCTTCGGCTTGTCGTTCAGCAGCGTCCAGCCATAGAAGCCGCCGCCCGCGAGCAGGGCGAGGGCGGCGATGCCGGCCACGAGCCGGGTAGAGGAACCGCCGCCGCCGCCCGCCGCCTTGGCGGGGGTGGTCTGGGCCTGCCAGGCCGCGACCTCGGACATGTCGGCGAAGCGGTCGGCCGGATCGGGCGCCAGCATCCGCGCGAGAAGCGGGCGGATGCGGGCATCGATGGCCGAAAGGTCCGGGAGCCTGCGGCGCTTGTCGAGGATCTGGACCTGGCTGCCGCCCATATCGAGCGGCTTGCCGGCGAGCGCCTCGGCCAGGACGAGCGCGAAGCTGTACATGTCGGAGCGGCCGGTGACGTCGCCGCCGAAGAGCCCGAGCTGCTCCGGCGAGACGTAGTTGTATTTCCCGGCGAAGCCCGAGCCGATGACCGTGCCTTCGCCGAGAAGGCTGGAGCGCGCGATGCCGAAATCGATGATCTTGGCGCGGGCGATGCTGCCGCCGGGCAGGATGATGTTGTCCGGCGAGACGTCGCGATGGACGATGCCGAGCAGATGGGCGGCATGGAGGCCGGGCGCGATGCGCCGGCGCAGGAGGTCGACCTCGTCGACACTCAGCGGCGCTTCCTTGATGCGCTCCGACAGCGGCTGGCCGTCGACGAACTCCATCGCCAGATAGGGCGACTGCGTGCCCGGATCGATGGTGAAGACGTAATAGCGGACGATGGCCTCGTTATAGAGGTTGTGCAGGGCAGCCGCCTCGCGCCGGAAAAGGGCGAGCGCCGCCTCGTCACGCGCCAGTTCGGGGCGGATCATCTTGATCGCCACCGCATCGCCGGTCTGGATCGCGCGGCCCTTGTAGACCTCGCCCATGCCGCCGACCGCGATCAGCCGCTCGACCTCGTAGATGCCGTTCAGCGTGGTCCCGACGGAGACGGCGCCGGCCCGGGGAGCGAAGACGGTGCGCTCGGAGTCGCTCATGGCGTGTCGGTTTCCTGCATCCGCATATTGGGCATCCACCGCGTCGTCCGGTTCTCCCTGCGGGTATAGCGCATGACGATCACCGTGACATTGTCGCGCGCGCCGCGCTGGAGCGTGAGCTGCAGCAGCGCATTGCAGGCCTGCTGGGCGCCCCTCTCCTCGACCGTCGCCAGGATTTCGTCCTCCGCGACATGCTCGGTCAGCCCGTCCGAGCAGAGCAAGAAGACGTCGCCATCCTCGATCTCGCCGCTGTCGAGGTCGAGCTCCGGCTGCTCGTGGACGCCGATCGCGCGGGTGATGACGTGGCGCCGCGGCGAGACCTTCGCTTCGGCCGGAGTCAGCACGCCCCGCTCGACCAGGTCCTGAACCTCGGTGTGATCGCGCGACAATTGCAGGATCTGGCCGGCGCGGACGAGATAGATCCGGCTGTCGCCGCACCAGACGCAGGCGAAATGGCGGTCATGGACCAGCAGAACCGCCAGCGTCGAGCCCATGGGCGCGCCATTGCCCTCGGCGATGCGCCGGCGAATCTCCGCATTGGCCTGCAGGACAGCGGCCTCCAGCCGCGCCAGCAGATCCGGCGCCGATCCGGTCGGGCCGATGTTCTCGATCGCGGCGGCGACGGTGGCGCTGGCGAGCGCGCCGTTCTCGTGGCCGCCCATGCCGTCGGCGACGGCCCAGATGCCGAATTCCGGCCGCACGACGAGATTGTCCTCGTTGGCGCTGCGGACCCGCCCGACATGGCTGACCGCGCCGGTCTCGAAGGGAAGCGCCGTGCGGCCGAGATCGTTCTGTCCGAGATCGCTCATGACGCGGCCCGCCCCGGTTCGAGGAACGTGTCGAAACGGCCCGTCAGCAGGCCGGCGAAGAGATGGGGGTCGGGCAAGCCGTGCCCGACCAGCGCGAGCGGTTCGAAATTCTCGCCGCCGACGGTCCAGAAGCAGGTCGCATGGGCATAGGCGCGGGCGTGATCCTCGACGCGCAGCGCGGCCAGCCGGGCCGGGAAACCGGCGCTGTCCAGAGCCGTGACGATGGTGCCGTCCGGCAGACGCAGCATCTCCTCGGGCGGCGGCGCGAGCAGCGCGTCGTTTGGGACGGCCAGCCGCGCCAGGCGCTCCGAGACCGCCTCGAAGCTCGCCCCCGGATCGAGCGCCTCGAGCAGGAAATCCTCGATTCCCGCATACCAGGCGTCCTGCGGATCGAGCTCGGGATGCGGGATCGCGCCGCCGGGCTCAGCCAGCGCGAAGACCGTCAGCGGGAAATAGCGGCCGACGCCGTCGACGGAGGGCATGAAGGCCCCCGCGACGGCCTGTCCGCAGAGACCCTGGCCGAGCCAGAAGCGCCAGATCGGCGCATTGAGGAAGGCCTCCTGCCAGCCGCCGGCGAGCGCGAGGCGGCTCGCGGTCAGCCCGCCCTGAAGCCAACTCTCATAGACCTTGAGGAAGGCGGCCGGCGCGTTGACCGCGATGAAGTCGCGCTTGGCCGGCAGCTTCCCGAACAGGCCGCAGCTCATCGCCTCAGATCCCCGACGGGCAGCGGATCTCCCGCAGAGCGGGCAGGATCAGCGGGTTCTTGAGAGAGCCGACGCCGAACTGGTAGCCGACCTGGCGCCCGCCCGCCGCCAGCGTCAGCCCGACATTGTCGCCCTGGCGCAGCACCGAGCCGGTGTCGAGCAGGCGGAAGAACGACCAGACGCCGTCGCGCTCGAAGAGCTTGACCTCGCCGGACGGCGCGCTCGGCCCCGAGGAGAAGAAGCCGCCGCCGAAGACGCCGCCGCCGCTCGCCCCGCCCAGCGTCAGCGTGATCGCGGTGCGGCCGACACCGGCGCCCGGCCACATCACCGGGGCGGGCGTGTTGACGCCCTGCTGGCTGGTCACGGTGAAGCCGTTGATCTCGAGCTTCGCATTGGCCGCGTCGGCGGAGAGGGCGGTCGGCACCACGATCATCTGGAAGGAGGGCAGGTTGCCGCCGGTCGGGAAGAAGGCTTCCCTGATCTCGCTGGCACGCTGGAACTCGCGCAGCGTCGTCGCCGAGAGCGAGCGGGCGACGCGGCTGTCGGCGCGCCAGTTCCACTGCGCCTTGGAGCTGTCGACATAGGGCTCGAGCCGCTCCTTGTAGAACTTGTCCATGATGCCGCCGGGCGCGAAGAGGCGGGCGAAATCGGCCAGCGGCACGTCGCGCGTGCTGCCCTTCACGAAGGGGTAGCGGTTGGTTAGGATCTCCGTGCAGACGCGGCTGACCTGATCGGCCAGCGCCTGGCGCAGCAGGGCGACGGTCGCGCCGGTGGCATCGCCCTCGAAATCGTTGACGGCCGAGACGACCATCGCGCCGAAGGGCGCCGGATAGCGCGAGGAATTGGCGCGCAGCGTCGCGATCAGCGGCACCAGCGCGGCATTGGCCGCCGCCGCCTGGGCCGGGTTCGTCGCGGCGATGGCGAGGTTCTGGTTGATCTCGGACAGGACCTGCAGGAGCTGGTCGACCGGCCGCCGGCCGAGATCGCCCTCGACCAGGACATGGAACGGCTTGAACTGCGCCTCGATATCGGCGCCGAGCGCCTCGTTCCCGCCGGCTCCCAGCACGCGCTCGACGCCCGGTGCGCTGAGCGGGAGGTTGGTGCCGAGCCGGCTCAGGGCGTCGCTGGCCCGCTTCTCCAGCGCTGCGGTCGCGGCCTGGGCGGCCGCCTTCTTCGCCGAGGCGCGCTCCTTGGTCAGCTGCGTCTCGTCGCGGACGGATTCGAGGATCTGCTTGAAGGGCGAGGTCGGCGCCGCCATCGCACTGAGCGCGACATATTGCGGCTTGTCGGCGTTGAGCGGGCGCAGCTTCAGCCGGGCGAGCGTGCGCTGCCAGGAGGCGACGAAATCGCGGCTGTAGAGCTTGAGCAGGTCCTGGAAGAGCGTGGCGTATTGGGAGACGATCGCCTGCTGGTCGACATTCTCGCCCAGCACCCAGCGCTCCTTCTCGATGCGGTCGCCGATGTCGCCGAGGCGGTCGACGAAGGCGTTCTGGAAGCCGTCATAGGTGTAGAAATAGGGCACGCGGATCGCGTCGAGATCCTCGCCGCCGACGCCCTCGAAGGCCAGCCGCACATCCGATCCGCCGCGCCGTGCGGCGACCCAGTCCTTCTGGCTCTGGGAGCGGGCCTGCGTCCGTAGCAGTTCGTAGGCGCGTTCCGCGATGCTCAGGCGACGCAGCGTGCGCTGGCTGTTCTCGATCAGCGACTGGTTGAGCTTGACCAGCGGCTCGGCCTCGCCGTCGTCGAGATCGAGCATCGCGACCAGATGCTCCTCCAGCGCCTCGCGGCCCTTGGCGTTGGCGGCGCCGGGGAAGAGGTTTTCGGCCCAGTCGAGCCGCATCCAGGCGATGACGAGGTCGCGGTCGAGCTTCGCCTGGCCCCCGACCATCATGTAGACCTTGAGCGCCTCGTAGACGAAGCCGGGATTGGCCTGGTTGGCCTCGAGTTGCTCCTCCAGCCGGAAGATGATGCGCGAGCGCAGCATCCGCTCCAGCGCCTGCTGATAGGTCAGCTCGGCCGCGTTCTGGAGCCGGTCACGCTGGCTCAAGCCGAAGGTGGCGGCCATCGGCGTGGGCTCGTCGCGGGTCGCATAGCCCGTCGGCAGATGCCGCAGCTTGTGCAGCAGCGGCAGGACGCGGCTGAAATTGCGCTCGGAGATCGTCGTCTCCTGCAGCACCGGCGCGGCGCTCGCGCGATAGTCGGACAGGCCGTAATTGGTCGCGGTGATGAGGTCGCTGTTGCGCGAGAAACTGGTCCACCACAGGCCGAGCGCGGCGAGGGAGACAAGAGCGACCGCGGCGAAACCGGCCGCGCGGAGCAGGGTCGCGCGGCGGGCCGCGCCGAGATCGGTCGAGACCCAGCCGGCCTCGCCGATGATGACCTTCTGGATCAGGTCGGTCAGGAAATAGCTCTTGCCGCGGCCGGAATAGGCGCCGGCGCTGGCGTGACTGCTGCCGAAATTGCGCGAGAGCGCGCCGATTAGCTGGTCGATCGGTGTGCCCTCCTGCGTGCCGGAGGTGAAATAGAAGCCGCGCAGCGTGGCGTTGGCGTGATAGCGCGTCGGCTCGAAGACGCGGCCGAGGAAGTCGGTGATCGAACGCTTCAGCGTCGCCATCTGGCTCGGGAAACCGAAGATCTGGGCGCGCGCGGTCGGGTTGGCCTCGTCCTGAAGCCGGTCGGGGAGGCGCTCGTTCAGCCGCGCGACCAGCGCGTCGTATTCGGGCGCGACGTCGCCGATCATGTTGCGGGTCTTGTCGGCGGTCTGGAAGGTGTGGCCCCAGACCATGCGGCGCTGCGGCTCCGAGAGCGCGCCGAAGAACTCGTTGAAGCCCGCGATCAGGTCGGCCTTGGTGAAGATCGCATAGACCGGGAAATCGACCTTCAGCCGCTCGTTCAGTTCGAGCAGGCGGTTGCGGATCGCATCGGCATGAGCGGCGATCTCCTCGGGCGAGGCCGTCAGCAGATCCTCGACGCTGATCGCGACCAGCACGCCGTTGATGGGCTGGCGCGGGCGGTGGGTCTTGAGCAGGTCGAGGAAGGCAAGCCAGCTCGCCTTCTCGGCCCTGCTGTCGGTGTCCTGCGTGGTGTAGCGGCCGGCGGTGTCGATCAGCACCGCATCCTCGGCGAACCACCAGTCGCAATAGCGCGTGCCGCCGACGCCGGCGATCGCGGCGGGTACCGCCCCACCGCGGGCGAGCGGGAATTTCAGCCCGGAATTGACCAGGGCCGTCGTCTTGCCGGCACCGGGCGGGCCGATGATGACGTACCAGGGCAGGTCGTAGAGATAGTCGCCGCCCTCCTTGCCGCGAGCGCGGCGCAGCGTCGCGAGCGCGTCGCGCATCGCGGCGGAGAGGGCGGCGCCGTCGCCGGTCGCCTCCTGCTGCTGTTCCAGCGCCTCGGTCAGCGCCGCGGTGGCGCGGCGCCGGCGGATGACGATGAGTGCGATCCAGGCGAGTGCGCCGAGCGCGAGCAGCGCGACGATCGGCAGCCGGACCCAGACGGAGTCAAAGGGCCTGATCTCGCCGATCGCGACGAAGGGCGCTCCGAACCAGACGAGCAGGCCGAGCGCCAGCGTCCCGACGATGATGGCGGTGATCCGGAGCCAGGTGGCGAGGTTCATGCTTCGCCCTCCCTCAGCCCTGCCGCTGGATCACGATCTCGACGCGCCGGTTCTTGGCACGTCCCTCGCGGCTGGCATTGTCGGCGATCGGTGCGTCGGCACCCTTGCCCTCGACGCTGATACGGTCCGGCTTGCTTAGCTTGGTCTGCAGCAGGTCGCCGACCGCCTTGGCGCGGGCCTGGGAGAGCTGCAGGTTGGAGGCGAAGCGGGCGGTGCGGATCGGCACATTGTCGGTATGGCCGACGACCTTGACCGCGCCGCCCTCAGTTTCCAGCACGCTCGCGATGCGCTCGATCAGGGGCTTGAACTCGGCGCGCACGGCGGCCTGGCCGGGCTCGAACAGGGTGATGTCCACGAGGCGGACGATGATGACGTTCGGCGTGACCTGGCAGACGATGGGTGGCTGCACGGCGCCGCAGACCTTCGGTGGCACCGGCGGGGGCGGCAGCGGCGGCGGGGGAGCCGAGAACACCTTGCGGACGAGGCCGAGTTCGCCCTTGGGGTGGACCGTGAGCAAGGCCGAGGCGGCCGCCTCGGCATTGCCGCCGAGCAGGGCGCGGAAGACGAGATAGAGCCCGAGCACGGCGACGCCGGCGAGCGCCGCGACCGACCAGACCGGAACTCTGAAGCGCGCCACCTGCGAGGCGACGGCTTGGCCGCGCCAGCGCGGCGAGAGCTCGGGGTCGGGCTGCTTCACCCGGCGCAGCGTCTCGAAGAGGTTGCGCTGGATCATCTGGAGATTGGCGGCGCCGCCGGCGGAGGTGCGGTGGATGCCCTGGAAGCCCAGCGCCAGGCAGGCATGCATCAGTTCGAGCAGGTCGTAATTGACGGACGGGTCGGCCTTGGCGCGGTCGAGCTCCTCGAAGAAGCGCACGCCGCCGACACGCTCGCCGAAGAATTTCGAGAGCATGCTGTACTGCGTCCAGACATGCCGGTCCTCGCCGGGGATGTTCTGGACGATGTCGTCGGCCGCCGCGCAGAGGACGTATTTCGCGACGCGCGTCTGATCGGCCGAGGCGCCCGCGGCGCGGACCTCATGCTCGAAGGCCTCGATCGTTTCGGTGACCTGGCCGAGGAGCTGCGTCAGCGGGGCGCTGCTGAGCTGCGAGCGCAGCCGGCCGAGCAGGAGCAGGAGGGGCCCCGCTGCCCGCAGCAGCGGGTTGGCGTTGGGCGTCAGGAGCTGGTCGCGGCCGGGCAGGGGGCCGCCGACGGGGCCGGGGGGCGGTGCCGGACGC
>LSIG01000206.1 GCA_001556125.1 Rhizobiales bacterium CCH10-E5 | reverse complement strand
GCGCCGGCACAAACGCCGGCGCTCCACTGGATGGTTTTCTCACCGCCGTGCACACCAAAATGACGACAGCGCTGCTCGACCGGCTCACTCATCACTGCGACATCATCGAGACCGGCAACGAGAGCTGGCGCTTCAAAAACCGCGCCTGACGATCGCGCTCGACCATCCCGATCTGAAACCGGGCTCGGCGCGGCTGTGCAACCCCGACCAGCTCCGCCGCGCCGATCCCTGATCGCCGCGACCCACAAAGCCATGGTCCCCGTTTGGAAGCCGATCCCGGTCCCCGATTCCACGCCGATTGACAGGCCGATCGAGGCGCGCGCGTCGGACACGCTGGCATAGGCGCGTAGATAGACCTCCTCGTATTTGACCGATTTCCAGATGCGCTCGACAAAGACGTTGTCGCGCCAGGCCCCCTTGCCGTCCATGCTGATCCTGATGCCCGCGCCGATTTGCAGGGTGGTGAACTCGCGGCTGGTGAACTGCGAGCCTTGGACGCCCTTCTGTTTGTCAAGCAGCGATACGTGTCGCGTTGATTTCCTTCTGGCGCTGCATGATGAGGGCGAAGACCTCGCGAGCAAGGTAGCGCTTGATAGCCCGTATGGCGTCGAGCTTGGAATGACCCTCGGCGACGCGGCGAGCGACGTAATCCTTCGTCTTCTGGTCGGTGCGCAATCTCCCGATGGCGATGATGTGCAACGCGCTGTTGGCTGCGCGATCGCCGCCACGGTTCAGGCGATGTCGGACCGTCTTGCCGGAAGATGCGGGAACAG
>LSIG01000205.1 GCA_001556125.1 Rhizobiales bacterium CCH10-E5 | reverse complement strand
TTCTTATCCGCCGCATCGCGCGAGCGTCATGAGTTCCGGGACGGACTCTTAGGCAGTCGCAATACGAATGTCCACTCAATTTGACATTGCAGCGCAGCAAAGTGTCATGATGAGTTGACACATGCTCTGGAGGACGCCAATCTCCCCCATCGACGCCGCGGCGATCCGCCAGCGGCGCAGCGGACCGGAGACGTCCGATGCCGGCAGGGCCGAGGGAAGGCAGCGTCAAGACGCTCTACACGCCCGAGCAGCGTCGTCGCCGGGACGCTTCCCGCTGGACGCTGGTCCAGGGCCTGCTCGCCCCCCTTCAGTTCCTCGTCTTCCTCGTCAGCCTCGCGCTCGTGCTGCGCTATCTCGCGACCGGCGCGGGCTATGACGCCGCGAACCTGTCGATCATCCTCAAGACGCTGGTGCTCTACACCATCATGGTGACGGGAGCCCTGTGGGAGCGCGACGTTTTCGGGGTCTATCTCTTCGCGCCAGCCTTCTTCTGGGAGGACGCGGTCAGCTTCGTCGTCATCGCGCTGCACACGGCCTATCTGGTCGCCATCGTTACGGTCTGGCTGACGCCGACCGAGCAGATGCTGATCGCGCTCGCCGCATACGCCACCTATGTCGTCAACGCCGCGCAGTTCCTGCTGAAGCTGCGCGCGGCCCGCCTGCAGGCCGCGGCCGCCCCCGGCGCGCTCGACGACCGGCTGGAACTGGCATCATGAACGCGCCGCTCCTCGCCACGCCGGTGCCCGCCTCGGGCTGCGACGCCCCGCCGGTCCTGCGCGAGCGCGGCCAGCGCGAGGTGTTCTGCGGCCTGACCGGGATCATGTGGCTGCACCGCAAGATCCAGGACGCGTTCTTCCTGATCGTCGGCTCGCGCACCTGCGCCCATCTCATGCAGTCGGCCGCCGGCGTGATGATCTTCGCCGAGCCGCGCTTCGCCACGGCGATCATCGAGGAGAAGGACCTCGCAGGGCTGGCCGACGCCAATGCCGAGCTCGACGCCGTGGTCGAGCGCCTGCTTGCGAGACGGCCCGAGATCCGGATGCTCTTCCTCGTCGGCTCCTGCCCCTCCGAGGTCATCAAGCTCGACCTCTCGCGGGCCGCGCTGCGGCTTGGCCAGCGCTTCGCGCCGCAGGTTAGGGTGCTGAACTATTCAGGCAGCGGCATCGAGACGACCTTCACTCAAGGCGAGGACGCCTGCCTGACCGCGCTCGTCCCGACCCTGCCGGCCGAACCCGCCGGCGCGGAAGCCTCGCTGCTCGTCGTCGGGGTGCTGGCGGATGCGGTCGAGGACCAGTTCCGCCGGCTCCTCGGCGCGATGGGCATCACACGCCTCGCCTTCCTGCCGGCCCGTCGTGCCGCGGACATGCCGGCCGTGGGTCCGAACACCCGCTATCTGCTCGTCCAGCCGTTCCTCGGTGAGACGGCCCGCGCCCTTGAGAACCGCGGCGCGACGCGCCTCGCCGCCCCCTTCCCGCTCGGCGCCGAGGGCACCGCCGCCTGGCTGCGCGCCGCTGCCGAAGCCTTCGGCGTCGCGGATGCGGTCTTCAACGCCGCCATCGCCGCGCCGCGCGAGCGGGCCTTAAAAGCGCTGCAGCATTCGCGCTCCGCCCTGCGCGGCCGACGCATCTTCTTCTTTCCCGACAGCCAGCTCGAGATCCCGATCGCCCGCTTCCTGGCCCGCGAACTCGAGATGGAGCTGGTCGAGGTCGGCACGCCCTATCTGCACAAGGAGCATCTCGCGGCGGACATCGCTTTGCTGCCGGCCGGCGTCCAGCTCAGCGAGGGCCAGGACGTCGACCGCCAGCTCGACCGCTGCCTGGCGGCGGCGCCCGATATCACCGTCTGCGGGCTCGGCCTCGCCAATCCGCTGGAGGCGAAGGGCCTGACGACCAAATGGGCGATCGAGCTCGTCTTCACCCCGATTCAGGGCTTCGAGCAGGCCGGCGATCTCGCCGAGCTGTTCGCACGGCCATTGAATCGGCGCGCGGCGCTGGAGGTGTAGCGATGCAGCTCACCGTCTGGACCTATGAAGGCCCCCCGCATGTCGGCGCGATGCGGATCGCAACCGCGATGACCGACGTGCATTACGTCCTGCACGCACCCCAGGGCGACACCTATGCCGACCTGCTCTTCACCATGATCGAGCGCCGCGGCCAGCGCCCGCCCGTGACCTACACCACCTTTCAGGCGCGCGATCTCGGCGGCGACACCGCCGATCTCTTCCAGCGCGCCGCGCTCGACGCCTATGAGCGCTTCCGGCCGGCCGCGATGCTCGTCGGCGCCTCCTGCACCGGCGAGCTGATCCAGGACGATCCGGCGGGCCTCGCTCGCGCGCTCGGATTGCCGATCCCGGTGATCCCGCTCGAATTGCCCTCCTATCAGCGCAAGGAGAGTTGGGGCGCGGCCGAGACCTTCTACCAGCTGGTGCGCGGCCTCGCGGGCCCGCACATGCCCCCACCCGGAAGCGCCCGCCCCGCGCGCAAGCCCGGCGAACCGGCCCGCTGCAACATCCTGGGGCCGACGGCGCTCGGCTTCCGCCATCGCGACGACGTCCGCGCCGTCAAGGAGCTGCTGGCGCGACTCGGCGTCGAGGTGAACGTCGTCGCGCCCTGGCAGGCCTGCGCCGCCGATATCGCCCGGCTCGGCCAGGCCGACTTCAACGTCGTGCTCTATCCCGAGATCGCGGGGCTTGCCGCCCAATGGCTGAAGCGGGCCTTCGGCCAGCCGACGATCGCCAGCGTGCCGATCGGCGTCGGTGCCACGCGCGACTTCGTCACGGAGGTGGCCCGGCTCGCCGGGGTCGACCCCGCCCCGGTCCTGGCCGACGAGACCTCGCGCCTGCCCTGGTATTCGCGCTCGGTCGATTCGACCTATCTCACCGGCAAGCGCGTCTTCATCTTCGGCGACGCGACCCATGCCGTCGCCGCCGCCCGCATCGCCAGCGAGGAGCTGGGCTTCAGGGTCGTCGGCCTCGGCACCTATTCCCGCGAGCACGCCCGCGACGTGCGCGAGGCCGCCGCCCGGCTCGGGCTCGAGGCCCTGATCACCGACGATTACCTCGAAGTCGAGGCCGCCTGCGCCGAGTTGCAACCCGAGCTCGTGCTCGGCACGCAGATGGAGCGCCACATCGCCAAGCGCCTCGGCATCCCCTGCGCGGTGATCTCGGCGCCGGTCCATGTCCAGGATTTCCCCGCGCGCTACTCGCCGCAGATGGGCTTCGAGGGTGCCAATGTCATCTTCGACTCCTGGGTCCATCCGCTGATGATGGGCCTGGAGGAACACCTGCTCGGCATGTTCCGCGACGATTTCGAGTTCAACGACGGCGCCGGCTCCTCGCATCTCGGCACCCCTGTCATTCCGGGGGTTCGCGAAGCGAAGAACCCAGAACCCACGACCGGGCACGCCGCTGCCAGCGGTCCGGTCGATCGGGCTCACCCCGTCATGGCTTCCGGGCTCGGCCCTGACGGGCCGCCCCGGAATGACGGCGAGAAAGCCGACAGGCCGATCGTCCTCAGCTGGGCGCCGGACGCCGAACTCGAACTCAAGAAGATCCCGTTCTTCGTGCGCGGCAAGGCGCGGCGCAACACCGAAAAATTCGCAGGCGAGCGCGGGATCAGCCCGATCACGGTGGAGACTCTCTACGATGCCAAAGCCCATTTCGGCCGCTGATTTCGTCCCCACCCTTCTGGCGATGGTCATGATCGACCGGCGCCGCGCCCTGATGGGCGACGGTGCCATCGCCCCCGACGCCCCGCGCGCGACGGAGCAGGCCTCGGCCCACCGGCCGGGCCCCGCGGAGCGGCAAGCCCGTGAGCGAAGCGGCGAGCATTCCAACGAGGCCCGGGCATGACCGTCCTGTTCCAGCATCCCGGCCTCAAGGCCGACTACCGCGCCAAGACGCCCCCGCCTCCGGGCGAGGATGGCGAAGGCTCGGTGCAGGTCCAGATGGACCAGCTGATGGCCTGCGAGAGCGCCAAGGTCTTCGCCGTCTATGGCAAGGGCGGCATCGGCAAATCGACGACCTCGTCCAACCTGTCCGTCGCCTTCTCGAAGATGGGCAAGCGCGTCCTGCAGATCGGCTGCGACCCCAAGCATGATTCCACCTTCACCTTGACCAAGAAGCTGATGCCGACCGTCATCGACGTGCTCGAGACGGTAAACTTCCATTCGGAGGAGCTGCGCGTCGAGGATTTCTGCTTCGAGGGTTATAACGGCGTCATGTGCATCGAGGCCGGCGGGCCGCCGGCCGGCACCGGTTGCGGCGGCTATGTCGTCGGCCAGACGGTGAAGCTGCTCAAGGAGCACCATCTGCTCGAGGACACCGACGTGGTGATCTTCGACGTGCTCGGCGACGTCGTCTGCGGCGGTTTCGCGGCGCCCCTCCAGCATGCCGAGCGGGCCGTCATCGTCACCGCCAACGATTTCGACTCGATCTTCGCGATGAACCGCATCGTCGCCGCCATCAAGGCCAAGTCGAAGAACTACGAGGTCCGCGTCGGCGGCGTCATCGCCAACCGCTCGGCGGGCACCGACGAGATCGACCGCTTCAACGCCGCCACGGGCCTGAAGCGCCTCGCCCATTTCCCCGATCTCGACGCCATCCGCCGCTCGCGGCTGAAGAAGGCGACGCTGTTCGAGATGGGCGATGCGCCCGAGGTTCTCGCGGTCCAGCGCGAGTACATGAACCTCGCCGAGCAGCTCTGGGCCGGCGGGCCGGCGCTCGACGCCCGCCCGATGAAGGATCGCGAGATCTTCGATTTCCTGGGGTACGAGTGATGGCGGACGCCAATTACATCCAGCGTCGCGGCGAGCTGCAGACCTATTTCGACCGCACCGCGGTCGATGCCTGGGCCCGGCTGACCACGGATGCGCCCGTCAGCGGCATCCGCGCCACGGTCCGCGCCGGCCGCGAGGCCATGCGCAACAAGCTTCTCGCCTGGCTGCCCGACGACATCCGCGGCGCCCGCATCCTCGACGCCGGCTGCGGCACCGGGGCGCTGGCCGTCGAATGCGCCCTACGCGGCGCCCATGTCACCGCCATCGACCTCTCGCCCACCCTCGTCGCGCTCGCGCAGGACCGCTGCCCGCGCAAGCTCTGCGGCGGCTCGATCAGCTTCCGCACCGGCGACATGCTCGATCCCGCGCTCGGCCGCTTCGACCATGTCGTCGCGATGGACTCGCTGATCCACTACAAGGCCGCGGACATCGTCGGCGCCCTGTCGCGCCTGGCCGAGCGCACGGCCGGCTCGATGCTGGTCACCCACGCGCCGCGCACGCCCGCGCTGACGCTGATGCACTGGGCCGGCCTCGCCTTCCCCCGGGCGGACCGGGCGCCCGCGATCGAGCCGGTCAGCACCCGCAACCTCGCCTCGGCCATCGCCAGCGAGCGCAGCCTCTCGCCCTGGCGCATCGGCCGCAGCGAGCGCGTGTCCAGTGCCTTCTACAAATCCCAGGCCCTGGAGCTCGTCGCCCGATGAACCCGGTCTCGGCCGCCTTCGTGAAGGGTCTGACTCGGATCGCTCCGCGCTGGCTGCCCTTTGCCGATGCGGCCTCGCCGGAGCTGCCGCTGGGCCGGATCCTGCGGCTGTCGCTCTTCCAGATCGCGGTCGGGATGGCCACCGTGCTGCTGGTCGGCACGCTCAATCGGGTGATGATCGTCGAATTGAACGTCTCCGCGACGCTGGTCGCGGCGATGGTCTGCCTGCCCTTCCTGTTCGCGCCGCTGCGCGCACTCATCGGCCATCGCTCCGACATGCACCGCTCGGTGCTGGGCTGGCGGCGCGTGCCCTATATCTGGTTCGGCTCGCTGCTGCAGTTCGGCGGGCTCGCGATCATGCCCTTCGCGCTGCTCGTTCTCTCGGGAGACGGCGTCGGCCCGGTGCTCTACGGCCAGATCGGCGCCGCGCTCGCCTTCCTGCTCGTGGGAGCCGGCCTCCACACGACGCAGACCGCCGGGCTGGCGCTCGCAACCGACCTCGCCACGCCCGCGACGCGCGCCCGCGTCGTCGCCCTGCTTTATGTCGCCCTGCTCGTCGGCATGGTCGCGAGTGGGCTGGTCTTCGCCTGGCTGCTGGCCGATTTCTCGCCCCTGCGCCTGATCCAAGTGGTGCAGGGTGCCGCCGTCGTCACCATGGTGCTGAACGTCGTCGCGCTCTGGAAACAGGAAGCCCGCAACCCGACCTTGACGCGCTTCGACCGCGAGCGCCCGGCCTTCGCCGCCATGCTGCAGGGCTTCCTCGCGCGGCCGGGCGCGACGCGCTTTCTCGCGGCGGTCGCGCTCGGCACCGCCGCCTTCAACATGCAAGACGTGATCCTCGAGCCCTACGGCGCCCAGGTGCTGAAGCTGAGCGTCAGCGGCACGACGATCCTGACCGCCCTTCTCGCCACAGGCTCGCTGGCCGCCTTCGCGCTGGCGGCGCGTGCCCTGAATGCGGGCGTCGATCCGCACCGCCTCGCCGCGCTGGGTCTGGTCTGCGGCCTCGTCGCCTTCCCCTGCGTGATCTTCGCCGGTGCCATCGAGGCGCCGGGCCTGTTCCGCTTCGGCACGGGGCTGATCGGCTTCGGCGGCGGCCTCTTCGCCGTCGGCACCCTGACCATTGCCATGGAGCTCGACGACGGCCCTCAGGCCGGGCTCGCCGTCGGCATCTGGGGTGCCGCCCAGGCCACCGCCGCAGGGCTTGCCATCGCGCTCGGCGGCGCCATCCGGGACGGTTTCGCGGCGCTCGCGAGCAGCAGCACGCTGGGACCGGGCCTGGCTGAGCCGGCGGCCGCCTATCACGCCGTCTATCACATCGAGGTCGCGCTGCTCTTCGCCACGCTGGTCGCCATCGGCCCGCTGGTGCGAAGCGCTGCCGTCGCACGGCCTCTCCCCGCGACACGGTTCGGCCTGGCGGAGTTTCCAGGATGACCGCGACCCGAACGAAGACCCTGCAAGGAGGGCTCTCTGATGCGTGAGATCATGGGATATATCGACGTCGCCCAGGTCACGATCTGGCTGTTCTGGATCTTCTTCGCCGGGCTCGTGGTCTATCTGCGCCGCGAGGACCGGCGCGAGGGCTACCCGCTCGAATCCGACACCCATCCCGGCAAGTTCCTGCCGCCGAGCCTGGTCTTCTTCCCGGCGCCCAAGACCTTCCGCCTCTCCAACGGCACCACCGTCCAGGCACCGAACGGTCGCCCCGACGGCCGGGTGCTGGCGGCGCGGCCGACGGCGAAATTCCCCGGCGCGCCGCTGGCCCCCACCGGCGCCAATCCGATGCTGGACTCGATCGGCCCCGGCTCCTGGGCGGAGCGGGTCGACGCGCCGGAGATGAGCTACGACAACCACATCAAGCTCCTGCCCGTTCGCGTCGCCACCGGCTACGCGGTCTCGGCCGAGGAAGATCCTCGCGGCTACGACGTCATCGGCGCGGACATGAAGGTGGCCGGCAAGGTCGTCGATCTCTGGGTCGACCGCTCGGAGGCGCTGCTGCGCTATTTCGAGGTCGCCCTTCCGAACGGACGAAACGTGCTGCTGCCGGTGACCTTCTCGGACATCAAGCGCGGCGTGAAGCCGGGCGTCGGGCGCATCAAGGTCGAGGCGCTGCTGGCGAGCCAGTTCGCCGATGTGCCGGCGCTCCGCAAGCCCGACTCCGTGACCCGGCTCGAGGAGGAGAAGATCTGCGCCTATTACGGCGCCGGCACCCTCTATGCGACGCCGCACCGCGCGGAGCCGCTGCTATGAGCCAGGACGATTTCGCCTTCGAGCCGGTCCCCGGCCTGCCTGCCCTGCCCCCGGAAGGCGAGACCATCCTCTGGCAAGGGGGGCCCGACTGGCGGGGCCTCGCCTGGCGCGCCTTCCATCTGCGCGAGGTCACCTGCTATTTCGGCGCCCTCGTCGCGGCACAGCCGGTGCTGGCCCTGGTTCAGGGCACGCCGCTCGCGGCCACGCTACTGCCGATGACTTGGCTGACGCTCGCCGGCAGCGTCGCCGCCGGCCTCCTCGCCGGCCTCTCTTTTCTGGCGGCGCGCGGCACGGTCTACACCATCACCAGCCGGCGCCTCGTGCTGCGCTTCGGCATCGCCTTGCCGATGACGATCAACCTGCCCTTCGCGCTCGTCGCCCAGGCCGGGCTGAAGCTGCGCCGCGGCGGCAGCGGCGACATCCCGGTCGGCCTCGTGCCGGGCGAGCGCATCTCCTACATCGTGCTCTGGCCCCATGCCCGTCCCTGGCGGCTCGCCCGTCCGGAACCGATGCTGCGCGAATTGCCCGAGGCCGAGCGTGCCGCCGGCATCCTCGCCCGCGCGCTCGCCGCCCATGCCGGCAGCGCGGTCTCCCTGCCCCAGCCCGCGACCGCCGCCAATGATGCGCGCCTGCCGCAGGGCATGGCCGCCGCGAGCTGAGGAGGCGGCGATGAGCGACACGGCCCTTCCCCCACCCGCCTCGGCCAGCCTGTCGCCGCCGCGCTGGGCTCTGGTCGGCATGGCGGTGCTCGCTGTCGCGACGATCGCCATCGCCGGCCTCGCGCGCCAGACCGGCATCGGCGCCACCGGCATCCCCGACAGCCCGACCATTGCCAAGGCCGATCTGCGCTTCGAGGACCGGGAGGACGGTTCGGTCCTTGTCCGCGACGGCGCCGGCCGGGAGCTCGAGACCATCGCCGTCGGCGCCGACGGCTTCATCCGCGGCACGATGCGAAGCCTGGCGCGCCAGCGCAAACAGGCCGGCCTGCCGCGGGACCTGCCCTTTCGTCTGGAACGCCGCGAGAACGGCCGGCTCAGCCTGAGCGATCCCGCCACCGGCGGACGCATCGAGCTCGACGCCTTCGGCCCCGGCAACGCCGCCACCTTCGCGCGCTTCCTGTCCTCCCGGGAGAACCGCCCATGACCGATTTCACGTTGACGGACAGAACCATGGCCGAGCCGAAGCAATTCGACGTCGGCTGTACCATCGAGGTGTCCCACACCTTCGAGAGCCTGCACGCCCATGTGACGCTCGACGGCGACATCAAGATCCGCCCCGGCGACGAAGTCATCGTCCATGGCGAGCCGATCAAGGTCCCTTACGGCGAGGTCCAGACCTTCCGCCGCATCGCGACGGTGAAGCGCGCCGGCTGGCTCGAGCAGCTCTGGACCAAGATCTCCGGACGCGCCGAATTCATGGAGCTTCTCGAATTCAGCTTCTCGGAAAGGAGCAAGCTATGACTGCCGCAACCTTCCCGGCCGGCGCCATGCGCGAGGCCCCCAACGAAGCCACCCGCATGGCCCAGCAGGACACGATGCTGACGCCGCGCTTCTACACCACTGATTTCGACGAGCTCGACAAGATCGACGTCACGCCGGTGCGGGCCGAATGGGACGTGCTGATCGCCGAGATGAAGAGCGACCCCAACAAGGGCCACTTCACCCGCAACGCCGACTGGAAGCTCGAGCTCGAGAAGATCCCCGAGCCGCTGCGCAAAGAGTTCATCGACTTCCTGGTGTCGTCGCTGACGGCCGAGTTCTCCGGCTGCGTGCTCTATGCCGAGATGCGCAAGCGCGGCACCAACCCCGACATCTGCGAACTGTTCAAATACATGAGCCGCGACGAGGCCCGCCATGCCGGCTTCATCAACGACGCGCTCAAGGAGTTCAGCATCGGCGTCGATCTCGGATTCCTGACGAAGGCCAAGAAATACACCTTCTTCAAGCCGAAATTCATCTTCTACGCGACCTATCTCTCGGAGAAGATCGGCTACGCCCGCTACATCACCATCTTCCGGCACCTCGAGCGCCATCCCGACAAGTGCTTCCACCCGATCTTCCGGTGGTTCAAGGAGTGGTGCAACGACGAGTTCCGCCATGGCGAGGCCTTCTCGCTGCTGATGCGCGCGAACCCGCACCTCCTGACCGGCGGCAACAAGCTCTGGGTGCGCTTCTTCCTGCTGGCGGTCTTCGCGACGATGTATGTGCGCGACCATGTCCGGCCGGAGTTCCACAAGGCGCTCGACATCGATCCGACCCAGTATGATTTCGAGGTCTTCCGCATCACCTCGGAAATCTCCCGCCAGGTCTTCCCGGTCGTCCTCGACACGGACAACCCGAAGTTCCGCGCCGGGCTGGAGCGCGTCCGCATCCTCGCCGGCAAGATCGCCGAAGCGTCCGAGCAGGGTGGTTTGGCCGCGCAGATCCGGATGCGCGCCTATCAGGCCCAGGTCGGCTACGCGCTGCTGAGACTCTATATGCTGCCGACCATCAAGAACGAGATCCCGCTCACCAGCCGGCTGCAGCCGGCCTATTGAAGGGAGCCTTCGTCTTGGTCACCTACGGGCTGCCGATCGTCGCGACCTTGATCGCCTGGTGGTTCTCCACCGGGGCGATCCTCTATCTCGACGGGCTGCCGAAGGCGACCTTCCGCTGGAGCCTGGCGGGCGCCACGCTCGCTTTGCTTGCTGCCTTCTGGGGACTGGCCGCCACCGCCGGCGACACCAGCGTCGCCGGCGCCTATCTCGCCGTGTTCAGCGCCCTCGTCGTCTGGGGCTGGAACGAGCTCGCCTTCCTGCTCGGCTATGTCGCGGGGCCGAACCGCGCACCCTGCGACCCTGCGCTGCGGGGTCGGGCGCGTTTCGCCGCCGCGACGCGGGCGATCCTGCATCACGAGCTCGCCTTGCTCGCCTCGCTGGCGCTGGTCGCGCTGCTCACGGCCGGCGGCGCCAACCGCTTCGGGCTCGCCACCTTCGCGCTGCTTTTCGCCATGCGGCTCTCGACCAAGCTCAACATCTTCCTCGGCGTGCCCAATACGACGGTCGAGTTCCTGCCCGACCACCTCGCCTATCTGAAGAGCCATTTTCGCCAGCGCGCGATGAACCTGCTGTTCCCGCTCTCGGTCACGGCCGCGACGCTGCTCAGCGCCTGGCTCGTCCACAGCGTCGTGCGGGCGAACGACCCCTTCCTGGTCACCGGTTTCGTTCTGCTGGCAACCTTCGCCGTGCTCGGCGTGATCGAGCACTGGTTTCTGGTGCTGCCGCTTCCGGTGGCCGATCTCTGGGCCTGGGGCCTGCGCTCGCGCGAAACCGCGGGCGCCGAACACCCGGCTGCCGGCGCCCGGCCTGTCCTGTCCCCCGCCACCGGCCTCGCGACTCCGCGCGCCGTTCCCCCGCCAACCCTCGTCGCATAGCGCGACAGCGCGCATCTGGAGGCCGCCGATGGATTACGAGATGTTCTTCCGCCAGGAACTCGACGGGCTCCACAAGGAAGGCCGCTACCGCGTCTTCGCCGATCTGGAGCGCAAGGCCGGGCAGTTCCCCCGCGCCACCTTCCATGGCACGGAGGGGCCGCGCGACGTCACGGTCTGGTGCTCCAACGACTATCTCGGCATGGGCCAGAACCCTGACGTGATCGCGGCCATGCATGGCGCGATCGACGGCTGCGGCGCCGGCGCCGGCGGCACGCGCAACATCAGCGGCACGAACCATTATCACGTGCTGCTCGAGCGCGAGCTCGCCGAGCTGCACGGCAAGGAAGCCGCGCTCCTGTTCAACTCCGGCTACATGTCGAACTGGGCCTCGCTCTCGACCCTGGCCTCCCGGATCCCGGGCTGCGTCGTCGTCACCGACGCGCTGAACCACGCTTCGATGATCGAGGGCATCCGCCATTCGCGGGCCGACAAGGTCGTTTTCGCCCATAACGATCCCGACGATCTGCGCCGCAAGCTCCAGGCCATCGATCCGCGCCGGCCGAAACTGCTCGCCTTCGAATCCGTCTACTCGATGGACGGCGACATCGCGCCGATCGCGGAGTTCTGCGATCTCGCCGAGGAATTCGGCGCCATGACCTATATCGACGAGGTCCATGCGGTCGGCCTCTACGGGCCGCGCGGCGGCGGCGTCACCGAGCGCGAGGGCCTGAGCCACCGGCTCGACGTGATCGAGGGCACGCTGGCCAAGGGCTTCGGCATCATGGGCGGATACATCGCCGCCAGCGCCGCGACCTGCGATTTCATCCGCAGCTTCGCCTCGGGCTTCATCTTCTCGACCTCGCTGCCGCCGGCGCTCGCCGCCGGGGCGCTCGCCTCGGTGCGTCACCTCAAGGCGAGCCAGACCGAGCGCGCCGGCCAGCAGGATCGCGTCGCCGCCGTGCGGGCCCGGCTCGACGCCGCCGGCATCCCGCACATGCCGAACCCCAGCCACATCGTCCCGGTGATGGTCGGCGATCCCGTGCTGTGCAAGCGCATCAGTGACGAGCTGCTCGAGCGCTTCGACATCTATGTCCAGCCGATCAACTACCCGACTGTGCCGCGCGGCACCGAGCGGCTGCGGATCACGCCGTCGCCGCTGCACTCCGACGCCGACATCGAGGCGCTGGTCGGCGCGCTGGCGGCGATCTGGGGCCAGGTGGGGCTGCGCCGCGCCGCCTGAAACGGATCTCCCGCTGCGGACACGAAAAGGCCGGGCCCAGCGCCCGGCCTTTTCCGTTGGGAAGGTCCCCTTCGGCGTCCTGCGCAGGCTGCAAGCAACCCTCGGCCGACGCCCTGGCGGCATGAAAAAGGGAGGCCGTCGCCGGCCTCCCAGGGATCGTCCGCTCGGTCGCGGTCGAGGATCGCGCGGCGTGCTCAGGGCCGCGCGGGGGGAACCGGCGTCGCCGGCCACATCGTCGGATCGCTCGGGGCGAATTTGTGCTTGATCGCCCATTCGTACCAGTTGTCGACCGCCGTGCCGCTGAGCAGGATGCCGATGCCGCCGGTCAGCGTGCAGAGCACCGCGAACCACCAGGCCCAGCGATGGATCGACTCCATCGTGGCGTTGAAGCCCATCGTCCAGCGCCAGAACAGGGCGGCGCGCTCAGAGGCCGTGCCGCGGTCGACGATCTGCTCGATCTCGCGGTCGCCGCCATAGCGCGAGACCGCCAGGATCGTCGCGCCATGCATCGCGAACAGCAGCGCCGAACCGTAGAGGAACGCGATCGAGAGCGCGTGGAAGGGATTGTAGAAGAGGTTGCCGTAGCGCAGCGAGAAATTCTGCGTCCAGTCGAGATGCGGGAAGATGCCGAAGGGCACCGCCTCGCTCCAGCTCCCCATCAGCAGCGGCCGGATGAAGCCGAGCACGAGATAAAGCCAGATCGCCGAGGCGAAGGCCCAGGCGACATGCGTGCCCATGCCGAGCGCCCGCGCCCGGTTATAGGTTCGCACCCACCAGAGCAGGATGGAGGTCGTCAGGAAGAAGCCGGCGAGCAACCACCAGCCGCCCTCCTTCAGCGGCGGCAGGATGGTCAGCCCATGCTGCGGCAGCGGCGGCGCGAGCTGGAGCCAGAACAGCTCACGCACGAAGCGGATCGGATCCCAGTTCACCGAGGCCAGCATGTTGAGCCCGATGATCTCGAAGGCGATGATGCCGCAGACGATCGAGGTGACGCCGGTCCAGCCGAGATAGATCGGACCGACCTGCGCGTCGCCGATCATGCCGAAGAGATGCACGACGCGGGTCGCCGTCCCGCGGCGGGTCCCACGGCTCGGGATCGGCACGCCGAGATCCGGCGCGCCATGAATCTGAACCCGGGTGAAGATGTTCTGGTAGGTGGCCATCGCCTTGATCCTTGGAGAACCGGGATGAGGAGGCCGCGGCGCGCCGCGGCCAGGCGTCGTGGGGCGGGTTCAGCGCCAGATCGAGAAGTGGCGCGACAGGTCCCACCATTCGGCCCAGCCCTCGCTCCAGTAGGGCCCGCTGATGACGATGCAGACCGCGCTCCAGAAGGAGGCCGAGACCGCCAGGAAGAGGCCGAGACGGTGGATGCCGAGCGTGCCGATCGAATAACCGATCGTGTCGCGGAAGAAGCTGTTCTCGTGCTCCGGCGTCTTCACCGGCTCGCCGCGCTTGGGATTCGTCGCCGAGAGGATCAGGCCGCCATGCAGCGACAGCGCCAGCGCGCTGGTGAAGAAGAAGCTCACCGCGATCATATGCGCCGGGTTGTAGTGGAACTGGAGATACTGGTAGCCGACATTCGAGACCCATTCGAGATGGCTGAAGATCCCGTAGGGAAAGCCATAGGCCCAGGAGCCGAGCAGGAAGGGCCGGATGATCACCAGCGTCACATAGGCGAGGATCGCGAAGCCGAAGGCCACGGGCACGTGATAGCCCATGCCGAGCTTGCGGCAGATTTCGACCTCGCGCAGCGCCCAGGAGACGAAGGAGCCCGTCGCGCAGATCGTGATGATCTGCCAGAGCCCGCCTTCCTTGAGCGGCGCGAAGCGCAGCCCGTATTCCGGCGAAGGCGGGTTGATCGAGATCAGCCAGGGGTTCCAGGTCGGGCCGATCGCCGCGCCGTAGAACACCAGCGCCGTGCCCAGCGCCGCGAAGAACACCGTCGCGACCCCGAAGAAGCCGACATAGAAGGGGCCGACCCAGAAGTCGAAGAGATCGCCTCCGATCAGCGTGCCGCCTCTGACGCGGTATTTGCGTTCGAAATTGAGCAGAGCCATCGTCGCATCCCTCCGCGGGCGCCGGCATTCAGGGCCGCGCCTCGTCTGAACGGTGTGGTCCCGGCAGGGGCCGGTCGGAGCGGCAGACGGGACCGGGACGAATCCCGTACCCCGTCCACCAGTGTCGTCAGCCGATCCGCGAGATCGTCACATCCGAGGTCGGAGCCTCGATCTGCAGCACGGCGGCGGCCTTCCGCGGGCCTTCGATCCAGTTGAACCTGTTCGTCGAGAGCAGGATGAAGTGGATCAGGATCGCGAGTCCGAAGAGGAAGGTGAACAGCGCGATCAGCGTGCGACGCGGATCGAACAGCAGCCAGATTTTCCACATGGTTCCGCTCCTTTCTTATGAAATCAGCGAAACGGCGGTGGTCAGGGCCGTCTTCACGCCTTCATCGAGGGACGCATATCCGTTGGGTCCGGGCAGCCAGGGCCGCCATGACCAGACCAGGAAATGCGCGATCACGGCGATGACCGTGAACGCGATGAAGCTCGTGATGAAGAAGCCGTGGAATTCCTTGGCTTCCGCTTCGGTCAACCCTGACAGTGAGTCTCTCTCTGTCATGATCTTCTCTCCTTTGGCCTTGCGGCCGTTACCGCACGAAGCCGTGCGGCTGGCTGCCGGGCTTCGACCCCCGGCAGTTCCTTCCGCCCGAAACCCGGGCGAAAGCGCGTGCCCCCTCGCGTCCCGGCCTCAGCCCATGAACATGAAGGGAATGGTGGCGTTGGCCTGGGCGCGCGCCTCGGCGACGAGCGAGATTCGGGGGCCGGCGGGAGCGGGGCGCAGCACCCTCTGCGCCAGCGCGGCGGCGAGGAAGAAGGGCATCGACAGGGTGGTCAGGCGCCGGCACATGCGCCGGTCGGAGGCCAGCGACTTCACCCGGCGCAGATGATCCTGCTCCGAATGGCGCGCGGTGAACTGCATGGTCATGCGTCTCTCCTCCCCTCGGGAACGGTTCTGCTGCGGCCGTCTTGCCGCCGGTGCTGGCTCGGTGCGCTCATGCGAAGGCTCCTTCGCGGCTGGCGACACGATCGAGATGGTCGGCTTGGACCCGGGCTGCGCCGGCCTGCCGGGCGCGGGCCTCGGCGGCATCGCGCAGACGCTTGGCGGCGGAGATCCGCACCAGCACCGGCTGCAGCTCCAGGCAGTCCTCGAGCAGGGCCTTGGCCTCTTCCGACCAGGGCAGCTCGCGATGCAGGCGCGCGGGCGTCGCCTCGACGGCGTCCATCTGCGTGCCCAGCGGCAGGATGTGGAAGAGCGCGTCGAACAGCGCGTTGCAGACCTCCTGAACCAGGTAGGTCGCGCCCGCATAGCCCATGAAGGGCGTCCCGGTGTGCCGGCGGATCGCGGCGCCGGGGAAGGAAGCGGGGATATATATCCCGCGCCCGCCGGCTTCCGCCATGTACATGCGCTCGTTGAACGAGCCGAACAGCACGAGCGGCGGCTTCTCCTTGAGCGAGGCGCGCACCGCATCGTTGTCGGATTTCTGGCCCGCGCAGCGCGAGGCCGAGAAAGTGCAGGGCAGCCCCATCTCGGTCTCGAGGAAGTGGCGGATGCCGCGCGCATAGGTCTCGTTGGCGACGATGGCGAAGGAGGCCGTGCCGAAGAAGTCCTGCGTCACCGAGCGCCAGAGATCCCAGAGCGGCTTGATCGTCGTGTGCTTCTCGCGCTCGATGAAGGGCTCGGGGTCGAGCCCGAGCAGCTCGCCGAGCGCGCGCAGGAAGGCGGTGGTCGAATGCAGCCCGATCGGCGCCTGCAGATAGGGCCGGTCCAGCGCCTCGCAGAGCAGCCGGCCATATTCGCGGTAGAGGCAGACATTGACCTCAGCATCGGCCAGCCGCTGCACCTGCGCGAGATGCGAGCCGAGCGGGAAGGTCATGTGGACCTCGGCGCCGATGCCCTCGATCAGCCGGCGCACCTCGGCGAGGTCGGAGGGCATGTTGAACATGCCATAGGCCGGGCCGATGATGTTGACCTTGGGCTTCGCGCCCTCCTTGCGGGGCTTGGCCTTGGGCACGATGCCGCGCTTGGCGCCGTATTCCCCCCAGAGCCAGAACAGCGCGCGGTCGGCGCATTGCCACTGGTCCTCGTCGATCGTGCGCGGCAGGAAGCGCTGGATGTTGGTGCCTTCCGGCGTCACGCCGCCGCCGATCATCTCGGCGATCGAGCCGGTGACGACCACGCTCGGCAGATGTGGATCGAGCACGGCATTGGCGCGCTTCATCGCGCCTTCCGTCCCGTGCTGTCCGAGTTCCTCCTCGGCGAGGCCGGTGACGACGATCGGCAGCTCATGCGGCGGCAGCGCGTCGGTGTAATGCAGCACCGAGGTCACCGGCAGGTTCTCGCAGCCGACCGGGCCGTCGATGACGACCTGCAGGCCCTTGATGGCGCAGAAGACGTAGACCGCGCCCCAATAGCCCCCGGCCCTGTCGTGATCCTGGATCAGCATCACGGAATCTCCTCGGCCGCCGCCTTCGCCTTGGCGGCGCGGCGGGCGAACTTCTCGCGGAAATCGGGATGCAGTTGCGGCGTGTCCTGCCAGGTGCCGGCGGTGTCGCCCTCGCCGACGCCGGCGAAGAAGGCCTTCATCGCGTCCATGCGGCCCTTGTTGCCGATGGCCGCGTTGACGACCTGGGCAAGCGAACCCGCGCCGGCGGGTCCGAAGAGCGGCCGCGCCGAGATCAGGTTGGTGAAGTAGAGCGAGGGGATGCCGAGTTGCTTGGCCTTCTGCACCACCGGCGTGGTGCCGATCGCGAGATCGGGCTGGAACTCGGCCATCGCCGCCAGATCCTGCTCGAGCGTGGCGCGGAAATGGACCATGACGCCGCGTGCCGCCAGCCACTCGCGGTCGGGCTCCGACCAGGGCGTGCGCGGGCAGGCGGTGCCGACATAGCGCAGATCGGCGCCGCTCTCGACGAGCAGCCGCGCCACCAGAAGCTCCGACCCCTCATAGCCCGAGAGCGTGATCCGGCCGCTGATCGGCATCGCCGAGAGCGCGCCACGGATCGCCGGGACGAGCCGGTTCTGCGCCGCCTCGACCAGGGGCTTGGCCACGCCGCAGGCCGCGCCGATCGCCGAAAGCCAGGCGACCGTGCCCTCGACGCCGACCGGGCCGGAGCCGACGATGCTGCGCCCCGCCGCTTCGAACTCGCGGATGGAAGCCGTGTAGAAAGGGTGGATCGCCGCGACGACCGCGCAGTCGAGCGCGGCATAGAGCTCGCGCCACTCCCGCGTCGGCACGACCGGGCCGGCCGCCAGACCCAGAGGCTCCAGCATCATGCCGATGCCGACGGGGTCGGCCGGAAACATCTCGCCGAGCAGCGTGACCGTCGGACGCTCCTCGCGGCCGGCGCGCGGCGCCTGGACCGGGCCGGCCTCGGCCTCCCTGCGGGCATAAGCCAGCATGGCGCCCGCCAGCACGTCCTTCGCCTCGGCATGGGTCGGCACGCCGAAGCCCGGCACGTCGATGCCGATGATGCGGACGCCGTTGATCTCCTTGGGCAGGAGCCGCAGCGGCACGCCCGAGGCCGAGGGCACGCAGAGATTGGTGACGACGATCGTGTCGTAGAGCGCGGGGTCGGCCAGCTTGAACACCGCCTCGCGGATGTCCTCGAACAGCTTGCCTGTCACCAGCGTCTCGGAATTGAACGGCACATAGCCGACCGAGCGCCGCGCCCCGTAGAAATGCGAGGTGAAGGTCAGCCCGTAGACGCAGCAGGCCGAGCCCGACAGCACCGTCGCGGTGCGCCGCATGCGCAGGCCCACACGCAACGAACCGAAGGCCGGGCACATGCTCTGCGGCTTGTCGTGCGGCCCGACCGGATAATCCTTCGCGAAGCGCTCCAGCATTTCGGCGTTGCCGGCCGCGGTGGCGGCGCTGCGCATCGCCTCCTGGCCGGAATGGCAGCCCAGCCCGTCGCCTGTCGTCGCCGCCGCGTTGATCGCGGGGGCGGAGGCGGCGTCGGGCAGGGGCTGATGCACGGTCATGATGCGCCTCAGACCGCGTCGTAGACGACTTCGAGGGTCGCCTTCTTGAGGGCGGAGGGGCCGCACATGTCTTCCAGCGTGGCGGGAACCAGCACGACGTCGCGGCCGGTGCTTTCGCTGGAGAACAGACCGAGCAGCGCGTCCTGCGTCAGCGGCGTCGGCCGCACCGGCGGCGCCTCGGAGACGTTGAGACCCAGCTCCTCGAACAGCGGCGCCCAGACGTCGCCGGGCCGGCCGATGATCTCGTAATTGGCGCTCTTCTTGCGGATGTCGTCATGGGCGGGGATGGCGGCGAGCACCGGAATCCCGACCTTGTCGCAGAAGGCCTGGGCCTCGCCGGTGCCGTCATCCTTGTTGATGACCATGCCGGCCACGCCGACATTGCCGCCGAGCTTGCGGAAATACTCCACCGCCGAGCAGACATTGTTGGCGACGTAGAGGCTCTGCAGATCGTTGGAGCCGACGACGATCACCTTCTGGCACATGTCGCGCGCGATCGGCAGGCCGAAGCCGCCGCAGACCACGTCGCCGAGGAAGTCGAGCAGGACGAAATCGAAGCCCCAGTCGTGGAAGCCGAGCTTCTCCAACAGCTCGAAGCCGTGGATGATGCCGCGCCCGCCGCAGCCGCGGCCGACCTCCGGCCCGCCGAGCTCCATCGCGTAGACGCCGTCGCGCTTGAAGCAGACATCGCCGATCTTGACGTCCTCGCCCGCCGCCTTCTTGCGCGAGGAGGTCTCGATGATCGTCGGGCAGGCCTTGCCGCCAAAGAGCAGCGAGGTGGTGTCGGATTTCGGATCGCAGCCGATCAGCAGGACTTTCTTGCCCTGCTGGGCCATCATGTAGCTGAGATTGGCCAGGGTGAACG
Source organism: Rhizobiales bacterium CCH10-E5 (assembly GCA_001556125.1). GTDB lineage: Bacteria > Pseudomonadota > Alphaproteobacteria > Rhizobiales > Beijerinckiaceae > Allobosea > Allobosea massiliensis. The sequence continues at coordinate 72,100 of LSIG01000205.1, read as the reverse complement.
ACTTGCCGATGCCGCCCTTGCCGTAGATCGCGATGATCTGCGTGTCCTTGGTCGGAGCGGTCGTGACGACCGCGTCCTGCGGCTGGGCGGCCTCGTCGCGCAGGCGGGCGGCCATGGCGGCGGCGGGCGACGGGACGGGATTTCGGATCTGGATGTTCACGAGCAGGCACTCCAGTCCAGGATCATCTTGAGGCAGGACGGATCGCTGAAAGCGGTGCGATAGGCGGCCGGCGCATCGTTCGCCGGAGCGCTGTGGGTGATGAGCCCGTCCAGCGAGAGCCGTCCGTCGGCGATCAGGGTCATGACGACATCGAGATCGGCCTGGCGCCATTCGGCGGCGACGCGCAGCCGCGCCTCGCGCATGAAGGCGGGCGGGAAGGCAAAGGCGATCGGCTGGTCGTAGAAGCCCGCCAGCACGATCTCGCCCTGCGGCGCCAGTCTCGCGATCAGCGTGTCCAGCAGCGAGGCGTCGCCGCTGACGTCGCAGATGACGCGGTAGTCCTTGCGGGCGTCCGCCTCGGCGGAGACGACCATGTAACCTTGCGCCGGCGTCGCCCGCAGCGGGTTGCTTTCCCAGACGACCGGCTGGCCGCCATGGGCGAGAACGAGCCGGGCGAGCAGGCGGCCGAGCACGCCATGGCCGATGATCAGCTCGGGAAGCGCACCACCCGCCAGCGCATGCTGCGCCGTGGCCGCGAGCGCCAGCAGCACGCCGGACGGGCCGAGTGTCTCGGGAATGGGTACGGCCTTGGCGCCCGCCACGACGAGATGGGAGGAAGCGCCGCCGAACAGGCCGCGCGCGTCCTTGAAGCCGCGGGAGCCGGGCACGAAGACGAGCTCGCCGGCGCTGCGCCCGGAATCCGGACCCGCCTCGACGACGCGGCCGACCGATTCATAGCCGGGCACCAGCGGATAGCCCATGCCCGGAAAGGGCGGCATGCGACCCGACCAGAGCAGGCGTTCGGTGCCGGTCGAAATGCCACTCCAGGCGGTCGCGACGACGACATCGCCAGCGGCAGGCGCAACCAGTTCCAGTTGGCTGAGAACCAGATGCTCGGGCCTTTCGACGAGGACTGCCAGCGCATGCATCGGGAGCACTTTCGAGGTCGGGGAGCCAGCCGCCTGGCCGGGCTCCGTCACCTGAGTGTCAAGCTAGCGGAACAAGGTCATGTGTCAATCTTAAATTACACATGATGTGTCAGGCGGCGCGGGCGGTCAGGCCGCCAGTCAGCAATGGCCGCCGCGTGCGCAGCGAGCGGATGTCGGTAAAGCCGGCCTCCTGGAGGAAAACCTTCAGTTCCGCGGGGCTGCGGGCGCGGCCGCTGCCCATGGCGAGCAGATAGAAGGCGAAATAGGCCTCCGCCATGCGCCGGGTCGCGGACGAGCCAGCCATCGGCTCGGCGATCAGCAGCGTCCCGCCCGGCGCGAGGGCGGCGCGCACCCGCCGCAGCAGCGCACGCACGGCGGCGTCGTCATGGTCGTGCAGCACGCGGACCAGCGTCGCGAGATCGGCGCCTCTCGGCAGCGAGTCGCGGTGCATGTCGCCCCCGGCGACCTCGGCGCGCAGCGAGAGCCCCTCCGCCGCGAAGCGCAGCCGCGCCCGCTCGGCCACCGCCGGCAGATCGAACAGCATCAGCGCCGGCGCCGTGGCCTGGGCGGCGACGCGGCAGAGGAAGGCCCCCTCACCGCCGCCGACATCGAGGATCCGGCGATGCTGCGAGAAGTCGTAGGCCGCGAGGATGTCGTCGGCGACGAAATGCTGGGACTGCGCCATCAGCGCGCTATAGGCCGCGACCTCGGCCGGAGGCGCGGCCGCCGGCTGCTCGGCCGTTGCATAGGCCCAGTAGCCCGACAGCGCGGTGGGCCGGCTCTCGCCCCGCAGCAGAGCCAGCGGATCGGCGAGATCGTCATAGAGCAGGCGGTGATGGGCGATCATGGCGCCGACGCCGGGATTGCCGAGCAGCGCGGCCCCCAGCATGGCGAGCCCGTAGCGTCCGCCGCTTCGCCGCTCGACCAGGTCGAGCGCGGCCGCCGCCCCGAGCAGGCGCTCGGTCGCGCTCTCGGTCATCGCCAGGCGCGGCGCCAGCTCGGCCGCGCTGCGGGGCGCCTCGTCGAGGATCCGGAACAGGTCGAGCTGGATGCAGGCCTGCAGCACCTGCGCGTAGACGAAGCCGGCGCAGAGATCGAACAGCGCCTGCGACTGCCGCTGCGCGATCGGCCTGGTCAGCGGAAAAGAGGCGGCGAAGCGCTGGAAGCGCGGGCTCGCCACCAGCCGGTTGCGCCATCCCGCGAGCCGGTCGGCCAGCGAGACCGGCCGGGCCGGTTCCGCGACAGGCCCGGCGGCTGGGACCGAGGCCGGGGGCACGGTCAGGCCGCGCGGCGCTGCAGGCTCTCGGGCAGGAAGCTCTTGGCCGTCAGGCCGATCAGCGTGCCGAGATCCTGCCGGCCCGGACAGTCAGGGATCGCGGCGATCGCCTCCAGCACCAACGCATCGAGATGCGCGATCGCCGGGCCGAGCCCATGGGCCAGCGCATAGTTCGGGCGCAGATGCGCGGCATCCTGCCCGCAGGGCTTGCCCAGTTCCTGCGGCGTCGCGGCGACATCGCGGATGTCGTCGGCGACCTGGAAGGCCTCGCCGAGCTTTTCGCCGAGCCAGCGCCAGTCCTGATGGGGAACGCCCGCTGCGGCCGCGCCGGCCATGGTGGCACCGGCGAACAGCGCCCCGGTCTTCGCCTGGTGATAGAGCGCGCAATCGATCGCGGGTTCCGATTCCCAAGCCTGTCCGGCCACGATCCCGCCGCGGCTGCCGACGGCGCCGCCGACGACCCGCAGCACCGTGCCGAGGCTCTGCGGCCGTCGGGCCGGCGCCTCGGCCAGAGTCTCGAAGGCGAGCACGATCAGCGCATCGCCGGCCAGCACCGCCAGCGGCTCGCCATAGGCCTTGTGCAGCGAGGGCTTTCCGCGCCGCATGTCGGCATCGTCGAAACAGGGCAGGTCGTCATGGACGAGCGAGGCGCAATGCAGGAACTCGATCGCCGCTGCCGCCGCACTGGCCATGGCGGGATCGGTATCCTCGCAGGCCCGCGCCACGGCCAGCGTCAGCCGCGGGCGGATGCGCGCCCCGCCCGGAAACACGGCATGGCGCATCGCCTGGGCCAGCAGTGGGGGGCAGTTCTGACGATGCCCCGCGGCCAGCGCCGCCTCGAGGGTCTGTTCGATCCGTGTCCCGGTATCCATGCGACCCTCCGAATGAGCGTTCTTTCAAACTGACATTCTATGTGTCAATAAGAGTGGACAGTTTCGCAGTGAAGTCAACGGGGACGCAGAAAGCGAGTGGACACCCGACGCATCGTCGTCATCGGCGCCGGAATCGGCGGGCTGGTCTCGGCCCTGCTGCTCGCCGCACGCGGCCTTGACGTCACCGTGGTCGAGGCCGCCGACGCCCCCGGCGGCAAGATGCGCGAGGTGGCCGTCGGCGGGCGCAGGCTCGATGCCGGCCCGACCGTGATGACGATGCGCTGGGTCTTCGACCGCGTCTTCACCGAGGCTGGCGCGCGGCTCGACGATCACCTCACCCTGACCCCGGCTTCGATCCTCGCCCGCCACGCCTGGAGCGAGAACGAGCGGCTCGATCTCTTTGCCGACCGCGCGGCCTCGGCCGATGCGATCGCCGCCTTCGCCAGCCCCGCCGAGGGGCGCAACTACCTCGCCTTCTGCGATCAGGCGCGCGGCCTGCACGATGCGCTGAAGGACAGCTTCATGGCGCGCGAGCGGCCGAGCCTGCTCGGGCTGGTGCAGCATGCCGGGATCGCCGGCCTGCGCCAGCTCTGGGGCGCGAGCCCCTTCGGCACGCTCTGGGACGCGCTCGGACACAGCTTTCAGGACCAGCGCCTGCGCCAGCTCTTCGGCCGCTATGCCACCTATTGCGGATCGTCCCCTTTTGCGGCTCCGGCGACGCTGATGCTGGTCGCTCATGTCGAGCAGGAGGGCGTCTGGCTGGTCGAGGGCGGGATGCACCGGCTCGCGCGCACCCTCGCCGCGCTCGCGGAAGCCAGGGGCGCGACGCTGCGCTATGGTGAGGCCGTCAGCGAAATCATGGTCGAGGGCGGCCGCGCCGCCGGCGTGCGCCTCGCCGGGGGCGAAATCCTGCAGGCGGACGCAATCGTCAGCAATGCCGATGTGAACGCCATCGCCATCGGCCGCTTCGGCCGCGAGGCCAGCCGCCACGCGCCGCCGACGCGACCGACGCAGCGCTCGCTCTCGGCGGTCACCTTCGCCATGGTCGCGCGCAGCTCCGGCTTCCCGCTGCAGCGGCACAACGTCTTCTTCTCGAACGACTACGCCGCCGAATTCGACGCGATTTTCCGCCAGGACCGGCTGCCGTCCGAGCCGACCGTCTATGTCTGCGCTCAGGATCGCGACGAATCCGGCCATGCGCCGCACGGTCCCGAGCGCCTGCTCGTCCTGGTCAACGCCCCACCGAGCGGCGACCGTTCCCGCTTCCCGCCAGAGGAGATCGAGACATGCCTGCACAGGAGCCTCGCGCGGCTGGCGCAATGCGGGCTGGCGGTCTCGCCCGAGCCGGGGGCGACGCTGGTGACCCAGCCGGCGGATTGGGAGGCGTTGTTTCCCGCGACGGGGGGCGGCCTCTACGGCCGCTCGACCCATGGCGCGATGGCGAGCTTCGAGCGGCCGGGCTCGCGCAGCCGCCTGCCGGGGCTCTACTGGACGGGCGGCAGCGTCCATCCGGGGCCGGGCGTCCCGATGGTGGCGCTCTCGGGCCTGCTGGCGGTGCAGAGCCTCATGGCGGACCTCGCTTCGATATCCCGGTTCCGTCCGGCGGCTATGCCTGGTGGTATGTCGACGCGCTGAGTGACGACGGCCGCTACGGGCTCAGCATCATCGCCTTCGTCGGCAGCGTCTTCTCGCCCTATTACGCCTGGGCGCGGCGGCGGGGACGGCCCGACCCGCTGGATCATTGTGCGCTGAATGTCGGGCTCTACGGCCCCGGCGCCCGCCGCTGGACCATGACCGAGCGCGGCCGGCGCCATGTCGATGTCGGGCCTGAGCGCTTCCTCATCGGCCCCAGCGCCCTGCATTGGGACGGGTCGTCGCTGACCATCGGCATCGACGAGATCGGCATGCCGCTGCCGGTGCCCCGCCGGGTCCGCGGCACGGTCCGCGTCACGCCGCAGGCGATCACCGACCATGTCGTGACGCTGAACCCGGATGGCGCTCATCGCTGGTGGCCGGTTGCGCCGCTCGCCAGGGTCGAGGTCGCGCTGGAGGATCCCATACTGCGCTGGAACGGGCCAGGTTATCTCGACATGAACCACGGCGATGCGCCGCTCGTCGACGGTTTCCGGAGCTGGCACTGGTCGCGGGCCGCAACAGTCGACGGCGCCGCCGTTCTTTATGGCGGCACGCGCCGCGACGGCTCGGCCTTCGATCTCGGCTGGCGCTTCGACGAGGACGGCCGCGCGACCGCCATCGAGCCCGGCCCGGTCGCGACGCTGCCAAGGAGCGGCTGGCGCATCACGCGAGAGACCCGCAGCGATCGCGGTCGGTCGGCCGCGCTGGTGGAGACGCTGGAGGACACGCCCTTCTATGCGCGCTCGCTGGTGACGACCTCTATGGCGGGCGAGAGCATCACCGCCATGCATGAGAGCCTGTCGCTGGATCGCTTCGCCAACCCGGTCGTGCAGGCGATGCTGCCCTTCAGGATGCCGCGGAGGTCTTGACCGTCGGCTCGGCGCCCGCCCGCGCGGCCTCCGCCGCCTTGGCGGCGTCCTTGGCCTTCTCGCGGCGCAGGTCCCAGAGCTGGTAGAAGCCGAAGCCGAGGCACAGCCCGAGCGTCAGGACCATCTCGGCGATGATCAGCGCACTGGACGACATCGGACGATCCCTCCCTCACGGCCCCCTGACGACGGAACGCTCGACCCGGCCGAGACGCTCGAACATCTCGATCACCGCCGTCGCCCGGCCGACCAGATTCCACCATGCGGGAGGCGCACCGCGCAAGGCCGGGCGCGCCGCCTGCGACATCGCGGCCGACGCGACCAGATAGGCCGTGCCCGGCAGCGCAGGCGCGGCCAGATTGTCCGCCCCCGAGCCGGTGACGAGCGCGCCTGCAAGCAGCACGAGCTTGCGCCGCGCCGGCACGACAGCGCGCTGCGAGACACTGTCATGCCCGCGCCGCGCCACCTCATGCCCGATCTCGGCATAGATCGCCCGCGCCGCCCTGATGCCGGAGCGACAGCCGGCCGGCAAAGCCGCAATCCCCGCATCGGCACGCGCATAGAGCCGCTCCGCCTCCGCCAGCAGCCGCGCAACGACGGAGGCGAGCGCCGGCGTGAACTGCGGCCGGGCCAAGAAGGCCTCGGGGTCGATGCCCGCCTCGCGCAGCCAGGCGAGCGGCAGATAGATCCGCCCCATCGCCGCATCGGTGCCGACATCGCGGGCGATGTTGCTTAGCTGCATGGCCACCCCGAGATCCGCCGCCCGCGCCAGCACATCGGCCGAGCGGCGCTCCATCAGCACCGCCATCATCACGCCGACCGAGCCGGCGACGCGCGCCGCATAGCCGCAGAGCTCGTCCAGCGTCTCGTAGCGCTTGCCCTGCGCGTCCCAGGAGAGCCCCTCGATCAGCGCCATCACCACGCTGCGCGGCACGCCGAACCTGCGCACGGTCTCGGCGAAGACGCGGTCGACCGGATGGTCGATGGGGCGTGCCGCATAGGCGCTTTCGACCCGCCGCTCCAGCCGCGTCACCGTCGCCGCATCGCCCGGCCCCTCGTCGATCGCATCGTCCGCCAGCCGGCAGAAGGCGTAGAGCGCCGTCGCCGGCCGCCGGATCGCCCGCGGCAGCAGCAGCGCCGCCGCCCGGAAGGATTTCGAGCCGTCGCGGAGCATGCGGTCGCAGGCGGCGAAATCGTCTGCCGAGAGGCCCGCAAGACGCGGATCAGACCAGTCGGGTCGCATGAGGCACCACCGTATCGAGAATGGCCGCAGAGGAGAGGACGCCGGGCAGCCCGGCGCCGGGATGGGTCCCCGCGCCGACCAGATAGAGCCGGTCGACCTCCTCGCTGCTGTTGTGTGGCCGGAACCAGGCGCTCTGCAGCAGCCGCGGCTCCAGCCCGAAGGCCGCGCCATGGACCGAGAGCAGCTCGTCGCGGAAATCGGGCGGTGTCATCAGCCGCGAACTGACGAGGCTGTCGCCGAGCCCCGGCAGCAGGGTCGCCTCGAGCCGCTGCTGGATGCGGGCCCGGAACGGCTCGGCCTCCGTCGCCCAGTCGGTGCCGCTCTGGAGATTGGGCACTGGCACGAGCGCATAGAAGGCGTCGCAGCCCTCGGGCGCGAGGGCAGGATCGGTCGCCGTCGGACGATGCAGATAGAGGCTGAAATCCTGAGACAGCACCTTCCGCTCGAAGATGTCCTCGACCAGCCCGCGATAGCGCGGGCCGAACAGGATGCTGTGATGGGGGACGCTGTCGTAGCGGCGGCGCGTGCCGAAATACCAGACCACGACCGACATCGAATAGCGCGCCCGCTTGAGCTTCGCGTCGTTCCAGCGCTGGCGCGGCTGCGCCTTCAGCAGCGTGCCGTAGGTATAGGCGGCATCGGCATTGGAGACGACGACATCGGCGGCGATCGCCTGACCATCCGCCAGCCGGACCCCGGTCGCGGCACCGTGGGCCACGGTGATCTCCGCCACCTCCGCGCCGTAGCGCAGCGTCGCCCCCTGGCCTTCCAGCAGCTTTACCAGCCCCGCGACGAGAGCCCCCGTTCCGCCTTGCGCGAAATGAACGCCGAACTTGCGCTCGAGATGGATCACCAGCGCGTAGATCGCCGTCGTCGCGAAGGGATTTCCGCCGATGAAGAGCGGGTGGAAGCTCAGCGCCGTCCGCAGCCGCTCGTCGCGGACATGGCGCGCGGCGAGACCATAGACGCTGCGGTCGGCCCGCAGCCGTGCCATCGCGGGAAGGGCCTTCAGCATGTCGGCGAGCGTGGAGAAAGGCACATCCGCGAGCTGCTCGAAACCGACCCCGTAGATCGCCTCGGCATCGCGCATGAAGGCCTCGTAGCCGGCGGCATCGCCGGGCGCGAAGGCGGCGATCCGCGCGCGCATCTTCGTTTCGTCGCCGCAGCAGTCGAGGCTCGAGCCGTCCGCGAAGATCAGCCGGTAGAAGGGATCGAGCGCGGTCAGCCTGACATCGTCCTCCATCCGCCGCCCGCACAGCGCCCAGAGCTCTTCGAAGAGATGGGGCGCGGTGACGATCGTCGGCCCGGCATCGAAGGTGAAACCGTCCTGCCGGAACACGCGCGCCCGGCCGCCGGGCTGATCGAGCGATTCCAGCACGGTGACGCGGTAGCCCCGCGCGCCGAGCCGGATGGCGGCTGCGAGCCCGCCGAAGCCGGAGCCGATCACCACGGCATGGGGCCGACGGTCGGCCTCGGGCTGGCGGGTGCCGGCCCCCAGGCTCGGCGGATGAAGCTCGCTCAGCATGACGCGACCGCCTCCCTGTGGCGCAGCATCTCGGCGCCGATCAGCGCCGCGATCTCCGCCGGCTTTTCCTCATGGACGAGATGGCCCGCGCCCGGCACCGTCTCGATGCGCGCTCGGGGCAGGCGCCGCGCGACCTCGCGCGCATCGGCGGGCGGCACCGCCCGGTCGCCGGAGCCGACGACCAGCAGCACCGGCAGGTCGAGGCGGGGAAAACCCTGTCCCAGGGCCTCGAGATCCCAATTCGCCATCATCCCCAGCGTGGAGGCGACATGGACGCGGTTGGAGAACAGCCGCTGATAGAGTTCCTGACCGCGCGCATCGAGCCGCGAGCCGGTGCCCTCCAGCAACTGCGTCACCGCATCGGCACTCCCCGCCCGCCAGGCGAAGAAGCGCGGCACCAGCGGGTTGAGCACGAGCAGCCGCGCGACCGACGGAAAGAGCTGGGACGCCACGCCCCTGAACGGCAGCAGCGCACCGTTCAGGCTGATCAGGCAGGAGGGTGCGACGGCCCCGGTCAGCACCATCTGCATCGCAATGGCGGCGCCCGCGGAATGGCCGACGACACCCTCCGGCTCGACCCCGAGCTTGCCGAGCAGCGCGGCGAGCGAACGCGCCATCGCCGGGAGCGAGAGCCGGTCGCGCTCGGGCGCCTCGGTGAAGCCGTGGCCCGGCAAATCCGGCGCGACGACATGGAAATCGCGCGCCAGCAGCGGCAACAGATCGCGCCAGGAATGAGTCGAGGCACCGGTCCCGTGCAGCAGCAGGAGCGTCGGCCCCTGCCCCATCTCCTGCACATGCCAGGACAGGCCACCGGCCGCGACGAAGCGGCTGGCGGCGCGGTTCGGCCAGTCCCGCCCCTCGCTCGCCCAGGACAGCGCCGCGCTCATCGCGCGGCCGCCAGCGCCGCACCGACGGCACGGCCGACGCCCGCCGCATCGGCCTGCGGCAGCGGCAGATAGAGCCCGCCCATCGCCGCCGCGATCTCGGCCGCCTGTGGCTGTGGCTGCGGCGAGGTGTCGATCAGGATCGCCTTGAGGCCCTCGCCGCGCAGGCCCCGCGCGGCGGCCAGCGCGTCGGCCTGCGCCTGTGCTCGCCCCTGCCGCCCGGCGCGGTCGATATTGGCGCGGCCGTCGGTCATGAAGACCAGCGCCGGGGTGCGTCCCTTGCGCCTGATGGTATCGGCCAGCGCAGAGGCGGCCTCGATGGCGGTGGCGAGCGGCGTCGCGCCGCCACCCGGCAGGCCCGACAAGGCCCGCTCGGCCGCGACCAGAGAGCGCGTCGGCGGCAGCACGATCTCGGCTTCGCTGCGGCGGAAGGCGATCAGCGCCACCTCGTCGCGCCGCACATAACACTCCGCCAGCAGCAGCCGGACGGCGCCCTTTGCCTCGGCGAGCCGCTGCAGCGCCGAGGAGCCGGAGGCATCGACGACGAACAGCGTCGCGGTCTCGCTGCGCTGCTTGTGGCGCGCGACGCGGAAGTCCTCGCGACGAACGATCAGCCCCTCGCGGCCCGCCATCGCCGCCTCGCTTCGCCGGAGCCGTTGCCAGGGTGCCGCGGCGCGCAGCGTCTGGACCACATCGAGCTTCGCCGCACCGCGCAGATCGCCCGCCTTCGAGCCGATGACACGGCCACGCCGCGCCACCTTCTGCATCTGCCCGGCCCGACCGGGAGCACGCGCCTTCACCCGTCCGCCGGAGGCGAGCAGCCGGGCGAGAAGCCCGGCCGGCAGGGCCGCACGCGCGGCGGCCAGCACGAGATCGTCGAGATCGCGCGGCGCCTCGCCGGAGGCGGTCTCGCCATCCTCGGGAGGCGGATCATCCTGCCGATCCGTCTGTGGATCGACCTCGTCCTCCGCCACGGCGGGAAGCCGCGTCGCGCGCGGCGCCAGAACCAGTGCGGCGGCCAGCGCCGCGTCGGCCTCCGCCACCGTATCGCGTCCGGCAAGCGCAGCGCTCAGCCGCGCCACCGTCACCGCCTGAAGCGCCGAACGGAACGACTCGATTCCCAGCGCGAAGGCGGCCGCGCACAGGCTGGCGAGCATGTCGTCGGCCATCGCAGCCGCCGGGCGGGACCGCGCAGCCTCGACATCCGCAGGCGAGTAGATGTCAGGCTCGATGTCGCGATGCGACAGCGCCGTCAGGTCGATCCGCAGGGCGAGGCGGTCGGCGAGCGCCGTGGGAAGCCGCTCCTCTTCGGAGAGGCCCTCGTCCAGCGCCATCACGCTGAAGCGGCTGGGCAACGACAGGGCCAGCCCGTCGCGCTCGACCGTCACCGCGCCCGCATCGAGCACGGCGGCGATGCGGGCCGCCGTCCCGATCTCGAGGCGCTCGGCCATCGCGATCACGACGATCCCGCCGTCGGCCTCCGCCAGCAGCCCGCGCTCGCCGACGGGGCGTCCCGCCGACAGCGTGGCCGCGAGATCGAGCCCGCCGAGCAGCCGCGCATCACCGATGCCGGCCGGCATCTTCAGGAGCCGCCGATCCCCGCTCAGCGTTGCTACCCGCTCCAGAAACGCATCGCGCACCGGCCCGGCCGGCGCCCGCAAGGTCAGCCCGCCGATCGCGGCACCATCCAGCGCCAGAAGCGCGGCCGCCGTCTCGGCCAGCCGCCAGGGCGACAGCGCCGGACGCTCCGCACCGGCGCCGGCCGCGCTCACGGCCCGAACACCTCGGCCAGAGCGCGCTCGATGCGCACCGTCGAGCCCGCCTCGTCGAGCGGGTTGCGTCGCAGCCGGTGGCGCAGCGACATCGGCGCGACGCTGCGGATATGGCGGTCGGTGATCTGATGCTCGCCGTCCAGCGCCGCGAGGGCACGCGCCGTCCGCATCAGCGTCAGCTCACCGCGCAGCCCGTCCGTGCCGAGATGCTGGCAGAGTTCCGCCACACGCCCGAGCGCGGCGTCGGACGTTTCCACATCCGCCAGCCGCTTGCGGGCAGCGACCAGCCGGCGGCCCAGCGCGGCATCGGCCGCCCGCCACGCGGCGGCGAAACCATGCGGATCGCGGTCATAGGCGTCGCGCCGCTTCACCACCGCGATCCGGGTCGGCAGATCGGCCGGCGTCGCGACCTCCACGGAGAGGCCGAACCGGTCGAGCAGTTGCGGACGCAGCTCGCCCTCTTCGGGATTGCCGCTGCCGACGAGGACGAAGCGCGCCGGGTGGCGGATGCTCAGCCCCTCGCGCTCGACGACGTTTTCGCCCGAGGCCGCCACATCGAGCAGCACGTCGACGAGATGGTCCTCCAGCAGATTGGCCTCGTCGATATAGAGAAAGCCGCGGTTGGCGCGGGCCAGCAGCCCGGGCTGGAAGGCCTTCTCGCCGCTGACCAGCGCCTTTTCCAGATCGAGCGCACCGACGACGCGGTCCTCCGTCGCTCCCAGCGGCAGGTCGACCACCGGCACCGGCACGAGATGGGTCTTCTGCCCGCGCTGCCCCGCCTGCGGCGCCCGCTGATAGGGGTCCCCGACGACGGCGCGCATCGGCGGCAACAGGGCGGCCAGCGCGCGTACGGCGGTCGACTTGCCGGTGCCGCGATCCCCGAAGATCAGCACGCCGCCAATGCTGGGCTCGATCGCCGCCAGCAGCAAGGCGCGCTTCATCTCCTCCTGCGCCACGATGGCGGAGAACGGAAAGGGCGGCGGGCGGCCATCGGACGGAGCGGTCGCGGCTGCGGCGCGCCGCGCCGTCCGGCGGACTGCGCCCACCCGCGCCGGCCCGGAGGGGCGCTCCGTCTCGACAGGCGGCGGCTCCTCGCGGGACGAGCGCCCGACGACATCGGCATGATCCAGGAGCCCGTCCATCGCCGTCTCTCCCCGTTTCAGGACGCCATCGCCTCGACCAGACGCGGCGGCAGGCGGAACACCACCTCCTCGTCGACGCCCTCGAGCTCCTTCACCGTGACAGCGCGGAAGTCGCGCAGCCGGTCGATCGCATCCTGGATCAGCCGCTCGGGCGCCGAGGCCCCCGCCGTGAAGCCGACGGTCTCGACCGTCTCGAACCAGTCCGGGTCGATCGCGTCCGGCCCCTCTATCAGATGGCTTGCCACGCCGGCGATCTCGCCGACCTCGCGCAGCCGCGTCGTGTTGGAGGAGGAGCGCGAGCCGACGACGAGGATGAGATCGCAATGCGGCGCCATCGCCTGCACCGCCGCCTGCCGGTTCTGGGTCGCGTAGCAGATGTTGCGGATGTCGGGGCCGACGATCGCCGGGAAGCGCGCGGTCAGCGCGGCGATGACCTCGCGCGTATCCTGCACGCTCAGCGTCGTCTGGCTGATATAGGCGACCTTCTCCGGGTCGGCGACGATGAGCCCGGCCACCTCGGCGGCCGTTGCGACGACATGCAGCCGCCCGTCGATCTGGCCGCGCGTGCCCTCGACCTCGGCATGGCCCTCATGGCCGATCAGCACGACATCGTAGCCGAGCTGCGCATAACGCCGGCCCTGATTGTGAACCTTCTGGACGAGCGGGCAGGTCGCGTCGATCACGTCGAGACCGCGCGCCGCAGCCGCCGCCTCGACCCCGCGCGACACGCCATGGGCCGAGAAGATCGTCGTCGCGCCCGCCGGGATCTGATCGACCTCGCCGACGAAGACGGCGCCCTGGGCACGCAGCCCCTCGACAACATGGGTGTTGTGGACGATCTCGTGGCGGACATAGACCGGCGCGCCCGTCTGCGCGATGGCGCGCTCGACGATCTCGACCGCCCGCACCACGCCGGCGCAGAAGCCGCGCGGCTTGGCCAGGAGCACCGTCAGCGGCCGCTTGAAGGGCGTCACGGCGTTCATGTCGAGGCCTCGTGCAGCGGAACGGTGCCGGCAGCGTGCCCCGGCACCAGCCGCAGCCCCGCCGCGGCCGCCATGGCGCTCCGCCGGGCCGCCGGCCGGCAAAGGCCCGCCGCGACCGCGACGATCGCCTCCGCGTCGAGCCCGGCCTGCGCATAGAGCCGCGCCTGCGTGTCCTGGTCCTGGAAGCGGTCCGGCAGCGTCAGCGTCTTGATCTTCAGCCCGGCCTCGAAGACCCCGTCATCGGCCAGGGCATGCAGCACGAAGGAGCCGAAACCACCGACCGAGCCTTCCTCGACCGTGATCAGCGCCTCGTGATGCTGCGCCAGGCGCCGGATCAGCGCCCGGTCGAGCGGCTTGGCGAAGCGCGCATCGGCGACGGTGGTGGACAACCCCATCGCGTCGAGGCGCTCGGCCGCCGCGAGGCATTCGCTCAGCCGCGTGCCATAGGAGAGAATGGCGACCCGCGTGCCCTCCTGCAGCACCCGCCCGCGGCCGATCTCTAGGGGCACACCGACATCCGGCAGTGCGAGGCCGACGCCGTCCCCGCGCGGATAGCGCAGCGCGATCGGCCCCTCGTCATGGGCGCAGGCGGTGGCGACCATATGGACGAGGTCGGCCTCGTCGGCCGCCGCCATCAGCACGAAGCCGGGCAGGCAGCCGAGATAGGCGGTGTCGAAGGCCCCCGCATGGGTCGCGCCATCGGCACCGACCAGCCCGGCGCGGTCGATCGCGAAGCGCACCGGCAGCTTCTGCAGCGCGACGTCGTGGACGATCTGGTCATAGGCGCGCTGCAGGAAGGTCGAGTAGATCGCGCAGACCGGCTTGAGCCCCTCGCAAGCGAGCCCGGCCGCGAAGGTCACCGCATGCTGCTCGGCGATGCCGACATCGAAGAAGCGGGAGGGATGGGCCTTGGCGAAGGCATCGAGCCCCGTGCCCGAGGGCATGGCCGCGGTGATGGCGATGATCCTGTCGTCGCGCGCCGCCTCGCGCAGCAGGGACTGCGAAAAGACCTTGGTGTAGGAGGGCGCAGCGGCTGGCGCCTTCTCCTGCTGCCCGGTCGCGACGTCGAACTTCACCACCGCGTGGTACTTGTCCGCCGTCGCCTCGGCCGGGGCATAGCCCTTGCCCTTCTGCGTCACGACATGGACGAGGATCGGCCCGTTCGGCGCGTCGCGGACATTGCGCAGCACCGGGATGAGATGGTCGAGATTGTGGCCGTCGATCGGCCCGACATAGTAGAAGCCGAGCTGGTCGAACAGCGTGCCGCCGGTGAGGTAGCCGCGCGCATGCTCGACGGCGCGGGTGATCTTCGAATCGAGCCCGCGCCCCAGCCGCCGCGTGAGCTGGCGGCCGTGGTCGCGCAGCGAGAGATAGGTCTTGCCGGAGAGCAGCTTGGCCAGATGCGCCGACAGCGCCCCCACCGGCGGGGCGATGGACATGTCGTTGTCGTTGAGGATGACGATCAGCCTTTTGCCGAGCGCCCCGGCGTTGTTCATCGCCTCATAGGCCATGCCGGCCGACATCGCGCCGTCGCCGATCACGGCCACGACATGCCCGTCCTCGCCCTTGAGGTCCCGCGCGACGGCAAAGCCGAGCCCGGCCGAGATCGAGGTCGAGGTATGGGCCGCGCCGAAGGGATCGTATTCGCTCTCCTCGCGCTTGGTGAAGCCGGAGAGCCCGCCTCCCTGCCGCAGCGTGCGGATGCGGTCGCGCCGCCCGGTCAGGATCTTGTGGGGGTAGGCCTGGTGGCCGACATCCCAGATCAGCGTGTCGCGCGGGGTGTCGAAGAGGTGGTGCAGCGCGACCGTCAGTTCGACGACGCCGAGGCCGGCGCCGAGATGGCCGCCGGTGACGGAGACCGCATCGATCGTCTCGGCCCGCAGCTCGTCGGCGAGCTGCTTCAGTTGGAATGGTGACAGGCGGCGCAGATCGGCAGGAGAGGCGATGCCGTCCAGAAGCGGGGTCGTTGGCATTCCATTCCCCTTCGCGCCTGATGTGTCAGCTTGAATTTACATATTGATGTCAAGCTGTCGATACACTACGAAGGAGTCGCACGACATGCAATCGCTTTGGTCGTGCTTTTTGGACGGTTGGCCCCCGACGATCCGCAAGAGGCGCGAGGCCCGAAGACCAGAATGAGCGAGGACGAAGTGATCGCCGGAACCTTTTCGCGCGTATCGTCTTCGTTGGAATTGGACGAAGTCTCGGAAAGGTCACACGCCATGAGACAGCTTGCCTACGCAGCCGCAGCCGGTTTCCTCTCACTCCTGCCCGCCACCGCCCAGGCACAGGATGTCGCCGCCGGCGAGAAGGTCTTCCTCCAGTGCCGAACCTGTCATCAGGTCGGCGAAACCGCCAAGAACGCGGTCGGCCCCGTGCTGAACGGGCTGTTCGACAACCGAAAGGCCGGGACGCATCCCGGCTATACCTATTCGGCGGCCTACAAGTCGCTCGACAAGGTCTGGAACGAGGACAATTTCCGCGTCTACATCAAGGATCCGCGCGGCGTCACGCCCGGCACCAAGATGATCTATCCGGGCCTCAAGGACGATGCCCAGATCACCAATCTGATCGCCTATCTCAAGCAGTTCGGCCCGGACGGCAAGAAGAAGTAAGTCCCGGCCACAAATCTCCCGACTGCCTCGCGCCCCGGCTCGCCGGGGCGCTTTTTGTTGGAGCCGATGCGCAGGCGCAGCAGGGCCACCCCCACGGCATGGCTCTGGCCATCCGCTTGGATCTGTGGTGCCGATGAGACGCCGCTAGGAACGCGCCGCCCGATGATCTCTCCGCTCGCGAAAGCTGCGTTGCCCCGGCGGGTCGCCCTTGTCTGAGGCGGAGAGCGCAGCCGGCACCAAAGCCCGGCGCGACATCCTCATCGGCGCCGCGCTGATGGTGGTGTCGACCTTCTGCTTCGTCAGCCTCGATTCGATCCTGAAGGCACTCGCGGCCCGGCATGACGTGCTGTTCCTCGCCTGGGGCCGCAACCTGTTTCAGGTCGTCTATCTCGTCGCCGTCATGCCGCTCTTCGGCGCGCGCAGGATGCTGGTGACGCGCCATCCCGTCATCCAGCTTGGCCGCGGCGCAGCCTTGGTCGGCACCACGGTCTTCATCGTGCTGGCGCTGAAATCCATGCCGCTGGCCCAGACCTATGCGATCACCTTCTCGGCGCCGCTGATCGCGACCATCCTCGCCATGGTCTTCCTGAAGGAGCGCCCATCGCTCAGGCGCTGGGCCCTGATCCTGATCGGCTTTGGCGGCGTCATGGTCGCGCTGCAGCCGACGGCACCGGGCGCCGGGAGTTTTCTGATCTTCCCCCTCGCGATGGCGCTGTGCAATGCCGGCTATCACGTGCTGACGCGCGCTATCGCCGCCGATGAAGACCCGTTGGCGATGCTTTTCCAGGTCGGCTTCTTCGCCTTCCTGCTGACCTCGCTCGCCCTGCCCTGGTCGTGGTCGCGGATGGAGCCCTGGGAATGGGGCGTGCTGGCGGTGGGCGGAGCCTTCGGCACGCTCGCCCATCTCCTGCTGATCGAGGCCTTCCGCCGCGCGCCGACCGCGGTCATCTCGCCGATGATCTATTCGCAGATCATCGCCGCCTGCCTGATCGGCTATCTCGCCTTCGGCGAGGTGCCAACACTGGCGACCCTACTGGGGGCGGCCATCGTCGTCGCCAGCGGCGTGGCGCTGATCCGCTCGCGCGGCTGAGGCAGCTCCGTCACCGGTAGCGCCCGGCCGGCGCGAACGATGTCGGCAACTGGCCAGCGGGCGCGGCCAAAGCCGAGCGCTCGCGCGCAACATGCCCGCCCTGCCCTGGTTTGCCGACGAGCTGGCCGTCGCGCACCAGCACCTGTCCGCGCAGGATCGTGGTCACCGGCCAGCCCGTCACCGCAATGCCCTCATAAGGTGTGTAGTCGCTGCCATGGTGCAGCAGCGACTGGCTGATCGTGACCTCGCGCTTCGGGTCCCAGATCGCCATGTCGGCATCCATGCCGATCGCGATCGAGCCCTTCTTCGTCAGCCCATAGGTCTTGGCGTGGTTCGTCGAGGACAGCGCGACGAACTGGTTCAGCGTGATCCGCCCCTTGCCGACGCCTTCAGAGAACAGGATCGGCAGCCTTGTCTCGACGCCCGGGATGCCATTGGGCACCCAGCGGAAGGAGGTCCTGCCCTTCGGGATCAGCTTGCCGGCCGGGTCGTCATAGCGGAACGGGCAGTGGTCGGAGGAGAAGACGTTGAAGATGCCGTTCGACAACCCCTCCCAGCAGGCCTGCTGGCTGGCGGTGTCGCGGGGCGGCGGCGAGCAGACATATTTCGCGCCCTCCATGTTGAGGCCGTCCATGTCCTTCTCGGTCAGCACGAGATATTGCGGGCAGGTCTCGCCATAGACCTTGAGGCCCCGCGACCGGGCTCGTGCGATCTCCTCCATCGCCTCGCGGTTCGAGACATGGACGATCATCACGGGGACATCGACGAGTTCGGCGAGCGAGATCGCGCGATGCGTCGCCTCCCGCTCGACGGGAATCGGCCGCGAGGTGCCGTGGAACTTCGGCGCGATATGGCCGCCCCGCTCCAGCCGGTCGGTCAGGAAACGGATCGCGTCGTAGTTCTCGGCATGGACCATGACGAGCGCGCCGGTCTCGCGCGCCACCGACATCACCTCCAGCATCTCGCGGTCGTTCAGGGCGAGCCCGTCATAGGTCATGAAGACCTTGAAGGAGGTGTAGCCGTCCTCGATCAGCGCCGGCAGATCCTGCCCCAGCACCTGCTCGCTCGGCTCGGAGATGACGAGGTGGAAGGAGACGTCGGTGTAGCAGCGCCCCTCCGCCAGCTTGTGATAGTCCTTCACCGTCTCGCGCAGCGACGTGCCCTTCTCCTGCATGCAGAAGGGCATCACCGTGGTGTTGCCGCCAAACGCCGCCGAGAGCGTGCCGGAGGCGAAGTCGTCGGCCATGACGATGCCCTCGCCGCTCGGCTGGGCGATGTGGACATGGCTGTCGATGCCGCCGGGCAGGACGAGATGCCCGGTGGCGTCGATCGTCTCCTTGGCCGGGCCGAGATCATGACCCATCGCCACGATCGTCCCGTCGCGCACGCCGATGTCGCAGGAGAAGGTGTCGGAGGCGGTGGCGACCGTGCCGCCGGCGATGACGAGATCGTAGCTCATGAAGGCTTCCTGGCGCAGACGCGACCGCGCGGTCCCTCCGCCGGACACAAGTTTCATGCCGCGCGAGTGTGCGGCGATGGAGGCCCTGCCGCAAGCACGGAACCGGGGTCACCGGCCCGCGGGCGGAGGCCCTCCGTTAACCATAAAGCCGATCGGCGGTGGGCTTTCACCTGGTCGACGTGCACAACGTTAAGATGGCGTTAACCATCTCGCGCCGATCGGCGGAGTTTTTCCTGACATGATCGGCTCCAGCCGTCCGGCTCCGAGTGCAGGCGACATCCTGCGTGCCCATCGCGGCGAAGGTCCGGGCTTCAACGCGCTGCGCCTCTACCTCTCGATCCTGATCCTCGCGGCCCATTCCGGCTGGATTGCGGGCGCCGACGTCAGCCAGGACTGGACCGGGCTGAAAGGCATCCTCCTGCTCAGCCTGGTTCCGGCCTTCTTTGCGTTGAGCGGATTTCTCGTCACCGGCAGCGCCGTCCGCGTTGCGGCCGTGACGCCCTTCCTCGGTCTGCGCATTCTGCGGATCGCGCCGGCCCTGCTGGTCGAGGTCACGCTCTCGGCGATCGTTCTGGGGCCGCTCTTCACCACCTATCCCTTGATCGACTATGTCCGCGACATCCGTTTCATCGAGTATTTCGGCAACATCGTCGGCCGCATCCGCTTCGAGCTGCCGGGCGTCTTCGAAACCAATCCCCTGCCCAACACGGTCAACCAGAACCTCTGGACCCTGAAGCCGGAATTCTACTGCTACATCCTAATGGCGCTAATGATCGGCGTCGGCGTGCTGCGCCACCGGCTGCTGCTGCCCTTCGGGCTGCTCGGCCTCGCCTGTGCCGGAACGGCGGCCGCCTATCGCTTCGGCTTCGGGGCCCAGCCCGGCAACTACCATTAGGCGGTGGCCGTGCTCCATTTCCTCGCTGGCTGCGTCTTCTACCAGTGGCGGGACGCGTTGAAGATGCACTGGCTGCTCTTCCTTGGCGCTCTCGCTGCGGCGATGCTGCTGATGGCGGGCGATCGCGAACTGGGCTTCCTCGTGGCGCCGTTCCTGACCTATTGCGTGATCTATATCGGCCTGCTGCCGCTGCAGTTGCCGGCGTCGATCAACCGCCTCGACATTTCCTATGGCATCTATCTCTACGGCTTCCCGATCCAGCAGGCGCTGATCGCCAAATTCGCCATCCTCCACGGCTCCGGAGCGCTGCTCTTCGCCGCCTCGCTGCCCCTGACGATCATCTTCGCGCTGCTGTCGTGGCTCTATGTCGAGAAGCCCTTCCTGAGGCTGAAGCGACGCATCGTCGTGCCGGCGGCCGGCCCGACCGCCGAGACCATCGCACCCGCGGCCGCGCGCTGAAGCCGGTGCAGCGACTGCGGCCTCAGCCCTGTCGCACGCCCATCCGGCTGGTGAGCTCCAGTGTCAGGACGGAGAAGGCCGCCAGCAGCCAGATCGGCTCGGCCCGGTTGAGGAAGAAGGATTCGAGCATCCCGACATAGGTCAGGAACATCACCATCATCGCCCCGAGATCGGCGAGGCGGCGGCGCTGTGGATCGGCCTGCGCGGCGAGATAATTCCGCAGCGGCTTGATCATCAGCACATAGATCATCACCAGACCGCCGGGCACGCCGAACATCAGCAGCGCGTCGAGATAGCTGTTATGGCCGGAGCCGATGCCGCGGATGTCCCAGCTCGCCTCGAAATTCTCCTCCAGCCGGGTCACCACCGGCGTCTGCCAGAAACTGACATAGCCATAGCCGAGCCAGGGCTTCTCGGCGATCTTGGCGGCGGCGAACTTCCAGATCTCGTCGCGCCCGGTGAAGGTCGGGTCGGCGTTGATCGCCGCGGAGAGCTTGAGCAGCGCCGGCGAGAATACGGTACCCACCGTCAGCGCGCCGACCAGAATCACCATGCAGGCATGCATGACCAGCATCAGCCGCGGCCGCCCCGTCAGCCGCGCCAGCAGCACGAGCCCGATCGCGATCGGCAGGAACCCCATCGTCGTCTTCGACCCGCTGTTGAGCACGAAGACGACGCTGAGCAGCACGATCGCCGCACCGCGCCAGCGCAGCCCCATGCGCCAGACATAGATCCCGATCATCGCCACCATCGAGAACACCGGGGCGGCGTAGTTCTTGTGCGTGAGATGCCCGCGCCAGTGGCCGGCATGGACGCCCTCGACACCTTCCGAACCATGGATCGCCAGCGAAGGCGCCAGCAGCAGCGCCGCATAGACCAGGGCGAGCAGCGCCAGCGTCGCATGCGCCGCCGCGGTGGCGAAGCTCTGCTCGCTCCAGGGCAGCAGCAGCACGCCGGCGACCAGCACCATGGCGAAGCTCGCCAGCAGCAGCGCCCGGAAGGAAGCCTCGGAATCGACCGCCTGCGGCAGCGAGAACGCCGCCACCGCGAAGACGATAATCAGGCTGGTCGTCCCCAGCCGCGCCAGCGCCGCCCGCTCGCAGAACGCCGCCATCGCGCCGCCATAGATCAGCGCGAGCGTGACATAGCCGATCTGGTTGACGATGTTGCCGCTCGACTCGCCCTCGAGCGTTTGCGGCGGCCCGGCGAAGGGCTGCAGCGTCAGCAGCAGCAGGAACAGCCCGAAGCCCGAGAGGAAGGCGGCGATCGCGCGCGCACGGGCCTGCGCCGCGCGCGGATCGATCGCGCCCTCGCCGCTCCTCGCCTCGCCCGCCGTGATCGACATGCCGCTCCGCTGGCCCTTCCGGCCGCAGGGGCCGAGTCCGACGATAGGGCGCGAAGCTTAAGACCCTGTAGCTGCGATCCGCGAAAGCCCGCCCCTCACGTCCCGACCTTGGCGAGCACGTCGGCCCGCAGGAAGCGCTCGATGAACAGCATGAACAGCACCGAGGGCACGAGCAGGATCAGCGCCGTGATCGAGGCGACCTGATAGTTGCCGCCCATCGCCGCATTGTAGAGCAGCAACGGCAGCGTCGTGACCTGCGGCACGCCGACGAAGAACGTGCCGGTGAACTCGTCGAGCGATTCCAGGAAGACGAAGATGCCGCTCGCGATGATGCCCGGCGCCGCCAGCGGCAGCGTCACGGTGAAGAAAGCCCGCAGCGGCGAGGCGCCCATGTTACGCGCCGCCAGTTCGAGATCCTTGTCGACCGCGGCAAAGGCCGCCGCCGCGATCCAGACCGAGAAGACGAGCCCATGCGCGGCATGGACCAGCACCACCGCCAGGACCGTGCCGTTGATGCCGAGCTGGTAGAAGATCCGGGCGACGTTGATGTAGATCGCCACCGACGGAAACGCCTGCGGCAGCAGGAACATCAGCATGAACAGCGCCCGCATCGGCAGCCTCAAGCGCGCCAGCGCATAGCCGGCGGGAATCGACAGCGCGAGCGCGAACGCGACCGTCAGCACCGCGATCCAGACGCTGGTGCCCAGCGAGGCCATGGCGTCACCGGTCGGCCGGAAGACCTGCTCCCAGTAGCGCGTGCCATAGGTCACGGGCAGCTTGTAGGGCGTGTACCAGCGCTCGGCGACGGACCAGAGCGCGAGGTTCAGGATCGGGCCGATCAGGACGAAGGCGAAGGCGGCGAGCAGGCTCGCGGCCAGGACCGTGCGGGCGGAGGAGGCCAGTCTCGTCATCGCGGCGCCTCCTGCGACAGGCCGCGGCGCAGATACAGGATCGCGGCCCCCGCGCTGATCAGATAGGTGATGACGCCGAGCGCATTGGCCGTGGCGTAGTCGCCATAGGCGTTGATGCGGAAGGCCATGTCGACGGTCAGCATGGTCGGCTGCGAGCCCGAGACCATCAGCGGCACCGACAGCACCGAGAGCATCGTCACGAAGGAGAGCACGAGCGCGACCAGCAGCGTCTGCATGACCTGCGGCAGCGCCAGTTCGATCAGCACCCGCAGCCGCGAGGCGCCGAGATTGCGGCCGGCCTCCAGCGTTGCCCGGTCGATCGAGGCGAGGGCCCCCGCCAGCAGCAGCGCCACGAAGGGCGTCTGCTTCCAGACGAAGGTGGCGATGATGCCGCGCCAGTCGAGATAGCTCACCGCCTGCAGCGGCTCGATCAGCCCCAGCGAGACAAAGCTGTTGTTCATCAGCCCGTTCTTGGCGAGGAAGGTGCGCATGCACTGCGCCGCGACGATGAAGGGGATGAAGAGCGGCCAGCGATAGAGCGCCTTCAGCGTGCCGACGATGTAGCGGTTCTCGCCCAGCGTCAGCGTGCCGGCGATGATGATGGCGGCCAGCGCCGTCAGCGCGCAGGAGGTGAGCACGATCACCACCGTGAAGACCATGTCGGTCGAATAGAGCTCGAACGCCTTGGCGAACCACTCCAGCGTGAACGCGCCGTCCTTGCTGAAGGCGGAGATCAGCGAGAAGCCGAGCGGATACAGAAACAGCGCCGCGACAAGCACGAGGCCGGGCGTGATCAGCAGCAGCGCCAGATGGCGTTGGGAGAGGCTCATTCCACTGCGCTTTTCGAAGGAGGGGCGGCCCGGCATCGAGCCGGGCCGGAGGCTGGCGTCATGGTCGGGCTTGACCCGACCATCTCTCAGACCAGCGGGCTGGAGGCCGAGAATCTCGGGTCTGCGCTGCGCTTCGCCCGAGAATGACGTGGCGTGGGATGCCGTCTCAGTTCGCGACCTTCTTCTCGTAGCCCTCGAGGATGTCGTTGAAGTAGGGCGCGATCGGGAAGGCCTTGCCGTTCTTGGCGAGATCGGCCGGGGTGACGTCGACGAAGAGCTTGTCCCAGGCGGCCTTGTCGAGCTTGCCTTCGAGATGGCTGGCGTCGATGCCCGGATACCAGTTGAACTTCTTGACGATGCCGTCGGCCTGGACCTGCGGCGAGGTGGCGAGCGCGATGAAGGCCTCGGCCAGCTTCTTCTGGCCGGCCTTGGCGGGCACGGCGTAGTACATCGGCTGGCCGGGCATGCCGGGCGAGATCAGCTTGAGCTTCATGTTCGGCGGCAGCTTGCCGTCGGCCTGCCAGGAATAGAACATGTCGACCCAGACCGGGCCGATCGCGATCTCGCCGCGGTTGAGCATGTCGAGGGTGCCGGCATTGCCGGGGGTGATCGTGGCGTTCTTGTTGAACTCCTTCAGATCGGCGAAGGCCTTGTCCCAGGTCGTCTTGGTGGCCGCGTCATAGGGGCCCTTCATCAGCTTCTCGGCGTCGCCGCCGAAGGCATAGACCCAGCCGGCGACGAAGGAGACGCCGGACATGCCGCCCTTGATGCCGTTATAGCCGAACTGCTTCGGGTTCTTCTTCGCCCACTCCGCCAGCTCGGCGAAGGTCGAGGGCGGCGTCTTCACCAGATCGGCATTGTAGGCGAGCGCCGTCTGCGACTGGAACATCGGGATGACATAGCCCGAGACGTCGGTGCCGAGCGCGTTCTTGGCCGCCTCGCCGGTAGCGAGCTTCGCCGTCGCGACATTGGCGGTGTACTTGTCGAGCAGCCCTTCCCTGACCATCTGGCCGGCGGCCTTCTGGTGGATCACGACGACGTCGAAATCGGTCGTCGCCGAGCCCTTCTGGGCGTCGAGCTTCTCATAGATCTTCTGCGAGCCGGAATCGCCCGCGCCCGTCCCGACCGAGACGACCTTCACGCCGGGATTGGCCTTCTCGAACATCGGGCCGAGGAAGTCCTTGACGTAGTCGACCATGTTCTGGTCGCCGGCCGAGGCGACGTTGAGCGTCTGGGCCGAAAGCGGGGATGCCGCCATCAGCGCCGCGAGCGAGCAGGCAATCGTGAGGATGCGCATGGAAGACTCCTGTTGTGGGACGTCAGGCGGCGATCCCGGCCTCGGATGCCGGGAAGATGTGCAGGCGCTGCAGCGGGATGCGCAGGCCGATCGTGGTTCCGAGTTCGTGGCGGTCGGCGTCGTCGACCGTGATCTGGCGGCCGGCGGCCTCGATCCGGTAGCGGTAGACCCCGCCCGGATAGGCGCGCGCGGCGATGGTGCCGGGAACCAGCAGATCCCCGCCCGCCGCTGCGTCGCTGGCGTCGAGCCGGGCGACGTCGTCGCGGAAATAGGCGACCGCATCGCCGGCCGGCAGCGCCTGGGCCGCGTCCGGCGCGAGCCGCGCCATCGCCGTGCCGGCCGTCACCGACGCACCGCTCTCGGCGCGGGCGACATGCAGCGGCAGCACGTTCTCCGCGCCCATGAAATTGGCGACGAAGGCGCTGGCCGGACGGTCATAGACCTCCTCCGGCGTGCCGACCTGGGCGACGCGCCCCGCCTGCATGATCACCAGCCGGTCGGCCATGGTCATGGCCTCCTCGCGGTCATGCGTGACATGGACCGCGGTGAGCCCGAGCCGCTGCTGAATGGCGCGGATCTCGTGGCGCATCACCATGCGGATTTTGGCGTCGAGATTGGAGAGCGGCTCGTCGAGCAGGAGGATACCGGGGTCGATGGCCAGCGCCCGGCCGAGCGCGACGCGCTGGCGCTGCCCGCCCGACAGCGCCGTGACCTTGCGGTCCTCGTAGCCGGAAAGGCCGAGCATCGAGAGCAGCGCGCCGACCTTGACCGCGATCTGCGCCTTGGGCACGCCGCGCAGCTTCAGCCCGTAGCCCATGTTCTGCAGCACGGTCATGTGCGGCCACAGCGCATAGGACTGGAACACCATCGCCATGCCGCGCTTCTCGGGCGGCAGCGGCGCGACGTCCTGCCCGCCGACCAGGATCGCCCCGGACTCGACCGGCACGAAGCCCGACAGGGCGCGCAGCAGAGTGGTCTTGCCGCAACCAGAAGAGCCCAGCAGCGCAGTGAAGCTGCCCGGCTCGAAATCCAGGCTGACGCCATGCAGCACCCGCGTGCCGCCATAGGCGACTTTCAGGTCGCGCACGGCGATCGACGCGCCGCTGCGCGGCCCGTTGGGCATGTCGGTTGGCACGGTGCCATCTCCCTAAACGCGCATTTTGCTCGGCTGAAATGGAATGAACCTTCCATTTCCGATACGCTTGGAGCAAACATAACGTCTGTATCGGACCGTGTGCAATAGGTTTATGAAGCTCTGATGACAGCCCCGATCCACTCCCTCTGGCTCATGCCCGCGGCCGAAGACGGCGCCCGGCTCGCGAGCGTCCTCGCCGATCTCTCCGCCCGCTTCGGCACGCCCCTCTTCACGCCACACCTCACCATCGCAGGCGATACCGACAGGCCGGTGACGCAGCTCGCGACCGAGATCGCAGCCGCAGCCGACGAGGTCGCGGCTTTCTCCGGGGAGGTGGTGGGGATCGAGACGAGCGAGACTTTCTTCCGCTCCTTCTATGCGCGCTTTGCCGTGTCGGCCCCGTTGGCGGCGCTCAAGCAGCGGCTCGACCCGCAGGCGCGCGAGCCCTTCCTGCCGCATGTCTCGCTGCTCTACGGCCCGGTCGCGGCCGGCCCGAAAGCGGAGGCCGCCGCGCAGATCTCCGCCGCGCTGACCGGCCGCCCGATCCGCTTCGACCGCCTCTGCGTGGTGACGTCGGGCCAGGACGTGCCCATAGCCGACTGGCGCATCGTCGAGACGGCGATGCTGGGGTGAACCTCCACCGTCATTCCGGGGCTTCGCGCAGCGAAGATCCCGGAACCCAGATCCGCTGATGGTTCAGCAAAAAGGCGGGGCGATCGCCGCCCGTCTCGTCATGGACAGTGTTCATGGGTTCCGGGCTCAGGCCTTCGGCCTGCCCCGGAATGACGACAGTGGTCCAATCGCGAAGCCTCACCCCCGCGGCAGCGCCTCCAGGAACCGCGCCGGCTCGCCCTGCGAGGGAGTCACGATCTCGGCTTC
The DNA here is from genome assembly GCA_001556125.1 of Rhizobiales bacterium CCH10-E5. Taxonomy (GTDB): domain Bacteria; phylum Pseudomonadota; class Alphaproteobacteria; order Rhizobiales; family Beijerinckiaceae; genus Allobosea; species Allobosea massiliensis. The sequence goes on along the minus strand of LSIG01000205.1, from coordinate 45,898 downwards.
CCACATCACCTTGCGGCCGCGCACATAGGTGCCGACCGGCCAGCCGGTGACGGTGACGCCGTCATAGGGCGTCCAGCCGCATTTCGAGGCGCCCCAGGCGTTGGTGATCGTCTCGCGCCGCTTCAGGTCCACGATGGTCAGATCGGCGTCGTAACCGGCGGCAATGCGCCCCTTGCCCTCCATCCCGAAGATGCGCTGCGGCCCGTGGCTGGAGAGATCGACGAAACGCTCCAGCGTCAGCCGGCCGGCATTCACATGGTCGAGCATGATCGGCACCAGCGTCTGCACCCCCGGCATGCCGGAATGGCTGGCGGGATAGGCGTGGTGCTTTTCCTCATGCGTATGCGGCGCGTGATCGGAGCCGAGCACGTCGACGATGCCCTGTGTGAGCCCCCACCAGATGCGCTGGCGGTGGCTGTCGTCGCGGATCGGCGGGTTCATCTGGGCATAGGTGCCCAGCCGCTCGTAGCAGTCCGGCGCGACCAGCGTCAGGTGGTTGGGCAGCACCTCGACCGTCGCGACATCCTTGTGGTCCTTCAGGAACAGCATCTCGTCGCCGGTCGAGATGTGCAGGACATGCACCCTGGCCCCCGTCTCATGCGCGATCCGCACCAGTCGCTGCGTGCAGGTCAGCGCGACCTCCGGCGAACGCCAGACCGGGTGGCTCGCCGGGTCGCCGGTGACGCGCAGGCCCATCCGATCGCGCAGCATCCCCTCGTCCTCGGAGTGGAAGGCGGCGCGCCGGCGCGTCTGGCGAAGGATGGCGGCGACGCCCTCGTCGTCCTCGACCAGCAGATTGCCGGTGGACGAGCCCATGAAAACCTTGATGCCGGCCGCGCCCGGCAGGCGCTCCAGCTCGGGAATGTCCTTCACATTCTCATGCGTGCCGCCGACCCAGAAGGCGAAGTCGCAATGCATGCGGTGCCGCCCGCGCGCGATCTTGTCGGCCAGCGCCGCCTCGCTCGTCGTCAGCGGATTGGTGTTGGGCATCTCGAAGACACAAGTGACGCCGCCCAGCACCGCCGCGCGCGAGCCGGTCTCGAGATCCTCCTTGTGGTTGAGCCCCGGCTCGCGGAAATGCACTTGGCTGTCGATCACGCCAGGCAGGATATGCAGCCCCGTGCAGTCGACGACCTCCCCGGCCGAGGCGCGCGAGAGATCGCCGAGCGCCATGATCTTGCCGCCGGTGATGCCGAGGTCGCGCTGCACGCGCCCGTCATGGTTCACCACCGTGCCGCCCTTGAGGATCACGTCGAAGGTCTGCGGCATGGCGGGTCTCCCGGTCGGTCTGCAATGAACCGCGATTAGCCGAAACGACGGGCGCTGGCGAGTTGAGAACGCGCGCGAAGCCGCCTACCTATCGCCTCTGTCCGCTGGAGCCGATGCCATGCCCGTCACCCATCTGATCGACCGCGGCGTCATCCGTGTCGCCGGCGAGGAGGCCCGCCCCTTCCTGCAGAACCTCGTCACCAACGACCTGGACGCGGTGACGCCGGACAAGGCCGGTTATGGCGCGCTGCTGACACCGCAGGGCAAGATCATCTGCGATTTTCTCATCGTCGCGGTCCCCGAGGACGAGGGCGGCGGCTTCCTGCTCGACACGCCCCTGCTCCAGACCGTCGATCTGATGAAACGCCTCAAGCTCTACAAGCTGCGCGCCAAGGTGACGCTGGGCGACCTCACGGAGGCGACGGCCGTGATCGCCGCGACCGATGGCGGCGCGCTGCCGGCCGATAGCGGCCTCGTCTATGCCGATCCGCGCCTGCAGGGGCTGGGCCAGCGCGCCCTGATCGACCGCGACGCCGTCACCGAGATCGCGACCGCCCCCGCCGACGACTGGCACGCGCGGCGCGTCGCGCTCGGCATCCCCGAAGGCGGGCGCGATTTCGCCTATGGCGATGCCTTCCCGCATGAGGCGCTGCTCGACCAGACCGGCGGCGTCTCCTTCAAAAAGGGCTGCTATATCGGCCAGGAGGTGGTCTCGCGCATGCAGCATCGCGGCACCGCCCGCACCCGCGTCGTGCCGGTCGTCTTCGAGGGCGGCATCGCCGCCGAGACGGGGGCCGAGGCGATAGCCGGCGGCAAGCCGCTGGGCCGGATCGGCTCCGGCGCCGATGGCCGCGCGCTCGCTCTGCTCCGGCTCGACCGTGTCGCCGAGGCGCAGGCGGCCGGAGAGACCCTGCTCGGCGGCGGCATGGCCTTTACGCTGGCGAAGCCGGATTTCATCCGCTTCCCCTTCCCCGGCGAGGCGGGCTTCGGCGCCGCGGCATGAGCGACACGACCACCGCGGGCGAGGAACGCACCGCCATCGCGGGCCCTGACGGCAAGTTCCGCTGCCGCTGGCCGGGCACCGACCCGCTCTATCTCGTCTATCACGACACCGAATGGGGCGTGCCGGAATACGACTCCCGCGCGCTCTGGGAGAAGCTGATCCTCGACGGCTTCCAGGCCGGTCTGTCCTGGATCACGATCCTGCGCAAGCGCGACGCCTTCCGTGCCGGCTTCGCGAATTTCGATCCGGAACAGGTCGCGCGCTTCACGGAAGCGGATGTCGCCCGCCTGCTCGCCGCCCCCGGCATCATCCGCCATCGCGGCAAGATCGAGGGCACGATCAAGAGCGCGCGCGCCTATCTCGCCATCAGCGAGCGCGAGCCCTTCGCCGATTTCCTCTGGAAGCATCTCGACGGCCGCGTCCTGCAGAACAGCTTCCGCACGCAAGGCGAGGTGCCGACGCAGACGGCGATCTCCGAGGCGATGGCGAAGGAATTGAAGAAGGCCGGCTTCACCTTCTGCGGCCCGACCATCGTCTACGCCTTCATGGAGGCCTGCGGGCTGGTCAACGACCACCTCACCGGCTGCTTCCGCTGGCAGGAATGCGCCGCCCTGGCGCGCGACATCAAGCCCGCCGCCTGACCATGGCCCGCGTCCCCGCCCCGCCGCGCGCCTGGCAGCGCATGCTGTCCGGACGCCGGCTCGATCTGCTCGACCCCTCCCCGCTGGATGTCGAGATCGAGGACATCGCCCATGGGCTCGCCCGCGTCGCGCGCTGGAACGGCCAGACGCAAGGGCCGCATTCCTTCTCGGTGGCGCAGCACAGCCTGCTGGTCGAGGCGATCGCCGATCATCTCAATCCCGACTGGTCGCAGGCCTGGAAGCTGATGGCGCTGCTGCATGACGCGCCGGAATACGTCATCGGCGACATGATTTCGCCCTTCAAGCTCGTGATGGGCGACGCCTACAAGGCGGTGGAGACGCGCCTCATCGGCGCCATCCACCTGCGCTTCGGCCTGCCGGCGGCGGCGCCCGCTATGCTCAAGCGCAAGACCAAGGAGGCCGACACCATCGCCGCCTTCCTGGAGGCGACGGAACTCGCCGGCTTCTCCCGCGACGAGGCGCTGCGCTATTTCGGCCGGCCGCAGGCGCTGCCGCGGGCGGTAACGGCCCTGCTCCAGCCGCTCGACACCCAGGCCGCGCAGGAGCGCTTCCTCGCGCGCTTCGCGGCGCTCACTGTGTCAGGCGGATCTGGCTGATCTCGCGGGCGATCTGCTGGAAGACGGGCGTGAGCTGCGCGGCGTTGCTGACCTCGTAATACATGCTCGGCGTGCTGGCGCAGTTCTGCAGCAAGGTCCGGTCGCCATTGATCACGCGCACCGTGTACACGCGGATACCGGCATCCTTGGCGCTCTGGCAGGCGAGCTTGGTGCGATCGTCGATTGCGCTGCCATTGGTCGTGAAGCGGTTCTGCGTGTTCTCGCCGTCAGTGAGCAGGATCATGTATTTCTGCAGGCGCGGCGTGTTGAAGGCCTTCGCCCCGGTGAAGGGCGCGCCCGGCGTCAGCGTCGCCATGCCCCAGTTCGCGCCGATGGTGACGTTGGTGTTCCCCACCGGCGTCATCGCATTGATCGCGTTGGTCAGGGCCGTCCAGTCGGAGGTCAGCGGCGTGATCGGCGCCAGCGTCGACTGCGCGCAGAAATCCGCCGGGTACAGCGTCGCATAGGCCGAGACGGACTCATTGTCCTTGACGTCGTTGGGCTGGTCGCGGTCGCTGATGCAGCCGGTCCAGCTCGACTTGTTGATTGTGACCGTGTTGGCGATCCAGTTGCCCCAGCGGTCGCGGGACCAGGTCGTCTGCGTCTGGTCGTATCGCAGCCAGGATTCGTCCTTCAGCGAGGTCGAGACCTTGACCTGCGTGGCGAAGGGCACGACCGAAATGCGGATCTGGTCCGTCGTCAGCGTCGCTTCCTTCATGATCTTGATCAGGTCGAGCGAGGCGGCCTTCAGCGCGTCCATCTTGCCGGACGAGGCCATCGAGCCCGTATTGTCGAGCGCCAGCGCCAGTTCGATCGTATTGGTGCCCCAGGTCGAATGGGCCGAGCTCGCCACCGCGATGCTGTTCTGGCCCATCACCCGCGCCAGGCTGGTATCGACGGCGAGGTTGGCGCCCACCGTGATGATGCGGTTGGTGCGGTCGATGGAGATGGTGGCACTGGTGAAGCTCTTGGCCGCCTCGCCGCTGAGATTGGCCGCGATCCACTTGTTGATCCGGTCGCGCAGTTCGCTGTCGCTGAGCTTGGTCGCGTCGCGCGCCGCCATCAGCGCCGCCGAGTCGACCGCCGAATTCAGCATCATTCGCGCTTCGCTGGCGCGGGAATAGTCGATGGTCGCGCCCGTCAGCCCGATGATCGGGACCATGGCGAAGCTGAACATCACCATCACGTTGCCGCGCTCATCCGAGCGCAGACGCCTCAGCCATTTCAACCGCTTCAGCATGGCAGGCACTCTCATGGCTATCCCCCGATACCCGCCGCCATCAAAAAGGAGCCTCTGTTGCAGCCGGCTGAATCCGATCGCTCGAATTGTCGGGATCGCCCTGTTGGACGGCTTTTGATGAAAAATGGTCAGGTCGCCCGATGAGGCACGTCAGCCCATTCTTTCCATTTGAGCAAAGGTCCTGACCTTTTTGCGCTCTTTCGTGAAGGATGATTGCGGGCGATAAGGGGCGCCAGCACAAGCCAGCCGGAGCGCGAGCCATGACCGAAGCTTCCCTCACCCTGCCCAAGGGCGTCGTCGTCAAGGGCGCGCTCGCCGCGCGCTATGACGAGGTGCTGAGCCATGATGCGCTCGCCTTCGTCGCCGATCTGCACCGCCGCTTCAACGAGACGCGCAAGCGCCTGCTGGCGCTACGCGCCGAGCGGCAGAAGCGCTTCGACGCCGGCGAGACGCCGGACTTCCTGGCCGAGACCCGCCATATCCGCGAGGGCGACTGGACGGTGGCGCCCATCCCCGCCGACCTGCTCGACCGCCGCGTCGAGATCACCGGCCCGGTCGACCGCAAGATGATCGTCAACGCGCTGAACTGCGGCGCGAAGGTCTTCATGGCCGATTTCGAGGACGCCTCCTCGCCGGTCTGGGCCAACATGGTCGAGGGCCAGATCAACCTGAAGGACCGCTGGGCCAACGCGATCGACTTCACCGACCCAACCACCGGCAAGGCCTACAAGCTTTCGGCCAAGCCCGCCGTGCTGATCATCCGCCCGCGCGGCTGGCATCTGCCGGAGCGGCATATTCTGATCGATGGAGAGGAGGCCTCGGGCTCCCTGGTCGATTTCGGGCTCTATCTCTTCCACAACGCCAAGGCCGCACTCGCCGCTGGCTCCGGCCCCTATTTCTACCTGCCCAAGCTCGAGAGCCATCTCGAGGCCCGGCTCTGGAACGACGTCTTTGTCGCCGCCCAGGCTGCGCTCGGCCTGAAGACCGGCACGATCAAGGCCACCGTCCTGATCGAGACGCTGCCGGCCGCCTTCGAGATGGACGAGATCCTCTACGAGCTGCGCGACCACATGGCCGGCCTGAACTGCGGCCGCTGGGACTACATCTTCTCCTTCATCAAGAAGCTCGCCCGCAACCCGGCCTATGTCCTGCCCGACCGCTCGCAGGTCGTGATGACCAAGGCCTTCCTGAACGCCTATTCGCTGCTGCTGATCAAGACCTGCCACCGCCGCGGCGCCTTCGCCATGGGCGGCATGGCCGCGCAGATCCCGGTCAAGAACAATCCCGAAGCCAATGCGGCGGCCTTCGCCAAGGTCAAGGCCGACAAGGAGCGCGAGGCCGGCAACGGCCATGACGGCACCTGGGTCGCCCATCCCGACCTCGTCCCCGTCGCCATGGAGGTCTTCGACCGGCTGATGCCGCAGGCCAACCAGCTCGACAAGAAGCGCGACGATGTGCAGGTCACGGCGCAGGACCTGCTCGAAGTCCATCAGGGCACGCGCACCGAAGAGGGCTTCCGCGAGAACATCCGCGTCGGCGTCCAGTATCTCGAGGCCTGGCTGCGCGGCCGCGGCGCGGTGCCGATCTACAATATGATGGAGGACGCCGCGACGGCCGAGATCAGCCGCGCCCAGATTTGGCAGTTCGTCAGCTACGGCGTCGAACTCGAAGGCGGCACCAAGGTCACCCCCGACCTGTTCAGGCGCTGCCTCACCGAGGAGATGGCCCGCGTGAAGACCGAACTCGGCGCCGAAGCCTACGACAAGGGCCGCTTCCCCGAGGCGATCGCGCTGTTCTCGGAGCTCTCGCTCGCCCCGCAGTTCGAGGATTTCCTGACCCTGCCGGCCTATGGGAAGCTGTGAGGGGGTTGAGGCTCTGACGATGCGAGGGCGCCGCCGCGAGGCGGCGCCTTTTTCGTCTGAGAGGGGTCGAGAGCGGAAGCAGGGATCAACCGCCCCCCTGTCGACGCGCCGGCGGAATGAGCTTCGGCCAAATCAAAATGACGATGTTCATAACGAGTGTGATGAAAACGCCGCCAGTGACGTAGACGAAAAAATCGATCCATAGAGGCTGAGGCGGAAACGCTCTGTGATAAAACCTTTGGCTCACTACAACGACGAATAAGATGCCAACTGCCTGCATCCAGAAGGGCGCGCGGGTTACAAGCAGATATCGCCACATGCCTATACCGAGAGTTGTGCTCATCGTATCCGGACAAAACTAACTGATACGGCGAAGGCCGCAACGGGTCGGAACCTGACCGAGGCCATCGGGCGAAGGGCGCGGGGACCCTCTCTCCTGTAAGGAGAGGTGTCGGACCCTGGACCAGCGGGGCGCAGACCTCACCGCTGCCGATGTCGAGCCTCATGCGGAAAACGGCCGACACCCTGCATTCACAGGAGAGTGTTCTCCGTCGGGGTTCCGTGCGCCTGCGACGAGGGGCGCAGAGAACCCCTCTCCCGGATGGGAGAGGGGCAGGGGTGAGGGACCGCCGTTGATCGTCGATGCGATCGGCGGCAGCATCACGGCCCATGACGTCCGAACAGCGCCAATTCGCGAGACGGCTCCGGCGGCAAGCCACCGAGCCCGAGGACATCCTCTGGTCGCTGCTGCGCAACCGCCGTCTCGATGGGCTCAAGTTCCGCCGGCAGGTTCCGCTGCTCGGCTACACCCTCGATTTCGTCTGCATCGACCGCAGGCTGATCGTCGAGGTCGATGGGCGCCAGCATGGCTGGGAAGCCGACTATGACGCCGAGCGGACGGCCGAGATCGAGCGCTTTGGCTTCACCGTGATCCGGTTTCGGAATGCCGAGATCATCGATGATCGGGATGCCGTTCTGGCGGCGATCCGCGCGGCGGCCGGCGGTTAGCGCAAGCCTCAGGCGGCGAAGGCAGTCCCTCACCCCTGCCCCTCTCCCATCCGGGAGAGGGGTTCCCCGCGCGTCCCGCGAAAAACTAATCCCCGCTGCTTCCTTCTCACCCTACGATGCCACCACCTCATCCCCGAGGGGCAGCCATCCGGAGGTGTGCCGTTGGTGGGGATGGGCGCGGCGCCTGCGGGTGGAGTCACGATCCACTCCCGGGAGGCTTCGGGGCACCGCCCTGGGGACAATACGATCCCTGTGCGAGGAGCTCGCTGGAACGATGGTTGGCATCATGCCTTCGTCCCATGCCGGACGGCGCGACAACCCGATGAGGGGAACTGGCGCCTGAGGGCTCGCGGCGGAGGCTGGCCTTCGACCTCATAAGCGCGGCCCGAAGTCCGAAATCGCCGACAAGCGGAGCGCCACGGGGCGTGCGGGCAGTGGCTCAATCTGCCCGCGCCGCATCCTGGCTCAACGGATGCGGATCTGAGACCCACGCGCCTCGCGGCGCTCCGCTGCCCCTCGTTGATGACGCCTGCGTGCGAGCGTGGGCGGGGATTTGCCGTGTCCGTCATTCTCGGGCGGAGCGAAGCGCAGACCCGAGAATCTCAGGCCGCAGGAGTCATGGGAACCTCTCTCGTCCCGAGATGCTCGGGTCGAGCCCGAGCATGACGCCCGCTGCCCTACGGCGCCGGCGCCACCGTCAGCGTCATCTGGGCGCGGCCGATGCGGCCTTCCTTGTCGACGGCCTGGATCTCGATGATGTGCTTGCCCGGCGGCACCAGCACGGCGGGCGCCTCGATGCCCTGGGGCGTGATGAACGCCTTGACGCGGGCGGTGACGTCGAGCGCCGGCTGGCGCCGGTAGATCACCTGGACCTTCTCGGGATCGACCGGCACGCCATTGCTCGGCAGGAACTTCACCGCCAGCCGCAGCGGCTTGCCGGCGACGCCGCTGCCATGCGTGCCCTGCGTGTCGACGCCGGGGCCGCGCGTCAGGTTGCGCGTCGGCACGCCCGTGGCGTCGGGCGCCGGCGGGCCGGCCTCCTCGCGGGTGATGAGTTGCACGGGCTCGGACGCACGCAGCGGCGCCGACGGGAGCAGGAGGGCGCCGGCGAGAAGGGCGGGCAGGAAAGCAGGCAGAAGGCGGCAGGCGGTCGGCTGGATCATCGCGGTCACTTCAATCCCAGGAGGCCGGCGATCAGGCCGGCGGCGACGGAGAGAACAGTGCTGGCCATGAGGATGGCGGTTTCGATCGTCTTCAGCGTTTCGAGCGGCAGTTTTCCGTGAACGGTCGACAGCCCCTGGCGCAGCCCCGGCAGCGAGGCGAGCCCCTTGGCGCTGAGAGCGGCCTGGGACACGCGCAGCAGCATGCCGGCGAAGAACGAGGCGCCGATGCTCAGCGCATAGAACATGGTCTCGCGCCAGGCGGCGACTCCTTGTGGCAGCACGGGGATGTTGTCGCTCCAGCCAAGCCACGCGTTCATGGTCGCGACCGAAATAATCGCGAAGCTCACCGCGACCGCGATGTCGCGCTTCCCCAGCCGCGGCCGCACGCCGAGATAGGCGGCGCCCGTGACGAATGGCACGACGATCGAGGCGGTGCGCAGCACCCAGAGCGGCAGGTCGAGCCAGAACACGACGCTGGCATAGGCCCCGAGCAGGACGAGGAAGCCGAGCGGCAGCGCCAGCAGCCGGCGGCGCGGCGGCGGGGCCAGCGCGGCGGCGGCTGCATCGGCGGCATCGGCGAGCGCCACCTCGTCGGTCGTCGCCGGAGCAGCCTCGCCCTGCGCGGCGGGCGCGGGCATGGCTTCGGCCTTGAAGCGGCGAACCTCGTCGAGCGACTGTTCGAGCGCGGCGCGCGCCTCCTCCAGCCCGGCGATCCGGCGCTCAGCGGCGTCGAGCCGGCGCAGCAGCGGCAGCACTGGCGTCAGGTCGCGCCCGCAGCAGCGGCAGGAGATCGCGCCGGGGTTGAGTTCGGCGTCGCAATAGGGGCAGACGAGCTGGTTCGACACGGCGTACTCGCAGGGCCCGAGCCGGGCGCAGGCTCAAAGCCACAACTTCAAGTCGCGTGCAAGTCCGCCGCGGAACGCTACAAGGCGAACGAGACCAACAGGGTGATCCGACAATGAGCCAGCCCGCCTTCGCCGCCCGCCTCGCCGAAGCCGTCGAGCGTTATCGCGCCGAGGTCGCGGGCCCGCGCGAACATCTCTCGCTGCTGCGCTGGCAGATGGCGGAGCGCCATGCGCTGGATTCGCGCGACACCTTTCCCGGCCATGTCACGACCAGCGCCTATGTGCTCTCGCCCGACCATGCCCGCATCCTGCTGATCGACCATGTTGTGATTGGCCGCTGGCTCCAGCCGGGTGGACATTGGGAGGACGCCACGACCTTCGCCGAGTCGGCCGCTCGCGAGGCGCTCGAGGAAACCGGCGTGCAGGGGCTGCGGCTGCATCCCTGGCACAGGGGCACCGATATCCCCTTCGTCATCGACAGCCACGACGTCCCCGGCAAGCCGTCCCGCGGCGAGCCGGCCCATATCCATCACGACCTGCAATATCTCTTCCTGGCCGATCCGGCGGCGCCGCTCGTCGCCCAGGTCGAGGAGGTCCATGCCGCCGCCTGGAAGCCTCTCGCCGAACTCGCCGACATCGCCCCGCTCGGCCTCGCGCGGATCCGCAGCCTGACACCGCCGGGCGCGCTGTCGCAGAACGGCAACATGTAACAACATAACAATCATGAGGATGGGGGAGGTCTGGACGCGCCCTGCTCCCGCACCGCATCATGAACCCGTCATCACAGGATGACGAAGCGTTAACCATCTTCCTTCACGATTGGACGCGCCGCGCAAGGGCTCGTCGTCGGCCGATCACCGCGCCGCTGCAACAGGAATCGCGCCATGACGTTGCAACCCTCCGCCCTCTCATTCGTCGCGATCCTGCTGGCGTCCGCGACGGTCGCATCCGCCGCCGACCTGCCGTCGCGCAAAGGGGCCCCCGTCGCGCCGCCGGTGTTGTCGGCCTGCACCGAAAGCGAGGGCATCCCGACCGACGCCTTTGGCTTCACCACCGGCTCCGATGTCGCCGAGAAGGGCTCCTTCGGCGCCAGCCTGACCTATGGCGGCGCCTATGGCACGCGCACCGGCTCGTCCAACGGCCATGGCCTGCAGCTGCAGGGCTCCTACGGCCTGCTGCCCTGCCTCGAGGTCGGCCCCTATCTGCTCGGCGGCTACACCAATGCGTCCTTGGGCGGCGTCAGCGCCGACTCCACCAGCTACGGCGCCGGCGTCGAGATGAAGTACCGCCTGCTCGGCCGCGACCTGCATGGCCTCGGCCTCACCGTGGTGCTCGACCCCAGCGTCAACCGCACCGACCCCGACGGCGCCGGCCGCTTCACCACCTACAACACCGGCATCCGCCTCTTCGCCGACAAGACGCTGGTTCCCGGCAAGCTCTATGCCGCGCTGAACCTGTCGCACGACATGACCTGGACGGGCCCGGACCCCTATGGCCGCTCCTCGACCTTCACGGTCGGCGGCGCGCTCGCCTGGCAGGCGCTGGAGGGCGTCTATCTCAGCGGCGAGGTCCGCCATCAGCGCCGCTACACCGATCTCGGCTTCGGCAACGAGGCCGGCTACGCCACCTTCGCCGGCCCCGGCATCTTCTGGCAGGCGAGCAAGCAGTTCGCGATCTCGGCCGCCTACAACATCCAGGTGGCAGGCAAGGCCAAGGGCCAGCCCGGCGATCTCGACCTGACCAATTTCAGCCAGCACCTCGTCAAGGTGAAGGCCGCCTACAGCTTCTGACCACGGGCCACCGACGCGCGCCACGCTCGCGTCACGAAACCTCTCCATCAAGGCGGACGCAGCGATGCGTCCGCCTTTTGCGTTGGCGCCACGGCCCGCGTTGACGCCCGCCCGCGACCCTTCTAGAACAGGCGGCAGATACTCCACCCCAGTATCAGGGCGCCGATGCCGCATACCCCCGAGGAAAAGAAGCGCGCGGTGACGCGGCTGAAACGCATCCGCGGCCAGGCCGATGCGCTGATCGCCGCCGTCGAGCGCGGCGAGCCCTGCGGCGCGCTGCTGCAGCAGCTCTCGGCCCTGCGCGGCGCCGCGACCGGGCTGATGGCCGAGGTGCTGGAAAGCCATCTGCGCGAGACGCTGACGGGCCAGGCCTGCGGCGACGCCGACGCCCATGACCATGCCCCGGCGAGCGAGCCGGCCGAGATCGGCGAGATCATGCGTGTGATCCGCCCCTATCTGAAATGACCCGCAAAACCGAGGAAGGAACCGCCCGATGAAGACCCGCGCCGCCGTCGCCTGGGAAGCCGGCAAGCCGCTCACCATCGAGACCATCGAGATCGGCGGCCCCAAGGCCGGCGAGGTGCTGGTCGAGGTCATGGCGACCGGCATCTGCCACACCGACGCCTACACGCTGTCGGGCATGGATTCGGAAGGGAAGTTTCCGGCGATTCTCGGCCATGAGGGCGCGGGCATCGTCCGCGAGGTCGGAGCCGGCGTGACCTCGCTGAAGCCCGGCGACCATGTCATCCCGCTCTACACGCCCGAATGCCGCAGCTGTAAGTCCTGCCTCTCGCGCCGGACCAATCTCTGCACCTCGATCCGCGCGACGCAGGGCCAGGGCGTGATGCCCGACGGCACGAGCCGCTTCTCCTGCGACGGCGGCGAGGTCTTCCACTATATGGGCTGCTCGACCTTCGCGAACTTCACCGTCCTGCCCGAGATCGCGCTGGCCAAGGTCCGCGAAGACGCCCCCTTCGACAAGATCTGCTACATCGGCTGCGGCGTGACCACCGGCATCGGCGCGGTGATCTACACCGCCAAGGTCTGGCCGGGCGCGAATGTCGTGGTTTTCGGGCTGGGCGGCATCGGCCTCAACGTGATCCAGGGCGCCCGCATGGTCGGGGCCGACAAGATCATCGGCGTCGACATCAACCCGGCCAAGCAGGAGATGGCGCGCAGATTCGGCATGACCGACTTCATCAATCCCAAGGAGGTCGGCAACGACAAGGTCGTCCAGGCCATCGTCGATCTCACCGGCGGCGGCGCCGACTTCTCCTTCGACGCCACCGGCAACGTCAACGTCATGCGCCAAGCGCTGGAATGCTGTCACCGCGGCTGGGGCGAGTCGATTATCATCGGCGTCGCCGAGGCCGGCAAGGAAATCGCGACGCGCCCGTTCCAGCTCGTCACCGGCCGCGTCTGGAAGGGCACTGCCTTCGGCGGCGCGCGCGGGCGCACCGACGTGCCGAAGATCGTCGACTGGTACATGGAGGGGAAGATCAACATCGACGACCTGATCACCCACAAGCTGTCGCTCGACGAGATCAACCACGGCTTCGACCTGATGCACGAGGGCAAGTCGATCCGCAGCGTGGTGGTGTACTGAGGCCATCCGTCATTCTCGGGCGAAGCGCAGCGCAGACCCGAGAATCGCGTGCCGGGAGAGGAGCCCCTCCCGGCAGAGCGCGCCTGCCCCATAAAAGGCACTGGTTTCCGAGATGGTCGGGTCAAGCCCGACCATGACGGGCACGACCAGAGCATAAGGAACATTCCATGGAACTCGTCTCGTCCTCGAAGGCCTTCGGCGGCTCGCAGCGCGTCTATCGTCATGACAGCGCCGCCTGCGCCTGCCCGATGACCTTCGCGATCTTCCTGCCGCCGCAGATCGAGGACGGGCCGGTTCCCCTGCTCTGGTATCTCTCGGGGCTGACCTGCACGCATCAGAACGTCATGGACAAGGGCGAGTACCGGGCGGCGGCGGCCGCCAACGGCATAGCCATCATCTGCCCCGATACCAGCCCGCGCGGCGAGCATGTGCCCGACGAGCCGGGCAACTGGCAGTTCGGCTCCGGAGCCGGCTTCTATCTCGACGCGACGCAGGCGCCCTACGACACCAACTACCGGATGGAGAGTTACATCCGCGACGAGCTGCCGGAGCTGGTCGCGCGGCATTTCCCGGTCGACATGACCCGCCAGGGCATCTTCGGCCATTCCATGGGCGGCCATGGCGCGATCACGCTCGCGCTGAAGAACCCGGATCGCTACGCCTCTGTCTCCGCCTTCGCGCCCATCGCCCAGCCCTCGACCGCCGGCTGGTCGCGCCCCGCTTTCGAGAAATATCTCGGCCCCGACGAGCGCAGCTGGCGCGCCTATGATGCGACGCTGCTGATCGCCGACGGCCACAGGGTCAAGGATCTGCTGATCGATCAGGGCACCGCCGACGGCTTCCTCGATGAGGGCCTGCGGCCGCAGCTGCTCGAGGTCGCCTGCGCCACGGCCGGTATTCCGCTCGAGCTGCAGATGCGCGAGGGCTACGACCACTCCTACAACTTCATCTCGACCTTCATGGCCCAGCATATCGCCTGGCACGCCGAACGGCTGGCGAAGGGCTGAGATCGGACGCCGGCGGATTTTTTTCGACCGCCTGTCGAAACCGGCCGGGGCTGGACGTCATCATGGCAGCCGGGGGATGGTTCTCCGGCGTCAGGTGGCAAGGAGTTCGCCCCATGCAGTACATGTTGATCTTCCGCGAGACGGACAGCGAATTCGGCCTGCGCGACGACCCCGCCAAGGGGCCGGCCTACTGGGCCTCCTGGATGGCCTATGTCGGTGCGCTCAACCAGGCCGGGATCGTGGTCAGCGGCGCGGGCCTGCAACCGCCTCACAGCGCCACGATGGTGCGCGTTCGTAACGGCCAGCGCCAGGTCCAGGACGGCCCGCATCCCGACACCAAGGAGCAGCTCGGCGGCTATTTCGTCATTGACGTCCCCGATCTGGACGCCGCGCTCGACTGGGCGGCGCGCAGCCCGGCCTCGTCCTATGGCTCGACCGAGGTGCGCCCGGTGCTACCGCCTCCGCCGCAGCCCTCCGCCTGATGACAGCGGAGGCCGGCGCCGCCGACGAGGCGCGGAGGGCGGCCGATCTCGCCGCCCGCGCCTCCTATGGCCGCCTGCTCTCGCTGCTGGCCCGCGATTGGCGCGATCTGGCAGCGGCCGAGGATGCGCTTGCGGAAGCCTTCCGGCTGGCGCTCGATCGCTGGCCCTCGGACGGCGTCCCGGCCCGTCCGGAGGCCTGGCTGCTGACGACCGCGCGTCGCCAGCTGATCGACGGACGGCGCCGCCAGACCATCCGCGCCGCCGCCGAGCCGACTTTGACCCTGCTGGCGGAGCAGGATGCGAACACAGATGGCTTTGCCTTCCCCGATGAACGGCTCAAGCTGCTCTTCGTCTGCGCCCACCCGGCGATCGATCCCGCCGCCCGCGCGCCACTGATGCTGCAGGCCGTGCTGGGTCTGGACGCCACCCGCATCGCCCAGGCCTTCCTGACCTCGCCAGCGGCGCTCGGGCAGCGGCTGGTGCGCGCCAAGGCGAAGATCCGCGATGCCCGCATCGCCTTCGCCATTCCCGAACGGGCCGAGCTGCCCGGGCGGCTCGATGCCGTGCTGCAGGCGATCTATGCCGCCTATGGCAGCGGCTGGGAGGATATCGCCGGCGCCGATCTCCGGCGCCGCGGCCTCGCGGAAGAGGCCATCTGGCTGGCGCGGCTGGTGATCCAGCTCCTGCCCGGCGAGCCCGAGGCACGCGGCCTGCTCGCGCTGATGCTGCATGGTGAGGCGAGGCGCGAGGCCCGCAGATCATCCGACGGTGCCTTCGTGCCCCTCGCCGAGCAGGACACGGCGCGCTGGTCGGTCCCGCTGATCAAGGAGGCGGAAGCCGAGCTGGCGCAGGCCGCTCGGCATGCGGCGCTGGGGCCGTTCCAGCTCGAGGCGGCGATCCAGTCCGTCCATGCCGCAAGGGCGGTGACGGGACACACCGACGCAGCAGCCCTGGCCCGGCTCTATGAGGGGCTCGCCCGGCTCGCACCGACGACCGGGGTGCTGGTCAGCCGGGCGGCGGCACTGGCGGAAGCATCCGGCCCTCAAGCCGGGCTCTCGGCCCTCGCCGAGCTGCCCGCCGGCGACGTCATGTCCTACCAGCCGTTCTGGGCGCTCAAGGCCCATCTGCTGCGCCGGTCCGGACAGGATGAGGCCGCCCGCGACGCCTATGCCCGCGCCATCGGCCTCACCAGCGATCCGGCCATACGCGACTTCCTGATGAGCGCCTCCCAACGCCCAGCGGACTGAACCTCGACCAGCGGGGAACGCGCACATCCCGCCGGACGTTGAACCGAGCGATCCACAGGGGTCAGGGGGACTTCGTCATGGCATCGCGTTCCGATCCGCTCACCAACCGCACGCTCTTCACCCGCCTCTCGCAGGCGACCGCGCGCTGGGCCGGCAAGCCGCAGACCTTCGCCGTCGCGGTCTCGGCCATCGTGATCTGGGGCCTGTCGGGCCCCTTCTTCGGCTTCAACGACACCTGGCAGCTGGTGATCAACACCTCGACCACCATCATCACCTTCCTGATGGTGTTCATCATCCAGAACAGCCAGAACCGCGACACGGCCGCGATGCAGATCAAGCTCGACGAACTGCTCGCCAAGGTCGAGGGCGCGCGTCAGGAGCTGATGGATCTGGAAGAGCTCGACGAGGAGAAGATCGAGGGCATCCGCAAGGATTTCGAGAAGCGGGCGCGCGCGGCCCGCGAAGGCCGCCCGCTCGCCGAGGAAAAAGGCTGAGGCCTCCGCGGCTCAAACCACCGCGGTCAGCCCGCCATCGACCATCAGCAGGTGGCCGTTGACGTAGTCGGAGGCCGCCGACGACAGGAAGATCGCCGCGCCGACGAGTTCCTTCGTCTCGCCCCAGCGCCCGGCCGGCGTGCGGTTGCACAGCCAGGCCGAGAAGGCCTCGTCCGCCATCAGCGCGGCATTGAGTTCGGTAGCGAAGTACCCCGGCCCGATGGCGTTGGACTGGATGTTGTGCTTGCCGAGTTCGGCGGCGAGCCCGCGCGTCATCATCTTCACCGCGCCCTTTGAGGCCGTATAGGGGATGATCGTCGGCCGCCCCAGCTCGCTCTGCACCGAGCCGATGTTGATGATCTTGCCGCGCTTGCGCGGGACCATCCGCTTCGTCACCGCCTGGGTGACGTAGAACACCGAGTGAAGATTGGTGTTCATCAGCTCGTGCCAGCCCTCGACCGGGAATTCGGTGATCGGCGCGCGCTTCTGCATGCCGGCATTGTTGATCAGGATGTCGATCGGCCCGATCTCGGCCTCGATCTTGGCGACGCCGGCCTCGACAGCCGGCTGGTCGGTGACGTCGAAAGGCGCGACCGAGACCGTCCGGCCGGCGGCGGAAATCGCCTGCGCGGCGCGCTCCAGCTTGGCGCGGTCGCGGCCGTTCAGCACGACATGCGCGCCGGCTTCCGACAGCCCTTCCGCCAGCGCCAGCCCGATGCCCTGGCCGGAGCCGGTGACGAGGGCGATCCTGCCCTCCAGACTGAACAGCGACAGAGACATGACGGAACCTCGCGAGGGTGAAGCATCTGCGGCAGTTTGCGTTTGCGCCAGTGCCGCTGCTTTCGGTAAGCATCTTTCAATCGATTAGACAATCGAGCCGACACAGAATGAGGGCGGGCGTCGTCGCCCTCGCAGGGAGAAACCGCCATGCGCGCCGTCGTCATCCATGCCGAAAAGGACCTTCGCATCGACGAGGTCACGGTCGGCGAACCGGGTCCGCGGCAGGTCCGGGTCAGGATCGAGGCCGGCGGCATCTGCGGCTCGGACCTGCATTACTATCTGCATGGCGGCTTCGGCACGATCCGCGTGCGCGAGCCGCTGATCCTTGGCCATGAGATCGCCGGCCGGATCGAATGCGTCGGCGCCGAGGTCACCCGCGTCAAGGGGGGGGACCGCGTCGCCGTCAATCCCAGCCGCGCCTGCGGCCATTGCCGCTACTGCCAGATGGGCCAGCAACAGCACTGCACGGACATGCTGTTCTATGGCAGCGCCATGCGCTTCCCCCATGTCCAGGGCGGCTTCCGCGAGATGCTGGTGATCGAGGAGCGCCAGGCGGTGAAGGTCGCCGACCATGTCAGCGCGGCCGAGGCCGCCTTCGCCGAGCCGCTCGCGGTCTGCCTCCATGCCGTCAAGCGCGCTGGCCCGCTGCTGGGCAAGCGCGTCCTCGTCACCGGCTCGGGGCCGATCGGCATCCTCACCATCATCGCCGCCAAGGCCGCCGGCGCGGCCGAGATCGTCGCGACTGACGTGGTCGACGGGCCCCTGCCGACGGCGCTGAAGATGGGCGCCAGCCGCGCCATCAATGTCATGGCCGAGCCCGACCGCCTGAAGGCCGAGTACGGCGCCGAAAAGGGCGCCTTCGATGTCATGTTCGAGGCCTCGGGCAACCAGCACGCGCTGACCGGCGCCTTCGACGTGGTGCGTTCGGGCGGCGTGATCGTGCAGATCGGCGTCGGCGGCAACTTCACCCTGCCGATGAACGTCGTCGTCGCCAAGGAGTTCGACCTGCGCGGCTCCTTCCGCTTCCACGAGGAGTTCGACTGGGCGGTGGCGATGATCGGCTCGAAAACGATCGATCTCTCGCCGCTGCTCACCGCGACGATCCCCGTCGAGCGCGCGATCGAGGCTTTCGACCTCGCCGCCGACAAGTCGAAGGCGATGAAGGTCCAGCTCGCCTTCGGGTGAGCGACCTTCGTCATTCCGGGGCATCGCGCAGCGATGAGCCCGGAACTCATGAACACGGGTGCGGCAGGATAGGTTGACCGGCCGCCGCGCTTTGGCTGGCACACACCGTGTTCACGGGTTCCGGGCTTGCCCTGCGGGCGCCCCGGAAAGACCGCACCAATCCATCCCCGTCTGCGAAACGTCACAATTCGTGACGAGCCGGAAACCAATTTCCGCTATAGAACGCAGCCGAAACGGGCGTCAGGCCCGCTTGGACGGATAGGCCATGACACGCAAATATTTCGGCACCGACGGCATTCGGGGGCGCGCCAACGGTGTGATCACGCCGGACCTCGCGCTCAAGGTCGGCCAGGCCACCGGCCTCGCCTTCCAGCGCGGCTCGCATCGCCACCGCGTCGTGATCGGCAAGGACACCCGCCTCTCCGGCTACATGATCGAATACGCCATGGTCGCGGGCTTCACCTCGGTGGGCATGGACGTGATGCTGCTCGGCCCGATGCCGACGCCGGCGGTCGCGATGCTGACGCGCTCGATGCGCGCCGATCTCGGCGTGATGATTTCCGCCTCGCACAACCCTTATGAGGACAACGGCATCAAGCTGTTCGGCCCCGACGGCTACAAGCTCAATGACGAGGTCGAGGCCGAGATCTCCAAGCTGATCGACTCCGATCTCGCCCCGCGGCTATCAAATGCGCCGGCGCTGGGCCGCGCCAAGCGCATCGAGAGCGCCCATGCGCGCTATATCGAGTTCGCCAAGCGCACCCTGCCGCGCAACATGAGCCTCGAAGGGATGCGCATCGTCATCGATTGCGCCAATGGCGCCGGCTACAAGGTCGCGCCGGAGGCGCTCTGGGAGCTGGGCGCCGAGGTCATCGCCATCGGCGTCGACCCCGACGGCTTCAACATCAACAAGGATGTCGGCTCGACGGCGCCGGATGCGCTGATCGCCAAGGTTCGCGAACTGCGCGCCGATATCGGCATCGCGCTCGACGGCGACGCCGACCGCGTCCTGATCGTGGACGAATTGGGCCAGGTGGTCGACGGCGACCAGCTCATGGCCGTGATCGCCCGCACCTGGCAGGAGGATGGCCGCCTGTCGCAGCCCGGCGTGGTCGCCACCGTGATGTCCAATCTCGGGCTCGAGCGCTACCTCGCGGGCCTTGGCCTCAGCCTGGCCCGTACCGCGGTGGGCGACCGCTATGTGCTCGAGCATATGCGCAGCCAGGGCTTCAACCTCGGCGGCGAGCAGTCCGGCCACATCATCCTCTCCGATTTCGGCACGACCGGAGACGGGCTGGTCGCGGCGCTGCAGCTGCTGGCGGCGGTGAAGCGGCAGGACAAGCCGGTGTCGGAGGTCTGCCACGCCTTCGAGCCGCTGCCGCAGATCCTCAAGAACGTTCGCTACAAGCAGGGCCAACCGCTCAAGGAAAAGCCCGTCGTCAGCGCCATCGAGGCGGCGACGCAGCTGCTCGGCGAAAGCGGCCGCCTCGTCATCCGCCCCTCCGGCACCGAGCCGGTGATCCGCGTGATGGCGGAGGGCGACGACCGCGATCTGGTGATGCGCGCCGTCGACGACATCGTTGAGGCCGTGACCAAGGCGGCGGCCTAGCGTTAGTTCGCCTGATCCAACCCTCCCGTCATCCTGGACAAGCGGCACAGCTGCGCAGGCCGGGATCCATCATAGGGCGGCGCCGCGTCCTGTGATGGATCCCGGCCGACCTGCGGTCGTCCAGGATGACGACGATCTACGCGATCCCAACCCCATTAACGTCCCATCAAGTATTCGGGCCGGCTTCAGACTTTTTTCAGGTTAATTCCTAAGTCTAACCCTTCCAACGTCTTTTCAGGCACTTGCGACAGGCTCGATGCGGCGGAAATGGCGTTTTCGTGCGCCTCCTGCTGCAGGATCGCCGTCGCCGCGGCCGTCGCATCGGCCGCCAGCCGGACAAGCTCGGCCGCGCCGAGCTCGAAGATGATCAGCCTCACCTCGCCGGCCGGATCGACCAGCGGCACCTCGAGGCCGGCGCTGCGCCGGTGCGCCCTCGAGGTGACGAAGGGCGAGATCCGGGGATGAGGCGAGAGCACCGCTGCGCTCAAGGGCGCAGCGGCTGGGGGTGGACGACGAGGCGATCGAGGATCGTCTCGATGCGGTTGGTCGAGCGCAGGACGTTGCGGACGTCGCCGGCGAGCTCGGCCGTCTTCTGGCGGTCGGCCGCGGCCGACTGGCGCTGCTCGCGCTGCTCGGCCTCGATCGCGTCCTGCTTCTTCTCGAGGCGGATGATCGCCTGCGCCGTCTCGCGATAGGCAGCGCGGGTGTCGGCCCAGAACAGGATGGCCATGCCGCCCACCGCCATTGCGGCCGAGAGCAGCGATGGCAGCAGCCGGTCGAAGAACTTGCCGTCGGTGGTCAGGCCCATCACTCAGCCCGCCTTGCCGATCGGCCGCGTCGTGGTGAAGCGGCCATAGATCATCAGCGCGCCGCCGACGATCGAGCCGGCCGCGCCGCCGATCAGCGCGAGCTGCTGCGCATAGAAGGCCTGGTCCTCGGCCGAGACGGCATAGCCGGCGAGCGTGGCGATCGGCGCTGCGATCGCCAGCACCGAGCCCCAGATCGCCTGGCTCTGGTACCAGGGGATCGGCGTCGTCATCTTCGCGACCTGCGGATCCGCCAGTACCTTGTCGATCAGCTGGCGCGCCAGCGCGTCCGGATCGAGCGCCGGCGGCGGGGCGGGTGCCGGCGCGGCCGGCGGGGCCTCGGCCGCCTTGCGGATGGTCTGGACCACGTCCTGCGAGACGGAGGGCAGGATCTGCTCGGCGGCGCCGCGCACGGCCCCGGCGATGATCGCGGCGGGATTGAAGAGGATCATGCTGCGGCTCCCTGGCTGTCGACGAGGCGGGCCCGCTCGGCGCGCTCGGCGTCGAGGGTCGATTGTTCGCGGCGCGCCTGGATCCAGCGCCAGGCCGCGACGCCGGCGAGCGCCAGAGCGAGGCCGGCGCCGATCGCCAACGCGGCGTTGGGCGGCAGGGTTGCCTGCTCACCGGCAGGGATTGCCACCGGAGGCGGCGCGGCAACCTCCGCAACGGCTCCGGCGGTAGCGCTACCGCCCGAGGCCGTGACGCTGGCAACCGCCTGCGCCTGCGCGCGGTCGCGCCGCTCGAGCGTGGTGCGGGCGGCCGGCATGGTCGCGCCGGAGAGCGCCGCTTCGAAGCGGGCGATCTGGATGCGGCGATCGGCGAGGCCGATCTGCCCGCCATTCAGCTTCCGGGTCGAGAGCGGCACGTCGCCGGCGACGAGCGCCGGCAGCATCTCGCGATCGAGGCAATAGGTCAGGCCGGCGGCGAGCATGGCGTCGGCCCGGGCCGGATCGCGCACCTCCTCCTGCGTGTGGGCGGTGCGGCGCAGGACGCGGGCATATTCGGCCTTGCCCGTGTGCTGGAACAGGCCGCCGCCGCGGTTGGCCCAGCCGTCGCCGGAGGCCTCCGGCCCATTGCCCATGCGGTTGGCGTAGACCTTGTTGGCGAGCTTGGCCGGGTTGCGGGCGTAAGGGGCCGCCGCAGCCGCGTTGGCGAAGCGCGACGGCCAGACCTGGCGGATGCGCTCGGCCGAGTAGCTCATGTTCTCGGTGAAGCTCTTGAAGCCGCCCGTCTCATGCGCCGCATGGCCGAGGAAGCCGGCGATGGCGCTCGGCCGGTTGACGCGCCAGTAGCCGAACTGCTCGTCGGCATGCGCGGCGAAGCCGGCGACGAAAGCGGGATCCGCCTTTGGCGCGACCTTGCGGAGGATGGCGGCCCAATCGGTGGTGGTCATCAATAGCGCCCCTTGCGTGCACGGAGGCAAGCGTTACCGGTAAGGAGACATCAAGAATTCGGGATCGATGCGGATGCCACTTCCGGTCTGCGCGAACATCGGCGAGTAGGCGTTGAACGGCGCGAAGGCGGCATGGCCTTCGTCGGTCAGGCAGCCATTCTTGCAGGCGCCGAGAGGTCCGTAGACCCCGGGGAGGGGATGCGTGACGAGATTGGCGACGTCAATCCGGAAGGCCCGCGGCGACTTGTACGGTGTCGTCACATGGTCACCATCAGCCAAGCGAACGCCGCCGTTGAACCATGACAGGTCGACGCTCGCATCGCCGGTCGCGAGGGGAATCCCGTCCATCTGCGGGAAATCGATACGGGTATCCGACGCCTTGTCCCAGATCGACGGGCGGCCGTGCTTGTGCGGATAGAGCAGCGTTTTCGTCTCGTCGATCAGGCTCGAACCGAGGAACGATTCTGCGCCTGGGAAGACGCCGGCCGCGCCGAACCTGATCTCGCGCGTGACGCGGTGGATCATCAGGGCCCGGGTTTCGTTGAACGGCGGAAAGAAGATCCACCCGTCAGGGAAGAACGTCGGCTTGCCGGCATAGGCGAAACTGCAGATGTCGAGAGGCGCGGACTGCCACCATTCGGAGCCGGCCGCAGCGCCCTCGTCATAGGCAAAGATGGTCTTGGCGCTGTGAGGAGTTCCCCAGGCAATGCCGTCAGGATCGGCGCCGCCGCTATTCCATTTGTAGAGGCCGGACAGGCCGGCCTTTAGAGGCTCTTGCAGGTTCGTTGTGCGGTTGAAAGCGAAAAGCGTGTGGTAGCTGTAAGGCACCTGCGCGACCCGGCCCGACCGCGGCAGCAGGATGCCGCCGCTGATCGCTGCGTCCCCAGGCGTCGGGATCGCCGCCGACGTGATCTTGACGTAGCTGCCATCCGGCTTGCGGATGTAGGGGGTGCTGCGATTGAAGGTCGTATAGAACAGCTCCCCGCCCGCCATGCGCGTCGTATCGCAGTAGCTGTTGGTGTTGGGGCCTGTGGCGTCAAAGGCCGGGCCAACCTCCGGATGCCCCGCCGCGCGCGGCAGGAGCGACAGGCGAGCCGCCAGGGCGTCGCGAGCGACCTTGAAGTTGGCAAAGCCGGCTGAGTGGTGTGGGAAGTATCCGCCGGGCGGGCCCTGCGCGCCCGGCTCGCCATCTTGGCCGGGTTTGCCTTCGAAAAACGTCTTGAGGGCGTCAAGCAGTGCGTTGGCTTCCACGCTCATGCCATCACCTCTTCAAGGGTAATCGACGACGAGTATCGTCCGATCTGTACTGCATCTGTGTCCGTTTCTGTGCGATTGACATAGAAGGTGTTGGATTGCAGCCCGAATTGAACTTTGTAGTTCTGTGCGGTTATCGCCCCAGGCGCGTCGAGAACCTCAGCATTGATCACGGCGATCGAGTTGACTTCCGACACGCGGACCAGGCCACCGATGGCCGAGGGCCGTGATCCTGCCGCGGTCCCACCCCCGATTTGAGTGCTGCCGCGCAGGCATACGATCGAGACCTGGCTGCCGCCGCTCACATAACAAGACACCCTTGGGACCGCCCGCACCAGGTTTGCGGCACTCGTCGGCGTGATCGATGCGGACAGGCCGGTGAGGTCCGTCAGAGCACCGGTCGTGGACGAAGTGAACGTCGTCCGGAGAACCACCTGGTTTCTCCGACCGGTGAACTCGCCAGGCCTTGGCACACCGGGACCGAAAGCAACGGTCCGCGTCGGCGCGGTGTTCCAGGTTCCCGCAGTGGCCAGGCCGGTATCCCAATCCGCGAAGCCGCACAGCACGAGATACTTTGCAGTGAACGCCGTTGCGGAATAAATCACCTGCGCGCTGTTGGCCGCACCAGCGCCACCCTCGGCCGTGCTAGAGTACGTCGACCACTCTTCGAGTGCCATGACGCTGACGGCGGTAGTCGCGACGCTGGTCGTCTTGACCAGGCCGAGCCGGACCGTGCCGCCATCGTCAGCCGCGACGCACCAGATCCGGAAGGCCACGCCATTGCTGGCACCCAGCGTCGAGCCGCTCGAAGCCGTCACAGACAAGGCCGAGGTCACGCGCCGGCGCACATACCCGCCCGCGCCGTCCTGGAAGATAAACACGACAGGATCACCCGAACTCGGGTCGGCGCCGGCCAGCGTCTTGACCGCGAAGGTTTCGGCATTGCCCGTGCGCGTCGTCTTCAGAGTGCCGTTGATCATGCCGACGCGCGGCCCCAGCGCCGAGGCCGCAATCTCGGCCGAGGTGACGAAGTCGTCGTCCATCTTGGCCCGGCCGGCTGCGTCGGCCGAGAGAAAACCGTCCGCCATCTTGGCCCGGCCCGCAGACGTCGCCGACAGGAAGCCATCAGCGAACTTGGCCAACCCATTCGCATCAGCCGTGAAGAAATTGGACGCAAGCATAGCCAGCGTGAAGGCCTGCCACGAGAAGCTGAGGCCGTCGGAAACCAAGAGCTTGTTGACATCGCCAGGTAGCGGCGAGGGCACATTGCCCGCTGCAATTAACAGATCGAGAAGTTGGCCAACTGTGGCGGCATCGCTTGGCGCGCTGCCCGGCGCAACATTGGAAAGGCCTGAGCCACCCAGGTCAAAATTGCCATCGCCGAGTTCAACACCCTCTTCCAGCACGATCGCGCGCGCGAGCGTCGAGCGGTCCTCGGCCGAGCGCATCGCCGCCTTGTCGTGCAGCGCCTGAATAACGGCGAGCGAATACTCCTGCCCGTCGGCCAGAACCTCTGCCACCTGCGCCGGCGTCAGGCGCCGGACGATGACGGTGCCGGAAGAAGCCGGGAAGGAGACCGGCGTCACCGTCGCCAGTTTCGATCCGCTCGCCAGCGTGGCGTTGTAGTTGACGCCCAGCGTCATCTGCGTGGTGACGCCGGCATTGGTCCGGAAGAACACGCGCAGATGCGAGACGTCGTCGGCCGGGAAGCCGCAGGCGAAGGACGTCTCGACCCCCGTCCAGGGGAAGGTCGCGCGCGAGATTTCGGTGGTGACGGTCATGGGGAGCCTCCGAAATCGGGTGCGCGTGCGGGTTCGACCTGGCCGGGCCGCCACCAGAACTTCTGGCCCCAGGCCTTCTGGGCCTCCTGCTCGACGCGGGCGAAGCGGGCCGGCGCCCTGTCGTCCAGCATGAGGGCCAGTTGATCGAAGACGGTGCGCTGCAGGGCAAGGCGGCTGAACCACAGCGTTGAGCCGGGCGTGTATTTGGCCGCGAGATAGGCGGCGTCGCCGAAGAAATGCGTTTTCTCACCCTTGCCGGCCAGCTGCAGGTTCTTGATCACGAAATCGCCGAGCACGCTTTCGCCGAACGCTGCGACCGGACCCGCAACTGTCGCGGCGAAGGTGTTGCCGAAGCGGGTCTGATCTTGCCCCAGCAGGTCGCCGAAGATGCCGAGGCCGCCGCCCTGCAGCACGGCGGCACCCCAGTTGCGCGCGCCGCGGGGCGTGCTGGGGTCCATCGAAACAGGGTCCTTGCCGTTGGCGATCTGCTTGGCCTGCATCGCCAGCGCGCCCATCACCGTCAGCAGGACGAAGCTGATGCCGGCATGGCCGAGACGGGAGCCGTCCCAGCCGCGCGCCATGCTGCGGGCCATCAGCGTCGTCGTCAGCGTGACGGCAAAACTCTTGTACATGCCGGCACTGCGGCGCGCCTCGCCGGTGACGGTCCCGGGCCGGTTTTCGCCATTGATCAGCGCCCGCGTCGCGGGGTCGCTGTCGATCACCGCATAGTCCATCTCGGTGTTGATGAAGCGCATCAGCTTTTCGGCCGCGGCCTCGTGAGCCGCAGACCCTCCCGCGCGCACATCCTCCGGCCGCAGGAACGGCGCGTCGTCGCGAGGCTGATGCGGCGTCGATGCCCGGATCAGGTCCCAGTCCTCGGCCGAGATCCCATAGCGCTGCAGGCCAGCCCGGAATGAAGGGTCGAGCCGGTCCATTGGCGTGCCGGCGCGGTTGGCCATCACGGCCATCATCTCGAGGCCGAAGGCATTGCGCAGAACGGCGGTGGTGCGACGCAGGCCCGAGGCGCGGATAACGGCCGAAGACATGCGAGCCATGACGCCAGAGCGGATCGCCTCGCTCATGTAGCGGTCGTTCTCGCGAGCAGCGTAAGCGATGCTATCGGCGACGAGGCCCATCTGCGCCGCCTTGATCTCGGATGTCCCGTCCGCCAGATCCTTGACCGCGCGCGACAGAACGCGGGTTGCGGGCAGACCGTTGAAGCGCGCCGCGAGAGCGACCATGCCGGGATCGGTGATCGACGAGATGATCGCCGAGCCCATCTGCACGCCGCTGAGGAACGTGCGGAGATTGCCCATCGCCGCCGCAGCCTGCGTATTAACGGGAAGGCTCGCCTCCCCTGTCGTCTCCGCCCAGAGCGCTCGGAAACGGCTTTCGCCGACCGCGACGGACGATGCCGACCGCTCGTTGCGGCTGATGAGCTTGGCGACCTCCTTCGGCGTCGCGCCGTCAGGGGCCGACTTCGTGAGCTGGCCGACCTCTCGTGGGAAGAGATCGAGCAGATAGCTCTTCATGGCTTCCGGGTTTGGCCCGAAGACACGCATCATCGCGATGTCGCTGGACATGCTCTCGACATGGTCCAGCAGTGCCCGGTAGGGGCTATCGTGCTCGCCATACTTCCGGGCGAAGGCGACCCAGGCATCATCGTCTTTGAGGGAGATGATGCGCGGATCGGAGCGCGAATTGGCCAGCATGGTGCGGCCCTGCCCCTGTGCGCTGGGTGCGCCTTCAGTCCAGCCGGTGCGGCCGTTCTCGTGGATCAGCGTCAGAACCCGATCCAGATCGGCGTCGGAGAGCGGCTTGCCCGTCGCAAAATCGAGCATGTCCTCGCGGTCGAGCCACTGCCGCATGTCTGCGATGAAGTCGCGCAGCGGGGTTGACGCGACTTTGATCCGGTCGAGGACAGGGTTGGGAATACGCCAGTTCTTGCGCTCGGCGATGGCCCCGCCGGCGGCATTGAAAAGACCGCGCAGCCACTCGTTGACCTCCGAGAAGGCCTGCATGGCGGTGCGGCCTTCCGGCGTCGCGTCGGCGCGGCCGTAGGCAGCCGCCAAAAGGTCGAGCTCGCGAACTGTTTCGGGTTTCAGCCCGAGCATCTTTGGCCGCAGACGGTCGATCGCCTCGCCCAAGCGCGCATGCGCTCGCCCA
This sequence comes from Rhizobiales bacterium CCH10-E5, assembly GCA_001556125.1. Lineage (GTDB taxonomy): Bacteria > Pseudomonadota > Alphaproteobacteria > Rhizobiales > Beijerinckiaceae > Allobosea > Allobosea massiliensis. The sequence goes on along the minus strand of LSIG01000205.1, from coordinate 18,650 downwards.
CGCAGATCACGGGCGAGGTAATGCACATTCGCTCCCGTCGCGATCTCGGCGGGGTCGCGGGTCAGGAGCGAGCGCAGATACGGCCAGACGACGCCTTTCGTCTCGCTTTTCAGCCAGGCCGGCGCACGGCCATCCGCCCTAAGCGCGGCAAGGGTGCTGCGGTACTCGGCCAGGCCACTCAGAAGCTCCTGCTGCTTGGCGAGCTGCATGACAGCCAGATCGGCCATGCGGGCGGCCTGCTGGCTTGCAGCGTCGGCAACCTCCATCGCGGCCATGCGGGCGGCCTCTGCCTTGCCGTAGGCAACGCGCAGGTCTTCCTCCTTCTCGGCGATCCAGCGCTTGAGATCCTCGGCCGCGCGGCGGTCGACCAGGCCGGCCTCGACCTTGCCATTGAGGCAGGCGATCGCGCTCATGCCGCGACCCCCAGACATGCCCGCAGTTCAGCCGCCGCGCGCGCGTCGGCGTCGATTCTTGCGAAGACCTCTTCGGCTGGCATCAGACGCGCCTTGCCGTCCGCGTCCATCACGGCGATGCGCTTGTCCGAAGCTGGATCGGCAAGGATACGGGCAACATCCGCCCGCACGGCCATCGCCTCCGGCGTTGCCGCCTTGGGCATCAGGTTGCGGCCATCCGGCCCCGGCGTCAGCCCCGGCAGGGTTGCTGGCGCCTGCGGCTCCGCCACGGCGTTCCCGCCAGCCGCCGGCGGCGGCCCAGCCGGCGGTTCGTCACGAATGATAGGGGCAGGCGGCGCCTCGGCCCGCGGAGCTGCGAAGGCGAGATCGGGCGCCGCTTCCGCCAGCTCGCGGGCGGCACGGACGCGCGGGCCGAGACGAGCGCGCTCCATGTCGGTTTCGGTGAGGGCGAGCCGCAGGGCACGCTCGCGACCGATATCGAGATCCGCAGCTTCCCGGGCATGCCGCGCTTGCTCCGCCCGAAGGCTGGCGATCTCGTCGCGCAGGGCCTGCGTGCTCGGCGCCGAGCGGCGCTTGCCCGTCACCGCATCGAGCTTGGCTTCCAGCTCGGCGATGCGCGGCTCCAGGACGCGAGCCGCCGGCGGCTCGGCCCTGTCGGCGATGAGGCGGTCAAGCTCGGCTCGCAAGCCAGCCCGCCTGGCGTCGATCGCGTCAACCTCTCCGAACAGAGCCGGGTCGAGACGCCGCGCCTGCGCGTCCATCCGGGCTTCCAGATCGATACTGTCGGCCAGGTCGCCGATGCGCCCGCTTTCGAGCGCAGCCGCTGCGGCGTCGACGCGCTCGACATGAAGCATTCGGCCTTCGCCAGTCTGGACGATGGCCGCCTCGTCGATCAGCACATCGCGCTCGACCTGCCGCGCCACGGCATCGAAGTCCTCGGGGTCGAGGTCGCGCAGGGCGGCACGCAAGGCAGGGTCGGCGCCGTCCGCCCGCTCTGCTGGCGCCAGATCCTGCGCAGCTTCGCCCATGCGTGCAGGCGGCGCATCCATCGAGGCGCCGAAGCCGCGCCGCAAAACATAGCCAGCGCCTCGCAGGAGGCCGGCGATCCCGGCGGCGCCGACGCCGGCAGAGAGAGCATTGGCCAGCCCTTCGCCGAAACCGGCATTGAGGCCGAGGCGGGCGCGCTCGGCCTGAATGAGCGGCTCCTGCGCAGCCTGCGTCGCAAAACCGACTGCCGCTTCGGTTCCCAGAAATCGAAGCAGGGAGGCGCCGCGCGCCGCGCCCAGCGGCATCGTGGCGAGATTGATCGGGTCGATTGCCTGGCGGGCTGCGCCGGCCATGAAAGCGACGGCGTGGCCGGAGAAGCCGAAGGTACGGTCAGCGACGTCGGCCGCGCGCGCCTCGATGTCAGCAGCCTTGGTACGCGCCCGGCCGCGCACATCGAGATAGGGTTCGAGAGCCTTCTGCCGCTCGGCATCGAGACCACCGGCCATCTGGCGGATGGCTTCCGCCGAACCGACAAAGCCGCCCGAGAGCCGTGCGCCGGTGCGTCGCGCCGCTTCGGCGACCGTTTCGCCGGTGATGTTGCGGAAGGCGTCGCTGAGTTCCGTATAGGCCTCCTCCATCGGCCGGGTGACACCGCCGAGCGTGTCAAGCCCGCTCGCCTCCCAGGCCGACGCCGCGATCTCCCCGAAACTCGCCGGGTTCTTCGCACCGGGCTGGCGCGCCATTTCGGCCAGCACGCCAGCGCCCTCCGTCAGGGTGATCGTGCGCCCCGGCGCCACGGTGATTTCCATCACGTCGCTCATGGCGTCTCTCGCGAGAGCGCGCGCAGCCCTGCGCCGTAGCGTGTCTGGAAGCCGTCCCGCGAGGTCTGCGGGATCAGGCTCTCATAGCGCTTGGCCAACGCCGGCAAGTCGATGACGAGGGGTTGCCCTTTGTCGTTGAAAACAGCCGCATCCGTTCCGTTCTTGCCGGGCGTCGCCACGGCATAGAGCCCTGTCGCGAAGCCGAGAGGCCTCAGCCGCGCCCGGTCGCGCAGGAACTCGATATCGAGCGGCTCGCCATTGGCACCATGCGGCTGCGTGCCGAGGGTTTCGACCGACAGATCGCGCAAGGCCCGCCTGGCAGGCTCGGCACGCTGTCCGTGAGGCAGCGGAACCTTGACCCCGCCGTGGCTGATCATCGGGCCAGTGACGGCCTCAAGTGCGCTTTCCATGGCGCCGATATCGCCCGGCGCATACAAGGCACCGACGCCGGCCCGCTTGGCGACATAATAGGCCTGGGCGGCATCGATCACTTCTGCCTGCAGGCCTTTGTCCTTGAAGACGTCGGTGCCGAGCCGGGCTTCCAGCGCCGGGCGCAACTCCGAAGCCTTGGCGTCGACGCCGGACTGCCCCATCAGCTCGACGCCCTTGACGATCAGGCGGGCAGTGTCGGGATCCCGTAACGAGACGAGGCCGGCGATCACGGCCGGGGCGCTGTCGCCGGCGATCTGCTTGACGGCCGCGCGATAGCTTGCGCGGTCGGGGATGGCGGCCGCCAGCGTGCGCAGGGTCTCGAAGCGTTCGCCGGGCATGGCCGCGTCCCAGCGGCGCTTGATTTCCTCCGCCGCCTGCGGCTTGAACACCTTTCTGTCGGCGCCGAAGATCGCGACCGCACGCTCACCGACGGCAGCGCTCCGCGCCACCTCGGAGGCAAACTCAGGCCCGGAGGGCAAGCCCTGCGCCGGGATGGTGACGTTCGTCGGCTCCGCCTGGCGGGTTCTCTCCATCAGCGCGTGGGGATTGTTCGTCTTCTGCTTGTCGACCTCGGCCAGGATGCCTTCAAACACCTGCAGCCGGCGCACGTCCTGCGGCGTAGCGGGAGCGGTGGCCTGTGCCGCCCGCATTTCCGAGACGACGCGCTCCAGCACCGCAGGTGGCGTGCGCCAGCCCTGCTCGATGAAGGGCTGATTTTCCTCCATCTCGCCGATACGGCGCAGCTCCTTAATGGCCTCGACATTCCCTTGGGCAGCGGCAGCCATCAGCGGGATCTTCACGGCCGCGACCTTGGCGGGATCGGTGGCCAGGCCCTCTTTCATCTGGCCTACGATCGTGTCCCGCTGATCCGCATCGAGGCTGATCTGTCGCTGCAGATCCTGCGAGATGCGCTGGCGCTCGGCCTGCCCCTTGGCCTCGACGACGTCGGCGATGCGGTAGGCGGCGAGTTCACCGACGCCGCCGCGCGTCAGATCGGCGCCGGCGCGCTGCATCATTCCGGCGACATAGGCGCGTGTCGTCGTTCCGCCGTCGCCCCGCGTCGCTGGGATCATGCTGATGAATTCAGCCGCCGTGTAGGCAGGCCCGAACTTCGCCTCGGCTGCCTTGGCCCAGTCGTCGGCGCCCTCGACGCGCGTCCCGTCACGGCGGGTGCCGCCGCGCCCAGCATGGTAGGCGGCGAAAGCGGCAGCCAGATTGCCGTAGCGCTTCCAGTCGTCGCCGATCATCTTCTCGGTCATCTGGATTGCGCGTTCCGGGTTCTGTTTCAGCCAGGCCCGAACACCTTCATCGTCGAGACCGTTGAGATCGGACCACCCGAGCTGTCGCGCCACCCCACGCGCGGTATCGGGCATGAACTGCGTGATGCCTGCAGCGCCCTTATTCGATTGAGCGTTCGGGTTCCCACTACTTTCGCCGGGGATCAGCGCGGTCCGGACGACACGCGAGACTGTCGTCGCATCGGGAGCCCGCACATAGGTCGCTGCCGTGCCGACAGGGTCCCTGTCCGCCCTGTCCCTTGCGCGCTCTAGTTGAAGCGTCTCATTGGCCGACTTCGCCAGCTCGATCGCCTTGGTCCGCTGAGCCTCGGTAAAGGTCGGGTACATGGTGGTATCGGCCAGTGAAGCCAGCGTCGCGGCCGGGTCGCGCGCAAGGCCCTTCTGGAAGTCCGTCTGGTCCAGCTGCTCTCGCAGGGCCCGACGCATCGCCTGCGCCTGTGTCGGCTCCAACATGCCTTTGGTGACGGCCGCTTCGATGTCGCGATCGTCTTCCTCCAGGATGCCGGCGCGCTCGGCCGCACTGGTGGCGCGCGAGGCCAGCAAGGCGCGCTGCTGCCGGGTTTCGGTCAGCGCCGCCACGCCGGCATTGTTCATCTTGCCAATGCTGTGCTGCGTGATCTGGCGCTCCATGGCCAGATCGCTGCGCAGCGTCGATGCCTTCATGCTGGCGATCTGCGCCTGGCCGAACCCTTTGAAGGCCTCGTTGTCGATATCGGCAAAGCGCTGCCTGAGTTTTTCGGGCGCCGCCTTCCAGTCGGGGTCCTGCTCGAAAGCCTGCAGCGCCGCGGCCTTTTCCCGCGCGCGCTTCGCCTGCGTCTGGTTGATATCGGTCTGCTGGACCGCCTCGAGAACCATGTTGCCGATGCCGGTGACGGCCTTGTCGAGCGCGCCGGCGAAGCGGGTCTGCGCCTCGCTCGCCTTCATCTGCTCGCCGGCGATCGCGCGGTCGACGCCGATCTGCGCCGCCGTCTCCTGCCGCATGCCCTGGATGTCGGCCTGCGCCACCTCGCGCGCGGCGCCGACTTCCGCCTGCAGCAGCCGCTCGCCCGTCGCCAGGCTGGGCAGGGACTGCGGGCCTCCGAGGCTGCGGCGCGAGATGATGATCGGAGCGCTTGCCATGTCAGAGCCCCGGAATGCCGACGGCTTTGAGCTTGCCGCTGCCGGCGAGGCTGACCCAGTTGGTCGCCGTGTTCACCAGCGCGGTCGCGGCACCGTATTGCCCGGCCTTGCGCGCATTGGAGGCGGAGATCGCCGCGGCCGTGTTGGTGCCGCTGCCGCGGATCCCGGCCGTTCGGAAGGTGCTGTCGATCGTCCGGCGCAGCGCCTTGGCCGAGCCGCCGACCGTGGCCGCCGCGGCGTCGGCGGTTTCGCTGGCGCGATCGGCGAGCCCGTAGATGCTCCATTGCTGCTCGGCCGCGCCCTGCTGGCCGTTGGTCCGCACGATCCGCGCATCGGTCTCGCCCTGCGCGGCGCCGAAGGCCGCCAGCGCCAGCGGCGAGCCATAGGTCGGGTCCATGTTGTTGGCGGCGAAATAGGTCGACTGCTGCGCCAGCTGCCGATCGGTTTCGTCGCGGACCCGGTTCTCCTCGAAATTGGCCTTGGCGAGCTCCGCCTCGGCGTTCCTGCGGGCGATGTACTGCGCCAGTGAATAGGCCCGCGTCGCACGCGTGGCCTGGTCGATCGTCGCCTGCGAGACGTCGCGGAACTCGTCGACCTGCGCGCTCGAGACATAGGCCGCCTCGTCGAAGCCGGCCTTGCTCTCCTGCAGCGCCTGCCAGATAGCGAGGCGGCCCTGCCGCTCGCCCTGGCGCATCTGGGAGCCGGCCGAGAACAGGCCGCCCGCGGCCTGTGCGCCCATGGTCAGCGCAATGAGGAGTGTCGGCTCGATCATCAGCCGCTCTCCGTGAACTGGGCGCTGGGCGTCAGGCCCGTCAGCGTGAAGGGGTAGACGCCGGAGGTGATCAGCTCGACCTCGAGATCGTCCTCGATATTGGCGAGGACCGGGATCATCACGCCGCCGCTCTCGAGCGGGCGCGCCGCGGGCGGCGCCTCGGCGCCGGTCAGCAGCAGTTCCTCGCTGTAGTCCTCGCCGTTGACCATGATCTGGCCGCCGGCGGCATAGAGCTGCTCGACATAGACCGCGTCGGCGTTCTTGGCCCGCCCCTTGGTGGAGCCACCATTGAGATCGACATTCATCTTGAGCGTCTTGACGCGGCCGACGATCGGCAGGCCGATGACGCAATCGGTGACGGTGCGGTCGAGGGTGACGGAGCCGCCGGGCGAGACCACGAGGGGGCGATGCTCGATCGCGTTGGCGATGATGTTGACGGTCTGGCCCTTGAGGTGCTCGAGGCCGGAGATCGTCTTCGCCGCCGCGCCCTGGTAGTGCAGCCCGCTATCGACGAACCAGGCGCCCTGCGCCGTCGGCGCGTCGATCGACAGCGGCTGGAAATAGGGCTGCATCACCTCGACATAGCGCTTGGTCTGGCCGTCGATCGTGCGGCGCACGATCAGCCACAGTTCGGAACTGACGCCGTCGGCCGAGGTGATGACCGAGACATCCTCGACGAAGCCGTTGGTCATCGGGTGGCGGTGCCAGCCGATCACCTCCTGGTCCGGCCGGAAGGTGATGGCGACGAGCTCGCCCGTCGCCTGCGCGATCCAGATCACGCGGTACGGGTCGCGCTGATAGGCGAGATCGATGGCCGCGCCTTTCAGGATGTTGCGGGCATAGAGGGTGAGCTCGTCGGTGGAGACCTTCTCGCCGAGCACGTCGAACTGGGCGAAGTGGAGGCGCCGGCGCGAGCGGCCGATAAAGACGGCGCCGCCGTCGACCGCCTGCGGCCGGTGCGGGGCCGAGCCTTCGGTGGTGCCCGGCAACGCGCGCACATTGGTGATGGTCATCGGCGCGAAGGGGTCGCCGCCGGCGCGCAAGGTCCATTCGCTCGAGCGGGTGCCGAGCACGACGACACCGGCATTGAGCGCCCACTGGATGTCGACGAGCTGGCCGTTCGGCGCCGTCAGCAGGCCGGCGATCGCGCTGTCGTCGTCGGTGGTGATGTCGAAATCGTAGAAATCGTTGGCCTTGGAGCGCCAGTGCTTGTTGCCGCGGAACCAGAACAGGGCGTTGTCGTCGAGCAGGACCTGCGTCGGCCAGCCCTTCAGGTCGGACCAGGCCGGCTCGTACCAGCGATAGGTCGCGTTGGATCCGACGACATCGCTCGGCAGCTTGCCGATGACCTCGCCCGTGACCTGCGTCGGGCTGACATAGGCCGTGACCTTGAAGTAGCCGGAGCCGGCATGCTCGAACTGCCAGGCCACATTGCCGGAGCCGGACAGCACCACGCCCTCGTCGTGCTGCGGCGGGTTGGGGCCGGCATCGCTGCCGGAGACCACCGAATAGACGCTGCCGGCATTGCGGCGCAGCTGCCCGGCCGAGAGCCCCGTCTCGTTGCCCTTCCATCGCGCGACATTGGCGAGGTTGGCCTCGTCGAGCCGCCAGGTCGAGCCGACATGCTTGACGTCGAAGGCGTTGAAATTCGCCGTCAGGGTGACGCCGGTCCCGGTCGCGGCCGAGGCCGAGAGCGTCTTGGCGGTGTCCGTGTTCTGCGGCTCGACCGGGCCGCGCAGGTTCACATAGTCGGCGAGCGTCCAGTTGTTGTGGTCGATCCGCGTCAGCACCTTGGGCCGGCCGCCCCAGGCGATGAAGATGACGTCGCCGGACTGGGCCCAGCGCATCTTCTCGAGCACGGCTTCGGTGAAGGCCGCCGTCGCCAGCTCGTAGATCACGCCGGGCGAGGCCTCGACCACGCCGCCATTGCGCAGCACGCGCATGTAGCCGTCGTTGAAGAGCAGCTGGTAGGCGTCGTCGATCGTGAACTCGAAGGGCAGCAGCAGGCCGCGCTGCGCCTCGTTGCGCAGCGGCAGGACGAAGCGCGTGCCCGGCCGGCGGGTGACGCCGCCCTCGACCATGACGACGAAATTCTCGCATTTGGCGAGGCCGGTCTGGTACCGGCCGAGATCGCGCCGCGCATGCAGCGCGGGATCGAGCTCGCCGGCGGAGAATGCGGTTTTCTCGAGGGTCGCCGCCGTCATCGGATACCCCGGCGGGCGCGCAGCCAGGAGGTGTCGCGCGACACTTCGGTGCGGGCCTTTTCCTGCGCATCGACGCGCTTGGCCGGCCGGAGCTTCGCCTCGGCCCGCGCCTCGAGCTCGGCCGCGAGCCCGCTGTTGCGCCCGACCAGCGGCGCGATCGCGGCGCCGAGCCTGAGCTGGAAGCACTGCAGGAAGAGCGCGTCCCACAAGGCGGGGCTCTCGATCCGGCGGGTGTATTCGATGTTGGGGGCGGTCGCGTTGGTGACGAGCACGCTGACCTGGACGGCGTCCTCGCCCGGGTTGATGCTCGAGGCCTCGATCGCCCAGTCGTCGAGCTCGAGGCCAGCGACGCTGCGGACCTTCACGCAATCGTCCGGCAGCGGGTAGCGGTTCTTGAACGTGCCGAGGCCGGGGCGCGGATCCTTCGCCGGGGTCACCCAGGCGGTCGCGAAATTCCAGGGATACTCCCGCAGCAGCGCGTCCCGGGTGTCCCCGAAACGCGTGCGGCAGGCGATGGCAGCCGCGCGCCGCTCCTGCAGCGAGGCGATCGGCGGGTGCTTGACATGCGCAAGCGCCCCGTTCGCAGCCTCGACCTCGGAAGCGGCGCGCTGCATCGGCGTCAGTTCTCGGTCGCGAAGTAGAGCTCGAACTGGATGGTGCCGGCCGCCGTGGCGCCGGCCTTCATCGTCGCGTAGACGCTCAGCTCCTTCACCGGATCCTTGGTGAGGCCGAGCAGCTCCCAGAGGCGCTTGTGCAGGTTGCCGACCGCGACAGCCGCGACGAGCGACTTGGTGCCGGCCGAGGAGACGTCGAGGCCGTCGGCGAGACCGTCCGGATCCTCGTCGGTGCCGATGTCGAGATCGTTGAGGCTGGTGATGGCGCTGTGGCGCACGGTCGAGATCGGCAGGATCCGCGCCCAGCTCGGCACCTTGGCGATGAAGAGCTTGGAGTTGGCGCTGTCGCCATTGGCGACGGCGATGGTGGCGATTGCGCCGTTGACGCGCCCGGCGGCGTCGATGCCCTTCGGGCGGGCATTGGTCGCCGGGTCGGGATGCGCCTGGCTGTACTTGGTGACGACGGCCATGTGGCCCTCCTGATGCTGAAACGGGAAAGACGGGGGGCGGCGGCGAAAGCCGGGCGCGGCGCCCGGCCCTCAGAGGCGCGGGCCGATCACTCGGCGCAGAGGATCTCGATGACCTTCTCGTCTTCCGAGCGGGTCGCGGCGAGCCACTGCTCCATGAAGGCGTGCGGCTGGAACTGCATCGCCGGGTTGCGCTCGATCATCGTCTCGAGCGGCATGGCGTCGCCCATATGCATGCCGGACTTGACCCAGAAGGGCACGCGCCGGTAGTTGCTGCCGTCCTTCGGCAGCGCCGAATAGGGGATCAGCCAGACGCCCATGAACTGGCGGACGTACTTGTCCTCGAACACCGCCTTGTTGCGGTAGTCCTTCGACGTCACCTGCAGCTCGGCATAGAGCGCCTCGTTCTGCTTGCCGGTGATGGCGCAGTAGATCTCCTCATGGTCGATATCGATCTCGGCGTCCTGGAACTTGGAAAGCGCCGCGACGAACTTCTTGACCGTGAGGTTGGTGTTGCCCCCGGCGCCGTAATTGACCGCGATCTGCTGGTTGGCGGTGTCGAAGGCGACGGAGGTGTAGAGGCCGGTATCGTCCTGCGCGACCAGGCGGTTGCCGAAGAAGGCTTCGGCCAGGATCTCGTCCTCGCCGCGGCGCATCGCGGCCGCGCCTTCCTGGACATAGATGCTGTCGTACTGCGTCGCCGTCAGGATCGACGTCGAGGACGGGATGGTGCGGCCCCAGGTCAGGCGCTGCGGCTTCACCCAGATGCCGGCATGCGAGGGCGGGATGTTTGGGGTCGGCGCGTTGTTGGGGGCGTTGCGCTGCGCCTGGCTCTTGCCGACGAGCTCGACCGCCTGCGCTTCCTTGCCCTTGACGTCCGGGATGTAGCTGAAGGTCTCGCGGAAGATGGCGCGCTTGCGCTGCACCGCGAGCTGGACGTTGTCGTTGTAGCGGACCTTGTGGACGGCCTCGATCGGCCCGAACTGCTGCGGCATCGCAGCCTCCTTTGCGAAACATGTGAACGATTGGGTTCAGAGGTTTCGGCAAGGGAGCGGGCTGTCGGGACGCATCCCTAGGCCGGGCCGAGCCTGTCGTTTAACGCCTGCGGTCGGCGGAGACGCCTGATCATCGGCGGCGTCTCGAGGTCCGGCGGGCCACCCAGGGGCTGGGAGGGAGCGGCGTCTTGCATGCCTCGCCAACGCGAAGCAGCCCCAGTCGACTGACTAGGGCTGCATCATCGCTACCGAACTGTCAAGGGAGGATGGAGGCGGCGCCCTTCCGACCAGCACCGCCTCCGCCAAGGCCGCAGGAGATCACACTGCTGGAACAGGGTAGCGCGGCGCGGGCGGCGGTCAACCCGGCCAGAGATCGTCGACCAGCGCCTCAGGCAGGAAGGTGCCGCGCTGGGTGACGTGGCCATAGCGCTGCGCGCCGCTTGCCTCCGCGCCCGGCAGGCGCCGCAGCGCCTTGCGCCAGTTCTTGCGCCAGCGCGTGTCGCGGAAGACGCCATCGAGGAAGGGCGACCAGTTGGCGACATGGACGCCGCCGGCGACGACGCGCAGACCCTTCTCGGCCAGGTTAGCGACAGGGCCGGCATCGCCATCGAAGGCAGCGCCGATCTGCCGGCCGACCGTGAAGCTGGACCCGGGATCGTCCTCGACCAGCGAGACGGCCATGAGGTGAGACAGGCAGGCTCGGCCGTCATCAGCTTCCGTGACCATACTCTCGTTGACGGCCGGCAAACCAAGCGCCGGCCAGAGCCGGGCGGCGGCGCGGGGGCCATGCGTCATGCGCGCCTCGCGCAGCAGCGCGAGCTTGGCCATCAGCACCGAAATCGCCTCGTCCCCCTCCGGAAAGCCGACCGGCGCGAGCCGCTGCGACCCGCCGAGCTTGCCGCGACGCCAGGCCATGAAGACCTCGACGATCTCGCGACGCACCCGCGCCGCCTCGCCGGTGCGCGAGAACATACAGACCAGCAAGGCCTGAGCCTCGTTGAGCCAGTATTCCAGACCGGGGCGGCCGCGGCCTTTCGGGTCGGTGTTTTGCGCCACCGTGGCGCAAATATCCCCGTAGCTGTCCAACTCGCCTTTGTTCCGGTCGATCAGCTTGCGCACATCGCGCGGCTGCGCGAAGCCGAGCGCCTCCGCCAGCTTGAGATCGAGCACGCGGGGTTCGTCGTCACGCAACACGAGATCGCCGGAAGTGATGCTGAGGGCCATGGCGCCGCTCCTTCTGCAGGTTGCAGAGCAGCGACGTGATCAAACGGCGCGGCTCCGGGGTTTGATCACCTGGCAGAAGTCAGGTCCCCATGCCTTTGGGCTTTCGCCTTGGACATGCGCACAGGGACCCCGGATGTATCGCGAGACCGGTCTACGGGAGCGGGCACCGCTTCTGCTAGGAGTGATCAAACTCCGCAGGCGAACATGCAGTTAACCGCTAAATTGTCAAGGCGCGCGCCGCGTCGTTCGATAGCGCAACACCAACACGGTGATATCCTTAACGTCCTCGGCTTTGAGCGCGCGGCCCAAGCTGCCCTTTTGAGACGGCGCTTCACCACTGAGCGCCACATCTAGATAGGCCTGCCATTCCGGAACGCACATCGCCTGCGCCGCGATAGCGACGGTCTGGGCGTCTGAGCGACCATCATCGAGCCTCGGGATTGCGGCCTGCGCGCACGCAAAATAAGGCCGAAGAGCGGCCGTTTGTTCCTCGGCCGACTTTGGGAAGGCACAGCCGCCCACGCTCAGGGCGGCTGTGAAGAGGAGGGCCGAGGTAGCTTTCATGGCCGAAGCGTGATCAGCCGCACAGCGGTTGTCAACTAGACCCCGCCGCGCTCCATCTGCGCGTCGCTGACCGCCTGGACCAGGCGCCCTTCGAAGACGCAGAAATTCCAGCCGATCTCCGCCTCGCGATGCCAGCTGTTCGCCAGCTCGATCGGCGCGTTGCTCCACAGCGGATCGTTGGCGCCGATCCTGATGCGCTCGGCCGCGCCCTCCTCGAGCGGGTTTTTCTCGAGCCAGGCCAGGAAGGCCTTGCCGAGGCCGCGCACCGTCTTGATCGGCGCGCGCTGGCGCGCGGCCTTCGGGTTGGCATCGCTGACCAGATCCTCCGGGGCGGTGTGTGTCGCCGGCGTGGCGCCGGCCTCTTCGTCGTTCATCGGTTAGCCTCCTATTGAAGCCGGCGAGCCGCGCCGGCGCGGGTCAGGCGGCCAACCGCGACCGGAGCAGGTAGCCCTCGAGCGCCCAGATTTTATTGCGTGCGTTGTCGCGAGCGATCTTCCTTCCGATCTCCGGGTCGAAATTCGCTGCGCTCGCCGCCGCACTTTCGCCGACGACGACGAAACCATTGCGCAAGATGAGAGCGCAGACTGTCAGGGTCGTTCCGTCGAAAACGTGATACTGCTCGCTTGCGATCACCGCGTCGATGTCCGCCGGCGTCAGGCGGGGCGCATTCAGACCTTTGGCTTGGATCTCGGCCTCGATTGCTGCTTCATCCTTCATGTTTAGCTCCTACGGTAATGCCAGCGAACCGCGCCGGCGCGGTTTGGTTCAGGCGCCGCCGAGCTTGGCCTTCTTCGAGATCAGCGCGTCGCGCAGGCCGCGGACTTCCTTGTGGCGGGGGTGGCGCGGATCCTCGAAGGCCTTCATGAAATCGGGATCGGCCGCCTGCCGGTCCATCTCGGCCTGGACCTGGCTCAGCGACATCTGGCCGGAGCCGCCGCCGTCGTTCGGCGTCACCAGCGTATCCTCGCCCAGCTGCTCGCCGATCGTCGCGAAGATCTTCATCATGCGGGCGGAGCCGACGATCCGCTCGAGCTCGGCGCCATCGTCCAGGCCGATGCCGAAATGCCGGGCGGCGCGCTGGCTCAGATCTTTCTTGGCCTCGTAATCGCCGCCCCACTCGGCCTTGAGGGCGTGATCGAGCGCGGCCGCGGCCTTTGCGCCGCTGGCATCCGTGGCGGCGATCGCGTCCTTCGCGTAGCCGATGACGGTGTCGAGGGCGAGCTGCGCCATGGGCAGCGGCACCTTGGCCTCGTGCATCTTCTGGACGAAGCTCGCCTCGAAATTCGCATCATACTGGAAGTCGTGCGGCACCTGCGGCCGCTTGATGCTCTTGGCATAGTCCGCCGCGTCGGACTTCCAGCCGAGCTCGCCCCAGCCGGGCCACTCGCCCATCTTGGTCGGGTCGGGCTTCGGCAGCACGTTGCGGTCCCGCGCCAGGCGCTCCGTCTCCCGGAAGGAGCGGATAGCCGTCTTGAGATCGCCCGGGTTGCGGGCCGCGAGGAAGGTGCGGTCCTCCGGATCGAGATCGAGATCCGCGCTGTCGTACCAGGCGCCGGCCGCGGCCGCGCCGGCCCCCGCGGCGGCTCCGGCTGCAGCGCCGGCGCCGGCACCAGCCGCGCCAGCGGCAGCGCCTGCTCCGGCGGCTCCGGCGGCCGCGCCAGCATCACCGGCCGCGGCGCCGGCCCCTTCGGCGGCCTGCCGGGCGATCATATCCAGGCCATATCGGATCATGGGTCTTTCCTCACGGGTTCGAAGCAGAGCTGCTGCAGCACCGCCGGGTCCGTCCCGGCGAGGCGGATGATCTCGAGCGCCATCTGCCGGCGCCCCTCATTCACGCCGGCCTGGAAGAGATCGGCCGGCGGTGGCGGCACCGAGAAGACGGCGCCGCGCAGCGCGATGTCGGCGAGGACGTGCCGCATCGGCATCAGCGCCGCGTATTCGGTGATGACCTGCGCGCGGTGGCCGGGATGCTTCCACCCGCCCTTGAGCCAGGCGACGATGTTCATGCCGCGGCCCGCCCGTCGCTGAGCGTGGCGGCCTGCGCGGCATGGGCGGCGGTGGCGGCGATCTCGACCTCCTGCCCCTGCTGCTCGAGCTGCGTCTGGCGCTGGGCGAGCGCGGCGCGATTGGCGCGGATCTCCTCGACCTTGCGCGGATCGCGCTGGACGATCGGCGGCGGGCCATAGGCCTCGTGCAGCACGGCGGAGGCGGCATCGACATCGATGTTGTCGAGCGCGCCGCTGTCGCCCGTGGCCTGCGCGAGCTGGCTGACGCCAGCGACCCAGCCGAGCACGGCGCGCGCTTCGCCGGCCTTCTGCAGCTTGGCGAGCGGCGAGACGTAGTCGAGCTCGAGGCGCTGGCCGTCGAGCTCCTCCGGCGGCTCCGGCAGCTGGCCGGCGCGATCGAGGATGCGATAGCGCCGCTGCAGATAGGGCGACAGGCCCTGGCTCTGGACGCGGGCGAGGTTCGGCGCCATCAGGCGCAGGTTCTCTTCCTGGAAGCCGAGGAACTCGGTCGCCGTCATCTGCGGCCGGTTCACCAGCTGCATGACCCCGAAATAGAAGGCCTCGCGGATCGCCTGCCGCCGGCGCTCGGCCGCCTCGTTCGAGAGGTTGAGGTTCTGGCCCCGGTTGAGCGTCTGGGCCAGCGCCTGTCCGCGCTCGTTGACCGCCCCGTAGAGCAGCGCGTTCGGCACGATGTCGGCCGCGGTGAAGGCGGCCTCGTCCGGCGCCAGCGTCGGCGGCTCGGCCGCGAACTGGGCCGCGACCAGGTTGGTGCGCTCCATCTCCTGCAGCATAGAGACGTCGGGCAGCGCCATGTGGCCCGGCCCGACCGGATAGGTGCGGCCGGCGCGGCGCTTCCACATCACCGTCGCATAGGGGAAATCCCGATATGAGCGGATGCGCTGGAAGGCCTTGAGCTGCTCGCAGACCGTGACCGAAAGATAGGGCGCGCCGGCCGTGCCGAGGCGGCCGGGCTGAAACTCCGGGTTCGGCATCACGGCATGGACGAAGACGTACTCGCTCCTGTCGTTCACCGCCGGGCCGAGCGCCGCGAGCTCGGGATATTTCCGCTTGGCCATGTCGCCGCGGAGCTTGAAGCTGCGGTGGAAGGTGTCGACGTCGCCGTCGGCGTCGAGCGCGATGTAGCTCTCGCTGAGCGGGATGCAGCGGTCGATGATCCGGCCCTTGCCGAGGCTTTCCTCCTGGTAGAGCACGCCCATGCCGAAGCAGCCGAGATCCGCCAGCCAGGCCGGCACCTCGTTGTAGAAATTCGAGACGGCCGGCGAGATCGAGGCATAGATCACGTCCTCGACCGTGCGCAGCCAGGCGCGCACCGGCTGGTACTTCGCCAGATCCTTGTCGGGCAGGGTCAGCGAAAACCAGCGGTTCGTCGGGTTGGTCAGCTGTCCGAAGATGCCGCCCGAGAAGCTTTCGAGCGCATAGAGCTGCGTCGCATCGAAGATATCGTCATAGACGCGGTTCTTGTTGTTGCCATTGAACATGTCGGCATCTTCCGGCTGGAAGAGCTTGGCCAGGTCGCGCCACTGCGGCTCGACCAGCGCGCGCGTGGCTTTCAGATCGTTGTGCCGCTCGAGGACCTGCGTCGCGCTGATCATGATGGGTGTCTCCGTGAGGAAGGGGATCAGGCGCCGAGCAGCTGGCGCGTCGCGACCGGCGCAGCGCCGAGCCCGCCGCCGGCGCGCGAGACCAGCGTCGAGGTGAAGCCGCGCTTCTGCTGCAACTTTCGCATGCGGGCGTCGGCCGCCTGCCGCGCATCCTCGCTGTCGGCCGGGGTGAGCGAGGCGCGGTAATTCGCCTCGTCGGCCTGCTGCTGCGCCAGGCGCGCCGTCTCGGCCGCGGCCTCGAGCGAGGCGTTGCCCTGTTCGGTCAGGATCCGCAGCTGCTCGTCGCGATCGGCCGCGGCGGCGGCGAGCTCCTTCTGCAGCTCGGCCTGCTGCTGCGCCGCGAGCTGCTGCTGCTGCTGCAGTTCCGTGGCCTGCGCGATCTGCTGCAGGCGCTGCTGCTTTCCGGAAAACATCTTCGAGAAAAACGACATGTCAGGCCTCCTGTCGGGATGAATGGTCGGGATGGACCCACGCGCACTGGACGAAGTTCTCGCCGTTGCGGCCGAGCGCCCGGCAGACGCCCTCCTCGACGAAGCCGAGCCGGCGCAGCCATTTCCGGCTGGCGGCATGGGTGGCGAGCGTCCGGCATTCGAGCCGGCGAAAGGCCGAGGGCGCGACGCGGCCGATGACGACGCGCTTGCAGAAGCGGTGCGCCGGCGCGGCGATCTCCTCCCAGCGTTCGGTCGCGATCAGATTGGCGGAGCCGACGCCCGGGCCGTGCAGCCACAGGCCGACGAAGGCGATCGGTGTGCCGTCGTCGCCGGCGAGCGTGATCCGCAGCACCGCGCGATCGAGCCCCATGACGAGCTGGGCCGCGAAGGCCGCGACGTCGCCCTCGAGGCGCAGCGCCAGCACCTCCTGCCGGTCGCTCGGCCGCAGGGCTGCGCAGATGGCCTCGAGATCAGCCGGGCTGGCGAAGCGCACGATCATCGGCCGCGCCTCGCAAGCGGGCTGTAGCGCCCCTGCTGCTGCGCCTGCTGCCGGCGCTGCTCGCGCTGGCGCACCCTGTCGGCGACGCGCAGGCGCGCGGCTTCGGTGCCGCTCTGCATGGCGGCATATTCGGCCGCTTCCATCACATGGCTGTCGGGGTTCTTGACCGCCTTGCCGCGGTCATTGGTGCCGCGCATCGTGTGGTACTGGTAGGTTCCGGCCAACGCCCGGCGGATCGTCGGGGCATGCGTCGCATCGACCAGGAGCAGGCGCTTGCCCTTCTCGATCTTGCGGCGGATCGCGGCATGGCGGGTTTCGGGATCGTTGCTCACCGCCTCGCGGATCTCGATGCCGAGCTCCTTCTTGAGGCGCGAGCGCATCGAGCCCAGCGTCAGATCCTCGCCCGCCGTCATCGCCGGGTCGCAGAAGCCGATGAACTCGCAGCCCCGGAAGCGCGGCTGCGCCATCACCACCTGGCAGCCGCGGGCGAGATCGAACTCGTCGCCGCGCGTGATCACCACCTCCGCGAGGATCCGCAGCGTGCCGTCGGCGAGCTCCTGCATGAAGGCGGCCGCCGGCGTCGAGCCGCCATCGAAGCCGACCAGCACCGGCAGCACGTCATAGGCCGCCAGCGGCCGGTGGCTGACATGCACGTCGTCGTCGAAATCCGGATAGATGATATCGGTTTCGCGGTTGTAGCCGGGCTTATGGTCGATCTTGATCTTGATCCACCAGGGCCGGTGCCGGTTGGCCTCCGCCATCTGGGTGTAGTAGGCGCGGCCGACCGCCTTGAGGTTCTCGGCCTCCGGATGGAAGCCGCCCGGCTGCTGGAAGTGCCGATAGCCCTTCGGCTTCTGCGGCGACCAGAAATCGCGGTAGACGTAGCTGTCCGGCTCCGGCGCGTTGGCATCGGCGAAGATCGCGCCATAGGGGATGTCGAGGCTGTCGGGCAGGCCGATCTCGCCCCGGTTGGGAAAGCGGCCGACGGTGCGGCCGAGGTTGATGAAGAGATCCTCGCGCAGCGTCGGCAGCTCGTTCAGATAGGCGTCCGTGCTCTCGGTACCGCCGAGATCGTCCGGATCCGCATCGTCGCCCCAGGCGAGGAAGTTCACCTCGAGGTGGATCGGCCCATGGCTGTCCTCGAAATCGAGCGTGTACTGCGCCGGCCGCGGCGAGGAGCCGACCAGGTGGCCGAGGCCCTTCGCCGGATCGAGCACCTTGCACCAGGACTTGATCGTGGTGCCCCAGAGCTGCGCATAGGTCTGCCGGTAGACGGTGAGCCGGTAGACCCGCTGCAGGCGCCCGTCCGGCCGGCGCTGCAGCAACGGCGGCTGCTGCATCGAGCGCAGCAGCGCCCGCTTGACGCAGGCCGTCGTCTTGCCGGAGCCGACCGGGCCCGACAGCAGATCCCGCGTTCCATCCGAGTGGATGAACGCATCCGAGACCGGGCCGGCGCTCTCGAGCAGCAGCGCGACGCCGGCGGAATAGCCCTTCAGCTTGTCGTCGAGCGAGCCGAATTGGAGCGCGGTCATGAGCCGGCCTCCGGCGTGACGTCGATCGGCTCGGCCTGCGCCTGGCGCAGGAAGCGCGCCCAGGGGACATCGCCATTGGCGCCCTGGACCTGGCCGCCGCTGACGAGCTGGATGAAGGGCACCGCGTTCCCCTCGTTGTCGACGGGGACCATCTTCGCCATGAGGTAGGGGCCGAGGCCCTCGAGGATCTTCACCTGGCGATCGAAGGCGTCGGCGACGCTGCAGCCGAGGCGCTTGGCGAGCTCCTCCGGCTCAAGCATGGCCCAGCGCGCCAGACGCTCCTGCGGCGTGCCGCCGAGCAGGCGCACGATCCAGTCCTTCAACTCGCGCGTCGACAGGTTCTGCGCGCCCTTGGGCCGGCCGGCCTTGCCGGTGCGCGCGACCTCGGCCGCAAGCTTGTCGCCGTCCCAGGACAGCCGCTCGGCCGCCGGCCGCTGCGACGCCGCCAGCAGGTCGAGCTGCTCGGCCGGCGCCGGCAGGGTGGCCTGTGCCTCCCGCACCGCTTCCGCGACCGCCCCGGCGACGCCGTGCTGCTCAGCCATGCTCGCCCCCCCGCAGCCCCGCAACCCGCAACCCGGTGCCCCGCGGCCCCACGCGCCCCGGCCCCTCCGGCTCGCGGCAAATTCCGATGCTCGCCCGGCCTTGAAGGC
>LSIG01000204.1 GCA_001556125.1 Rhizobiales bacterium CCH10-E5 | reverse complement strand
CCTTCACCTCACCGTCATCCTGGGCGACCGCAGGTCGACCGGGATCCATCGGAGGGCGCGACGCTCTACGATGGATCCCAGAGCGCCGCTGCGCGGCGTCCAGGATGACGGAAGGTGGTTCAGGACGACATCGGAAGCGGGTTCACGAACGGACGGGCTTGAAGGCGAAGCGGGCGGCATGGCTGCCGATCTCGGCGAAGTCGCTGAGACCGGCAGGCTCGAGCGAGGCGCGGATCGTGGCCTGGTCGACCTCGCCAGAGGCCGCCACCAAGAGCGAGAGATGGGACCCGTCGGCGGCCGAGGCCGAGACCTCGGCGAGATGCTGGGCGAGCCCGGCCCGCAGCGTCTCCGACCAGCGCTCGACGCGGGCGGCATAGAGCACGATCTCGCGCACGGCCGCATCCGCCAGCGGCTTGGCGACGCAGTAAACAGGCGTGCCGGCCGGATGGTCCGGCCGCTCGATGAAGGGCAGGCGCGCGATGATCTTGGGCGCGTCAGCGCCGACGAGATCGCGCCACCAGATCCCGGCGCTGGCGCCCTGGTCCATGCGGAAGATGCCGAGATCGCCAGCCGAGCCCGCCACGGCGCGGATGACGGCGCGCGCATCCTCATGGGTGACGAAGGGCACCGTGAAGCCGAAATGGAAGCGGGCGGAGTCGCGCATCGCGGGGTCGCCGCCCGAGACGTCGGCATGCACCGCGTAATTCGCCTGCACATAGGTGAAGGTGGCGATGATGATGCGCCAGATGCCCTCGATGGTATCGAGCGGCAGCAGGCCGCGATGGCGCAGCGCGAGGCGCTTCATCATGTCGGCCTCGCGTCCGGGCCGAAAGGCGGAGCCGGAGGCCTGCGTCTTCTTGACCGAGATCAGCGTCTCGATGATCGAGGAGCGCTCCATCAGCAGCGCATGCATCTCGGCGTCGATGCGGTCGATCTCGGCCCGCAGATCGGCGAGGGTCGTGGGGGCTGCGAGCGTGGGCGGGGCGGCTTCGATCATGATGGCAAGACGCGCTTCTCGCCTGCTCCTCAGGATGAGGGCTTGGGCGATCGTCACGCTCCTTAGCGCCCCCACGTCACCTTGGCAAAGCGACCAGATGCATCGCCGCGTTGACAGAAGCCGCGCGTCACGCCATCGCTAGGGTTCGATCTTCCGAACGAGCCGACCGGCAAGACAGATTATCGCGTCGAAGCGGACAAGATGAGCGATTTCGCAGCGAGCCTGGCGGACCCCCTGAAGGAAGCGAACGAGCCGACGAGCGCGGTGGCGCGCTTCGGCCCCGAAACGCCGCTCGTCATGGATTGCGGCGTCAGCCTCGACCATTGGCAGATCGCCTACCAGACCTATGGCGCCCTCAATGCGGCGCGCTCCAACGCGATCCTGGTCTGCCATGCCCTGACCGGCGACCAGCATGTGGCGAGCCGCAACCCGATCACCGGCAAGGGCGGCTGGTGGACCGCCATGGTCGGCCCCGGAAAGCCGATCGACACGGACCGCTTCTTCGTGATCTGCGCCAATGTCGTCGGCGGCTGCACGGGGACGACCGGCCCGGCCTCGACCAACCCCGATACGGGCCAGCCCTGGGGGCTCGCTTTCCCGATGGTGACGATCCGCGACATGGTGCGGGCGCAGCGCCATCTGGTCGACAGCCTGGGCATCGAGACGCTGTTCTGCGTCGCGGGCGGCTCGATGGGCGGCATGCAGGTGCTGCAATGGGCGGCGAGCTATCCCGACCGCGTCTTCGCCGCGCTGCCGCTGGCGACCGCCGCCAAGCATTCCGCCCAGAACATCGCCTTCCACGAGGTTGGCCGCCAGGCGGTGATGGCCGATCCCGAATGGCGCGGCGGGCGCTATCTCGAAGAGGGCACGCGGCCGTCCAAGGGGCTCTCCGTGGCACGAATGGGCGCTCACATCACCTATCTGTCGGAGCCCGCGCTGCACCGCAAATTCGGCCGCAAACTGCAGGACCGGGAGGCGCCGACTTTCTCCTTCGACGCGGATTTCCAAGTCGAGAGCTATCTGCGCTACCAGGGGCTCTCCTTCGTCGAGCGCTTCGACGCCAATTCCTATCTCTACGTGACGCGGGCGATGGATTACTTCGACCTCGCCGCCGACCATGACGGCGTGTTGGCCAAGGCCTTCGCCGGCACGAAGACGCGGTTCTGCGTGGCGTCCTTCACCTCCGACTGGCTGTTCCCGACCGCCGATTCCCGCGCCATCGTGCATGCGCTCAACGCGGCGGGCGCCTCGGTCTCCTTCGTCGAACTCGAAAGCGACAAGGGCCATGACGCCTTCCTGCTGGAAGAGCCCAACCTCTTCGCGACGACGCGCGGCTTCCTCGGCGCGGCGGCGCGGGCGCGGGGGATCTGATGCGGAAGCCCGACCTTGCTCCCTCCCCC
>LSIG01000203.1 GCA_001556125.1 Rhizobiales bacterium CCH10-E5 | reverse complement strand
GCTTGGTGTTCATGCCGCCTTTCGTGCGTCCGATCAGGCGGCCGAGATCCCCCTTTTTACCCGCAGGCGCGATGCCGTGCGGTGCGCCTTCAGGTAGGTCGCGTCGATCATCACCGTTTTGGGTTCGGCGCCCACCGCAGCCAGACCTTCCATGATGCGCGTGAACACGCCTGCCTCACCCCAGCGCTTCCAGCGGTAGTACAGCGTCTTGTGCGGGCCGTACGCGCCAGGAGCATCGCGCCAGCGCAGCCCGTTGCGGTTGACGAACACGATGCCGCTCAGCACCCGCCGGTCATCCACTCGAGGCTTGCCGTGGCTATTCGGAAAGAACGGCCGCAGCCGCTCCACCTGCTCATCCGTTAGCCAAAACAGGTCGCTCATCCCGGTCTCCTCGCGGAGCCTGAATCAGATCGCGACGCTCATATCAATGGGTCCTGACCTAAGAACTGGGGCCTGACGCCGGAGCTCGCGATCCTGTTCGGCACCGCGGTCGGCGCCGTCCTCGGCCTCGTCTTCGGTGCGCTCGCCATCCGCCGCCAGGGCATCTACTTCGCCATATCACGCTGGCGCTGGCGCAGATGGTCTACTTCTTCTCGCTGCAGACGCCGCGCTTCACCGGCGGCGAGGACGGCATCCAGGCGGTGCCGCGCGGCAAGTTCCTGGGCCTCGTCAGCCTCGCCGACGACCGGGCGCTCTATTGGCTGGTGGCGGCGATCTTCCTCGACGGCGTCCTGATGATCTACCGCATCATCCACTCGCCTTTCGGCCAGGTCTTCAAGGCGAAGCGCAACGCCATCGCCGGCCGACGCTTCGGGAGCTGAGCCGCGCTGGAAGCCCATCTCGAAGCGTGGACCCGCGACATCGCCGATATCCGCGTTCACGGCACGACCGGCGAAGCGCCGCGGGATCGCTTCCGGCGCGACGAGGCCCGGGCGCTCAAGCCGCTGAACGGCATGGCCCCGTTCACGACGCATCGCGACCTGGTTCGCAGCGTCGGTGCCGACTGCGCGGTGGCCGTCGACGGCAACGCCTATTCGGTGCCCTGGCGGCTGATCGGGGAGCGGGTGAGGGTCACGGTCGGCAACGCGATTGTGCGCGTTCATCATGGCGGCCGGGAGGTGGCCGTCCATGCCGAGTTGAAGGGGCGTCATGGTCGCGCCGTCGACGATGCCCATCTGGCCGGCCTGGTCGGAACACGGGAACGCCCGGTCCATAGCCTGCCGCCGCGATCCTCATCGCCGCCCGCGGCGCTGTTGCGTCCGCTCGCCGAGTATGAAGCGGTTGCCGGAGGCAGCTTCTGATGGATCAGCACGATCACCTCACCCCGCTGCTGGATCGAACGAAGCTGACAGCGCTGCGCGACCAGCTCGATAGCTTGATCGACGAGGCCGGCCGCCGCGAGCTCACGATCCGGGAAGCGCTGACGCTGTTCTGCGAGCGCGAGGTCTCACGGCGCGACCAGCGCCGGATCGAGATGTCCTTCGGGCTCGCGCGCTTCCCCTATGTACGTGATCTCACCGGCTTCGACTTCGCCGCCCAGCCATCACTCGACAAAGCCCAGACCCGGGAGATCGCGACGGAGCGCTTCATCGCCAATGGCGAGGCGGTTCTGCTCCTGGGTCCGCCTGGCGTCGGCAGACCCATCTGGCCGTCGCCATCGGGCGCGAAGCCATCGTGACCGGCTACTCGGTGCTGTTCACACCGGCGACGACGCTCGTCGCTCAACTGGCCAAGGCCCATGGCGAAGGACGGCTCGAGGCGAGGCTCACGCACTATGCCAAGCCCAAGCTCCTGATCGTCGACGAGCTGGGCTATCTGCCCTTCGAGCCCGACGCAGCGCATCTGTTCTTCCAGCTCGTCAGCCGCCGCTACGAGCGGGGCGCCATGCTGGTGACATCGAACCGGGCCGTCGGCGAATGGGGCTCGGTCTTCGGGGATCCCCTCGTGGCCACGGCCATCCTCGATCGCCTGCTTCACCACAGCCACGTCATTACCATCCGGAGCGACAGTTATCGCCTCCGCGAAAAGCGTCGCAGCGGTCTTCTGCAGAAGACCGCTGCGACGTCTCAACCCGCAACCGCCTGAGAGGCAATCGGCATGGGGTCAGTTCTTCATGACGAAAAGGGGCAAGTTTCGAATGTCGCTGGACAGATGGTGGCGCAGACGCACGAGGCGGGCGTCACGGTCAGCCTTGTCGCCCGTCGGTGCGGGGTGTCGCCGAACCAGCTTTTCACCTGGCGGCGGCTTGCCGAGCAAGGTGCGCTGACCGCGACGATGGCCGAGGAGGAGGTTGTCCCGGCGTCGGCCTTCCGGGCTCAACAGGAGCAGATACGCGAGTTGCAGCGCCTCCTGGGCAAGAAGACGCTTGAGGTGGAAATCCTGAAGGACGCCCTCGAACTGGCGGAGGATATAAAACGTATGGCCCGCCCCGTCTGCAAGAGGATTCTACGGCGTTCTGATCTCAGTCTGCGTCAACGTATACGGTCTTGTGAGCACGCTCACAGCCAAGATGGACATCCGCGCGTTCAGAGCCCCATAAAAACGACGGCATTTAATGCCATTTTTATACTCGGGCTTTCCAAACGCCGATCGACTGATCAGGCCATCTTCACGATCCTTCCTGCAAACCTCGTTGGGCTACATGCGCGGTTGCACGTGGCCGATCAGATCATGCTGCTGCCAAGTAGCCACGTTCAAAGCGCGTCTCCTTGCGCAGGGTAGCCCAGGCAATCCTCGCCAGCTTGTTGGCCAGGGCCACCACCACGGCATTGCGGTGAACGCCTCGCTCGATCATGGCCTTGAGCCATCGCCCCATGGGTGTGTCGCTGTTTGAAAGCGACGGTAATGCCGCACGCGCACCGTGGATGAGCAAAGTGCGCAGATAGGTGTTGCCGCGCTTGGATATGCCCAGCAGTCGAGCTTTGCCGCCCGTACTGTACTGCCGGGGAACCAACCCGAGCCATGCGCCCAGGTCGCGGGCCTTGGCAAAGCTACTCGCATTGCCCACCGCAGCGATCAGGGCCGTCGCGTTGAGCGCGCCGACGCCCGGGATAGATGTCAGCCTTCTCGCCGCCGCGTCGTGACGCGCCAATTCGACGAACTCGCCATTCAGCGCCGTGATCTTCGCGTCGAGTTCCTTCCATTCGACGCAAAGCTCGCCGACCAGTTGGCGCACGCGCGGGGACAACAGGCCGTCATCCTCGGCCAGCAGGTCATCGACACCCAGCTCAAGTTTGCGGCGCCCTGCCGGAAATGTCACTCCGCGTTCCAGCAGGATCGCGCGCAGTTGATTGATGAGACTGGTTCGCTCGGCAACCAGGCGCGAACGCACCCGGTGCAGCGTCTGGATGTCCAACTGCTCCTGGCTCTTGAGTTCAATAAAACGCATCGTCGGCCGCGACGCGGCCTCGGCGATCCCCTCGGCATCGCGATCATCGTTTTTCTGGGCTTTGATATAGGGGCGAACATACTCAGGCGACATCAGCCGGATCTCGTGCCCTTGCGCCGCGAACAGGCGACCCAAATGATGGGCACCGCAGCACGCTTCCATCGCCACCACGCAGGCCGGTAGCTTCGTCACATAGTCGATCAGCGTCTGCCGACGCATTGTTCGACGGACGACTACTGCACCGGCCGCGTTCACGCCGACCACACTGCAAGAGTTCTTGCCCAGATCAACGCCGAGGATCACAATAGACATTGGCTCGCTCCTTTCCTTCCTTCATCGACGGCATCATACAAGAGGCCGGGATTAGGCCGTCGACTCATTACCGCGTAGCCAGATCCTGACGCATACGAGCTTGAGGC
>LSIG01000202.1 GCA_001556125.1 Rhizobiales bacterium CCH10-E5 | reverse complement strand
CCGCCAAGTCCCCCTCCGCCGCCGGCCCGCGCACCGGCCCGCAGACCCTCGCCTGGGACGATTTCCGCCTGATCAAGGCGATCGCGGAGCGCCGCGCCCTCCCGGCTGCCGCCGCTGCGCTCGGCCTCAACCATTCGACCGTGTTCCGACGTCTCGGCCAGATCGAGCAGGCGCTCGGCGTCAGGCTCTTCGAGCGCCATCGCAGCGGCTATGTCGCGACGCCGGCCGGCGATGAGATGGCGCAGCTCGCCGAGCGCGTCGACAGCGACATCAGCGCCTTCGCCCTCAAGCTCGCCGGCCAGGAGATCAAGCCCGCGGGCGATCTGCGCGTCACCACCAATGACACGCTGCTGGTCGACCTGCTGACGCCCGTCTTCGCCGGTTTCCTCGGCCAGTGCCCCGACATCCGGCTCGACGTGCTGCTCAGCAACCAGGCGCTGAACCTCTCGAAGCGCGATGCCGATGTCGCCATCCGCGCGACCGACAATCCGCCGGAGACGCTGGTCGGCCGGAAGGCGGCCCGGATCGCCTGGGCGCTTTATGGCCGGGCCGTCGATTTCACCGGCGCTGAGCCCGTCGCCATCGAAAGCCTCTGGCAGCGCGCCTGGGTCTCGCTGGGCGACAGCTTCTCCGGGCTGAAGGCCGTGCGCTATCTGGCGCAACATGTCGCGCCGGAGCGGATCGTCTACAAGGTCAATACGGTGCTGGGACAGGCGGAAGCCGTCGAGGCCGGCATTGGCATTGGCTTCCTGCCCTGCTTCATCGCCGACCGGAAGCCGGCTCTGACGCGGCTGGCCCCGCCCGATGACGGGCTCGGCGCCGATCTCTGGCTGCTGACCCATCCGGATCTGCGCCATTCGCCCCGCGTGCGCCTCTTCCTCGACTACATGGCGGGTGAGCTCGGGCGGATGAAGCCGCTCATCGAAGGAGAGTTCCCGCTGTCGCCGCGCCATGCAGACGGCGAGCACGGTTCGCAGGCTCCGGCGGCATGAGCGGCGAGCTGAACGGCCTGACCTGGCTTCTGCTGCTGTCGATCCCGCCCGGCCTCGCCTTGGCCGGCTACTGGGCGCGCGGCCGCTTCGGAGACAAGCCACCGAAGGTGCCGCCCGGCGATCCGGGCAATCCGACCTGACGCGGAACGACCCGCGACGGGGTTCCGTCGCGGGTCGCGTCCGAGGTCGGCAAGAGCCGGATCAGGCCGCCTTGCGGTTGATCCCGGTCTCGGCGAGCTTGGTCAGCTTGTCGTCGGCAGCATGTTCCTCGTCGAGGTTCTGCTGCAGCAGGGCGGCACAGTCCTCGCGGCCGAGCTGCTTGGCCCAGGCCGTCAGCGTGCCGTAGCGCGTGATCTCGTAATGCTCGACCGCCTGCGCGGCGGCGACGATGGCGGCGTCGAGCACCTGCTTGTCGGCGACCTCGCCCACGACCTCGTCGGCCTCCTTCAGGATGCCGTCGATGGCCGGGCAGTCGACCGCCTTCATCTCGGCGCCATGCTGCTTGAAGACCTGCTCGAGCCGGGCGATATGGCCTTCGGTCTCGGTGCGGTGCGCCGTCAGCCCCTGCTTGAGGGTCGGATCCGTGGCCTTCTCGATCATCTTCGGCAGCGCCTTATGGATCTGCTTCTCGGCGTAATAGATGTCCTGGAGCTGATGGACGAAGAGGTCGTCCATCGTCTTGATGTCCTTGGAAAACAGTCCCATGGCGGTCTCCTGCAGTTCGGGATCGTCGGAAAGAGCGTGCGGCGCCGCCGGGCACCGGATGCGCCGCTCCTGTCGAACGAACGTGCGCGCCGGCCATGTGTTCCGCTCGCGGAGGCGCCCAGGCGGCGGTGTGGCCCGGGTTTCGCGGCGCGGCCGCTTCCTCTAGGCTTCCGCCATGGAGATGATCATACCCCTGATGATCGGCCTGACGCTGATCTGGCTGATTGGCCGCGGCACGCCCTGGAACGCCCGGCTGATGACGCTGGCGGTAACGCTCGCGGTCATCGTCCTCATCGTCGCGCTTGAGCGTGGCGGCTACTGGCCGGCGGAGTGGCGCCGGCAGTGATGCCGCGCGCTCAGGCGACGAGCTTGAGGCCGACGATGCCCGCCACGATGAGGCCGATGCAGGAGAGCCGCAGCGCCGTCGCAGGCTCGCCGAGCAGGACGATGCCGAGAATGGCCGTCCCGACCGTGCCGATGCCGGTCCAGACCGCATAGGCGGTGCCGACCGGGAGGCTTTTGAGCGCCAGCCCGAGCAGGCCGAGGCTGACCGCCATGCTGGCGAGCGTCAGTACGGTGGGAACGAGGCGGGTGAAGCCCTGCGTGTATTTCAGGCCGATCGCCCAACCGACCTCGAACAGACCGGCGATGAAGAGATAGAGCCAGGCCATGACGGCGCTCCGCGTCGAAATGGCGAGGTCGTCCACGCCGGACCAGACAGGCGCCGTCGCGCCGGGGTCGTCCCCGCTCCCGATCTAGGACAGGGGCCAGGCGCTTTCAACCGGCGGCGTCAGGCGAGTTCCGCCGGCGGCTGCAAGGCGCGGTCGAGGATGCGCTTGCACTCGCCGAGTTCGGCCAGGACGGCGGTGAGCAGGGTGATGTCGTCGAGCCCGGGCGGCACCGGAGCGCGGCCGGGCTGCGCCGCGTGAGCGCCGGCGCCCTCGCGCCCCTTGGCGGCTCCCGCCGGCGGCGGGCCGATCGGCGCACCGCGGCCGATGGCCTGGACATGGCGTGGCCCCTGCTCCTTCAGGATCCGCTGCAGGCCCTTGATCGTGTAGCCCTCGCCGTAGAGCAGGCGGCGGATGCCCTTGAGCAGGGCGACATCGTCCGGGCGATAATAGCGCCGGCCGCCGCCGCGCTTCAGCGGCTTGATCTGGGGAAAGCGCGTCTCCCAGAAGCGCAGGACATGCTGGGGAATATCGAGGTCTTCAGCGACCTCGCTGATGGTGCGGAAGGCATCCGGGCTCTTGGTGTCCATGTCGGCCTCTGTCTCGCCGGTGTGGAACTCCAGGCTCACTGATTTCGGCTCACGCGTCTTCGCTCTCGCTCGTCTGTCCGTTGATCCGCGCCTTCATCACATTCGAAGGCTTGAACACCATCACGCGGCGCGGCTCGATCGGCACTTCCACGCCCGTCTTGGGATTACGCCCGATTCGCTCGCCCTTGTCGCGCACGACGAAGGAACCGAAGGAAGAGAGCTTGACGTTCTCGCCGCGCGCCACCGCGTCGCAGATCTCGTCGAGCACCGCCTCGACGAGCTTGGACGACTCCGTCCGCGAGAGGCCGATCTTCTGATACACCGCCTCGCAGAGGTCCGCCCGCGTAACCGTGTGCCCCGCCATCCACATCCTCCAAGGCGTTATCTCGGCCGGCGGGTCTGCCACCTGCCTTTCGCCATTCCGGACGATGAACGCTAGGCGCAGCCCGTGGCCGGGTCAATGCTCCAACGGGCGCCGAAGCGCCATGGAGCCAAATTTCAATGAAAAGCGCGAGAAACTCTGGAAAATGTTACGGTTTTCTCGCGGTCCGAGGTCACCACCGGATCAAGGCGGACCCCCAGGTGAAGCCGCCGCCCATGGCCTCGATCAGAACGAGCTGCCCGGGGCGGATGCGGCCGTCGCGATGCGCCTCGGCCAAAGCCAGCGGGATCGAGGCCGCCGAGGTGTTGCCGTGCCGGTCGACCGTGACGACGACACGGTCATGGCCGATGCCGAGCTTGTCGGCGGTAGCGTCGATGATGCGCCGGTTGGCCTGGTGCGGTACGAACCAGTCGATGTCGGCACCGCTCAGCCCCGTCTCCGCGAAGGTGTGGCGCACGGTGTCGGCGAGGTTCTGTACGGCATGGCGGAAGACCTCCTTGCCTTCCATGCGCAGGAAGCCGACCGTCTTGGTCGAGCCCGGCCCGCCATCGACATAGAGCTTGTCCTTGTAGCGGCCGTCCGAGCGGATATGGGTCGCGAGCACGCCGCGGTCGGCCAGGGTGCCCTCGCCCGCCTCGGCCCTGAGCACGACCGCGCCCGCCCCGTCGCCGAAGAGCACGCAGGTGGTGCGGTCCTCCCAGTCGAGGATGCGTGAGAAGGTCTCGGCGCCGATCACGAGCGCGGTTTTGGCCGCGCCGGTGCTGAGAAACTTGTCCGCCGTCGCGAGCGCGAAGACGAAGCCGGAGCAGACCGCCTGGAGATCGAAGGCGACACCGCCCGCAATGCCGAGCGCGGCCTGGATCTGCGTCGCGGTCGCGGGAAAGGTGTGATCGGGCGTGGCGGTCGCGACGATGATCAGGTCGATCTCGGCCGGCTCCATGCCGGCATCGGCCAGCGCCGCCTGCGCGGCCTTCAGCCCGATGATCGAGGTCGTCTCGTCCTCGGCGGCGACATGGCGCTGGCGAATGCCGGTGCGCTGGACGATCCACTCGTCGGTGGTGTCGACGCGCTGGGCCAGTTCGGCATTGGTGACGATGCGCGCGGGCAGATAGGAGCCGCAGCCCGCGATACATGAACGCAAGATCGACAAACCGGTGTCCTCAATGGGCCGCGGCTGACCGTGCCGCGGCCTCCTGCTGGGCGGACGCCTCCTGGCGCGCGGACGCTTCCTGGCGGGCAGACGCCGCGACCATTTCCCGGACCTTGGCCATCAGGTTCTCGCGCGCCATTTCGTAGCCGAGCTCGGTGGCGCTGGCGAAGCCGACGGCGTCAGTGCCGCCATGGCTCTTGATGACGATTCCCTCGAGGCCGAGGAACACGCCGCCATTGACCTTGCGCGGATCCATCTTGTCCTTGAGCGCGGCGAAGGCGCCGCGAGCGAAGAGATAGCCGATCTTGGCCATCAGCGAGCGACCCATCGCAGCCTTCAGATAGGAGCTGATCTGGCGGGCGGTCCCCTCGGCCGTCTTCAGCGCGATGTTTCCGGTGAAGCCTTCGGTGACGACGACATCGACCGTGCCCTTGCCGAGATCGTCGCCCTCGACGAAGCCGTGATAGCTCAGATGCGGCAGGTTCAGCTCGCGCAGGATGCGCCCCGCCTCCTTGACCGCCTCGACGCCCTTGATCTCCTCGACGCCGACATTGAGCAGGCCGACCGTCGGGCGGTCGAGATCGAAGATCACGCGGGCCATGGCCGCGCCCATCACCGCGAGGTCGACGAGGTGGCGCGCATCGGCGCCGATGGTCGCGCCGACATCGAGCACGACGCTCTCGCCGCGCACCGTCGGCCAGAGGCAGGCGATCGCCGGCCGGTCGACCTCGGGCATCGACTTCAGGCAGAATTTCGACATCGCCATCAGCGCGCCGGTGTTGCCGGCCGAGACCGTGACGTCGGCCTCGCCGGTCTTGGTGGCGTCGATGGCGCGCCACATCGAGGATTTGTAGCGGCCGTAGCGCAGCGCCTGGCTCGGCTTGTCGTCCATCTTCACCGAGACCTCGGTGTGGTGGAAGGTGGTGACGGCCTTCAAAGCCGGGTGCTGGTCGAGCAGCGGCAGGACTTCGCCCTCATCCCCGAAAACGACGAAACGCGCATCGGGCCGACGCTCCAGCGTCAGCGCGGCGCCGGGGATGACGATGGCAGGGCCATGGTCTCCGCCCATCGCATCGAGCGCGATTGTAACCGGTCGTGTCATGGAGTGATGGTTGATCCCAGGAGCGGCCGACCTTCAGTCCGGGGCGGCTCGATGCGGGCGGGACAATAGCGACTTGGGCGCCCGCCGCAAGCTTCCAGAGAGGGGGAACGGGCCGTCAGCTGTCGCGCTTGAGCCGCGCCAGCTTGGCGAACGGCGATTCCGGCGGCTCTTCCGGCGCAGGCTCGGCGAAAACCGCCCCGGGCTTGCGGGGATAGGGATCGAGCGCCAGAGCGAGGAATTCGAGCGTCACGGCACCGAGATCGATCGCCCCGTCGACGATGGGCTCGGGCGGATCATCCTCGTTGAGCCTCACCTCGATATCGATCTCGCCCGAGTCGTCGGCGGCGGCGCGCCGGCGCGGCTCGGCCGGTTCCTCGGGCGCGAAATCGAGTTTCAGCGGCACCTCCAGCGTCACCGGAAACGGATCGAGCGTGACCGTGCAGGTCTGGTGGAAGGCGGCCTTGATCGTGCCCTCGAGCTTCACGCGCTCGCCGCTGCGCGACAGCATGTAGCGCGCCTCGAGCGATTCGACGGAGGGCAGATCGAGCATCGCCGCGATGCCGGCCTTCTCCTGCGGCTCGGCTTCCAGCGCGAACGGCGTACCGCGCAGCTTGATCGCGTCGACGCGGACGGGCCGGCTCAACGAAAGGGGCGGCAGGGCTTCGGACGTCATCACGCATTCTCCTCCGCCGGCGGCGGAAACGGCTCCGGGTTGTTCAGCACACCGTCGATATCGAGCGTCGCCAGTCGGGCCTGGATGCTGCGGGTATAGGTGGCGAGATAGGCCGCCCCGCCCGTCTCGGCGGTCGCGTTGCGCCGCAGGGCTTCCTCGAGCGCCGAGGGCTCGGGCGAAACCAGCGCCGCCTCATAGGCCTGGACGCGGCCATAGAACATCTGGCCGATCTTCTTCATGCGCTTGGGCACGGCGATGTCGCTGACGCCGCCATTGCGGACGCCCAGTTCGAGATAGGCGAAATTGGCATCGACCAAATCCTGCGCCAGGTCATCGGCCGGCGCGGGCAGCTCGCGCAGGCGGCGCAGGACGAGGAAGACATGCAGGGTCAGCGATTCGAAGCGGCCCTCGAAGCTGTCCGGGATGCCGCCCTGGAGATAGAGCGCGGGGCGGCGCGACGCCTCGGCGATGCGGGCGAAGACCGCATCGACCGGCGCCGTCCTGCTCTCGCGCTTGCCGAACCATCCGAACATGACGCCGCGATCCCTGGCCCGCGGCTCGGAAGAGGTCCGTCGCCTTGCCAAAGCCATGCTCGGGCGTTACGCCAACCCTCACCCGTTTGACAAGCGGCCCGGGCCTCGGCCCATTGCCGCAGCGCCACTGGATGCCCTCCGCATGATCGCCGTCTCCCGCCGCACCGCCCTCATCGGCCTCCTCGCGACGACGTCCCTGGCGCTGGGCGCCTGCGGCCCCAATGCCGGCGGCTTCAAGCTCGCCACCTCGGCGGGGATGAACGAGGAGTTCAAGCGCGGCTTCGTTGCCGACGACGCGCTGATCGCGCAGATCAAGGTCGGCATGGACGTGCAGCAGGTGCTGTCGATCCTGGGCACGCCGTCCACGACCTCGACGGTCGGGAACCGGACCTTCTACTACATCAGCCAGACCGTGCGCCGGCGCTTCCAGTTCCAGGATCTCTCGGTCGTCGACCAGACGGTGCTGGTGGTCTATTTCAACAAGGGCTTCAAGGTCGAGCGCATCGCCAATTACGGCCTGCAGGACGGCGTCATCTTCGACTTCATCAGCCGCACCACCGCGACCGGCGGCGAGGAGCAGAGCTTCCTGCGCAACCTCTTCCGCGGCGTGACCCGCTTCAACCCGCTGGGGGCGTGAGCCTCTTCCACCGGACTTGACGAGACAAAACCCGCGGCTTGCGCCGCGGGTTTTGTTGTTTGGGGCGAACCGGTCGCTGCGTGACAGACAACCGGTAGACGCAACCGAAAAACCCCGCGGATCGCTCCGCGGGGTCGGTGTCATCACGATGGGCCGCGCGGCTCAGCTGTGAGCCAGGATCGCCAGCAGCAGCAGCGCGATGATGTTGGTGATCTTGATCGCCGGGTTCACGGCGGGGCCCGCGGTGTCCTTGTAGGGGTCGCCGACGGTATCGCCGGTGACCGAGGCCTTGTGCGCCTCGGAGCCCTTCATGTGGCGCACCCCGTCCTTGTCGACGAAGCCGTCCTCGAAGGACTTCTTGGCGTTGTCCCAGGCGCCGCCGCCCGAGGTCATCGAGATCGCGACGAAGATGCCGGTGACGATGACGCCCATCAGCATGGCGCCGACCGCCGCAAAGGCCTGGTTCTTGCCGGCGATGGCGTTGATCGCGAAGAAGGTCACGATCGGCGCGAGCACCGGCAGCAGCGAGGGCACGATCATCTCCTTGATCGCCGCCCGGGTCAGCATGTCGACGGCGCGGCCGTAATCGGGCCGCTCGGTGCCGTCCATGATGCCCGGCTTCTCCTTGAACTGGCGCCGGACCTCCTCGACGACGGACCCCGCCGCGCGCCCCACCGCCGTCATGCCCATGCCGGCGAAGAGGAAGGGGATCAGGCCGCCGAGCAGCAGGCCGACGACGACGTAAGGGTTGGACAGCGAGAAATCGACGACCACGCCCTTGAAGTACTGGAACGAGGTCGCGCCCGCCTTGTTGGCCTCGGCGACGAAGAAGTTCAGGTCCGAGGTGTAGGCCGCGAAGAGCACCAGCGCGCCGAGGCCGGCCGAGCCGATCGCATAACCCTTGGTGATCGCCTTGGTGGTGTTGCCGACGGCGTCGAGCGCGTCGGTGGAGTGGCGAACCTCCTTGGGCAAGCCGGCCATCTCGGCGATGCCACCGGCATTGTCGGTGACCGGGCCGAAGGCGTCGAGCGCCACGACGACGCCCGCCAGCGCCAGCATGGCGGTGGTGGCGATGGCAATGCCGAAGAGACCAGCGAGGCCATAGGCGACGATGATGCCGGCGATGATCACGATCGTCGGCAGCGCGGTCGATTCCAGCGAGACCGCGAGGCCCTGGATGACGTTGGTGCCGTGTCCGGTGACCGAGGCCTGGGCGATCGAGACGACCGGGCGCTTGCCGGTGCCGGTGTAGTATTCGGTGATGACGACGATCAGCAGCGTCACCGCGAGGCCGACCAGCGCGCAGGCGAAGAGCCCGCCCGAGGTGAAGGTGACGCCCTGGACCGTGGTGAAGGAGGCCGAGAAGCCGCCGAACATCCACTGGTTGACGGCCGCAATCGCGCCGATCGAAAGCACGCCGGTGGCGATGAAGCCCTTGTAGAGCGCACCCATGATCGACTGGTTGGCGCCGAGCTTGACGAAGAAGGTGCCGATGATCGAGGTGACGATGCAGGCGGCGCCGATCGCCATCGGGTAGAGCATCATCGTACCGAGCGAGGCCTGCCCTGCGAAGAAGATCGCCGCCAGCACCATGGTCGCGACCAGCGTCACCGCATAGGTTTCGAACAGGTCGGCCGCCATGCCGGCGCAGTCTCCGACATTGTCGCCGACATTGTCGGCGATGGTGGCCGGGTTGCGCGGATCGTCCTCCGGAATGCCGGCCTCGACCTTGCCGACGAGATCCGCGCCGACATCCGCTCCTTTGGTGAAGATTCCGCCGCCGAGACGCGCGAAGATCGAGATCAGCGAGGCGCCGAGGCCCAGAGCCACGAGCGAGTCGATGACGACGCGGCTGGAGGGCGAGAAGCCCAGCATCGAGGTCAGGACGCCGTAATAGACGGCGACGCCGAGCAGGGCGAGGCCGGCGACCAGCAGACCGGTGACGGCGCCGGCCTTGAAGGCGACGTCGAGCCCCTCGCCGAGGGACTGCATCGCGGCCTGGGCGGTGCGGACATTGGCGCGCACCGAGACGTTCATGCCGATGAAGCCGGCCGCGCCCGAGAGCACGGCGCCGATCAGGAAGCCGATCGCCACCCACTGGCCGAGCAGATAGGCGAGCGCGACGAAGAGCACGACACCGACCATGCCGATGGTGATGTATTGCCGCTTCAGATAGGCCTGAGCCCCCTCTGCAACCGCCGCCGCGATCTCCTGCATGCGCTGGTTGCCGGCATCGCGCTTCATGACGTCGGCATAGGCCCAGACGCCATAGGCGATCGATAATGCACTTAAGACGATGATGATGAGCAGGGCTGACATTCGGTTTCCTGACCTTGAGCTTCCGACCGAGCGGGAGCGCTGTCGCTCCTCATTTGCCGCTTTGGACGCCAGGCGCAGGAAAATCAGGCCGAAAGACTTGTCGGCTCGCTTCGCGTCGCCAGTGTCGGGCGAATTTGTGGCAAGTTTCGCAAGGAAGCGCAAACGCGATGACGCACGACCGCCGCGCTTTGCCGGCGGGGCGAAACGGCGACGAAGAACGGGCCTGAGACCTCAGAGCGCCACGTCGCGATTGACGTTCTTGTAGAGCAGGTAGCAGGCCTGCTCGAAACCGGTCGGATAGAATTGCTGGGGGCAGTAGCCGCCCATCCAGATGAAATCCTGTGCCCAGATCTCGTGCCAGTCCTGCCCAAGGAAATAGAGCCCCTGCCCTTCCAGCATGTAGAGCCCGTGCTCCATCACATGGGTCTCGACATCGGGAAAACAGGTTCCCGGCTTGATGATGTGGACGCCCCCGCCCAACGGCGGCGCTATGGTGCCGATCCGGCTGC
>LSIG01000201.1 GCA_001556125.1 Rhizobiales bacterium CCH10-E5 | reverse complement strand
AGTAAGCGTCGTCCTCAGGCCACATCCCTGAGAGCGGCCTGAGCCGGATATTCCCAGGGCAGCAGTTCGTCGATGCGGCTATTGGGATGGCCGTTGACGATCCTGGTCATGATGTCGGCGAGATAGGCGTGCGGCTCGATGCTGTTGAGTTTCGCGGTTTCGACGAGCGAGGCGATGACGGCCCAATGCTCCGCGCCGCCATCGGAGCCGGCGAAGAGCGCATTCTTCCTGGTCAGGGCGAGCGGTCGGATCGAGCGCTCGACGGTGTTGGAGTCGATTTCGACGCGGCCGTCATCGAGGAAGAGGCTCAAGCCCTCCCAGCGCGAGAGCGCATAGCGGATCGCCTCGGCAAGTTTCGTCTTCTGGCTGATCAAGCTGAGCTTCTCCCTCAGCCATGGCTCCATGACCTCGAGGA
>LSIG01000200.1 GCA_001556125.1 Rhizobiales bacterium CCH10-E5 | reverse complement strand
CGTCAAACGGCCGACCCCTCACCCTGCCCTCTCCCTACGGGAGAGGGTTCCCCGCGCTGCACTGGTCCAAAGGCGTGGACTAGCCTCTACGACGCCTTCTTGCGGCGCAGCGCGTCGACGAACTTGTTCAGCTCGATGATCGGGTCATAGGCCTTGTTGTCGACGGCCTGCAGCGGGCCCTGCTTGCCTTCGTAGATCTTGTCGAAAGCGGCCTTGTCCTTGGTGTTGAGGTTCAGCACCGCGTCCTTGATCTTGGCCTTGAGCTCGGTCGGCAGCTCGGTCAGATAGGCCATCGGCGAGTTCACGATCTGCTCGGACTTGTAGATGATGCGGAAATCCTCGGCCTTGACCATGTTCTTGCGCGCCATGCGCTGCAGGTTGGATTCCTGCTCGTCGTTCCACCAGTTGGCGGCGACGTCGACGGTGCCCTGACCGAGGGCAATGATCGCGTTCTCGTGGCTGCCGGTATAGACGACCTTGCCGAAGTAGCTCTCGGGGTCGATCTTCATCCCGTCGAGCGCATAGCGTGGCACGTTGTTGCCGGAGGTCGAGTTCGGATCGACGAGGCCGAGATTCTTGCCCTTGAGATCCTCGATCTTCTGATGCGGCGAGTCCTTCTTCACATAGAAGACCGAGTAGTAGCCCTTCGTGCCGTCGAGATTGGTCTCGATGGCGAAGGCTTCGATCTTGGCGCCGGTCATCAGCGCACGCGCGAACGAAGAGGGGCCGTACATGCCGATATGGATGTTGCCGGCGCGCTGACCTTCGATCAGGGCGGCGTAGTCGCTGGCGATGCGCAGCGTGACCTTGGTGCCGAGTTCCTTCGAGAGGTAGTTCACGAAGGGGGTGTAGCGCTCGACGACGCCCGAGGCGTTCTCGGCCGGGATGATGGCGAAGACGAGTTCGGGATACTTCGCCTTCCAGTCCTGGGCGAAGGCGGGGGCAGCCAGCGTGGCGGCGAGCGCCGCGGAGGCGAGCGTCAGGGATTGACGGCGGGTCAGCATGGTTTGCTCCTGTTGGTCTTCTGGGAGAGTGGCTGCCCGGCGCGCCGGGCAAGGGTCAGGCGACGTTCTGCTTGGCGCGTTGCGCCTCTTCGCTGGCGATGGCTTCGAGCTGGTCGAGCGCCTCGGCGCCGGCGTCCTTGGCCTCGATGCCGTAGAGCTTCGCCGCGATCTCGCTGGTGAGCTGGTGGGGCGGGCCGTCGAAGACGACCTTGCCGGCGGCCATGCCGATCAGCCGGTCGCAATATTTCGACGCGATATCGAGGTGATGCAGGTTCGAGACGACGGTGATGCCGTCCTCGCGGTTGATGCGGAACAGCGCGTCCATGACGACCTGCGTGTTGCGCGGATCGAGCGACGCGATCGGCTCGTCGGCCAGGATGATCTGCGGCTGCTGCACCAACGCACGGGCGATGGCGACACGCTGCTGCTGGCCGCCCGACAGCGTTTCGGCACGTTGGGCGAGGAGATGACCCATATCGAGCCGCTCGAGCGCCGCGATGGCGCGGATCTTGTCGTCGCGCGAAAAGCTCTTCACCAGCGTCAGCGCCGCGGCGCGATGGTCGAGCCGGCCAAGCAGGACGTTGGTGAGGACGTCGAGACGGCCAACGAGATTGAACTGCTGGAAGATCATTGCCGTGTCGCGCCGCCAGCGGCGCAGCGCGGCGCCCTTCAGCGCCGTGACGTCACGGTCGCCGGAAAGGACGCGGCCTTCGCTCGGATCGGCGAGGCGGTTCAGCATGCGCAGCAGCGTGGACTTGCCGGCGCCCGAGCGGCCGATGATGCCGACCATCTCGCCGCGGGGAATGGACAGGGTTACGCCGTCGACCGCGGCTTTGCCGCCGAAGCGCTTGGTCAGACCCTCGATGCGCAGCATGATGCCATTCCCGCGTTCCGTTGGCAGCATGGGTTCCGCCCGCGACAGATCCTGCCGTGGGGGCCATGCTTTCCGACGGGCGACAGCTAGCCGGCACAGATGACAGACGGGTGACGGTCCGGCAGGCGGCCGGACGCCGCCTCAGGCGCCGCGCAGGAGCAGATCGACGCAGTCGCGGATATAAGCCGCGCGCTGGTCGGGAGGCGTCTGCTCGACGTTCATCAGCGCGCGATGCTGATGAAAGCCGCGCAGCATGCCGACGAACTGTTCCGCGAGCACCTTGGCGCGGGCATCGTCGAGCGGTTCCGCGAGGCCATCACCGACATGTGAACGTTGCAGCAGCAACTGCGACAGCTCTTCGATGATCCGTAGCGCTCCCGCCTCGTAAGCCGCTTGCCCAAGCTCGGGAAAGCGGGCCGCCGCACTCATGACGAGACGATGGAGATCGAGGGAATGCGGGTCCAGCATCATCGCCAGCGCGTCTTCCCCGAGCCGTATCAGAGCGCTGCGCAGGTCGACGTCCTGGATGGGTCGGCGCAGCGGAATGGTCAGTTTTTCAGCGAGTTGCGTGCAGATCGCGCGGAAGAGGGCTTCCTTGTCGGCGAAGTGCGCGTAGATCGTCTGCTTCGAGACGCGGGCCCTCTGCGCGATCTGGTCGAGCGTCACCCGCTCGTAGCCTTCGGCGAGGAACATGGTGGAGGCTGCGCGGATGATGGCGCGATGCTTGTCCACCCGCAATCGTGACGGCAGGCGTCTTGCATCCGCCTCGTCGTCGGCAGACAGTTCCGGTGCGGCAGCATTCGTCATGGTTCTGCCCATCGGGGCCCTTATCAAACTGGACCGTCCAGTCTAAAATAAGCGCGTCATATCGGAGCGTCCAGTTCTATGAAGCGGTTCGTCTATCTGCTCCTGATCATCGGCCTCGCCGGCGGCGGCTACTACGGCTACCGCCATTACGAGAAGTCGAAGGCGCCGGCCCCGGTCGCCGCCGCTCCACAGGGGCGCGGTGCGGTTCCCGTCGAGGTTACCAAGATCGAGCGGGGAACAGTCAACGAGGAGGTCGAGGCGCTCGGAACGCTCGCCGCCGATGAATCCGTCGTGATCGCCCCGGAAATCGCGGGCCGCGTCACGGCTCTGGGCTTCAAGGAGGGCGAGCGGGTCGAGAAGGGGCAGGTGCTCGTCAAGCTCGACACCGCCATTCTCGATGCCGAGCTCAAGCAGCAGCAGGCGGATCTCGGCCTCGCGCGCGACACCTTCGAGCGGAACCGCTCGCTCAACCAGCGCGGCGTCGGCACGCAGGTCGCCTTCGACGAGGCGACGGCCAAGCTCGCAGCCGCCGAGGCGCGGGTGCAGCTCTCGCAGGCGAAGCTCGCTCAATCCACATTGATCGCGCCCTTCAACGGTGTCGTCGGCCTGCGCGCCGTCAGCGTCGGAGATTATGTGGCGGTCGGCAAGCAGCTGATCACGCTGACCAATATCGATCCGATCAAGGTCGATTTCCGGGTGCCCGAGATCTTCCTGTCGCAGGTCAAGGTCGGCCAGACGATCAGTCTGCGGGTCGATGCGGTGCCGAACTCCGAATTCCAGGGCAAGATCTTCGCGGTCGATCCCGTCGTCGATATCAATGGGCGCGCCATCCGCCTCCGCGCCACCGTTCCCAACGGCGATCTCACGCTCAAGCCGGGCCTCTTCGCCCGTGTCACCATCGTGGTCGACCGTCGCGAGAACGCGATGCTGATCCCCGAATCCGCGGTGGTGCCGGATGGGCTCGGCAAGGTCGTGTTCATCGTCGAGAACGGGAAGGCAAAACGCGTCGCGGTCGAACTCGGCAAGAGGTTGCCGGGCAAGGTCGAGATCGTGAAGGGACTGACCCCGCAGATGACGGTCGTCAGCTCCGGCCAGATGCGGCTGCGCGACGGCTCGAACGTCTCCGTGAAGAACAGCCAGCCGCCGGTTCAGACGAGCGCGCTGCCCGCCACGCTGAGCCCCTGAGCCCGAGTCCCGCGCGCCATGAGCCTGTTCGCCCTCTTCGTTCGCCGGCCGGTCTTCTCGACCGTGCTGAGCCTGCTCGTGCTCCTGATCGGCGCGGTGTCCTATACGCGCCTCACGGTCCGCGAATATCCGAACATCGACGAGCCGGTCGTCTCGGTCCGCACCGTCTATACCGGCGCCAGTGCCGAAATCATCGAGACGCAGGTCACGCAGATCCTGGAGAACTCGATCGCGGGCATCGAGGGCATCGAGATCATCTCCTCGACCAGCCGCCAGGAGCAGAGCAACATCTCGGTCCGCTTCCGGCCGGACGTCGATCCCGACGTCGCGGCTTCCGACGTGCGCGACCGTGTCAGCCGCGTGCGCGGGCGCATGCCGTCCGAGATCGACGAACCGATCATCGCCAAGGTCGAGGCGGATGCTCAGCCGATCCTGTTCCTGTCGCTGATCAGCTCGCGCCACAACCCGCTGGAACTGACCGACTTCGCCGACCGCTTCATCACCGACCGGGTGCAGAACATCACCGGCGTGGCCGAGGTGCAGATCCGCGGCGAGCGGCGCTACGCCATGCGCATCTGGCTCGATCGGGCGCGCATGTCGGCCTACAACATCACGGTCCAGGAGATCGAGGCGGCGGTCCGCGCGCAGAATGTCGAGATTCCCTCGGGCCGCATCGAGAGCAACAACCGCGAATTCACGGTGCTCTCGCAGACCGGGCTGACGACGCCCGAGCAGTTCCAGCAGATCGTCGTCAAGGACGCCAACAACTTCCCGATCAAGCTGCGCGACGTCGCGCGCGTCGAACTCGGCGCGCTCGCGGAGCGCAACGCCGCCTGGTTCTCAGGCAATCCGTCCGTCACGATCGGCATCGTCAAGCAGGCCACGGCCAATCCGCTCGACGTGTCGAAGGGCATTCGCGCCGCGCTGCCGGAGATCATCGACGATCTGCCGGACGGCATGACCATCGCGACCTCCTACGACACCTCGGTCTTCATCGACCGCTCGATCCAGGCCGTCTACACGACGATCCTCGAGGCGGTCGTCCTCGTCGTGCTGATCATCTTCATCTTCCTGCGCTCGCTGCGTGCGACACTGATCCCGCTCGTCACCATCCCGGTGTCGCTCGTCGGCTCGTTTGCGCTGATGTATGCCTTCGGCTTCACGGTCAACACGCTGACGCTGCTGTCGATGGTGCTGGCGATCGGCCTCGTCGTGGACGACGCCATCGTGGTTCTGGAGAACGTCCATCGCCATATCGAGGACGGGATGGAGCCGAACGCCGCGGCGATCCGCGGCATCAACGAGATCGCCTTCGCCGTCGTGGCGATGACGCTGACCCTGGTCGCGGTCTATGCGCCGATGGCCTTCTCGACCGGGCGGACGGGCAAGCTCTTCATCGAGTTCGCGCTGACGCTGGCGGGAGCCGTGCTGGTCTCGGGTTTCGTCGCGCTGACCTTGACGCCGATGATGTGCGCCAAGCTACTCCGGCACAATGAAAGCCATGGCTGGCTCTACAATCTGCTCGAGCGCGGCTTCAATGCCCTGTCGCGCGGCTATAAGGCCTCGCTGCGCGGGGCTTTGGCGATCCGCCCGGTGATCGTGCTGCTGGCGCTCGGTGTGGCGGGCGGCAGCTATTTCTTCTTCACCAATCTGCGCTCGGAATTGGCGCCGGTCGAGGATCGCGGCAGCTTCACCGTCATCGGCGTGGCGCCGGAAGGCTCGACGATGAACTTCACGGCAGAATATGCCCGCCGTGCCGAAGAGTTCTTCAAGCGCTTCCCGGACGTCCAGACCAATCTCGTCATCGTGGGCTTCCCCGATGTGACGCGCGCGCTGGCCTTCGCCCGTCTCAAGCCCTGGGAGGAGCGCGCCACGAAGCAGCAGGACATGGTGGCCGAGATCAACCGCAGCCTGTCGCAGGTGCCCGGCATCCGGCTCTTCGCCACCAATCCGCCTTCGCTCGGCCAGGGCGGCGCCAACAGCAGGCCGGTGGAGTTCGTCCTGCGCTCGTCCGAGCCCTATGAGCAGATCAAGCAATATGTCGACGCGCTCCTGGCCGAAGTCGCCGGTTCGCCCGCGCTGACCAATCTCGAATCCAACCTCATCCTCGACAAGCCGCAGATCAAGGTCTCGATCGACCGCCAGCGCGCGGCGGATGTCGGCGTCGGCGTGGACGTCATCGGCCGCACGATGGAGACGTTGCTCGGCGGGCGGCAGGTGACCCGCTTCAACATGAATGGCGAGCAATACGACGTCGTCATCCAGGTCGGCGGCGAGGATCGCAACACGCCGCAGGCGCTGCAGTCGATCTATCTGATGGGCCGGGGCGGCGCGGTGGTGCAGCTCTCGAGTCTGGTCAAGGTCGAAGAGACGGTCGCGCCGAAGGAGCTGATCCGCTTCAACCAGCTCCGTGCGGCGACGATCACCGCCGTGCCCGCGCCCGGCTATTCGCTCGGCGATGCTCTGGCCGTGCTGGAACAGGCCTCGGCCCGCGTCCTGCCGAAGACGGTCCAGATCGACTATTCCGGCCAGAGCCGCGAGTACAAGCAGTCGGGTGCCTCGATCGCGATCGTCTTCCTGCTGGCGCTCGGCTTCATCTATCTCGTGCTGGCCGCCCAGTTCGAGAGCTTCATCGATCCGGTCGTGATCATGGTCTCGGTGCCGCTCTCGCTCACGGGCGCGCTCGCGGCGCTCTACTTCGCCGGCGGCACGATGAACGTCTACAGCCAGATCGGCCTGATCACCCTCGTCGGCCTCATCACCAAGCACGGCATCCTGATCCTGGAGTTCACCAACCAACTCCGCGAGGAGGGCAAGGAGATGATCGACGCCCTGGTCGAGGCGGCGGAACTGCGCCTGCGGCCGATCCTCATGACCACGGGCGCGATGGTGCTGGGCGCCGTGCCGCTGGCATTGGCCCATGGCGCGGGCGCCGAAAGCCGCTCGCAAATCGGCTGGGTCATCGTCGGTGGCATGACCTTCGGCACGCTGCTCACGCTCTATGTGGTGCCGGTCGCCTATTCGTATCTGGCGAGCAAGAAGCGCTCCGTGCATGGGCATGTGGTGAAGGAGACGCCGGCGGCGCATCCCCAGCCCGCCGAGTAGCCCGCTACTGCAGGCGCACCGAGACGCTTTCGCTGGCGCCGGTGCCGTCGATGACGGAGATTCGCAGGAAGCCCTTGCCCGGCGGCTGCCATGTCGCTTCGCGCCGCCGTGTCGGTGGGAGGACCGGCGCGCCATCCACCAGCCAAGTATAGGGCGGCGCGCCGCCGGCGACCTTGAGATTGAGCTCGGGTCGCCCGTCGGCGGCCGAGGCAGCGAGGTCGATCCGGGCTCCTTCGGGCGGGAATGCGAGCCTCAGCGACGGTGCCGTCATCGCGACCACTGTCTTCGGAACGTCCTGGCGCAGATGGCGCAGCGGGGGCGGCAGCTGGGCGCTCGTCGCCACGATGCTGTCGCGCGGCTGCGGGAAGGGGCGCGGGTCGAGGCCGATCCGCGCGAAGGCGTCGAACAGGATCGGGGCCGCGACGACGCGACCGACGAGACCCGGCACGGCGCCGTTGTCGGCGCGCCCGACCCAGACGCCGATCGTGTGCCTGCGGTCGAAGCCGACCGCCCAGGCATCGCGATAGCCATAGGAGGTGCCGGTCTTGAAGGCGATGCGGCCGGGCACGGCATTGAGCGGCGGCGGCGCGCCGAGCAGCGTGTCGGCGACATACCAGGCGGCGACCGGCTCGACGAGGCGCGGCGAAGGCGCGTCTTCCCCTCCCGCCCGCACCCGCAGCGGCGCGACGTCCCCACCACGCGTCAGCCCGACATAGAGGCGTGTCAGGTCCTGCAGGGTGATGCCGAGCCCACCGAGGCCGACGGCGAGGCCTGGCGCGCCGCCTTCCTTCGGCATGGCGACCGCGACCCCGGCATCGCGCAGTCGCGACAGGAACCGCTGAGGCCCGAGCGCCGAGAGCAGTTCGACCGCCGGCACGTTGAGCGAGAGCTGCAGCGCCTTGCGGGCCGAGACCATGCCCTGGAACGTCATGTCGAAGTTCTCGGGCACGTAGAGTCCGTAGCGCGCCGGCCGGTCCTCCAGCATCGTCTCGGGATGGGCGATGCCGTTGTCGAAGGCGAGCGCGTAGATGAAGGGCTTGAGCGCCGAGCCCGGCGAGCGCAGCGCCCGCGTCAGGTCGAGCGAGCCGGCCCGCTCGGCGGCGAAGTAGTCGACGCCGCCGACCGAGGCGCGGATCTCGCCGGTCTCGTTGTCGACCGCGAGGATGGCGATCGAGACCTGCGGGCTGAGGCCCAGGCTGCGGTCGCGGGCCAGCGCTTCCAGCGCCGACTGGCGCCGCGCATCGAGGCTGAGGCGATGGCTGCGGGCGGCCGGCGCTTCCGCCACGACCTGCTCGGCGACATGGGGGGCGAGGTTGGGGAAAGGCTTGCGCGCCGTCGGGACCGGCTCGTCTCGCGCGGCGGCGATTTCGGCTGCGGTGGCGAGGCCAGCCTCCGCGACGCGGGCCAGT
Source organism: Rhizobiales bacterium CCH10-E5 (assembly GCA_001556125.1). Lineage (GTDB taxonomy): Bacteria > Pseudomonadota > Alphaproteobacteria > Rhizobiales > Beijerinckiaceae > Allobosea > Allobosea massiliensis. The sequence continues at coordinate 75,768 of LSIG01000200.1, read as the reverse complement.
ACCCGGTCGCGGGCCTTGCGGGCGGCCTCGGCGAAGCGATCGGGCCGGCGCGTCTCGGGCGATTGCGGCAGGGCGACGAGCAGCGCGGCCTCGGCGGTCGAGAGGCGCTTCGGCTCCTTGCCGAACCAAGCGAGGCTGGCTGCGCGCACGCCCTCGAGATTACCGCCGAAGGGGGCGAGCGTCAGGTAGAGGTCGAGGATTTCGGTCTTGGTGAAGCGCCGCTCGAGTTCGACGGCGCGCACCGCCTGGCGGAGCTTGGCGGCGAGGCTGCGCTCCTCGCGGGGCTCCAGCAGGCGCGCGACCTGCATGGTCAGGGTCGAGCCGCCGGAGACGATGCGGCCGTTCCACAGCATCTGGCCGGCCGCGCGCACGAGCCCAAGCGGATCGATGCCGGCATGGCTGTCGAAGCGCCTGTCCTCATAGGCCTTGAGCATGGCGAGATAGCGCGGATCGACGTCGCCCGTGCCGACCGGGAGTTTCCAGCGGCCGTCCGCCGTCAGGAAGGGGCGGAGAAGCCGGCCCTCGCGGTCCAGCACGACGGTCGAGCGCTCTGTTGCGGCCGTAAGGTCGAGCGGCGGGAGGGTTGCCGCATGGTGGAGGAGCGAGCCGGTCGCGGCGGTGAGAAGCAGTGCGAGCGACGCGGCAGCGATCTTCAGCTTGCGGAAGCTTCGGCCTGTCACCGTCATGCTCGAGCTCGACCCGAGCATCTCCTGATCGAGATTCTGGGGTCTCGGCTTCGCCTCGCCCGGGAATGCCGGTTTGTGATCGCCGTGCATCACCGCGCCGAGGCGATGTCCACGGTGCCGAAGGCGGTGCGCCCGAAGCGGTCGGGACGGTACATGTCCTCGATGACGGCTGCAGGCGCCACATAACGACCGGGCGAGACGGCGCGGGTGATGTAGGCGACCGTGTAGACGAGCTTCTGGTCCTTGCTGCCGGAGCGCTCGAAGGCGGCGACATAGCGGTCGTCGCGCGCCTCCGTATGGACGGGGATGACCTCCTGCTTCAGCCAGTCGAGACCGGCGACCGAGGCGCCTTCGGTGAGGTTCGCGTTCTCGATCTCGAGCCCGGCGGGGACGGGGTCGACGAGGAGCAGGCGGCCATAGCGGCTGGCCGGCTCCGTCACCGTCAGCGCGACGACATAGCGTTCGTTCTGGCGCAGTCGGGCCGGGTCGGCCTTCTCGCCCTTCATCGTGTAGATCACGCGGTCCAGTCCGAAGCCCTGGTTGAGGGCGGGCTCGGCGCCGGTCGGGATCCCGGCCACGGTGATGACAGCCTGCGCCGTGGCGGCGGCGGGGTTGGCGACCGTCAACGGCTTCTGCTCCAGCGCCGCAGCGGGAATCGTGCGGTAAAGGGGCCCCTTCCGCTCCGTGCCGTCGACGGTCAGCGTCATGCCTTCGGCATCCTTCGCCATCGCCTGGGCGGCGAGCACCATCCAGGCCTGTTCCTGGGTCGAGGTGTAGCGGGCGCTGTTGCGGGCGCCGTCGAGGATGGCGGCGGCGCGGCCGATCTCGGCTCGGTCGCCGGCCGATTCCGCGATCAGCGCCAGAACCGCCGCGCCATCGCGCAGGCGCGAGCCGTAATCGGGCCGCGACAGGCCGTCGTCGCTGCGCTCCTGCAGCCCGGCGAGCGCGCTGACGAAGGCGGCGCGGCCGCGACCGCGATCGCCGAGCGCCGAGAGCGCCGCACCGATCTGGGCGCGGGCCATGGGCGTGGCGAAATCGGCGAGCTTGTTGTCGGCGAGGTAGCGCAGATCGCCCATCACCGGCCGACCGTTGCGGGCGAGCACATAGAGGGCGTAGGCGATTCCGGCCGCTTCCTCCTTGACGATCTCGCCGGTGTTGACGACCTGGTTGCGCAGCCGGTCGAGCGCGAGGTTGAACGCGGTCTGCGGCACGGCGAACTGGCGTTCGCGGGCCCGCGTCAGGAAGTCCGCCGTGAAGGCGTCTAGCCAGAGATCCTCGCCGCCGACGCCCCAGAGCCCGAAGGAACCGTTGGCACCCTGGCGAGCGAGCACGCGCTCGATCGCGTTCTGTACCCGCTCATCGGCATTGGCGTCGAGCGCGAGATGTTCGAGCGAGGCGAGCCGGTTGACATGGAGCAGCGGCATGGCGCGGCTCACCGTCTGTTCGGTGCAGCCATAGGGGTAGCGGTCGAGCGCCTTGAGCAGGCCGGGCACGTCGAGCGCGGCGAGTGGTGAGACGGAAACCGAGACCTGGCCGGAGCCGGGCACGAGATCGGCCAGGAGATCGGCCGAGACCGTGATCGCGCCGCCATTGCCGGGGATCGGGCGCACGATGCGGCGCGCGATCGTGGCCGCGGAGGGCTGCACGCGGACGGCGAGATTCTGCACGGTGCCGACGCCGCCGGGCCCGCTGATGCGGACATCGAATTCGGCGCGGCCGAGCCCCGCGGCGGTGACGGGGATCGTCATCTGCGCCTTGGCGCCCGCGGCGAGCTGGATCGTCCGGCGGGTGGCATCGGCCGGCACCAGCACCGGGCCGCGGATGTCGAGATCGACGACATAGGGGCCGGCCGGTCCTTCGACATTGTCGATCTGGAGATGGAAGCGCGACTGGTCGCCGATGGCGAGGAAGCGCGGCAGCGTCGCCTGCGCCACCACCTGGTCGCGCACGATGACGTCCGCACTCGCCTGTCCGGTTCGGCCGGCCGACCAGGCGACCGCCATGACGCGCAGCGAGCCGTTGAAGGCCGGCAGCTCGAAATCGACCTTCGCGGTGCCGTCGGGGCCGACCTTGACCACGCCGGAATAGCGGGCGACCGGCTCCTGCGTCGGCTTCTCGCCTTCGAGGGAAGGCGCGGCGTCGCCGCCGCTGCGGATCGCGCCGCGCGTGCCCTGCATGCCGTCGATCAGATAGCCGTAGAGGTCGCGCAACTCGTGGCCGATCTGGCGCTGGCCGAAGAAGAACTTGCTCGGATCGGGGCTTTCGAACCGGGTCAGGTTCAGGATGCCGACATCGACCGCGGCGACGGTGACGAAAGCCTCCTCGCCGGCCCGCGCGCCGGTGACCTTCACCGGCAGCGACAGGGTCGTGAGCGGGCGCACGAGGGTGGGTGCACCGAGATCGAGCGTCAGCGTGCGGCTCTCCTTGCCGATCGAGAACCAGGACAGGCCGATCGCCCGGCCGGGCAGGCGCTTGGCGGCGGCATCCATCGGCCGGTGGGCCAGCGCGACGAGATAGGCCCCGGCGCCCCATTCGGCCTTGACCGGGACGGTCGCGGTGGTGCCGCCCGCCGCGATATCGATGGTGCGGAGGTCGACGACGCGGTCGGTGATGACCGCGAGCGTCGCCTTGCCGGCGAAGCGGGGGCTGAGGCGGAGATTCAGGTTTTCGCCATCGGCATAGGCCGCCTTGTCGATGGCGACATCCAGCACGTCGGGCGTGTCGGCGGTCTTGTCGGCCTCGTAGCCGACGCTGAAGGAGACCGAGGTTTCGGTTGAGTCCGGCCCGTCGGCTGATACGTCGAGGCGGTAATTGCCCCATTCGACCGGCGCCGCGATGCGGGCCGGCGCGGCCTCCGTGACCGCGACCTCGCCATCGGCGACGCGGCGGGTCGACTTCACGCCCTCATAGTTCCAGCGGCCGTCCTGGAAGAACCACTGATAGTTGCGGGTGACCTTGGACAGCGTCCATTTCACGCCGGCCCTGGCGAGGCGGCGGCCGTCGCCATTGGCCATGATGACGTCGAAACTCGCGGTCTGGCCGTTGCCGAGCTCGCCCTCCTTGAAGGCCTTGCGCACGCCGATGGCGGCGCCCTTGGGCACGATCGGCAGGGTGACGGAGCGAGCGATGGCGCGCCCGCCGGGCTCCCCGACGCGGATGGTGAATTCGGCTTCCAGCGGGCGGTTGGTCTCGGGCTGGGACATCGGGTTGGTCACGGTGACCCTGCCGGCGGTGTCCGTCGTCGCGCTCTCTTCGAATTCGGACTGGACCGGCTCGAACGCCTCGTCGGTGAGGCCGACCTGATAGCCGGCGAAACCGGGGATGGCCGACTGGGCGGCGGCGCGGATCGTCATCGAGCCGGTGACGTCGAGGCCTGAGCCCGGCGCGCCATAGAGATAGCGGGCGCTGAGGTCGATCTCGGCCGGCTGGCCCGTCTGCAGGACGGGCGCCTTTGGCGTCAGGGTCAGTTCGAGCCGCTCGGGAACGTAATCCTCGACGAGGAAGGAGACCTCGCCGATCGCCGGGCCCTTGGGATCGGCATAGGCCTGGACGCGCCAGGTGCCGGTCGCAGCGCCTGACAAAAGCGGGATCGAATGGGCGCGCCCGCCGGCGCCCTGGTCCTCGACCTGGCGGCGGCGATACTCGACGCCGTCGGGCCGCTTGACGACGAGTGTCAGCGGCAGGCCGGCGACGGCGGCGCCGCGGGCATCGCGCAGCAGCGTCGTGAGATAGACCGTCTCGCCGGAGCGATAGACGCCGCGCTCGGTATAGAGATAGGCATCGAGGCCGGCCGGGGCGACGCGGCCCTTCACGCCGCGATCAGAGAGATCGAAGGCCGTCTGCTTCAGGTCGAGGAAGCCGTAATCCTCGGCGAGCGAGGCGGTGACGAGGCCCGGCGCCAGGCCGCCCTGGCCCTTGGCGAGGCCTGCATCGAAGCGGGCATAGCCATTGGCGTCGGAGCGGAGCGTCGCCAGCACCTCGTTGTTCCTCGCCAGCAGGCGCAATTCGGCATTGGCGACGGGGGCGGCGTCGGAGAGCGAACGCACCAGCACATGCACGCCGTCGGGGCCGGAGAAGGAGGTCAGGCCGAGATCGGAAACGACAAACCACTGCGTTGCGCGCGTCGTGCCATCGTCATAGTCGCCGTCGCTGTCGGAGGGCGTAGGCGCCCGGCCACCGCTGGGTTTGGCGAACATCACATAGACGCCGGGTTTCAGCGCGCCGACGGCCTCCACCACCGGGAAGGCGGTGACGACGTCCTTGTTCAGCTCGGATTTGACCTCCATCGAGCCGGTCCAGACGCGCTGGCCCTTGTCGTTCTCGATCTGCTTCGACTGGTAGGCGCCGAGCTGGCCGAGGAAATCCTCGGAATGGACCGAATTGATCAGGTTGCGGTCGCCGATCCGCATGACCTCGAGGTCGAGCCTGTCGCTGTTGACCGATACGACCGGGATGCCCTGCTGGCCCGTGCGCGGCAGGACGTAGTTTTTGCCGGTGAAGCGCACCGAAGGCGTGCGATCGCGGACATAGACCTCGTAATCGGCGGATTTCAGCAGCTTCTCGTCGGGGATCGCGGAAGGCACGCCCTGGCGGATGACGAAGGCGTAACGCTCGCCATGGCGCAGGCCATCGACGCAGATCTGGCGCTCCTCGCCCGTGACCGCGAAGTCGCCCTTGCCGCCGGAGATCGCAACGTAAGGCGCGAAATCGACACGGCCGCGGGCGAGCGGTTCGGAGAACTCGAAGCAGGCGCGCGGGCTCGCCGCATCGGCATCGACCTTGTTGCCGGTCAGGCGGAAGCCGCGCTGCTCGCGCAGGCCCTCATAGGCGGTGCGCAGCGAGGCGTTGTCGACGAGATCCAGGCTGAGGCGATAGGTCGTCAGCGCCGGGCGCCAGAGTTCGTTGCGCTCAAAAATGCGGGCGAGCAGGCCCAGCGAGGCGGCCTCGTCATTGCGGCTCGTGGCGCGCTGATAGGCGAGATAGGCGGCGCTGATGGCGCGCTCGCGCAGTTCCCAGCGCTCGCGATAGTCGCGCGGCTCGATGGCGTTGGCGGCGCGCGCCATCAGGCGCCAGCCAGCGGCATTGGCGGGCTCGGCGACGACGGCGGCATTGGCCTGGGGCAGGGCGGCGCGGGCGTCCCCGCGCGAGAGCGCAGCCTCGCCCGCGCGCACGAGATCGGCTGCCGAGCGGGCGCCGGCGGAGACCTCGCGCTTCAGTCGCTCCTCCAGGCGCTGCCCGTCGGCGGCGAGATCGTTGCGGATATAGGCCTTCTGCGCGAAGGCCGGGTGGGCGGCGAGGCTCAGGCCCAGAACCAGCGCGAGGCGGGGCAACAGGCGCATGGGCATTTCCTCCAGAGGACGTCCCGCATTCCGCCTGTCCAAGACAAAGACCGGATGACGGGTATGGTCGCGGCGGCAGGCTATCACCGGCGTCGATTGGCGCAATCCGAAAGCGCGCGGCGGGTGGGCGGAGGGCGTTGGCTCCCCGCGATCGGCTGCCGGAAACGCTTGCAGGGGCTGTCGATCTGACGCTCAATGCCGGCCGTCGGGGTGGGAGGCGATCATGAGAGCCCGTTCGTTGCGTCTGATCGTGTCCGCGGCACTGATGCTGCCCGTCTGCGCGGCGCTGTCCGCCGGGGCGCTCGCACAGGCCCCCGCTCCCGCGGCCAATCCACAGCTCGCTGCAGCGCAGGCCAGCTTTGAGAGCCTGCCCGAGGCCGAACGCCGCGCGATCCAGGCCGATCTGATCTGGAGCGGGCATTTCAACGGCGCCGTCAGCGGCAGCTACGGGCCGCTCACCTTCCGCGCGATCAACGCCTTCAAGGCGGGCAAGGGCGCGCCCGACGGGTTGCTGACCCCGGCCGAGCGGCGCAGCCTTGCCCAATCGGCTCAGGCGGCGCGCGAGGCGGCGGGCTTCCGCGTCATCGCCGACGAGCGCACCGGTCTGCGGATCGGCATCCCGGCTGCGGTCCTGCCGAAACGGGATGTCTCGCCCTCCGGAAGTCGCTGGCAGAGCGCCGATGGCAAAATCACGCTCGATACCTCGGCGACGCCGCCCGGCGAGACGCTGGAGGCCGTCTACGAGAAGGCCACCGCGCCAACGCCGAACAATCCAGGCCGGAAGATCACCTACAAGCTGCTGCGGCCAGATTTCTTCGTCGTCACCGGCGAGACGCCGACCGGCAAGTTCTACCGCAGGCTCGCCTCGGGACCGTCCGGGCTGCGGGGCTTCTCGATCGGCTACGACAAGGGTCTGGCCGCTTCGGTTGACAAGCTCGTCATCGCGATCGCGGCCAGCTTCGAGCCGTTCCCGACCGGTCCGCTGCCCCAGGCTCCGGCCGTCGCCTCGGCCAGCGGGCCGACAGCCGGATCCGCCATCGCGGCCACGGCAGTCTCGGCAGCGGCTGCGCGGCCGACGGAGCGACATGCGACCGGCGTCGCCCTGGGCGAGCGCCTCGTCGCGACGGCGGCGGCAGGCATTGACGGCTGCCGGACGCTGCGCGCCGGAGGGCGCCTCGCGCGGCTGCGAGGGGTGCCCGAAGCGGGCCTTGCGCTGCTCGATATCGAGGGCGGGGCAGCCCTGGCCGCGCCGGCCGCCCGCTCCGAGCCGCCTGCGGAGGGGGAGGATCTCGTGCTCCTGGCCTTCGGCGAGGAGGGAGGCCGTCGCGTGCCTGTTGCCTTGCCAGGCCGGATCGTCGCGGGCGCGGCCGGTGCGGCCGTGCTGGCGCCACTCCAGCCTGGACAGGCGGGGGCGGCTGCCTTCGACCGGCAGGGCCGCCTCGCGGGCCTCGTCACGGGCAATCCGTCCGACCGCGTGCTGATCGCAGGCATCGCGCCGCAGCGCAGCCATGCGCTGGCGGCTGCGGCTGCGGTCCAGGCGGCGGCGAGCCGGGCTGGCGCACCGTTGGTCTCCGCTCCGGCAGGAAGCGCCGACCGGAGCACCGGCGCCATCGTGGATGCGCGTGCGTCTGCGATCCTGCCGATCCTCTGCGGGTTGTAGAATTCCCTCGGAAGACGGTTGTCTCCGCGGCCGCAATCGGTTCAGATGCAACCGTCTACGCAAGAGCGCCCCGTCACCGGCGAGGAGCGCTCGGTCACTAAATCGATTTAGGGAGAGGAACCGAATGACCGACAACATCAGCAGGCGAAGCGTTCTGGCCGGGGCGGCCGCCGTCGGCGCATCGGGGCTCATCGCAGCCCCCGCCATCGCTCAGGCCAAATGGCCGAGCCGTCCGATCACCCTCGTCTGCCCCTGGGGAGCTGGCGGCGGGACCGATGCGACGGCTCGCATCGTTGCCGCCATCCTCGAGAAGAACCTCGGGCAGCCGGTCAACGTCGTGAACCGCACCGGCGGTTCCGGTGTCGTCGGCCACTCCGCCATCGCGACGGCGGCGCCGGACGGCTACACGATCGGCATGATCACGGTGGAAATCACCATGATGCACCATCAGGGTCTGACGGACCTCAACCCGACCAGCTTCACGCCGCTGGCGCTGATGAACGAGGATCCGCCGGGCGTCCAGGTCAAGGCGGATTCGCCGTACAAGGACATCAAGGCGCTCGCGGACGCGATCAAGGCCGCGCCCGAAGGCAAGTTCAAGGCCTCCGGCACCGGCCAGGGCGGCATCTGGCATCTCGCCCTGATCGGCTGGCTGCAGGCGATGGGGCTGAAGCCGAACCATGTCGCATGGGCGCCGTCGAACGGGGCGGCCCCGGCGATGCAGGATCTCGCCGCCGGCGGCATCGACATCGTCACCTGCTCGGTGCCCGAGGCTCGCGCCATGATCGACGCCGGCAAGGCCAAGTCGCTCGCCATCATGGCGAAGGCCCGCAACCCGCAGTTCAAGGACGTGCCGACGCTGAACGAGACGCTCGGCATCAACTACTCCGTCGGCGCCTGGCGCGGCATTGCCGGGCCGAAGGGTCTGCCGGAAGCCGTGCAGGCGACGCTGATGACGGAGCTCAAGAAGGCCTTCGACTCGAAGGAGTTTCAGGACTTCATGAACGCGCGCGGCTTCGGCATGACCTATCAGGACCAGAAGGGCTTCGCCGCCTTCATGGCCGAGGGCGACAAGGCGATGGGTTCCGCCATGAACGCGGCCGGTCTCGCCAAGAAGCCGGCGTAACGGTTCTGACGACCGCGACCGCGCGACATCTGCGGTCGCGGTCACGCCATCGTCCCGGTGCCGCGCGCACCGGGATGCGTCCTGTCTCAGAAAGTCTGTCCGATGCGCTTCAACGATGCCGTCGTCGGCACCGCGTTCCTGCTTATCGCCGGCGCGATGATCGCGATGACCTTCACGTTCCCCCCTTTCCCGGGCCAGAAATACGGCCCGAGCCTGTTCCCCCGGATCATCGGGGGCGGGATCATCCTCTTTTCCCTGCTGCTGATGCTGCGTGAATGGCGGGCCGGAGGACGCCCGCTGCTGGTGCTCGATGGTTGGGCCCGCAGTCCGCGGCGGCTGGCCTCCTTCGCACTGATGCTGGCGGCGATGCTGTTCTACCTCGTCGCGTCCGAGCCGCTCGGCTTCATCCCGACCGCCTTCCTGATCCAGCTCGTTCTGTTCCTGTGGTTCGGCGTGCGGCCGGTCATCGCACTGATCGTGGCGGTCGTGATGACGATCGCGGTGCAATACTTCTTCGGCAACCTCATGCGAGTTCCGCTGCCGCGCGGCATCCTCGACAGCGTGCTCTGAGGAGACCGGCATGACAGCGATTTCAACCGCCTTCGGGCTGGTTTTCGACCCGACCGTTCTCGCGGTCATCATGGGTTCGGCCATGTTCGGCATGTTCGTCGGCGCCATGCCCGGCCTGACGGCAACGATGGCGACGGCGCTGCTGGTGCCGGTGACCTTCTTCATGGCGCCCGTTCCGGCGCTAGGGGCGATCGTCACCGCCACCGCGATGGCGATCTTCGCGGGCGACATTCCCGCCGCGATGCTGCGGATGCCGGGCACGCCGGCCTCGGCCGCCTATGCCGACGAGAGCTACGAGATGACCAAGAAGGGTCAGCTCGATCTCTGCATGGGCGTCAACCTGGTGTTCTCGGTGCTGGGTGGCATCTTCGGCGTCGTCATCCTGATTGTGCTGGCGCCGGTGCTGGCCGAGGTCGCGATCAATTTCTCGTCCTTCGAGTATTTCTGGCTGGCCTGCCTCGGCCTGACCTGCGCCGTCTTCATCGGCACAGGGGACCCGTTGAAGGGCCTGCTGTCGCTCTTCATCGGGCTGGCGATCGGCTGCATCGGCATCGATCCCGCGGCAGGACAGCCGCGCTTCACCTTCGGCAATGTCGATCTGCTCTCCGGCATCAACTTCATTCCGACGCTGATCGGCATGTTCGCGGTTTCCGAACTGCTGCGCGGCGCCGTGACGATGGAGAAGGGCGGGGCCGTCGTTGCCCAGGCCGTCGGCAGTCTGATGACCGGCGTCGGGGGCGTGTTCAAGAAGTACTGGTTCAACTTCCTGCGCGGTTCGACGATCGGGACCGTGATCGGAGCTCTGCCGGGCGCGGGGGCCGACATCGCGGCCTGGGTTTCCTATGCGGTCTCCAAGAAGACGTCCAAGGAGCCGGAGAAGTTCGGAACCGGCCATATCGAGGGCATCGTCGACTCGACCTCCGCCAACAACTCCGCGCTCGGCGGCGCCTGGATCCCGGCACTCGTCTTCGGCATCCCAGGCGATTCGATCACGGCCATCGTGATCGGCGTGCTCTACATGAAGGGGATGAATCCGGGGCCGAGCGTGTTCCTGCAGACTCCGGAGCTGATCTACGCCGTCTTCATCATCTTCATTCTCGCCAATTTGATCATGTTCCCGCTCGGCTGGGCGGCGATCAAATCGGCCAAGCAGATCCTGCGGGTGCCGCGCAACATCCTGCTGCCGATCATTCTGATCTTCTGCATCGTCGGCTCCTACGCCATGACGAACTCGCTCTATGGCGTGGTTCTGATGGTGGTGATGGGCATTTTCGGTTGGCTGCTGGAAGAACATGGCGTGCCCGTGGCGCCGCTGATCCTCGGGCTCGTGCTCGGCGAGATGCTGGAGCAGAACTTCATGTCGTCGATGATCAAGGCGGACGGGTCGCTGATCGGCTTCCTGTCGCGACCCATCGCCGGGGTGCTCGGTGTCTGCACGATGGCGATCTGGGCCTTCATGATCTGGAAGGCGCTGCCCTTCGGCGCCTCGCGAGCGGCCGTGGGCACGGACGGCGCCAAGGCCTGACGTCGTCGCGATGACAGGGTCGGGAAGGCGCCAGCCTCCCGACTTCTCTCAGCGCTTGAGGAAGGCGGCGAAGGCGGCTTGGGCCTCGGCCGAGCGCAGGCGTTCGCCGAAATGCCGCGCTTCCGTCGACAGCGTCTCGGCCACGGCGGCCGCCTGGCCGCGCTTGAGCAGCATCTTGGTCAGCGCGACCGATTGCGGCGGCAGGGCCGCCAGCGCCTTCGCCTTGTCGAGCGCAGCCTCCAGCGCCTTGCCTTCGGCCAGGACGGCGTTGAGCAGGCCCGCCTCCAGTGCCGCCTGGGGGCCGAAGCTCTCGCCCAGCATCAGCAGTTCGGCCGCGCGCTTGGAGCCCGCCGCGAGCGGCAGCAGATAGCTCGACGCGCCCTCCGGGCAGAGCCCGAGCGTGACGAAGGGCATGCGGAACATCGCGCCCGTTCCGGCAAAGGCGAGATCGCAATGCAGCAGCATCGTTGTGCCGATGCCGACCGCGAAGCCCTCCACCGCCGCGACAACCGGCTTGGTCGCCGTCGAGATCGCGCCGAGGAAATCCATCGCGACGCGGGCGCCGTCATCGGCGGAAGCCGCGAAATCGCGGATGTCGTTGCCGCTAGTGAAACAGCCGCCCGCGCCGGTGACGAGGATGGCGCGGATCTCGGCATCGGCTTCCGCCGCGGCGAACGCGTCGATCAGGCCGAGATAGCTGGCGCGGTCGAGTGCGTTCTTGCGCTCGGGCCGGTTCATCGTGATCTGCAGTACGCCGGGCGCCACGGTTTCGGTCAGAACGGCGCTGCTCATTCCCGGATCTCCATCCCTTAAGCCCGGCTGGGTCCCGCGCATCGATGCTCCTGGGCCCGGCTCTCGGCGGCAGGCTTGGCATGCCGCTTCGCAGGGGGTCAAGCGTGCGGCCTGCTTGACAAAGGGGACCTTCGCCATGTCCTCCTTCGCCCTCGACCGGCCGCGCCCCAGCGCCGGCACAGCAGGGACGCATGCCTATGGAGACCGTCCGGCTCGCCCGTCAGGGCGAGATCGCGATCGCGACGATCGACAACCCTCCCGTCAACGCTCTCGGCCAGGCCCTGCGGGCCGATCTCGCCCGCGTCATTGCGGAGGCGGGCGCCGATGCGACGGTGAGCGCCATCGTGCTGGCGGCGGCGGGCCGCGCCTTCATCGCCGGCGCAGATATCAGCGAATTCGGCAAGCCGCTGCTCGCACCCTATCTGCCGGACGTGCTCGATGCGATCGAAGCCTGCCCGAAGCCGCTCGTCGCCGCGATCCAGGGGGCGGCGCTCGGCGGCGGTCTCGAGGTCGCGCTCGCCTGCCATGGTCGCGTCGCGGCGCCGACCGCGTCGCTCGGCCTGCCCGAGGTCAGGCTGGGACTGATCCCCGGTGCGGGCGGCACGCAGCGCCTGCCGCGGCTGATCGGGGCGGCGAAGGCCTTCCCGCTGATGCTCTCGGGGGAGCCCGTCAATGCCGGCAAGGCGCTGGAGCTCGGGCTGGTCGATGCGGTGACGGGCGAGGATCTCATTGCCGCCGCCGTGGCGCAGGCGCACATGCTGGCGAGTCGGGGCGCACCGCTGCGCCTCAGCCAGTCCAGCGCGAAACTGACGGCGGCCGATCGAGCGGCCTTCGAGGCGCTTGCCGCGGATGCGCTGAAGAAGTCGGCCGATCTGCCGAATGTCGCCGCCTTGATCGAGGCCGTACGCGGCGCCTTCGAACTGAACTTTGCGGAGGGGCTCGCCGTCGAGCGGGCGCTGTTCCTGAAGCTCGTCGCCGATCCGCGTTCGGCTGCGCTGCGGCATGTCTTCTTCGCGGAGCGCGAGATCGCTCGCGTGCCCGGCATCGGCGCGGAAGTGAAGCCGCGCCCGATCGCAAAGGCTGCGGTGATCGGGGCTGGTACGATGGGCGGCGGCATCGCCATGTGCTTCGCCAATGCCGGCATCCCCGTGACGCTGATCGAGCAGGAACAAGCACAGATCGACAACGGCATGAACCGTGTCGCGGCGATCTATGAGATGTCGGTGACGCGCGGCTCGTTGACGCCGGAAAAGCGCGATGCGCGCATGGCGCTGATCACGCCCGCGGTGGGCCTCGCCGCCGCAGCCGAAGCGGACATCGTCATCGAGGCCGCCTTCGAGGAAATGGGCGTCAAGCAGCAGATCTTCGCGGCGCTCGACGGCATCGCCAGGCCCGGCGCGATCCTTGCCAGCAACACCTCCTATCTCGACGTGCCCACGATCGCGGCGGCGACGCGCCGGCCGCAGGACGTGCTGGGGATGCACTTCTTTAGCCCGGCGAATGTGATGAAGCTGCTCGAAGTGGTGCGGCCGCAGGGCGTGGCCGAGGATACGGTGGTGACGGCGATGGCGCTGGGCCGCCGGCTCGGCAAGGTGCCGGTCGTGGTCGGCAACGGCTTCGGCTTCGTCGGCAACCGGATGCTCGAGGCGCGCACCCGCGCGACCGAGCGGCTGCTGATTGCCGGCGCGTTGCCGTATGAGGTCGATGCCGCGCTGACCGGCTTCGGCTTCAAGATGGGACCCTGCGCCATGGCCGATCTCGCCGGCAACGACATCGGCTGGCGCTCGCGTAAGGCCCGCGGCAAGACGGCGGCGGTGGCGGATGCGATCTGCGAGGCCGGCTGGTTCGGCCAGAAGACCGGGCGCGGCTATTTCCTCTATCCGGAGGGCGCCCGCAGCGGGCAGCGCGATCCGGAGGTCGAGGCGCTGATTGCGCGCATCTCTGAGGAACAGGGCCTGACGCGGCGAAGCTTCTCGTCCGATGAGATCCTGTCGCGCCTGCTCGACCCGATGGTGAACGAGGGCGCGCGGATCCTCGAGGAGGGCATCGCGGCGCGACCCGGCGACATCGACGTGATCTGGCTCAACGGCTACAATTGGCCGGCCTGGCGTGGAGGGCCGATGTACTGGGCCGATACGGTCGGTCTCGGGGCCATCGTCGCGCGGCTGGAGCAGCAGGCGGCTGAGACCGGTGATGACACGCTGCAGCCGGCACCGCTGTTGCGCCGGCTCGCGGACGAAGGCAAGGGCTTCGCCGATCTGAAGAACAGGGTGGTTTAACCGGTGGTCATCCCGGACGCAGCGAAGCGAAGACCCGGGATCCATGCCTGAACGATTCCGGCATGGATCCCGGGTCTCCCTGCGGTCGCCCGGGATGACGGCGGAGATCGAAACAATTTCGAAATCACACAGGAAGACACGTTCCATGACCGAAGCCGTCATCGTCTCCACGGCGCGCACGCCGATCGGCAAGGCCCATCGCGGGGCCTTCAACCAGGTCCGCGGCGCCGACATGGCGGCCCATGCGATCCGGCACGCGCTGGAGCGCGCCGGTCTCGAGCCCGAGGCGGTCGAGGAGGTGGTCTTGGGCTGCGGCTATCCGGAGGCGGCGACGGGGCTCAATGTCGCGCGTCATGCCGCGCTGGTCGCCGGCATCCCGGTGCAGTCGGCCGGGGTCACGGTCAGCCGCTTCTGCGCCTCGGGGCTTGAGGCGATCGCCCATGCCGCGCGGCGGGTGGTGATGGACGGGGTGCCGGTCGCTGTCGGCGGCGGCGTTGAATCCATCTCGCTGGTGCAGCCGGTGACCCGGCGCGACCTCGCCCAGAACGAGTGGCTGCTCGCCAACAAGCCGACGATCTACACGACGATGATCGAAACGGCCGACATCGTGGCGCAGCGCTATGGCATCTCGCGGCAGGCCCAGGACGAGTTCTCGCTGGCGAGCCAGCAGCGCACGGCCGCAGCCCAGGAGCGCGGTCTGTTCGACGACGAGATCGTGCCGATGAGCGCCGTGATGGCGGTCACCGACAAGGCGACCGGCGAGGTCAGCCAGAAGCCGGTGACGCTGGCGAAGGACGAAGGCAACCGGCCCGACACCACGCTGGAGGGGCTGCTCAAGCTCAAGCCCGTGCGCGGCGAGGACCAGTTCGTCACCGCCGGCAATGCCAGCCAGCTCTCGGACGGCGCCTCGGCCAGTGTCGTGATGTCGGCCGCGGAGGCGGCGCGGCGCGGTCTGTCGCCGCTCGGCATCTTCCGCGGTTTCGCGGCTGCCGGCTGCGAGCCCGACGAGATGGGCATCGGCCCGGTCTTCGCGGTGCCTAGGCTGCTGGAACGCAACGGGCTCACCGTCGCCGACATCGATCTCTGGGAGCTGAACGAAGCCTTCGCCTCGCAGTCGCTCTATTGCCGCGACCGGCTCGGCATCGATCCCGACAAGGTCAACGTCAATGGCGGGGCGATCGCGATCGGCCATCCCTTCGGCATGAGCGGGGCCCGTCTCGTCGGCCATGCGCTGCTGGAGGGCCGCCGCCGCAAGGCGCGCTATGCGGTGGTGACGATGTGCGTGGCGGGCGGCATGGGCTGCGCCGGCCTGTTCGAGATCAACCCGGTCTGAACCAAACCGGCGCTGCCGCGTCTAGGTGAGGGCGCGCCGCCATGGGGCGGCGCCAGGGGGGAGATCTGTATCGTGGCCTCGGGACTGTTTGCACTGCTCGACGATATCGCCGGCATCGCCAAGGTTGCGGCGTCCTCGGTCGACGACGTCGTCGCGCAGGCGACCAAGGCCGGCACCAAGGCGGCCGGCATCGTCATCGACGATGCGGCGGTGACGCCGCGCTATGCGGTGGGTTTCGCCGCCTCGCGCGAACTGCCGATCATCTGGAAGATCGCGCTCGGCTCGCTGAAGAACAAGCTGCTCTTCCTGCTGCCGGGGGCGCTGATCCTGGCGCTGGTCGCGCCCTGGCTGATCACGCCGCTCCTGATGATGGGCGGAGTCTATCTGTGCTATGAGGGCGCCGAAAAGATCGTCGAGCTGGTCGTGCCGCATGCCGCCGCGACGCCGGCGGAAGCCGGCAAGGCGGCGCTCGATCCCAAGCTGCTCGAGGAACAGAAGATCGCCGGCGCGATCAAGACCGATTTCATCCTCTCGGCCGAGATCATGGCGATCACCCTGTCGACCGTCTCGACGGCCTCTTTCCAGATGCAGGCGATCGTGCTGGCGGTGGTCGGCATCGGCATCACCGCGCTGGTCTATGGCGCCGTGGCGCTGATTGTGAAGGCGGACGATGTCGGGCTCGCATTGGCCCAGCGCCGTTTTGCACCTGTGCGATGGTTCGGGCGTGCGCTGGTCGTCGGCATGCCGCATTTCCTCACCGCGCTCGGCGCCGTCGGGACGGCCGCCATGCTCTGGGTCGGCGGGGGCATCATCATTCACGGGCTGGAAGAGTTCGGGCTGACCATGCTGGGCCATGCCAGCCACGACATCGCCGCCGCGGCCGGCCGCTGGCTGCCTCTCGGCGGCATCGTCGAGTGGCTGGCAGGGGCGGTGTTCTCGGCCATCTTCGGGCTCGTCGTCGGCGGCGTCGCGATCGTCGTGATGCACTATGCCGTCGAGCCCGTGCTCAAGCGCGTGCGCGGCGCCTGATCCTTAATCCAGCCAGGTGGTGAAGCCCTCGACCGGCTCGCGCTCCGCGACGAGGCCATTCTGGGGCGCCGCCGGATCGGCATGGCCGATGGCAATGCCGCAGACCACGATCTCGCTCTCGGGGATGGCGAGTTCGCGGCGCACGACAGGGTGGAAACGCGCGAAGATCGCCTGCGGGCAGGATTGCAGGCCATGCCCCTGTGCCGCGATCAGCAGGCTCTGCAGGAACATCCCGAGATCGATCCAGGAGCCGATCTCAAGATCGCGGTCGACCGTCAGCATCAGCGCGACGGGGGCGTCGAAGAAGCGCAGATTGGCGGCGCTCTGGCGCTTCATGCCCGCGACATCGCCCTTGGCGACGCCGAGCAAGCCGTAGAGATCCCAGCCGACCTTGCGGCGGCGCGAGAGATAGGGCTCGCGGAACGTCTCGGGATAGTAGCGATATTCCTCGGACTGGACGAAGCCGGGATCGTCCAGTGCCGCCAGCAGGGCGCTCTCCAGCCGTGCCCGCGCCTGCGGCCCGATCACGCGCAGCTTCCAGGGCTGCATGTTTGTGCCGCTCGGCGCGCGGGACGCGACCTCGATCAGCCGGTGCAGCAGGGCAGGGTCGACGGGTGTCGGCAAAAAGGCGCGGGTGGCGCGGCGGGAGGTGATGGCCTGCTCGACGGCCTGGGCGGGTGTCATGTGTCGTCTCACCTCGTCATGGTCGGGCTTGACCCGACCATCTCGGATTCCAGCCCGGACTCGTCTGAGAGATTCCCGGGTCGCCGCGCTGCGGCGCGCGAGAATGACGGTTGTCTCAGTCCGATTTCCGTCCTTCGACGAACGCCGCGTGCTCCTCGACCAGCGCGCCGGATAGCGCCTTGGCGATCAGGGCGCGGGTGTTGGCGAGGCCGTAGATCGCGGCGAAGGAGCCGAAGCGCGGGCCCTGATCCTCGCCGAAGAAGACCTGGTAGATCGCCTTCCACCACTCGCCGGAGACACCGGGCCGCTCGGGCGTGGCGTTCTTGGCGGCGAGGTTCTGGTAGCGCGGGATGGCGCGGGCGACATCGAGCGCCGTGTCCTGCACCGTCTCGGCGCTCGCATCCGCCGGCAGGGCGGCCAGCGCGGCGTCGAGCGCGGTGAAGGCCGCCACTTCCGTCTCGTCTGCGAGGCGGTAGTTCTTCGCCGGCTTCACGAAGTCGCGGAAATAGGCGATCGCGTAGCCGACCAGCGCGTCGAGGCGCGGATGCGTCTGCGGCGAAATGCCCGGCGCATAGCGCTGGAGGAAGCCCCAGAGCACGGCCTTGTCCTCGGAGTTGGCGACGGCGACGAGGTTCATCAGCAGGCCGAAGGTGATCTGCGCCCGCGAGACGTTGTCGCCTTCGCCGGTGGCGATGACTTCGGGCTGCGGCGGCTCGCCATGGTGGAGATGCCAGACGGGATTGCCGAGGCGGTTCTTCCAGTCCTGGCGCTCATAGCCGCCGAGGAACTGCAGATATTCGTCGACCGCGCGCGGGATGACGTCGAAATGCAGCTTCTTGGCTTCGCGCGGGCGCTGGAACATGTAGAGCGCCAGGCTCTCCTGCGGGCCGTATTCGAGCCATTGCTCGATGGTCAGGCCGTTGCCCTTCGACTTCGAGATCTTCTGGCCCTGCTCGTCCAGGAAGAGCTCGTAGTTGAAACCCTCGGGCGGCGTGCCGTCGAGCGCGCGCGCGATCTGCGAGGAGACCTTGACCGAGTCGATCAGGTCCTTGCCCGCCATCTCGTAGTCGATGCCGAGCGCGACCCAGCGCATCGCCCAGTCCGGCTTCCACTGCAGCTTGACCTGGCCGCCGGTGACGGGCGTGACGAAGCGCTCTCCCGTGGCGGGATCGGTCCAGGCAATGGTGCCGGCCTCGACGTCGCGCGCCTCGATCGGGACCTGCATGACGACGCGCGTCACCGGGTGGATCGGCAGGAAGGGCGAATAGGTGGCCGCTCGCTCCTCGCGCAGGGTCGGCAGCATGATCTTCATGATGGCGTCGTAGCGCGCCAGCATCTTCAGCAGCGTCGCGTCGAACTCGCCGGCGCGGTAGCTGTCGGTCGAGGACTTGAACTCGTAGTCGAAGCCGAACTGGTCGAGGAAGGCGCGAAGCCGCGCATTGTTGTGGCGGCCGAAGCTGTCATGCGTGCCGAAGGGGTCCGGCACCTCGGTCAGCGGCTTGCCGAGATTGGCAGCCAGCAGCTCCTTGTTGGGGACGTTGTCTGGCACCTTGCGCAGCCCGTCCATGTCGTCGGAAAAGGCGATCAGGCGGGTGGGCACGGCATCGCCGGTGAGCACGCGAAAGGCATGGCGAACCATCGAGGTGCGCGCGACCTCGCCGAAGGTGCCGATATGGGGCAGGCCAGAGGGGCCATAGCCGGTCTCGAAGATCACCTCCGTCTTGCCCGATTTCTCGATCCGCGCGACGAGCTTGCGAGCTTCCTCGAACGGCCAGGCGGCCGAACGCTGGGCGGCGTCCACAAGGGCGGGGTCGAAAACCGGCATTTGGGGTGGTGTCCTCTCCAGATCCTGCAAAATGCGAGGGAGGGGCTTTCGCAGATTGCGAAGGGCGGCGTCAATGACGGGATGCGTCGATCGAGCGCGGACCTCTCTGCCGCGCCGGCGACATGGCGGCTAGCAGTCGCATGGGTTGTCGCTCCGCCTTGCGGGTATAGGTTGCTCGGCCTCGAAACCCGGGAGGACGACCATCTTGGATCGCCATCTGCACGACCAACTCATCAGCTGGCGACGCCATCTCCATGCCCATCCGGAACTCGGCCGCGAGGAGAAGGAGACGAGCGCCTTCGTCCAGGCGAGGCTGACCGCACTCGGCGTGCCCTTCACCGCCGGCATCGGCGGCCATGGCGTGGTGGCGACCCTCAGGCGGGGCACCTCGGAACGGTCCGTCGGGCTGCGTGCTGACATGGACGCGCTGCCGATCCTCGAGGCGAACGAACTGCCCTACAAATCGACCCGGCCGCACGTCATGCATGCCTGCGGGCACGACGGACACACCACGGCCTTGCTGGGCGCGGCCGCGCTGCTCGCCCGCGACGACAGCTGGAGCGGCACGGTGCAGTTCGTCTTCCAGCCGGCCGAGGAGGGCGCCGGCGGCGCCCAGGCGATGCTCGCGGACGGCATTCTCGAACGCTTCCCGATGGAGCGCATCTTCGCCCTGCACAACTGGCCGGGGCTGGAGGCGGGCACCATCGCCGTCCATCGCGGGCCGGTGATGTCCGAGCCTGGCCGTTTCAGGATCACGCTGCACGGGACGGCAGGCCATGCGGCGCTGCCGGAGACGACGCGCGACCCAATCGTCGCCATGGGGCATCTCATCGTCGCGCTGCAGACGATCGTCTCCCGCAACATCGATCCGATGCAGTCCGCGGTGGTCTCGATCGGCCAGGTGCATGGCGGCTCGGCTTCGAACCAGATCCCGACCAGCGTCTTCATCGAGGGCACCTTCCGGACTTTCGTGGCAGAGGTCCGCGATCGTCTGCTCGGGCGCATCCGCGCGATCGCGCAGAACATCGCCGCGACCTTCGAGATGGAGGCCGAGGTCGAGACGATGCATGGCGCGGCTACCATCAACACGGCGCCGGAGGAGGAGATCGCCGCCGCGGCCGCGCAGGCGGCCGGGGTGGGGCTGCGGCGTGATCTCAAGGCAAGCACCACGGGCGAGGACTTCGCCCATTTCCTGCAGCGGCTGCCGGGCGCCTATGTCTGGATCGGCAACGGGCCGGTGCGCGACGGCGGCGAACTCCACAATGACCGCTACGACTTCAACGACGCGATCCTCCCCGCAGCGTCGGGCTGGCTTGCGGCCGTGGCGAAGCAGGCACTGAGCGCGAACGCGCCGGCGAAGTGACACCCGCGCTCGCCGTCAGGCTCGCCCTTGTGGCGAGCGTCCACGTCTTGAACACCGCATGCGACGAGGGAAGACGTGGATGGTCGGGACACGCCCGACCGTGAGGCACCAGGCCGTCTGATGGCCGGCGTCAGAACGGGCTCACCGGGAAGAACCGCAGATAGAGCCGCGCATAGGTGCCGTCGTCCCAGAGCGACTGCAGCGCGTAGTCGAGGGAACGCTTCAGCGGCACCTCGTCCTTGCGCATGAGGAAGGCGACGCCTTCGCCGAAATAGCGGCTCTCCAGGAAAGGCCCGCCGGTGAAGGCGAGTTCGCCCCCGGCGCTGCCGGCGAGCAGAAGCGACAGGGCGACGCCGTCGGCGAAGACGAATTCGGCATCGCCGCTGCGCAGCGCCGTGACGGCGGCGGTGAGGTTGGGGGCCTCGCGTCGCTGGACGAAGGGCAGCAACCGTTCGAGATAGGCCTGATGGGCCGTGCCGGCGACGACGGCGACGCGCTTGCCCTGGAGGGTGCGCGTGTCGAGTTCGGCCTGGGCGTTGCCACGGGTCGTGAGCAAACGGGCCGAGCCGCGGAAATAGAGATGGCTGGCCGCGAAGCGGGCGCGGATCGGCGGGGTCAGGTTGATCGCCGCCGCCAGGACGTCGCCCCGGCCCTCGGCGAGCGAATCCAGCAGGGTGTCGAAGCGGCGGGCCTGGACGGTGCAGGTCCAGCCGAGCTTCTCGCAGGCGGCCCGCGCCAATTCGACGGAGAAGCCGGTCGGACCGCCATCGGGCCCTGCGAAATGTAGCGGCGGGTATTCGTCGTCGGTGAGGAAGCGGATCACGCGCGGCGGACCGGGTTCCGGCCGGTCGAGCCGGATCCGTGGATCCCAGAAATTCGGAACGGTGACGCCCGATTGCGCCGCTGCTGGCTGCTGAGCGAGCGCCAGCAGGGCCAGCGTAAGGAGAACGGCGCGGATCATGCGCGCATCTGGCGCGAGGGGGCGGGCCGGATCAAGAGGTTCCCGGCCCGCTCGATCAGAGGGCGGCCACCGTCGCCTTCGCGCCTTTGTCGAACAGCGCTGCCAAATGCGTCTCGACGGCGCGCGTGAACCGCGGCTCGCGCGGCAGGTCGGCGCTGAAGATCGCCTCGATGCCGAGCAGAGAGCGCCTGAGCGCCGTCGCGTCGCGGCCGGCGGCCCGGGCCTTCTCCGCGAAGGTTGCGGCCAGCGGGTCGCGGACATCGATCGTCGCGCCCTGTTCGTCCGTGCCGGAGACGTAAGCCATCCAGGCCGCGACACCGAGCGCGAGATGGTCGATCGCAGCATCCTGTTTCAGGCGGTCGCGGATGGTGCCGAGCAGCCGCTGCGGCAGCTTTTGCGAGCCGTCCATGGCGATCTGCCAGGTGCGATGGCGAATGGCGGGATTGCGGAAGCGAGCGAGCAGGGCTTGCGCATAGTCGCCGAGAACGACGCCCTGCGGCGCGGGAACGGTCGGGATGATCTCGGCCCAGAGTCCTTCGAGGAAGCGGGCGAAGACCGGGTCACCGCTGGCCTCGGACACGGTCTCGTGGCCGGCGAGATAGCCGAGATAGGCGAGCGAGGAATGCGCGCCGTTGAGCATGCGCAGCTTCATGAACTCGAAGGGCGCGACCTCCGAGACCATCTGCGCGCCGACGCGCTCCCAGGCCGGGCGGCCGGCAGCGAAGACGTCCTGGATCGCCCATTGCCGGAAGGGCTCGCCGATCACGGGCGCGGCGTCCTCCAGCCCGATCAGGCCGGCGACCTCGGCGATGTCCGCCTCGGTCGTGGCGGGCACGATGCGGTCGACCATCGTTGCCGGGAAGGCGCCGTTGGCTTCGATCCACTGGCTCAGACCATCATCGCTCAGCGCCGCGAAATCGCGCACAAGGCCGCGCAGCACGCCGCCGTTGTGGGGGAGGTTGTCACAGCTCAGCGCCGTGAACGGGCCGAGCCCGGCGGCGCGGCGGGCCTTCAGGGCCGCCACAATCAGGCCGACCGCCGAACGGGGGCTGAGCGGGTTGGCGAGGTCATGGACGATGTCGGGATGGTCGGCCCTGAGCCGACCGGTGGCGGGGTCGTGGCAATAGCCTTTCTCGGTCACCGTCAGCGAGACGATCCGCGTTTCCGCTGCTGCCATGCGCGCGACCAGCGCGGCAGGGTTCTCCGGCGCCACCAGGACCTCACCGAGACAGCCGATGATGCGCAGTTCCGGTCCGGCCGGGGCGCGCTTGAGCAGGGTGTAGAGACCATCCTGCGGCGCCAGCCGGTCGCGCTGGTCGGGCCGCTGCAGGCTCGCGCCGGTGACGCCCCAGGCGCCGAACTCCAGTTCCAGCGTGTCCTCGGTGTATTCGCAGAGATGGGCACGGGCGAAGGCACCCAGGCCCAGATGCACGATTCCCGCTATCAGGCTTGCGCGGTCATAGGCCGGACGGCGGACCACCGCCGGCAGGGAGGACAGCGTCCTCGTCGTCAGTCTCGTCAACGGAATACGCTCGGCAGCCAGAGTGAGAAGGCGGGAACGTAGGTCACGAGCAGCAGCACCGCAACGCTAGCCCCGTAGAAGGGCCAGATCGTCCTCATCGATTCACTGATCGAGACCTTGCCGATGGCGCAGGCGACGAACTGGACGGAGCCGACCGGCGGCGTGTTCAGGCCGATGCCGGCGTTGAGGATCAGGATCACGCCGAAATGAACCGGGTCGATACCGATCGCCTTGACCACGGGCAGGAAGATCGGCGTGCAGATGATGATCATCGGCGCCATGTCCATGAAGGTGCCGAGCACCAGCAGGATGACGTTGATCAGCAGCAGAATCACCAGAGGATTGTCGGAGATCGACTGCATCAGCTGGATGGTCGCGGCCGGAACCTGCAGGAAGGCCATGAGCCAGCCAAAGGAACTGGCGGCGCCGATGATCAGCAGCACCATGGCCGTGGTGCGGACGGCGCCCAGCGTCGCATGCACGAAGCCTTTGAAGTCGAGTCCGCGATAGACGAAGACCGTGACCAGCAGCGCGTAGACCACGGCGACGCAGGAGGATTCGGTGGCGGTAAAGACGCCCGAGCGGACGCCACCGAAGATGATGCCGATCAGCAGGATGCCGGGCAGCGCCGCCACCAGATAGCGCGCCACGGTCAGGAAGCCCGGGAAGACATCGGCCGGATAGCCGCGCTTCACGGCGACCGCCCAGGCCGCGACCATCAGCGCGAGGCAGAGCATCATTCCGGGAACGACGCCGGCGGTGAAGAGATCAGCGATCGAGATCGTTCCGCCTGCCGCCAGCGAGTAGATGATCATGTTGTGCGAGGGCGGGATCAGCAGCGCGATGATCGCCGCGTTGGCCGTGACGTTGACGGCGTAGTCCGGCGCATAACCGCGCTTGACCATCTGCGGGATCATGATGCCGCCGACGGCCGAGGCATCGGCCACGGCCGAGCCGGAGATGCCACCGAAGAGCGTGCAGGTGATCACGTTGACCTGGCCCAGCCCACCGCGCAGATGCCCGACGAGGGACGAGGCGAACTGGATCAGCCGGTCGGCGATGCCGCCGCGGATCATCAGGTCGCCCGAATAGATGAAGAAGGGGATCGCCAGCATCGCGAAGGCGTTCATGCCGGTCGACAGCTGCTGGAAGACCACGACGGGCGGGATGCCGATGTAGAGCACGGTCGCCATCGAGGCGATGCCCAGGCAGAAGGCGACCGGCACGCCCATCAGCAGCAGGAGCGTGAAGGAG
This sequence comes from Rhizobiales bacterium CCH10-E5, assembly GCA_001556125.1. Classification (GTDB taxonomy): domain Bacteria; phylum Pseudomonadota; class Alphaproteobacteria; order Rhizobiales; family Beijerinckiaceae; genus Allobosea; species Allobosea massiliensis. The sequence continues at coordinate 51,820 of LSIG01000200.1, read as the reverse complement.
ACGAAAAGAACGGTGATCGCCATGGCTCAGGCCTCCCCGCCGAGGCCGTTGGCGTTCAGCGGCATCGGTGCCAGCTTCTCGCCCGTGAGGAACAGCAGCAGTTTCTCGATCGAGAACAGCGCGATCAGCGCGCCACCGGCGATGACCGGGACATAGTCCCAGCCCTTCGAGATGCCGATCATCGGCAGGCGGTCACTCCAGACCTTGGCGGCGAGTTCGGTGCCGTACCAGACCATGGCGAAGGCGAAGAGCGTCACCAGCACCTCGTTGGCGACGATGAGCGCCGATTTCGCCGGGCCTCGCAGGTAGTGCAGGCCGACGTCGAAGCCCATGTGATCGAGCTCCCGGACGCCAACGGAGCCGCCGAGCAGGATGAACCAGAGCATCAGGAACAAGGATGCCGGCTCGCCCCAGGTCGGTGTCGCGTTCAGAACGTAGCGCCCGAACACCGTCCAGGCGACGATCGCCGTCATGGCGATCAGTCCCAAGCCTGCCGCCAGCAGCGCGATCAGACTGAGGCGTGCATTGATGCGCGTGAGCATCCGGGCAAAACCGGTCATGGGTTGTCCTGGGGTTTGGGCTGGACACAAGAAACGGGCGGCGGATGGCTCCGCCGCCCGTTGGGGCCTAGGCGATCACTTCACCGCCTGGATCTTGGCGACGAGGTCCTTGAGCGCCGGATCGGTAACGAACCGGTCGTAGACGGGCTTCATCGCATCGATGAAGGGCTGCTTCTCGACCGCATTGATCACGGCGCCGCCGGCCTTGACCTTGGCCTCGGAGGCCTTCTCGCGGGCGTCCCAGAGCTCGCGCATCTTGGCGACGGACTCCTTGGCCGCAGCCTTCACGATCTCCTGATCTTCCTTGGAGAGCTTGTCGAAGCTGCGCTTGGACATGACCAGCACCTCGGGCGAGAGCGAGTGCTCGGTCAGCGAGTAGAACTTCGAAACCTCGAAATGCTTGGTCGACTCGTAGGACGGCCAGTTGTTCTCGGCGCCGTCGATGACGCCGGTCTGCAGGGCCGAGTAGACCTCGCCGAAGGCCATCGGCGTGGCGTTGGCGCCGAGGGCCGAAACCAGAGCCACGAACATGTCCGACTGCTGGACGCGGATCTTCATGCCCTTCATGTCGGCGGGCGTGTTGATCGGCCGCTTCGAGTTGTAGAAGGAACGCGAGCCGGAATCGTAGAAGGCGAGGCCGACGAGATCGTGCTTCTCGAACTCCTTGAGGATCGAGTCACCGATCGGGCCGTCCATGACCTTCCGCATGTGCTCGACCGAGCGGAAGATGAAGGGCAGCGAGGGAACGTTGGTCGCCGGGATCAGGTTGTTGAACGGCGCCATGTTGATGCGGTTCAGGTCGATCACGCCGAACCGGGTCTGCTCGATCGTGTCCTTCTCGTTGCCGAGCTGGGCCGAGTGGAAGACGTTGATCTTGATGCGGCCCTTGGTCCGCTCTTCGAGCAGCTTGCTGATGTGCCGGACCGCCTCGACCGTCGGATAATCGGTCGGGTGGATGTCGGTCGAGCGCAGGACGGTCTGCGCGGCGGCACCGGTCGTGGCGGCGGCGAGAATGGCCGCGCCCGCGAGCGCGGAAAACATGCGTTTGGTGAGCATGGTTGAGGTCCTCTCCCTTTTTATTGGCGATGCCGGATTTTCCGGTCGTTCTTGTCCCGTGATGGGAGCCCTGCCGGCGGTGGCCGGCAGGGCGGTCTCGTCTAGAGAAATTCGCTGCGCATCGGCGTGAAGGAATCGATCAGCTGGCCGGCCTCGATGGCGGTGACGCCGTGGACGAGATCGGCCGGGACGAAGAAGGTGTCGCCGGCCCTGAGCCGCTGCGTGCGGCCGTCGATGGTGACGTCGAAGACGCCGCTCTCGACATAGGACGCCTGGCGATGCGGGTGCTGGTGCGCCTTGCCGACGGCGCCGGCCTCGAAGACCACGCGAACGATCATCAGATCCTCGCCATAGGCCATGATCTTGCGCTTCACGCCGGGCTCGGTCGGCTCCCAGGCGATGTCGGCCTCGCTCTGGAAAAAGGAATTGAGACGGTCGGTCATCGTGCGAGCCAGCCTCCGTCGACGGGGATGATGGCGCCGTGCATGTAGGCGGCGGCGTCGCTGGCCAGGAACACGGCGGCGCCGCCGATGTCCGAGGGCTTGCCCCAGCGGCCGGCGGGAATCCGCGCGAGGATCGCCTGGTTGCGGTCCGGATCGGCGCGCAGCGCTTCCGTGTTGTTGCTCTCGATATAGCCCGGCGCGATCGCGTTCACATTGATGCCCTTCTGCGCCCATTCGCAGGCGAGAAGCTTCGTCAGTCCGGCGAGGCCGCTCTTGCTGGCGGTATAGGAGGCGACGCGAATGCCGCCCTGGAAGGAGAGCAGCGATGCGATGTTGACGATGCGTGCGCCACGACCGGCCGCGACGGCGGACTTCGCGAAGGCCTGCGCCAGGAAGAACGTCGCCTTGAGGTTGACGTTTATCACCTCGTCCCAGTCGCTCTCGCTGAAGTCGAGCGCATCGGCCCGGCGGATGATGCCGGCATTGTTGACGAGGATGTCGAGCGGGCCGGCGAGCGCTTCAGCCTGCGCGATGACGCGGGGCGCGATGCCCTGTTCCTGCAGATCGACCTTGAGGGGATGAGCCGTTCCGCCGGCTTCCGCGATCAGCGCCAGCGTCTCGGTCAGGTCCGAGCGCCCGGCGGCCACCACGGTCGCGCCAGCCTGCGCCAGCGCGAGCGCGATGCCCTGGCCGATACCGGTGTTGGCGCCGGTGACCAGGGCTTTGCGGCCGGTGAGGTCGAAGGGCGAGGCCATCAGCGCAAGCTGTCCACAGGAGCCGGGTCCATGTCGGTGAACTCGACATTGTCGCCGGCCATGGCCCAGACGAAGGCGTAGTTCGACGTGCCGCAGCCGCAATGGATCGACCAGTTCGGCGAGATCACCGCCTGCTCATTGGCGACGAGGAGGTGGCGGGTCTGCGTCGGCTCGCCCATGAAGTGGAAGACGCGGTGGGCCGGGTCGAGGTTGAAATATAGATAGGCCTCCATCCGCCGCGTATGGGTGTGGCAAGGCATGGAGTTCCAGACCGAGTCCGGCTCCAGCGCGGTCATGCCCATCACCAGCTGGTTGGTGCCGGTGGTGTTGGGCATGATGTATTGGCGGATGGTGCGCTTGTTCGAGGTCTCCGACGAGCCGAGATGGATCGTGTTGGCGTCCTCCTTGCGGATGAGCTGGTGCGGTGCCTCGCGGTGGGCGGGCGCGCTGGTCAGGTAGAACTTCGCCGGGTTCGCCGCGTCGGCGCTGGTGAAGGAGACCTCCTTGGCGCCCAGCCCGATATAAAGCGCGTCGAGATTCGGCAGCTCGAAAACCTGGCTGTCGATGGTGACGCGGCCCGCCCCGCCGATGTTGATGACGCCGAGCTCGCGCCGCGCCAGGAAGAAGGGCGTCCCTGTCGGCGCGAAGGGCGCGAGCGAGAGGGCGGCCGTCGTCGGCGTCGCGCCGCCGACGATCATCCGGTCGTAATGGCTGTAGGTCAGGAGCAGTTCGCCTGGCGCGAAGAGCCGCTCGATCAGGAAATCGGCGCGCAACGCCTCGGTGTCATAGTTGCGCACGTCGCGCGGATGCGCGGCCTGACGTTCATCGATGGTCTTCGAAGCGGTCACAGGCGGTAGGCCTCCTTGGCCAGACGGTAGGCGAGGTCATGGGCGACCTCCGCCGCCTCGTCCTCGTCGAGGCGGTGCTCGGCGACGAGCTTGGCGAGATAGGCGCAGTCGCAGCGGCGGGCGACGTCATGGCGCGCGGGGATCGAGAGATAGGCGCGGGTGTCGTCGTTGAAGCCGACCGTGTTGTAGAAGCCGGCCGTCTCCGTCGTCAGTTCGCGGAAGCGCAGCATCGCCTCGGGCGCATCGAGGAACCACCAGCCCGGTCCGAGCTTCAGCGCCGGGTAGTGACCGGCCAGCGGCGCGAGTTCTCGCGAATAGGTGGTCTCGTCGAGGGTGAAGGCGATGACGGTGAGGTTCGGCTCGTTGCCCACTGCATCGAGCAGCGGCTTCAGCGCGGCGACGTATTCCATCCGCACGGGGATATCGGCGCCCATATCGCGGCCGAAGCGCTCGAACAGGCGCGGGTTGTGGTTGCGCGAGGAGCCGGGATGGATCTGCAGGACGAGCCCGTCATCGAGGCTCATCTTCGCCATTTCGGTCAGCATCTGGCCGCGGAAGAGATCGGCTTCCTCGGCCGAGACCTTGCCGGCGACGACCTTGGCGAAGAGCGCCTCGGCGTCGGCCTTGGAGAGGTTGGCGGTGCGGGCGGTGGCGTGGCCGTGATCGGAGGAGGTCGCGCCGCGTTCACGGAAATAGTCGCGGCGCTGGCGGTGGGCGGCGAGATAGCCGCTCCAGCTCATCACGTCCTCGCCGGTCAGGGCGCCGAACTGCTCGAGATTGGCCGCGAACCCTTCGAACTCCGGGTCCAAGACGCTGTCGGGCCGGTAGGCCGTGACGACCTTGCCGCCCCAGCCCGAGGCCCTGATCATGTCGTGCCACTTCAGATCGTCGAGCGCACCTTCCGTGGTCGAGATCGCCTCGATCTTGAAGCGCTCGAACAGGGCGCGCGGGCGGTAATCGGGCTCCTGCAGCTTCTCGGCGATGCGGTCATAGAGGCGGTCGGCATTGTCGCTCGACAGGCGCTCGTTGATGCCGAAGACGCTGGAGAGCGCGTGCTCGAACCAGAGCCGGCTCGGCGTGCCGCGGAACAGATGCCAATGGCTGGCGAAGAGCTTCCAGATCGCGCGCGGGTCGCTCTCGACCTTCGTTCCGTCCTTGCGCGGGATGCCGAGTTTCTCCAGCGGCACGCCCTGAGAATAGAGCATCCGGAAGATGTAGTGGTCCGGCTTCACCAGTAGCGTGGCGGGGTCGGCGAAGGGCTGGTCCTCGGCGAACCAGCGCGGGTCGGTATGGCCATGCGGCGAGATGATCGGCAGGCCGCGGATGGTCGCATAGAGCCGCCGCGCGATGCCTCGCGTGACCGGGTCGGCAGGAAACAGGCGATCATCGTGCAGCAACATGGGATCCGGCGCTCGTCGAGGCTCAGCGGCCGACCATAGTCGCGGGGGTCGCGTTCGGTCAATATACTAATATACTAGTTTGTCAGAGGCGACCGTGCTATCTGCCGGACGAGGCGGAAAGAACGGCTTCCCGTCCCGGCCGAGAGCCCCGGGATGCGGCGCGCAGCGAGGCATGGCGATGGCGCAGATCACCATCCGGAGCGAGGACGCCCCCCGGCGCGAGCGACGGCGGCAGCCTCTCGGCGGTGTCCCGACCGGGCGCGCGACCGCCGCCTCTCTGGTCCAGGACGAGCTGCGGCGCGCCATCCTTTCGATGGAAGCCGTCCCTGGCTCGGCCTTGATCGAGAAGGAGCTGACCGCCCGGTTCGGCACCAGTCGGACGCCGGTGCGCGAGGCGCTGATCCGGCTCAAGGAGGAGGGGCTCGTCGAGATCTTCCCGCAGGCGGGCACCTTCGTCGCGCGGATCCCGACCGAGGCGATCCCCGAGGCAGTCTTCATCCGCCAGGCGCTCGAATGCGCGACGGTCGATCTCGTGGCTCGCATCGCGACGACGGACGCCATCGGCCTGCTGGACGCCGCGATCGCCCGGCAGCACGAGGCGTTCGAAGCGGGTGAGCAGGAGAGCTTCCATATCGCCGACGAGGATTTCCATGAGGCCCTGGCGATGGTTGCCGGCTATCCCGGAATCTGGAAGATCGCTCATGCCGCCAAGAGCCAGATCGACCGCTGCCGCCGCATGACGCTGCCGGTGCCGGGGCGCATGGCCATGGTGATCCGCGAGCATCTCTCCATCGTCGATGCCGTCCGCAGGAAGGACGCACCGGCAGCGGTTGCGGCGATGCGCAAGCATCTGGGCACGCTGCTGCCGGACCTGGTGCATCTGAAGGCGGAGCACCCCGACTACTTCGCCTGACGCGTCGCCGCGGCGCGGTGCTTGCTTGGTCGCGATGCGGCACGGGTCTGGGGGAGGCGCCCCATGCCACCTGCCGCTCCTTCGCGGCTCGTGTCATGGACGAGGCGAGCCGCCGCCTTAGCCGACCGGAGCCTGCGCCATGCCGAACCCCGCCGATCTCAGTGCCGTCGAGCTGCTCGACGCCTACCGCGCCCTTAGCCTCTCTCCCGTCGAGGTGCTGGAGGCCGTGATCGCGCGGATCGCGCAGTGGGAGCCGCGGATCAAGGCGCTCTATGCCTATGATCCCGAGGCGGCCCTGCGGGCGGCGAAGGCGTCCGAGGCGCGCTGGATGAAGGGCGAGCCGCTGCCGCTCGATGGCGTGCCCGGTACGATCAAGGAGAACATCGCCACCAAGGGCACGCCGATGCCCATCGGCACCGCCGCGCGCGATCTGGCGCCGATGCCGGAGGACGCCCCGGTCGCGGCGCGGCTGGCGGAGGCCGGCTTCGTGCTGCTCGCGAAGACGACGATGCCCGATTACGGGATGCTGTCCTCGGGCCTGTCGAGCTTCCACGAACTCGCCCGCAACCCGTGGGATGTGACGAAGAATCCGGGCGGGTCTTCGGCCGGAGCCGGGTCGGCGGGCGCAGCCGGCTACGGGCCGTTGCATGTCGGGACCGATATCGGCGGCTCGATCCGGCTGCCGGCCGGCTGGTGCGGGCTGGTCGGGCTGAAGCCGAGCTTCGGCCGCGTGCCGATCGACCCGAGCTATTACGGCCGCGTCGCCGGACCGATGACGCGCACGGTCGCTGATGCTGCGCTGATGATGCGCGAGATCTCGAAGCCCGACGCACGCGACGGCATGAGCCTGCCGCCGCAGGAGATCGACTGGCTGTCGCTCGACATCGACGTGAAGGGACTGCGACTCGGCCTGCAGCTCGATCCGGGCATCGGCATTCCCGTCGAGCCGGAGACGAGGGCCGCGATCGAGGCGGCTGGCCGCGCCTTCGCGGCGGCGGGTGCGATCGTCGAGGAGGCGCCGGCCTTCCTGACGCGAACGATGCTGGACGGGCTCGACGATTTCTGGAGCCAGCGCGCCTGGGCCGATATCGGCGCGCTCTCGCCGGACAAGCAGGCGCAGGTGCTGCCCTATATCTTTGCCTGGGCGAAGCGGGGCGACGGGCTCTCGGGCGAGCGCGTCTATCGCGGGATGAGCCAGATGCTGGCGATCAAGGACGCGGCCCTGAAGCAGAGCGCGCCCTTCGATTTCGTGCTGTCGCCGGTCGCGCCGGTGCCGAGCTATGCGGCGGAGCTCGCTTCGCCGATCCATGATCCGGACCGGCCCTTCGAGCACATCGTCTTCACCCTGCCCGCCAATATGTCCGACCAGCCCTCGATCGCCGTGCCCGCGGCGATGACGGCGGACGGACTGCCGATCGGGCTGCAGATCACCGGTCGGCGCTTCGACGATCTCGGCGTGCTGCGGCTGGCGCGCGCCTGGGAGAGGCTTCGCCCGCCGCTGCCGGCTTATCCCGGCGCGGAGGCCTGATCAGAACAGCAGGCGCGGGGCGACAAGCGCCAGCCCCATGAAGACCAGTGAGAGCGCGCCGAGGCCGCCCGCGGCATAGGCGAGGACGCCGACGCCGGTGATGATCGAGGCCGAGGCGACGACGATGCCGATCTGCAGCAGGCCCGAGGCGATCTCGAAATTCTCGCTGCGGGCCTTCTGGTCGTCGCGGATCTGCTCGGTCGCCTTGGCGCGGGCCATCAGCTCCTTGCGGCCCTCCTGCGTCTCCGGCTCGGATTCGTACCGCGCGACCGTCGCCTTCCAGCTGTCGATGCGCTTCTGCAGCCGCTCGCGCGTGGCGGCGTCGGTGGTGCCGGCCAGATCGATCTCCATCGCCTCGGCGGCGGTCCTGACGGTGGTGCCGCGGATGGTCTTGGCCTGGAAGAAGGACCAGAGATTCGAGGCGTCGATGTTCTTGGCGATGGCCTCGTTCTCGGCCTGCTTGCCGCCGATTTCCGACAGTGAGAGCAGCAGCGCCAGCACTGCGATGAGCAGTGCGATCTTCTTGTTGCCGCCCTCGGGCGGCTCGATGTGAGCAGACACGAATCATCCCCCAATGCCGTGGCGCAGCGTCTTATGCCGAAACGGCAGCCAAGGGGAGCGGAAGGGGGTCAACGCCCCGCCTGCGGATGAGCGGCGTCATAGGCCGCCATCAGCCGGGCTGAATCGATGCGGGTGTAGATCTGCGTCGTCGAGAGCGAGGCGTGGCCGAGCAGTTCCTGGATGGCGCGCAGGTCGCCGCCGCGGCTGAGCAGGTGGGTGGCGAAGGAATGCCGCAGCGCGTGCGGTGTCGCGGAATCCGGCAGGCCGAGTGCACCGCGCAAGCTCTCCACCGCCAGCTGGATGATGCGCGGGGAGAGGGGGCCGCCCTTGGCGCCGACGAAGAGCGGGCCCTGCGGCGGCAGAGTCCACGGACAGAGCGCGAGATAGGCGGCGATGGACTCGACGACCACCGGCAGGACCGGAACCATGCGGGTCTTGCTGCCCTTGCCGATGACGGTGAGCGTATCGCCCGCACGGGCCGGGGCCTGAGCGCGGGCCAGGGACAGCGCCTCCGAGATGCGCAGGCCGCAGCCATAGAGCAGCGAGAGAACGGCGGCGTCGCGGGCGAGGATCCAGGGATCGCGGATGTCGCCGGCCCGCGTCTGGGTTTTGGTGACGGCGCGCGCGGCGCGGGCCTCCAGGGGGCGGGGCAGGGCCTTGCCGATGCGCGGGCCGCGTGTCGCGGCGAAGGCGGCGGCGGTGAGCCTCCCCGTCCGCTCGCCGAAGCGGGCGAAGGAGCGCAGCGCCGCGAGCTGGCGCATCAGCGTGCGGTTGCCGACCTCCTCGCGCCGGCGCCGGCCCAAAAAGGCGCGCAGATCGGCCGGCTTCAGAGCGGCGATGTCGGCGACGCTCGGGGCGCCGCCGAGATGCTCGGTGAGAAAAGCCGCGAACTGGCGCAGATCGCGCGAATAGGCCTCCAGCGTCTTCGGCGAAAGCCGGCGCTCATGGGCGAGATGATCGAGCCAGGCGCGGGCGAGGGTGTCGAAATCGGTCACGTCGCGTCGCTCCCGTCATGGTCGGGCCTGTCCCGACCATCCACGTCTTCGTCGTCGAGCGCTACGCCATAGACGTGGATGCTCGCCACAAGGGCGAGCATGACGGGTTGGGCTTAACGCCGTGCGAATCGACGTGCGTGGGGCGAAGGGGCGACCTCAACGTTTCGGGCAGGCGAAGGGCATGAAGGTGCTGGCCATGCCCTGGTTCATGCCCATGACGACCATGATGTTGGCGAGATTCAGTTCCTCGGCGCTGCGCGGGCAGACCTCGCCCTTGATGCTGCAGCCGGAGGCGAGAAAGGCCTCATGGGCGTCGAGAAAATCCTGGCCAAGTCCTTTCCGCCCCAGCCTCGACAGCGCCTCGGCATAGGCCTTGGTGTAGCGCTCGCATTTGATCGCCGGCCAGTTTTCGGGAGGCGTCGGCTGGGCCTGCACCGGAGCGGCGAAGGTGGCAGCGGAAAGCAGAATGGCGCCGGAGAGGCGGGTGGCGAAGGGCATGGCGGTCTCGGATCTGCGGCCGGAGGGCGGCAGACATCATGCGATCGGGGCCATGGCAAGGCAGGCGGTTGTCGCCATGGCAGGCAGAGGCTAGGCACGGGCGATGAGCGGCGAAGCGGATCGGGCGGAGGATGGTGGCACCGTCGAGGTGCTGATCCCGCTCGCGCTCGACCAGGCCTATAGCTATGCTGTGCCGCCCGGTCTCGTGCTGGCGCCCGGCGATGTCGTGCAGGTCCCGCTCGGGCCGCGCCAGACCGTCGGGGTCGTCTGGGAACGTGGTGCCGGGCGCGGCGGCAATCTCAAGGCCGTGACGGCCAAGCTCGACATGCCGCCGCTTGACGGCGCGCTGATGAAGCTGGTCGACTGGGTCGCCTGGTACACGCTGGCGCCGAAGGGCTCCGTGCTGGCGCTGGCACTGCGGCGTCCGCCGGAGGACGGGCCGGAGCGCCCGAAGCTCGGGGTGCGGCTCGTCGGGCCACCACCGGGGCGCGTGACACCGGCGCGGATGCGCGCCATCGCAGCCGCTGAGGGCGGGCTGCTCATCGCCAAGAGTGCGCTCGCGGAAGCGGCTTCGGTCAGTGCCGCGGTGATCGATGCGCTCGTCGATGCCGGGACCTTCGCGGTCGAGCCGTTGCCGCGCGAGGCGGTGGCGGCCATGCCTGATCCGGACCATGCGGCGCCGGCGCTTTCGGAGGACCAGGCCAAGGCGGCGCAGGCGCTCGTCGCTTCGGTCGGGGCCGCCAGCTACGGGGTGACGCTGCTCGAGGGCGTGACCGGATCGGGCAAGACGGAGGTCTATTTCGAAGCCGTGGCGGAAGCGATCCGGCTCGGGCGCCAGAGCCTGATCCTGATGCCCGAGATCGCGCTCACGGCTCAGTTCATCGACCGGTTCGAGGCGCGTTTCGGTGTGCGGCCAGGGCTGTGGCATTCGGCGGTGACCGGGCGCCGGCGCGTGCGCCTGCAGGCCGCGATCGCCAGCGGCGAGGCGAAGGTGGTGGCGGGCGCGCGCTCGGCCCTGTTCCTGCCCTATCGCGATCTCGGCCTGATCGTCGTCGATGAGGAACACGAGGCCGCCTACAAGCAGGAGGACGGCGTCACCTATCACGCCCGCGACATGGCGGTGGTGCGCGGGCGCATCGAGAACGCGCCGGTGATCCTGACCTCGGCGACGCCGTCGCTCGAGACGCGAGTCAATGCGGAGCGCGGGCGCTACACCCATCTTAAACTGCCCGAGCGCTTCGGCGGGCGGACGCTTCCGACGCTGGGCCTGGTCGATCTGCGGCAGGATAAGCCGCCGCGCGGGCGCTGGATCTCGGATACGCTCGCGAAGGCGATGACCGCCAATCTGGAGGCCGGCGAGCAGTCCCTGCTGTTCCTGAACCGGCGCGGCTATGCGCCGCTGACGCTGTGCCGCGACTGCGGCCACCGCTTCCAGTGCCCGAACTGCTCGGCCTGGCTGGTGGATCATCGCTTCCGGCGCGCGCTGGTCTGCCACCACTGCGGCCATGTCGAGCGCCGGCCGCATGAATGCCCGCAATGCCATGCGCAGGAGAGCCTGACCGCCTGCGGGCCGGGCGTGGAGCGTCTGGCGGAGGAGGTGGCGACGCTGTTTCCGCAGGCGCGCGGCATCGTGCTGTCGAGCGATTTCCCGGGCGGCACCGAGCGCCTGAAGACCGAGCTGATGGCGGTCGCCTCGGGCGAATTCGACATCGTCATCGGCACGCAGCTCGTGGCCAAGGGGCACAACTTCCCCGGCATGACGCTGGTCGGCGTGGTCGACGCCGATCTCGGCCTGACATCCGGCGATCCGCGCGCGGCCGAGCGCACCTTCCAGGTGCTGCGGCAGGTGACGGGCCGGGCCGGACGCGGCGAAAAGCCCGGCCGGGCCCTGCTGCAGACGCATGACCCGACCCACCCCGTGCTGAAGGCGCTGGTCTCGGGCGATCCGGAGCGGTTTTATGCCGCAGAGATCGCCGCGCGCGAGGCGGCGGGGCTGCCGCCCTTCGGGCGCCTGGCGGCGCTGATCGTCTCGGCCAACAGCCAGCCCGAGGCCGAGGCCCATGCGCGCGCTTTGGCGCGCTGTGCCGAGGCGCCGGAGGGCGTGGCCGTGCTCGGCCCCGCCGAGGCGCCGCTCGCCGTGCTGCGCGGGCGCCACCGCATGCGGCTGATCGTGAAGACGGAGCGGGGTGTGGATCTCCAGGCCTATCTGCGCGCCTGGCTCGCCCGCTGCGGCAAGCCGAAGGGCTCGGTGCGCGTGGCGGTCGATGTCGATCCGCAGAGTTTCCTCTGAAGGTCGGTCGGTTCCGGCCGGCCCTGTCGCCACGCCTCCGAAAGGACCGGCAAAACCGTGTCTTGGATCGGCATCAACGGATTGCGCGCCCCAAAACCACATGCTAGTGCACCGCCACATTTAGGTCGCGAAGCCGTCTTGCCGGGTTCACGTCCGTGATACATCGCAGCGCCGGGACCTTGCACTCCGCCTTCGCCCGAAGGCCGCCGGGGCGGTCCCATGAAACGAGAGATTTGACGCGTGGCTGAAGGCGGATCGCAAGGATCACTGGTTTCGGGCGTGGCCGGTCGCTACGCCACGGCCCTGTTCGAACTGGCCAGCGAGGCCAATGCGGTCGACGCCGTCACTGCCGATCTCGACAGCTTCTCGGCCCTGCTGGCCGACAGCGAGGATCTGCGGCATCTCGTCGGCAGCCCCGCCTTCTCGGCGGAAGAGCAGACCGGCGCGATCAAGGCCGTGCTCGCCAAGGCCGGCCTCACGGGTCTCGCCGGCAATTTCATCGGTCTCGTCGCCAGCAAGCGCCGCCTGTTCGCGCTGCCGGGCATGATCACCGCCTACAAGGCGCTCGTCGCCCAGGCCAAGGGCATCGTCAGTGCCGAGGTCACGCTGGCCAAGACGCCGGCGCCCAAGCGCGTCGACGAGATCCGGGCCGCGCTGGCCGCCGTCGCCGGCAAGGATGTGGACGTCGCGATCAAGGTCGATCCGTCGCTGATCGGCGGGCTCGTCGTGAAGATGGGCTCCCGCATGGTCGACGCCTCGATGAAAACCAAGCTCAATTCAATTCGTCTTGCCATGAAAGAGGTCGGCTGATGGAAATCCGCCCCGCTGAAATCTCCGCGATCCTGAAGGCCCAGATCTCCAATTTCGGGTCCGAAGCCTCCGTCACCGAAGTCGGCCAGGTTCTCTCCGTCGGCGACGGCATCGCCCGCGTCTACGGCCTCGACAAGGTCCAGGCCGGTGAGATGGTCGAGTTCGAGACCGGCGTGCGCGGCATGGCGCTCAACCTCGAGAGCGACAATGTCGGCGTCGTGATCTTCGGCTCCGACCGCGAGATCAAGGAAGGCCAGACGGTCAAGCGCACCGGCGCCATCGTCGACGTGCCGGTCGGCAAGGAACTGCTCGGCCGCGTCGTCGACGCGCTCGGCAACCCGATCGACGGCAAGGGCCCGATCAAGGCGACCCAGCGCGCCCGCGTCGACGTCAAGGCGCCCGGCATCATCCCGCGCAAGTCGGTGCACGAGCCGATGGCGACCGGCCTGAAGGCGATCGACGCCCTGATCCCGATCGGCCGCGGCCAGCGCGAGCTGATCATCGGCGACCGCCAGACCGGCAAGACCGCGGTGGCGCTCGACACGATCCTGAACCAGAAGGCCAACAACGAGACCGGCGACGAGAGCCAGAAGCTCTACTGCGTCTATGTCGCGATCGGCCAGAAGCGTTCGACCGTCGCCCAGTTCGTGAAGGTGCTCGAAGAGCGCGGCGCGCTGGAGTACTCGATCGTGATCGCGGCCACCGCCTCGGACGCGGCCCCGATGCAGTTCCTGGCGCCCTTCGCCGGCTGCGCCATGGGCGAGTATTTCCGCGACAACGGCATGCACGCCGTCATCATCTATGACGACCTCTCGAAGCAGGCCGTCGCCTACCGCCAGATGTCGCTGCTGCTGCGCCGCCCGCCGGGCCGCGAGGCCTATCCGGGCGACGTGTTCTATCTCCACTCCCGCCTGCTCGAGCGCGCGGCGAAGATGGGCGAGGATGCCGGCCTCGGCTCGCTGACGGCGCTGCCGGTCATCGAGACGCAGGCGAACGACGTGTCCGCCTACATCCCGACCAACGTGATCTCGATCACCGACGGCCAGATCTTCCTCGAGACGGACCTGTTCTATCAGGGCATCCGCCCGGCGGTGAACGTCGGCCTTTCGGTGTCGCGCGTCGGCTCGGCCGCGCAGACCAAGGCGACGAAGAAGGTCGCCGGCAAGATCAAGGGCGAACTCGCGCAGTATCGCGAGATGGCCGCCTTCGCGCAGTTCGGCTCGGACCTCGACGCCGTGACGCAGCGCCTGCTCAACCGCGGCGCCCGCCTGACCGAGCTCCTGAAGCAGCCGCAGTTCTCGCCGCTGAAGATGGAAGAGCAGGTCGTGGTGATCTATGCCGGCGTCAACGGCTATCTCGACGCCCTGCCGGTCGCCAAGGTCCGCGCCTTCGAGGACGGGCTGCTGGCGCTGGTTCGCGGCAAGCATGCCGACATGCTGGCCGAGATCGGCAAGTCGAAGGATCTGTCCGACGCCAATGCCGCGAAGCTGAAGGACATCGTGAGCGACTACGCCAAGTCGTTCTCGTAACCGCCGATACGGGCGCAGCGGGGCAGGCCGCCTCGCTGCGCAGTCGCTCTGGATTGCTTCGTCGCTGCACAGTGACGGGTAGAGGGTCAAGACCGGATGCCGTCCCTTAAGGACCTACGAAACCGCATCGCTTCGGTGAAGGCGACGCAGAAGATCACCAAGGCCATGCAGATGGTCGCGGCCGCGAAGCTGCGCCGGGCGCAGGCCGCGGCCGAGGCCGCCCGCCCCTATGCCGAGCGCATGGAGACGGTGCTGGCCAATCTCGCCTCGGGCGTGACCGGCGCGAGCGCGCCGCGCCTGATCGCCGGCACGGGCTCGGACAAGGTGCATCTGCTCGTTGTCTGCACCGCCGAGCGCGGCCTGTGCGGCGCCTTCAACTCCTCGATCGCCCGCCTGGCGCGCGACAAGGCGGTGGCGCTCAAGGCCGAGGGCAAGACGGTCAAGATCATCTGCGTCGGCAAGAAGGGCTATGACCTACTCCGCCGGCAGTTCGAGAAGGACATCATCGAGCTGATCGACCTGCGCTCCTTCAAGCAGGTCGGCTACGTCAATGCCGAGACGATCGCACAGAACGTGCTGTCGCGCTTCGCGGCCGGCGAGTTCGACGTGGCGACCCTGTTCTTCTCGAAGTTCAAGTCGGTGATCTCGCAGATTCCGACGGCCCAGCGGATCATCCCGGCCGAGATCCCCGCCGGGACCAAGACGACCGAGGCGGTCTACGACTACGAGCCGGACGAGGGCGAGATCCTCGAGACGCTGCTGCCGCGCAACCTCACCGTCCAGGTGCTGCGCGCGCTGCTCGAGAACGCCGCCTCCGAACAGGGCGCACGCATGTCGGCGATGGACTCCGCCACGCGCAACGCCGGCGAGATGATCAAGAAGCAGACGCAGCTCTACAACCGCTCGCGCCAGGCGATGATCACCAAGGAACTGATCGAGATCATCTCCGGCGCGGAAGCGCTCTAACCGCCTGAATTGAGGCCGGCGCGCCGGCTTTGTCGACACGCTGAACGCGAATCCGAGGTTATCACCATGGCCAAAGCCGCTACGAAGAAGACCGCCGCCGAGAAGCCCGCCAACACCGGCACCGGCCGCATCGCGCAGGTCATCGGCGCCGTCGTCGACGTCCAGTTCGACGGTGCGCTGCCGGAGATCCTGAACGCGCTCGAGACGACCAATCTCGGCAACCGGCTCGTCCTCGAGGTCGCCCAGCATCTCGGCGAGAACACGGTCCGCACCATCGCGATGGACTCCACCGAAGGTCTGGTCCGCGGCCAGTCGGTGACCGACACCGGCGCCCCGATCGCGGTTCCGGTCGGCGACGAGTGCCTCGGCCGCATCATGAACGTCATCGGCGAGCCGATCGACGAGGCCGGCCCGATCATGACGACCGCCACCCGCGGCATCCACCAGCCGGCCCCGTCCTATGCCGAGCAGGCGACGGACGCGCAGATCCTGGTCACCGGCATCAAGGTCGTCGACCTGCTGGCTCCCTACGCCAAGGGCGGCAAGATCGGCCTGTTCGGCGGCGCCGGCGTCGGCAAGACCGTGCTGATCATGGAGCTCATCAACAACGTCGCGAAGGCCCATGGCGGCTATTCGGTGTTCGCCGGCGTCGGCGAGCGCACCCGCGAGGGCAACGACCTTTATCACGAGATGATCGAGTCGGGCGTGAACAAGAAGGGCGGCGGCGAGGGCTCCAAGTGCGCCCTGGTCTACGGCCAGATGAACGAGCCGCCGGGCGCCCGCATGCGCGTCGCTCTCTCGGGCCTGACCGTCGCCGAGGACTTCCGCGACAAGGGCCAGGACGTGCTGTTCTTCGTCGACAACATCTTCCGCTTCACGCAGGCCGGCTCGGAAGTGTCGGCGCTGCTCGGCCGCATCCCGTCGGCGGTGGGTTATCAGCCGACGCTGGCGACCGACATGGGCAACCTGCAGGAGCGCATCACCACCACCAACAAGGGCTCGATCACCTCGGTGCAGGCGATCTACGTCCCCGCCGACGACCTGACCGACCCGGCGCCGGCGACCTCCTTCGCCCACCTCGACGCCACGACCGTGCTGTCGCGTTCGATCGCGGAAAAGGGCATCTACCCGGCGGTCGACCCGCTCGACTCGACCTCGCGCATGCTCTCGGCCGACATCGTTGGCGCCGAGCACTACAGCGTGGCGCGCCAGGTCCAGCAGATCCTTCAGCGCTACAAGGCCCTGCAGGACATCATCGCGATCCTGGGCATGGACGAGCTCTCGGAAGAGGACAAGCTCACCGTTGCCCGCGCCCGCAAGATCGAGCGCTTCCTGTCGCAGCCCTTCTTCGTCGCGGAGATCTTCACCGGCTCGCCGGGCAAGCTGGTCGCGCTCGAGGACACGATCAAGGGCTTCAAGGGCCTGGTCGAAGGCAAGTATGACCACCTGCCGGAGGCCGCCTTCTACATGGTCGGCTCGATCGACGAGGCCATCGAGAAGGCCCAGCGCCTGGCGGCGGAAGCGGCCTGAGGATCGTCATTCTCGGGCTCGGCCCGAGAATCTCACGACCAGACGACGCTGGTTTCCGGGATGGTCGGGTCAAGCCCGACCATGACGAGCCGAGGAGAGATATACGATGGCCACCTTCAAGTTCGAACTCGTCTCGCCGGAGCGCATCCTGTTCTCGGGCGATGTCGTCAGCGTCATCATCCCGTCGATCGAGGGCGAGATGACGGTTCTGGCCGGCCATGCGCCGCTGGTCGCGACGCTGAAGGCGGGCATCGTGTTCGTCCAGACGACCGGCAACAACGGCAAGGAATTCTTCGTCAATGGCGGTCTCGTCGAGATCAATGCCGCCTCGACGACGATCCTGGCGGAGCAGGGCCGCTTCCTCGAGGACGTCAACGCCGCTGTGCTCGACCAGGAAATCCTGAGCGCCGAGACCAAGCTGACCGGCTCGAAGGACGAGGACGAGAAGAAGCGCCTGCATGACACGCTGGTGCAGCTGCGCGAGTTCAAGCACGTCTTCGAGACCCGTAAGGCAGCCTAAGAGCTACCGCAGGCAAGACGATCGAGGGGCCGCGCGAGCGGCCCTTTCTCGTTGTCAGGCTTAGCTGATGAACTCTAGCAGGGAGCCGTCGGGATCGCGGAAATAGACGCTGGTGCCCGCGCCGCCGCGGCCGAAGCGCTGCACGGGGCCAAGTTCCACCGGCACATTGCAGGCGGCCAGATGCGCGACCGCGTCCGCGATCGGCCCGTCCCAGCGAAAGCACAGATCGCTCCCGCCGGGTGGGACGGGGAGCCTCGCCTTCGGTTCCGGCTGGAGCCCCGGACCGTGGCAGTTCAGCTGCGCGGCTCCGATCCGGTAGACGAAGCCCGCCCCGTTCAAGACCACGGCCGCCCCGAGAACATCCCGATAGAAGGCGTTCGAGCGCTCCCAGTCCGAAACATGGATGACGCAATGGTCGAAGCTGATCGCGTCCATGGCCATCCCTCGCTGAACTCGTGCAGTGCCGCCGCCGAGCTTGCGCCTACTCCCCCATCGCGATCAAGCTGGCGTTGCCCCCGGCTGCGGCCGTGTTGATCGTCACCGTCTGTTCCGTGGCGAAGCGCATCAGGTAATGTGGGCCACCGGCCTTCGGCCCGGTGCCCGAGAGGCCATGGCCGCCGAAGGGCTGCACGCCGACCACCGCGCCGATGATGTTGCGGTTGACATAGATGTTGCCGGTCGAGAGCCGGCTCGTGACCTGCTCGATCGTGGTCTCGATGCGCGAATGGACCCCGAGCGTCAGGCCGTAGCCGGTCGCCTCGATGTCATGGATGACCCTGTCGAGTTCGCCGGCCTTCCAGCGCACGACATGTAGGATCGGGCCGAAATGCTCGCTTGTGAGGTCGGCGACGCTGCCGAGCGACACGACATGCGGCGCGACATAGGTGCCGCCGAGCGCGGGCGTCTGGCCGGCCCAGGCGACGCGCCCGAGCTTGCGCATGGCGTCGATATGGGCGTCGAGCCGGTGCTTGGCGGCGGCGTCGATGACCGGGCCAATATGGGTGTCGATCGCGCGCGGGTCGCCGAGCTTCAGCTCGCGGGCGGCGCCGGTGATCATCTCGATCATCTTATCGGCGACATCGTCCTGGACGACGAGCAGGCGCAATGCCGAGCAGCGCTGGCCGGCCGAGCGGAAGGCCGACATCACGACGTCGTCGGCAACCTGTTCGGCCAGCGCGGTGGCGTCAACGATCATGGCGTTGAGGCCGCCGGTCTCGGCGATCAGCGGGACGATGGGTGAGTCCTTGGCCGCAAGCGCGCGGTTGATCGCGCGGGCGGTCGTCGTCGAGCCGGTGAAGGCAACGCCAGCGACCTCCTTATGCGCGACGAGGGCCGCGCCGACCGCGCCATCACCCGGCACGAGATGGAGCGCAGAAACGGGAATGCCGGCCTCGTGCAGGAGGCGCACGGTCACGGCCGCGATGAGCGGCGTCTGCGGCGCCGGCTTGGCGACGACGCTGTTGCCGGCGACGAGCGCGGCGGCGATTTGGCCCGCGAAGATCGCGAGCGGGAAGTTCCAGGGTGCGATGCAGAGGAAGGCGCCGCGCCCGCGCAGGATCAGGCGGTTGTCCTCGCCGGTCGGGCCGGGCAGCACGGTCGCCGTGGCGAGCTTCGCCTCGGCTTCGGCCGCGTAGTAGCGGCAGAAATCGACCGCCGCCGTTGCCGCCGCCACGGCGCGTGCCGCCGTCGTCGCGTCGGCTTCCGCGACGCGCCCGATGACGTGGTTGTCGATCGGCGAGCGCACATCGCGGGCCGCGCCGCCGGCGCTCGCGCCGTCGATGATCGGGGTGGCTTCCGGGAAGGGCCTGGCGGCCGCCGCCGCGATCTCCGCCAGCAGAGCCTCAAGGCTCTCGGCGTGGCCGAGTTCGACGCCGGCCGAGTTCTTGCGCGACGGGCCGAAGAGATCGGCCGGCAGCGGGATGCGGCGATGCCGGGCCGCGCCGGGCTGGCCGATGATGTCCGCCGGCGGGACGAGCAGCTGCGCCACGGGCACGTCGGGATCGCCGGAGACGCTGACGAAGGAGGAGTTGGCGCCGTTCTCGAGCAGGCGCCTAACCAGATAGGCGAGCAGGTCCTGATGCCCGCCGACCGGCGCATAGGTCCGGCAGGCGAAGCCTTCAGGGCCGGCGAGCAGCTTCTCGTAGAGCGCCTCGCCCATGCCGTGCAGGCGCTGGAACTCGAAGCCCTCGGACGATCCCGCCATCTCGGCGACGGTCGCTACCGTCTGGGCGTTGTGGGTGGCGAATTGCGGAATGATGTGGGGGCGAAGCGCCAGCAGCTGGGCGGCGCAGGCCTCGTAGTTCAGGTCGGTCATCGCCTTGCGGGTGAAGACCGGATAGTCGGCCAGGCCGCGCTCCTGGGCGCGTTTGAGCTCGGTGTCCCAATAGGCGCCCTTGACGAGCCGCACCATCATGCGCCGGCCATGGGCCTCCGCGAGCCTGCCGATATGGTCAATGACCGCCGAGGCGCGCTTCTGATAGGCCTGGATGGCAAGGCCGAAGCCGTCCCACTCTGCCAGCGAGGGATCGGCGACGACCGCGTCGATGATGTCGAGCGACAGCTCGAGCCGGTCGGCCTCTTCGGCATCGACGGTAAAGTTGAGGTCGTAGCGCTTGGCCTGGCGGGCGAGCTCGATGACTTTGGGCGTCAGCTCGGCCAGGACGCGCTCGCGGTTGGTGGCGTCGTAACGCGGATGCAGCGCCGATAGCTTGACTGAGATACCGGGCCGGTTCGGCAGCGGGGCGTTGCCGGCCGAGCGGCCGATGGCGTCGATCGCCGCCGCGTAAGAGGCGAAGTAGCGATCGGCGTCTCCTTGCGTCCGGGCGCCTTCGCCGAGCATGTCGAAGGAGTAGCGGTAGAGCTTGCCGCTCTTCGAGCCGGCACGCTTCAGTGCCTCCTCGATGGTCTGGCCGAGCACGAAGTGGTTGCCCATGACGCGCATGGCCTGGCGGGTGGCGGTGCGCACCGTCGGCATGCCCAGCCGCTTGGCGAGACCGCCGATGATGCTGGTCGGGGTCTCGCCCGGCTGGATGACCCGGGCCGTGATGCCAAGCGCCCAGGCCGAGGCCGAGACGAGGAAGGCATCCGATTTCGATTCGTGATGGGCGAAGTCGCCCTGGCCGAGCTTATCCTCGATCAGCCGGTCGGCGGTGGCGGCGTCGGGCACGCGCAGCAGGGCCTCGGCCAGGACCATCAGGGCCAGGCCCTCGCGGGTGGAGAGCGAATACTCCCGCAACAACTCCTCGATGCCGCCGAGCCCGACCTTGCGGCTCCGGATCGCCTCGATCAGCTCCGTCGCGCGGGCATCGATGCGGGCCTTGGCCGCCGGTTCGCGGCGCGCACCGGCCAGCAGCCGCGCGGCGATCTCGCTGTCGTCCTGCGCGAAGGGGGCACGAAAGGGCGGAAGAGGGGCGGCCATGAGGGGCTCCGAACCGGTGCGGCGGATGATCTGAAGAATCGTCCGGCTTGGACCTCATTTCAATTGGCTGTTTCGGCCATAGAGCTTTATCTTTTCCGGTCTTATCGGCCTCCAGCAGAGTTTCATCCCGTGCTCGATCGAACCGACCGCCGCATCCTGTCGCTGATCCAGGGGGATGGCCGCATGGCCGGCGTCGAGTTGGCCGAAAAGGTCGGGTTGTCGCCGACGGCAGCCGGAGAGCGGCTGAAGCGGCTGACGCGCGAGGGCTACATCACCGGCTATCGCGCGGCGCTGGATCCGCTGAAGCTCGGGCTCAACCTGCTCGTCTTCGTCGAGGTCTATCTGGACAAGACCACGCCCGATGCGTTCGAGCGCTTCGCGGCGGCGGTGAAGCGGGCGCCTGAGGTTCTGGAATGCCACATGGTGGCGGGCGGGTTCGACTATCTGGTCAAGACCCGCGTCGCCGACATGAACGCCTATCGCCGCTTTCTTGGAGAGGTGCTGCTAGCGCTGCCGGCGGTGCGCGAGACACGTACCTATGCGGTAATGGAAGAGGTGAAGACCGACGGCGCGCTGCCATTGTGAGCCGCGCGCCGCCGGGAAGGCGTCACTCCGCTTGATGCGTGACGGCGGGCTGGTTGCGGGTCTTCCAGAGCGAGAAGACCACGCCGCCGAGGATCAGCGCCAGCGTCACGCCGAGCGAGATCGCGGGGTCGACCTTGCCGAAGATCTGGTTCCAGAAGATCTTGCCGCCGATGAAGACCAGGACAAGGGCCAGCGCCGTCTTCAGATACTCGAAGCGGTGAACCATCGCGGCCAGCGCGAAATAGAGCGCACGCAGGCCGAGGATCGCCATGATGTTCGCGGTAAAGACGATGAACGGATCCGTCGTGATCGCGAAGATCGCCGGCACCGAGTCCACCGCGAAGATGAGGTCGGCGATGTTGATCACCACCAGCGCCAGGAACAGCGGCGTGGCGTAGATCAGCGTGCGGCCGGTCACAGCATCCGGCAGCCGGACGAAGAAGCGCTCGCCATGCAGGCTGTCTGTGACCCGCATATGCTTCTTGAAGAAGACGATGAGCTTGTTCTTCGACATGTCCGGCTCGGCCTCCGGCACGACCAGCATCTTGATGCCGGTCGCGATCAGGAAGGCGCCGAAGATGAAGAGGATCCAGTCATACTCCTGCACCAGCGCCGCGCCGATGCCGATCATCAGGCCGCGCAGGATGATCACCGCGATGATGCCCCAGACCAGGGCGCGGTACTGATAGCGGCGCGGGATCGCGAAGAAGGTGAAGATCAGCGAGATGACAAAGACGTTGTCGATCGACAGCGCCTTCTCGATGAAGAAGCCGGTGAAATAGGTCACGCCGGCATGGGTACCGTCGGTCGTCTTGAGGTTGCCGGTTTCGAAGGCCCACCAGACGACGGCGCCGTAGAGACAGGCGAAGCCGATATAGAAAGCCGACAGCCGCAGGCTCTGGGCGATGCCAATCTCACGGTCGCCCCGGTTGAGCAGGCCGAGGTCGAAAGCGAGCAGGGCGAAAACGATTGCGAGGAAGCCGCTCCACATCCAGAGCGGCTTGCCGAGCCAGTCGGCAAGCAGAAATTCCATGTCCGGGCGCCTATGGGTTTGGGTTGATGTCGAAGGCGGTTCCGACATCGCGGCCATGTCATCCAGACATGCTCCGCCAGAGGGGCCCGGTACCGCCGAGTCGGCAGATGGGGTGGTCCGACCGGACCGACAAGAGGTTCCTCGCCAAATTTTTGCCATGGAGTCGCCTCGCGGCCGGCGCAGGCGGCGATTGACGCTTGACCGGCGCGGCGGCTCCGTCAGTGTGGAGATCACGGCACGACATTTGCTCCTCGCGCCGACGGACCATTTTCGAACCCGACAGGAGAGATCGATGCCCGCCCCGTCCCGCCCGACCGTTCTCGGACGCCTGCGCGCCTGCGCCGGGCGCCTCGTCCTCGCTGCCGGGCTGGCTTCCGCGCTGGGAGGCCTCGCCTCCACCGCGCAGGCGCAGACGCCCGTCCGTTTCACGCTCGACTGGCGCTTCGAGGGCCCGGCCGCGCTGTTCCTGATGGGGATCGAGAAGGGCTACTTCAAAGCCGAGGGTCTGGACGTCACCATCGACACGGGCAACGGGTCGCGCGAAGCGATCCCGCGGGTGGCCTCCGGCACCTATGATGTCGGCTTCGGCGACGTGAACTCGCTGATCCGCTTCCGCGACGAGAACCCGACCATCGACCTCAAGGCGGTGATGATGGTCTATGACAAGCCGCCCTTCTCGATCGTCGGGCGCAAGAGCCGCGGCATCACTTCCGACGCCAAGAGCCTCGAGGGCAAGAAGTTCGGCGCCCCCGCTGCCGACGCCGCCTTCGCGCAATGGCCGATCTTCAAGGCGGTCAACAAGCTCGACGACAGCAAGATGCGGCTGGAGAATGTCGGCTTCCCGGTGCGCGAGCCGATGCTCGCCTCGGGCGAGGTCGATGCCGTCTTCGGCTTCGCCAACTCCTCCTACATCAACCTCAAGTCGCGCGGCGTCCCGGTCGACGATATCGTCGTGATGCTGATGTCGGATTACGGCGTCGAGCTCTACGGCAACGTTATCATGGTCTCGCCGAAATTCGCGGCCGAGAAGCCCGAAGCCGTGCGCGGCCTGCTGCGGGCGATCACGAAGAGCGTGAAGGATACCGTCGCCAATCCCGAACTCGGCGCGCAGCTCGTGATCAAGCGCAACGACGTCGCCAAGGTCGATGTCGAGCTCGAGCGGCTGAAGATGACGCTCCAGCAGAACGTGATGACGCCCTGGGTCAAGGCCAACGGCTTCGGCGGCATCGACAAGGCGCGCTGGGCCAAGGCGCTCGACCAGATCGCGCTCACCTTCACCTTCAAGGACAAGGCCAAGGCCGGCGACGCCTTCACCGACGCCTTCCTGCCGGCCTCGGCCGAGCGGGTGTTTTGAGTTTCTGCAAGACGGATCCTCACGAAGACCGACCCTCAACGGTAATCCCGGACAAGCCGCTTCAGCGGCGCCGATCCGGGATCCACGCCTGAACCTGTCCGGCATGGATCCCAGGTCTCCGCGGAGTTCATCCTTGGGCCGATCGACGATCGGACCCCGAGGGCTCCGCCCGGGGTGACGGCGCTTGGAAAGAGCCCGATTGACCGCCTTCGTCGAACTTCACGATGTCACCCATGTCTATGGCGGCGGCGATGGTCCTCCGGCGGTCGCCGGCCTGTCTCTGAAGGTCCGCGAGGGCGAGTTCGCCGCGATCGTCGGCCCCTCGGGCTGCGGCAAGTCGACGATGATGAAGCTCGCGACCGGGCTGCAGCGGCCGAAGGCCGGCAGCGTGATCGTCGATGGGCGCGAGGTTGCCGAGCCGATCAAGATCACCGGCATGGCCTTCCAGAACCCGGTCATGCTGCCCTGGCGCACGACGCTGCAGAATCTGCTGTTGCCGCTCGAGATCGTCGAGCCGCATCGCTCGCGTCTGCGCGCGAACAAGGCCGAGTATGTCGCCCGCGCCGAGATGCTGCTGGAGACGGTCGGCCTCAAGGGCATGGGCTCGAAATTCCCGTGGCAGCTCTCGGGCGGCATGCAGCAGCGGGCCTCGCTCTGCCGCTCGCTGATCCACGAGCCGAAGCTGCTGATGCTGGACGAGCCTTTCGGGGCGCTCGATGCCTTCACGCGTGAGGAACTCTGGTGCGTGATCCGCGACCTGCACGCCCAACGCGGGGTCACCGTCATCCTGGTGACGCATGACCTGCGCGAGGCGGTGTTCCTCGCCGACCGGGTGTTCTGCATGTCGGCCCGGCCCGGCCGGATCCTCGCCGAGCGCGAGATCGGCTTCGCACGGCCGCGCGATCTCGACGTGACCTACACGCCCGAATTCGCCGAGATCGTTCACGAACTGCGCGGGCATATCCGCGAGGCGAGGGCCGTGGCATGACCCGCTCGACCTGGCTCAAGCTCGCGCCCTATCTCTTCACCTTCGCGTTCTTCGCGATCTGGGAGATCGCCTGCCGTGCTTTCGCGGTCTCGGCCTTCATCCTGCCGCCGCCCTCGGCGATCTGGGCGGCACTGGTGCAGTACCAGAAGCCGCTCTACACCAACGCCTTCCAAACGCTCTGGATGACCTCGCTCGGTTTCGGGCTGTCGATCGTGTTCGGGCTTGCGCTGGGGCTGCTGGTCGGCTCCTCGAAGCTGATCTATGCCGGGCTCAATCCCCTGCTGGTCGGCTTCAACTCGATCCCGAAGGTCGCGGTCGTGCCGATCCTGGTGATCTGGTTCGGCGTCGGCTGGCTGCCGCCGGTGCTGACCGCCTTCGTGATCTCGTTCTTCCCGATCGTGGTCAATGTCGCGACGGGGCTCGCCACGATCGAGCCGGAGACCGAGGACGTGCTGAAGGCGCTCGGCGCCAGCCGCATGGACATCATGACCAAGGTCGGCATCCCGCGCTCGCTGCCCTATCTCTTCGGCGCGCTGAAGGTCTCGATCACCCTGGCCTATGTCGGCTCGGTGATCGGCGAGCAGAACGCCTCCAATCTCGGCCTCGGCAACCTGATCACGCGCGCCTCGGCGGATTTCAACGTGCCGCTGATCTTTGCGGCGCTGATCGTGCTGGCGATCCTGGGCGTGTTCCTGGTCGCGATCGTCGATCTGGTCGAGAGCCGGATGACCGGCTGGGCGAAGCGCTCGCAGCTTGGCAACGCCTGAGGCAGGAAGGGGCGGTGCCCCTTCAGACCATGCCGGTCGATTTGAGCTGCTGATAGGCCTTCAGGATTTCCTGGAGCGTGCCCTCGCGCGAGCGGTCGCCGCCATTGGCGTCCGGATGGAAGCGCTTCACCAGCTCCTTGTACTTCGCCTTGATCGCCGCGGCGTCGGCATTCTCGTCGAGGCCGAGCGCCTCCAGAGCCTTGCGGGCGACCACGCCGACGCGCGGCTCCGGCTGCGACGCGGTCTGGGCCCGCCTTGCGCCGAAGATGTTGAAGGCGTCCTGGACATCGGGCTGCTCGCCGCCGCCCGCGACCCGGCCGCGCTGCGCCATCCGCGCCGCCTTGGAGTTGACGCCGAGTTTCCAGGTCGGCCGGTGCCCGATCGCCGCCTCCTTGGCGTAAGCCGCCAGCGCGTCGTCATCCATGCCGGCGAAATAGTTGTAGGTCGCGTTGTAGGCCTTCACATGCTCCAGGCAGAACAGGAAGAACTTGCCTTCGCGGCCGCGGCCCTGCGGCGCGCGGAACTCGCCGGCGCGCGTGCAGCCGGGATGGTCGCAGCGTGGCGCATCGCCGTCCTCGACCGCTTCTGCTTCGGAAGGGCCGATCCTGATGCGGTCGAACAGGCGCGAGTTGAAGTTCATGGTCGAACGGTTATGAGACTCGGGAAGCGAACCGGCAAGTGCGACGCAGCATGCATCTGCGGGGCTTGACGGCACGGGCACGAACAGAGGGCGAAAGCCCGACGGACTCGTTCAGAAGGGTGGCGCGATCATGACCGGAATGGCCGAACGGATCGCCGCCAAGCTCGAGGCGGCGCTGTCGCCGGAGCGGCTCAACGTGATCGACGAGTCGCACCAGCATCAGGGCCATGGCGGCTGGCGCGAAGGCGGCGAAACCCATTTCAGGGTCGATATCGTGTCGCAGGCCTTCGCCGGCAAGAGCCGGCTTGATCGTCACAGGCTGGTCAACGCCGCCCTGGCGCAGGAACTCGCCGAGCGGGTCCATGCGCTGGCGATCGTGGCGCGGGCGCCGGGCGAGGGCTGACAACTACCTCTCGGGAGACTCCGCGCTCAGGCTTTCGGCCGCTCCGGCGTGAAGGCGTAAATCGCCGCCGAAGCCAGCAGGAGCGCGGCGAAGGCCCAGTGCAGGTGGGCGAAGGTGGTGGCGGCGTTGAGACCGGCGGCGCGCTGGCCGGCGATGAACCAGCCGGAGCCGGATTGGGCGAGCGCCGCTCCCGCGATGAAGAGGAAGTTGACCGCCGTCATGCCGCGCCCGAGCAGATGGGCCGGGAAGAACAGGCGCGCATGGGCCATCAGGATGGCATAGGTGAAGCCGACGGCGCCGATCAGGGCGAAGAGGGCGACCGCGAGCAGCGACGAGCCCGCGCCGAAGGCCGCCAGCAGCGCGAAGCAGCCTGCCGTACCCAGCGTGCCCCAGAATACCAGCGGCTTGACCCGCCCGAGCGCTTTTTCGAGCCCGCCATAGATGAAGGCGCCGGCCACCATCGTCACGGCCATCGCGGTCGCGGCGTTGCCGGCCGAGACGGCGTCGAAGCCGTGGATGGACGCCATATAGGGGCCGACCCAGAGGCCGCGTGCGGTCGCCAGGATCGCATAGGCCGTCAGCGTGATCGGGGCGAGCAGCCAGAGCGGTCGCAGCTTCAGGATGCTGGCGAGGCCGGTGAGGAGGCCTTCCGCCTTGCCCGAGGCGCTCTCGGCGCGGGCAGGGTCGCGGATCAGCAGCGCGGCCAGCGCTGTGGCGAGCAGGAAGCAACCTGCCATGACCAGCATCGAGGGGCGCCAGCCGAACCGCGCGGCGGCGATCGCAAGCGGTGCGGCGCCGACGAGGTTGCCGAGAGAGCCGAGGCCGATGAAGACCGAGGTCAGGAAGGCGAAGCGGCCGGGTTCCGCGGTGCGCGCGAAAAGGAACAGGCTCGCCATGAAGATCGGCGCGCAGCCGATGCCGATCAGCGCCATGGCGAGCGTGCCCGATACGGCGCCGGTCGCCTGCGCGAACAGAAAGGCGCCGGCGCTACCCACGGCCATGGCGGCGGTCACCGTGCGGCGGGGCCCGAGCCGGTCGAGCGCCCAGCCGATCGGGAACTGCGCGATTGCGAAGGTGGTGAACCAAGCCGCACCGAGCAGACCGAATTCGCCCGGGCCGATCGCGAGATCGCTCATCACCGGCTGGGCGATCACGCTCAGGAACGACCGGTAGAAGATCGACAGGAAGTAGGCTGGCAGCAGCGCGAAGAAGACGATCAACGGCCGACCAGCCTCTGAATTCCGGCGGGCCTCGAGCGGATCACTTGATCCGCTCGAGCACCGAGACGTAGTTCGCCACCGCCGAACCGCCCATGTTGAAGATGCCGCCGAGCCGGGCATCCTTCAGCTGCATGCCCTCCGGCGCTTCGCCGACGAGCTGCATGGCGCTGAGCACATGCATGGAGACGCCGGTGGCGCCGATCGGATGGCCCTTGGCCTTGAGGCCGCCGGACACGTTGACCGGGAGCTTGCCGTCCTTCTGTGTCCAGCCCTCCTTGATGGCGCGGGCGCCGTCGCCTTCCTTCGTCAGACCCATCGCCTCGTATTCGAGCAACTCGGCGATGGTGAAGCAGTCATGCGTCTCGACGAAGGAGAGGTCGTCGAGCGTGACCCCAGCCTGCGCCAGCGCCTGCTGCCAGGCGCGCGTCGCGCCCTCGAAGCGCAGGATGTCGCGCTTGGAGACGGGCAGGAAATCCTGGACATGGGCCGTGCCGCGGAAGCCGACGGCGCGGCGCATGGTCAGCGCCGTCTCCTCGTCGGCCAGCACGAGCGCGGCGGCACCGTCGGAGACCAGCGAGCAGTCGGTGCGCTTCAGCGGGCCGGCGACATAGGGGTTCTTCTCGCTCTCCTCGCGGCAGAAGGCGAAGCCGAGGTCCTTGCGCATCTGGGCGTAAGGATTGTCGACGCCGTTTTTATGGTTCTTCGCCGCGATCATCGCCAGCGCGTCGGACTGATCGCCATGGCGCTGGAAATAGGCGGCGGCGATGCCGCCGAACACGCCGGCGAAGCCGCCCTGGGTGCCACCTTCCTCAGGAAGATAGGACGCCTTGAGCAGGTTCTTTCCGATCTCGGGGCCCGGCGTCGTGGTCATCTGCTCGACGCCGACGACGAGCACGATCTTGGCCGCGCCGGCCTTGATCGCGCGCACGCCCTGCTGGACGGCGGCGGAGCCGGTGGCACAGGCATTCTCGACGCGGGTCGCGGGCTTGAAGCGCAGCGCAGGGTCGGCCTGGAGCACGAGCGAGGCGGTGAAGTCCTGCGCCGAGAAGCCGGCGTTGAAATGGCCGAGCACGATCTCGTCGACCTGGTCGGCGGTGATGCCAGCATCGACCAGCGCATCGGTCGTCACCCCCACGATCAGGCTCTCGATCGTCTCCGCATCCTGCTTGCCGAACGGCGTATGGGCCCAACCGACGATCGCAGCGCTCATGACATCTCTCCCTGCCGACATTTTTCAGGTGTTGACCGACTTTGCGGTCTCATGTGCGCCCGCCGCCCGCGCCTCGCAAGCGGGCAGGCGCGCATTTCCGGCGTGCACGGAAAGAGGGACCACGATGCGGAACGGGGCCGGCTAAAGGGCGATCGACAGGAGCAGCGCGACACCGCCTACGATCATCGCCATCCCCGCCATTTCGCGTCGGCTGGTGCCCTCGGCGAAGATGCGCCGCGAGGCGATCTGCGCCAGCGGCACCTCGATCAGGGCGAGCGTGCGGACATTGGCGGCGCTCGTCAGCGAGAAGCCGATGAACCAGCATTGGGAAGCCGCCGCGCCGAGGAACCCGGCCGAGAGCGACTTGCGCCAATTGCGCAGACTGGAGATCAGGGCCGGGCGGTTTGCGGCCAGCATGTAGAGCGTCAGGACCAGCGTCTGGAGGAACAGGCCGAGCGCCAGGATGGTGGTCGCGCGGAGGAAGAAGCCGCCTTCCGGCAAGGCCTGGATGGCGCCGCGATAGCCGATCGCCGAGAGCGCGAAGAAGGCGCCGGCGCCGACGCCGAGCAATGCGGGGCGAAGCCCGGCGCGGGTCAGCTTCTCGCCCGGCTTCCAGGACACCACGACGACGCCGGCGGTGGCGACCAAAACCGCAGCGAATTTCAGCGGCGTCAGCGCGTCGCCGAGCAGCAGCGCGCCGAAGATCGCGACCTGGACTGGTTCGGTCTTGGTATAGGCGGTGGTCACGGCGAAGGAACGCTCGCGCATCGCCGCCAGCATCAGGGCCGTGGCCGCGATCTGGGTGAGGGCGCCGGCAATGGTGTAGGCGAGGGACGTTCCGCCGACGGCAGGCGGCAGCCGCCCTGCCACGGCACAGACAATGGCCAGAAACAGCAGCGCGAAGGGCAGGCCGAACAGGAAGCGCACCTGCGTCGCGCCGACGACGCCGATGATGTCGGTCAGTGACCGCTGGGTCAGGTTGCGGGCGGTCTGCAGCAGCGCTGCCGCGATGGTCGCGGGGATCCAGAGAAGGGCGAGGCTCACGCGGCAGGTCCGGGCACAGGGAGACCGCCTTAGTGAACCCTCTGCGGCGGCTAGGCAAATCGCTCCGCTGGGGGTAGGTATGCGTGTCAGGGCGGGACATCGTGCCGGCCGTCTCGAAAATGCCGCACGCGTCGCGTTGAACCCTCTTGCCTTCAACCCTCGTCAAGCCAGGTTCAAGACCCGCCCGATGATCGTCTCCCGCCTCACCGCCGCCCTCGTCTTCGGTTCCGTGCTGGTCGGACCGGCCCATGCCGGCACCAGCCTCGTGATCGATGCCGCCAGCGGCGCGGTGCTCTCGGCGGAAAATGCGGGGCAGCCCTGGCACCCGGCCTCGACCACCAAGATGATGACCGCCTATCTCGCGCTGAAGGCGGTGCGGGAGGGGCGCCTCGGGCTGGAGACCGCGATACCGGCCTCCAAGCTGGCCGCGAGCCAGCCGCGGGTGAAGGTCTACATCAAGGCCGGCCAGGAGGTGACGCTCGACAACGCCCTGCGGATCATGATGGTGAAGTCGGCCAACGACATCGCCTATGTGATCGCCGAGGGCGTTGGCGGCGATGTCGAGCGCTTCGTCGCGATGATGAACGCGGAAGCCGCACGGCTCGGCATGCGCGACAGCCATTTCGTCAATCCCAATGGCTGGCACCATCCTGACCAGCAGACCAGTGCGCGCGACCTCGCGATCCTCGCCATGGCCCTGATGCGCGAATTTCCGGACTATGCGGATTACTGGAACACGCCCGCCGTGCAACTCGGCAAGCAGGTCCTGAACAACACCAACGGGCTCGTCGGCCGCTATCCCGGCATCGGCGGCATGAAGACCGGCTATGTCTGCGCCTCCGGCTTCAATGTCGTCGCCACCGCGACCCGTGGCGGGCGCACCCTGATCGCCGTCGTCCTCGGAGCCCTGTCGGGAGCCGAGCGTACGGTCAAGGCGGCGCAACTCCTTGATGACGGCTTCTCGAAATGGGGCGGGGGAGGTTACACCGTCGCCTCTCTGCCCTCCCAGGGCGGCCGGGCTCAGAACATCTGTGACGATGTGCGCCGCAAGGGGGGCGGAGTCGCTCTTGCAGACGACGCTGACTCGGCCGGACCCGTCGCGGCGCAGGCGAGCGGAGTTGGTGGCAATGCTGACGATGGGGGGCGCTTTGCGACGGCCTCGGCCCCCGCTTTCGCCAGCCCCTCTGCCGTTCTGACGCGCCTGCCCTCCGGCAAGATCGCGCTCGGTCCGCGGGCGGACGCCATTCCCGTTCCGGTCGCCTTCGGTCGGACGCCGGCCTCAGCCAGCGCACCGCTCGCCGCCAATGTCGTGGGCAGCGGCGACAACCGCGTCGCGCGGGGCGCCGCCCCGGTGATTGCGCCCTCCGCCCCCGTCGCGGCCGGGTTGTTCAGTGCCCAGGGCAGTGGGCTCTTCGCTGATCGTGGGCGGACTCCTTCAAGCAATGGCGCGATCCCCGGCGCCACGACCGCCTTTGCGCCGAGCGATCCGGAAACGGCGCAGCCCTCGCAGGCGGGCGGACCGATGCGTCTGCAGGGTGCGATCCAGCCCGGGGCCGCGGCGCCGGCGAGCCTGCGCGCGGGTGCGGCCTCCGGCATCAAGCCGCTGCCGCGCCCACCGGCGAAACCGCTGCTGGTGAAGCCTTCCGGCAAGGCCAACCCCGCCACCGCTTCGGCCAAGCCCGCTGCGGCCAAGCCCGCGCAGGCGTCGGCCAAGCCGCAACCGGCCAAGCCGTCGGCGAAGCCCAAGCCCAAGCCCAACAACGACGCCTGAGCATGACGTCTTGAGCGCTGCGGGGGTCGAAACCGCCCGACGGCAGGGCATGGCGATGGCGCTGGTGGCGGCGGCTGCCTACGGCACCAATATCGTCAGCGCGCAGATCGCCGGCCAGGCCGGGCTGAGCGGGCCGCTGCTGGTCTTCTATCGCGTCTTCATCATGCTGGCGCTGGTGGGACTGGCGCTGCTGATCTGGCGGTCCTCGCTCGCCGTTCCCCGCTCAGAGCGGCGCCCGCTCCTGCTTTTCGGGGTGATGAGTGCATTGGTCGGTTCGGCCTATCTCTCATCCGTCGCCTTCCTGCCGGTGACGGTCGCAGCCGTGGTGTTCTTCACCTATCCGGTGCTGATCGTGCTGGCCGAGCCCTTTGTGACGCGCATCCCCTTCCGCCCCGAACGCCTGCTCGCGGCCTGCGCGGCTTTCATCGGCGTCGCCCTCGTGGTGGGACCGGATTTCCACGGGCTCGATCCGCGTGGCCTGGTGCTGGCGCTGCTGGCGAGCCTCGGCGCGGCAACGCAGTTCTTCGCCGGCGCCGCGCTGCCCCAGACGCCGCTCGCGGCCCGGCTGTTCTGGTCGCATCTGCTCATCTTGCCCGTGACCGCGCTGATCTTGGCCATTACGGGTGGGTTCCAGTCGCCGGCGGCCTTTGCATTGGCCCCGCTCGCCGCGGCGGTGACCATCGGCGGCTATCTCATCGGCTTCCTCTTGCAGGTGGCCGCGATGACGCGGATCTCGCCGGGGGCAGCCGGGCTCGCCTTCTGCGCCGAGCCGGTCTGCGCCGTGCTGATCGCAGCCGTGGTCATCGGCGAGCGGCTGGGGCCGCTGCAATATCTCGGCTGCGCCCTTGTCGTGGCGACGCTGGTCATTAATGTAACATTAGAACATAGGCGGCGCCCGGTGGCGCCGGCCTGAACCCCGCCCGAGGCGAGTGCCGTCGTCATGTCTTCTCCGCAAACCCGTCCCGAGCCGTTGCCGCTGACCCTGCTGACCGGGTTTCTGGGCGCCGGGAAGACGACCCTGCTCAACCGCCTGCTGAAGGATCCGGCGCTCGCGCAGACGGTGGTCGTCGTCAACGAGTTCGGCGAGGTCGGTCTCGATCACCTGCTGATCCAGGGCGTCGAGGACGGCATGATCCTGCTCGATTCCGGCTGCCTGTGCTGCACGATCCGCGACGACCTGATCGTGACGATGGAAGATCTGCTGCGCCGGCGGGACAATGGCCGCATCGGGCCGTTCAACCGCGTGGTGATCGAGACGACCGGCCTCGCCGACCCCGCGCCGATCCTCAACGTCTTGATCAACCATCCCTATCTCGCCATGCGCTTCCGGCTCGACGGGGTGGTAACGTTGGTCGATGCGGTCAATGGCATGGCGACGCTCGACGCCCATGAGGAGGCGCGCAAGCAGGTCGTCGCGGCGGACCGCCTCGTGCTGACTAAGACCGAACTGGTCGAGCACCCGGCCGAACTGGCTTCGCTGCGGCAGCGCCTGGCTCTGCTCAACCCCGGCGTCGCCGTGCTCGGGCCGCAGACGGCGGCGCGTTCGCTTTTCGGCGCCGGCCTCTACGATCTGGCACTGCGCCCGGCCGAGATCGGCCAGTGGCTGGCCCGCGAAACCCTGCCGGGCGAGCGGCCGCAGCATGATCACGGTCATGGCCATCACGGTCACGGACATCATCATGACCACTGCGGCCACGATCACAGCCATGATCATCACAGCCATGATCACGATCACCATCACCACGACGTCAACCGGCATGACGCCAGCATCCGCGCCTTCGCGCTGACGGCGGAGAATCCGATCCCGCAGGCGACGGTGGACCTGTTCTGGACGCTGCTGCGCTCCGTCCATGGGCCTAAGCTCCTGCGCATGAAGGGACTGGTCAAGGTCGCCGAGCATCCCGACCAGCCGCTGCTGCTGCATGCCGTGCAGCAGATCCTTCATCCGCCGGTGATCCTCGAGGCCTGGCCAGATGCAGACCGCCGCTCGCGGCTCGTGCTGATCGTCAAGGACATCGAGGAGAGTGTCGTGCAGCGGCTCTGGGCCGCCTTCCTCGGCCAGGCGGGCCAGACAGCAGCCGCCGGCGGCTGAAGCTGGGGCCGTGCGGCCCCGATCTTGAAGCGACCCTCCCGAACGATCGCGGACGGCGCTGGACCTTGCCGATTCGGCACAGCCCCGCCCCAGATCGACCCAGCGCGGCGGAGGCAGATCGCATGGATCGGGTCATGGCGTTGAAGGGCGCGCCCGCCGCGGGCGTGGAGGGCAAGGCGGCGTCGATGGCGCCGCATCAGCCGGACCTGCCCGTTGTCATCGAGGCCAGGCCGCTCTCGTCCTGCGGCGACATCGTCGAGGCCTGGTCGCATCTGGCTGCACGCGCCTTCGAGCCCAACCCCTTCTTCGAGCCGGGCTTCCTGCTCGCGGCCGCGCAGCATCTCGTCGCATTCCGGGACGTCACGGTGCTCCTCGCCTGGCAGGGAACCGCGGAGGGTCCGCAGCGGCGCCTGCTCGGCTTCGTTCCGGTCTTTCCCCGCCATGGTTTTTTCCTGCCCGATGCGCTGATCGGGCTCTCGGATCGGCGCATCGCCTCGGGGGCGCCGCTCATCGACCGGCAACGGGCCGCGGCGGTCATCGACGCACTCCTCTCGCCACGGCGACAGCGCCTGATTGACGGACAGGGACTCGTGCTGCGGGCTATCGATCGAGACGGGCCCCTGACCGCGACCCTCCAGGAAGTGGCCGGGGGCGATCGGCGTGTTGCTCTCTCCGCAACGGTCCTGCCGGCTGGCGGCATGCCGAGGACGGTCATCTCGGCGCAGGCGCCGGACAATCCTGCCGGGGTGAAAATCGTCGAGCCGCGCGCGCAGGCCGATCTTCGGGACGCGGTCGAGATCATACTGGCACTGGAAGCCTCGGGGGCGCGTGGGCGCGCCGGTGCCGCGACGCTGCACGATACGCGCGAGGTCGGCTTTCTGCGCGCCATGACGCGCCATCTCGCCCGCGGCCGGCAGTGCCGCGTCGGCCTGCTGATGCGGGAGGAGATTCCTCTCGCCGGGGCCGTTCTCATCGGGCGCGGCGCGCACAGCTGGCTCTATCTCGCCGTGGAGAACGAGGCCGAGGCGCACCGGCAGCCGCTGCACGCGCTGCTCGCGGCCATGAGGCGCGCGATGCCGGCGCGGCGGATCATCCTGCCGGCTGATCTCGCCTGGGAGGGAGAGGGCTGCCTCTCCCTTGCCGATCTCCATCTGACGAGCGGCGCGAGGACGACGCCGCGGGATCTCGCCGGCCGCGCGCGGGAGGCGATCAGGCGGTCCCTGTCGCGGTTGCCGCGCGGCGGCGGTGGCGGGTTCAAGCCTCCGCGCGCAGGAGCCGCCTGACGATCTTGCCCGTCGTCGTCATCGGCAATTCGCCGCGGAAGGCGATCTCGCGCGGATATTCATGGGCCGACAGTCTGCGGCGGACGAAGTCCTGCAGTTCGGCCGCGAGTTCGGGCGTGCCGCGCAGGCCTTCGCGCAACACCACGAAGGCCTTGACGATCTCCGTGCGCAGCGGGTCCGGCTTGCCGACGACGGCGGCGAGCGCGACCGCCTCATGCCGGAGCAGGCAGTCCTCGATCTCGCCCGGGCCGATTCGATAGCCCGAGGAGGTGATGACGTCGTCGTCGCGGCCGACGAAGCGGACATAGCCCTCCGCATCCTGGACCGCCTGGTCGCCGGTCTTCATCCAGGTGCCGGTGAATTTGGCCTGCGTCGCGGCTTCGTTGCCCCAATAGCCCAGGAACATCACCGGGTTGGGCCGCCTCACCGCGATCTCGCCCTGCTCATTGGGTGCGCAGACGGACCCGTCGGGCCGGATGATCGCGACCTCGTGGCCCGGCACTGCCTTGCCGATGAAGCCCGGACGGCTGACGCCGATGGCGGCGCAGGAGGCGAGGACGAGATTGCACTCGGTCTGGCCATAGGCCTCGTTGATCGTCAGCCCCAGCGCCTCATGGCCCCAGGCCAGGGTCTCCGCGCCGAGCGCCTCGCCTGCAGCCGCGACCGTGCGCAGATTCAGCGCGAAACGCTCGCGCGGCCGCTCGACGCTGCGCAGCATCCGCAGCGCCGTCGGCGGCACGAAGGCGTTGCGGATCCGCAGATCGGCCATCAGGCGGAAGGCCTCCTCCGGCTCGAAGCGCGTCACGGGCCGCGCCACGACCGCGACGCCGAAATGCAGCGCCGGCAGCAGCATGTTGAGCAGGCCGCCGGCCCAGGCCCAGTCGGCCGGCGTCCAGGCCAGGTCGCCTTGCTGCGGCAGGAATTCATGCGGCATCTGCACGCCCGGCAGATGACCGGGCAGGACGCGGTGGCCGTGCAGCGCGCCCTTCGGATTTCCGGTGGTGCCGGAGGTGTAGATCATCAAGGCCGGATCATCGGGGCCGGTGGGCACCGTCGCGAAGTCCGGCGCAGCCTGCGCGAGCAAAGCGTGCCAGTCGAGTGCGCCGCCATCGGCGCCATCGACCGAGACCGTCAGTGCGAGGTCGGGCAGGGGGTGGGCGATCTGCCGGGTCTTGGCGAACCCCGCTGCATCGGTGACGAGAACCTTCGCGCCGGAATCCGTCAGCCGATAGGCGAGTGCGTCGACGCCGAAGAGGGCCGCCAGCGGCACGGCGATGGCGCCGAGGCGATAGGCCGCGAGATGGGCGGTGAGGACGCTGCGGCCCTGCGGCAGCAGGATCGCGATCCGGTCGCCGCGGCGCACGCCGCGGGCCGCCAAAGCACTCGCCAGCCGCATCGAAGCGTCACGCAGCGCGCCGAAACTGACCGGGGCGACCCGCCAGTCCCGCGACACCTCGATGATCGCGGTGCGGTCGGGGTCCAGCGCCGCCCAGCGGTCGCAGACATCCTCGGCGATGTTGTAGCGGGGCGGGATCTGCCAGCGGAAGGCGCGGCGCAGCGCCTCATGGTCGCGAAAATCTGGAAGGATCAATTCGGTGGTCCGGAGGGAGGCGGCAAAATAGGCAGGCGCAGCGGCGCTGTCACCCTGCCCCTACGACAAGCGGCCTCGCCATCCCGGTCGCGTCATGGCAGGCTCCGCTGGACGCATGGCGCGGGGGCGCCCGGCGAGACGAGGCCGATCGATGCAGGATGTCGCCGCTTATCTGGTGATCATGGCCGTTCCGCTGGTCGCGGTCATCGCTCTGATCCGCCGGGCCGCGCGCGCAGGCGAAGCGCCGACGAGTGGTGACGGAGGCTGGCTCTCGCGCAACGACGACGGCGACGGCGGGGATGGTGGCGGCGGAGGCGACTGAAGCGTGCGCCACCCTCAGGGTCGATCCTTCGCCGCGAGCCCGGCGACATCGGCAATGATGCCGTCGAGCTCGAAGTTCTTCGGGGTGTAGACCGCGGCGACGCCCATGTTGCGCAGCGCATTCTCGTCCTCGGGCGGGATGATGCCGCCGACCACGACGGGCACATCCATCCCGGCGACGCGCAGGCGGGCGGTGACGTCGCGCACCAGCGGCAGATGCGAGCCCGAGAGGATCGACAGCCCGATGATGTCGGCTTCGGTTTCCTGCGCCTGGGCGACGATCTCCTCCGGCGTCTGGCGGATGCCGCCGTAGCTCACGGCCATGCCGGCATCGCGCGCGCGCACCGCGATCTGCTCGGCGCCGTTGGAGTGACCGTCCAACCCCGGCTTGCCGACGAGGAAGCGCGGCGTGCGGCCGAGCTTCTCGGTGGCGCGGGCGACCGCGGCCTTGACGGTGGCGAGCCCCTCATTGCTGCCGAGTTTGGTCGTGTCGACGCCGGTGGGGGCGCGATACTCGCCGAAGATCTCGCGCAGCGTCTGCGCCCATTCGCCGGTGGTGACGCCGGCCTTGGCGCAGGCGATCGAGGCTGGCATGACGTTGCGCTCTTCCTTCGCCGCCGCCGAGAGCTCGGCCAGCGCCGCTTGTGCAGCCTTGGCTTCCCGGGCCGAACGCCAGGCCTTGAGCCGGCCGATCGCTTCCAGTTCGACGGAATCGGGCACCGTCACCACGCTGCCCTCGCCGGCCGACAGAGGAGAAGGCTCGCTGTTGGTGAACTTGTTGACGCCGATGACGATCTGCTCGCCGCGCTCGATCGCCTCGATGCGGCGCGCGCCATTCTCGACCAGCGCCTTCTTCATGTAGCCGGTCTCGATGGCGGCGAGCGCCCCGCCCATGGCATCGATCGCCGCCAGTTCCGCCAGCGCTGCCGCCTTCAGCTCGGCCACCTTGGCGTCGATCACGGTCGAGCCGTCGAAGATGTCGCCGAACTCGAGCAGGTCGGTCTCATAGGCCAGGACCTGCTGCATGCGCAGCGACCATTGCTGGTCGAAGGGGCGGGGCAGGCCGAGAGCCTCGTTCCAGGCCGGCAGCTGCACGGCTCGCGCGCGCGCCTTCTTCGAGAGCGTCACGGCCAGCATCTCGATGAGGATGCGGTAGACGTTGTTCTCGGGCTGTGGCTCGGTCAGCCCCAGCGAATTCACCTGAACGCCATAGCGGAAGCGCCGCATCGCCTCATCGGCGACGCCATAGCGGCCGAGGGTGATCTCGTCCCACAGCTCGACGAATGCCCGCATCTTGCAGAGCTCGGTGATGAAGCGCATCCCGGCATTGACGAAGAAGGAGATGCGGCCGACGAGCTCGGGGAACTCCTCGGGCGAGACCTCGGGCCGGGCCCGGATCGAATCCAGCAGCGCGATCGCGGTCGCCAGCGCGAAGGAGAGCTCCTGCACCGGCGAGGCGCCCGCCTCCTGCAGATGATAGGAACAGACGTTGGTCGGGTTCCATTTCGGCATCTCGCGGGTGGTGAACACGACGATGTCGGTGGTCAGCCGCATCGAGGGGCGCGGCGGAAAGACGTACGTTCCGCGCGAGAGGTATTCCTTGACGACGTCGTTCTGCGTCGTGCCCTGCAGCGCCTTGCGGTCCGCCCCCTGCTCGTCGGCCACCGCGATGTAGAGCGAGAGCAGCCAGGCCGCCGTCGCGTTGATCGTCATCGAGGTGTTCATCTGCGCCAGCGGGATCTGGTCGAAGAGCGTCCGCATGTCGCCGAGATGGCTCACGGGCACGCCGACCTTCCCGACCTCGCCGCGCGAGAGGACATGGTCCGGGTCGTAGCCGGTCTGCGTCGGCAGGTCGAAGGCGACCGAGAGGCCGGTCTGCCCCTTGGCGAGATTGTTGCGGTAGAGCCGGTTCGATTCCGCAGCGTCGGAATGGCCGGCATAAGTGCGGAAGATCCAGGGCTTGTCGCGCTGCGGGGCCCGGCCCGCGGTGGGGTCGATCGCGTTCATGCCGTTCCACCCTCTTTTCAGAGCAATCTCAATGTTGCACTGCGGCGAGAATAACGCCAGAGGGCCGGCGAAGTCGCTTGCGACCTTCGGATGAGCGCGGGATGCGCCTCAGACCGGCCGTTCGACGCCGAAGGTGGCGGTCAGCGTGAAGCTGCGCTCTGCTCCGGGGGGCAGCGTGATCGCGCCCTCGCGCCGGTCGAGCGGCTCGTCGGGATCGGCGGGCGAGGTCAGCCCGTGCCAGGGCTCGATGCAGATGAAGGGGCCGTTCGGCTTGGTCCAGATGCCGAGTTGCGGCAGGTCGGCGAAGGCGAGCGCGATGCCGGGGCGGCCATCGGCACCATACCAGCAGCGGCTTCCGGCTCCCTCCGGGATGATCAGCGCATCGGCCGCGAAGAGCTGATGATCGAGCGTGAGCACGCCGTCGACGAAGGCGGAGGGGTGCAGGTCTGGCGCGCGCTGGCCATCCGCGTTCAGTCGCTGATGGCCTGGGCTCGCGCCATTGGCGAGATGGATGCGGTGGGGCAGCCCGGCGCCGTCCGGGAGCGGCCAGGGGAAAGCGGGGTGATAGCCGAAGCAGAAGGGCATCGGCGCTGCGCCAGGATTTTCGATCCGCGCCGTCATGGCGAGCGAGGCGCCCTCGAGCCGGTAGGTCATGTCGAGGATGAAGGCGAAGGGATAGGCCGAACGCGTCTCTTCGTCTTCGGTCAGCCGCAGCGTGCAGGAGGTCGCGTCCTGCGAGACCACCCGGAACACTGCGGTACGGGCGACGCCATGGCTCTTGATCGGATAGCGCCTGCCGTCGATCAGCACCTGCCCGCCCGGATGTTTGCCGATCACCGGAAAGAGCAGCGGCGACCGCCCCGCCCAGATCGCCGGATCGCCGCTCCACAGCCAGTCGCGGCCCAGCGAGTCCCGGACGGATTGCAGCTCCGCTCCGAGCGGGGCGATCTCGACGGAGAGGGCGTCGTTGCGCAGGCTGATCATCGGCGCATCAATGCCCGGCATCCGGCAGGCGCGGCAGCGGCAGGAACTCGACGCCTTCCTCATGCAGCATGCGGGCATCCTCCAGGCTGGCCTCGCCATAGATGGCGCGGCTATCGCTCTCGCCGTGATGGATCTTCAGGGCCTCTTCCGCAAAGCGCTTGCCGACATGCTCGGCATTCTCGGCCACCTGCCGGTGCAGTTCGGCCAGCATCTGGCGCAGCGCGATCTCCTTCTCGCCCATCAGCGCGACAGGGGCGGCCTCGGGCGCCATCGCGGCGACAGCCGGACCGGCCGCCGGGGACGGCGCCTCGATCATGGTCTTGCCGCGGTCGGTGCGGGCGACATGGGGCGCCATGATCGCGCGCTCGACCTTGATGCTGTTGCAGACGGGGCAGGAGACGAAGCCGCGCCTGGCCTGTTCCTCGAAACTCGCAGAGTTGGCGAACCAGCTCTCGAAGTCGTGGGCCTGGTCGCAGATGAGAGCGTATTTGATCATGGCGTGACGGCAGGCGGCCGGCCGGAGGGGCCGGTCTCGGTGTTCGTGGACAGGGCGGCGCTCACGCGGCCAGCAGCTTGTCGAGTTCGCCCCGGGCGTCGAGGGCGTGAATGTCGTCGGAGCCGCCGACATGCGTCTCGCCGATGAAGATCTGTGGCACCGAGGTGCGGCCGCCGGCCCGGGCGGTCATCGTCTGGCGCAGCTCCGGCTTGCCATCGACGTCGATCTCGTCGAAGGCGACGCCCTTTTTCGTCAGCAGCGACTTGGCCGCTTTGCAATAGGGGCACCAGGAGGTGGTGTAGATCGTGACCGGAGGCATCGCGAAGGTCCATCGGGTTGGGGCTGCACCCCAATGTAGGGGCTCGTCACGGTTTCGTCACCGGGCGTGACGCTCCTCAGGTGCCGTCCGAGACGACGCGCGCGAAGGTCAGGATGTCGACCGCGCGTGCGCCGCCGCGCAGCAGGGCCCGTGCCGCGGCATTGCCGGTCGCGCCCGTGGTCAGGACATCGTCGATGAGCAGCACGCGCCGGCCCTCGATCTGCGGCCGGATGACGGGCGGCACCTTGAAGGCGCCCTGCAAATTGTCGGCCCGCTGCGCGCGCGTCAGCCCGACCTGCTGGCGCGTGCGTTTCACCCTCGCCAGGGCGACCGGCGCCAGCGGAACGCCGGATCCGCCCGCGACCACCTGCGCCAGCGCCGCCGCCTGGTTGAAGCGCCGAGTCCAGAGCCGGAAGCGATGCAGCGGCACGGGCACGATCACATCGGCGTCGGGCAGCAGTTCGCGGCCGGCCTGGATCATCATCCGTCCCATTGTCAGAGCGAGGTCGGTTCGGTCGCCATATTTCAGCCTGTGCACGAGTTCGCGGGCTGTGCCGTCGAAGCGGCAGACGGCGCGGGCCCGCGCGAAGACCGGAGGGTCGGCGATGGCGGCGGGTGAGACCATGCCGTCGCCGAGATCGACGGCGAAGGGCGTGCCCAGACGCTCGCAATAGGGCCGCTCGATGAAGCGCATCTCGCCCCAGCAGGCGGGGCAGAGTGCCTGCGCCTCGCCGGTCGCCGCCTGACAGGCCACGCAGGAAGGCGGGTAGACGATATCGACGGCCGCCCGCAGACCGGCTCCGAGCCAGCTCGCAGCCGGCCGAAGAGCGTGGCGCAGAAGCCGCCCGGAGATGGTCTGCTTCGTCCCGGCCTCGGTTTGGAGGCGATCTGCGCCGAAATCGAGATCGATCGGAGGGCAATCGTCCTGTTCACGAAAGCCTGAACGGGCAGCCCTGTCATGCTGCATTGCAGCACCTATCTTGAGGGCGTCCGGCGGCCCGGCCCGCGGCCTCGCCCGCGCCGGCCGTCATGATCACGCTTCCCTTCGGCCGCATCGCGGCCCCTCCAAGGACCACCCCCATGACCCGATCCGATCCGTCCAGCCTCAAGCTGTTCTCGCCGCTGCGCCTCGGCGACATCGAACTGTCCAACCGCGTCGTCATGGCGCCGCTAACGCGCAACCGCGCGACCCATGGCAATGATGCGCCCAACGCGCTCAATGTCGAGTATTATCGCCAGCGCGCCGGCGCCGGGCTGATCATCTCCGAAGCGACGCAGATCTCGCAGCAGGGCCAGGGCTATGTCTGGACGCCCGGCATGTACACGGCCGAGCAGGTGGCGGGCTGGAAGGCCGTCACCGACGCCGTCCATGCCGAGGGCGGCAAGATCATCGCCCAGCTCTGGCACGTCGGGCGCATCAGCCATGTCTCGCTGCAGCCGGGCGGGCAGGCACCTGTCGCCCCCTCCGCCATTCCCGCCAAGGGCAAGACCTATGTCGAGAGCGGCTTCGTCGAGGTTTCGGCGCCGCGTGCGCTTGCGCTGGAGGAACTGCCGGGGATCGTCGCCGACTATGCGAAGGCGGCCGAGAACGCCAAGGCCGCGGGCTTCGACGGCATCGAGATCCATGCCGCCAACGGCTATCTGCTCGACCAGTTCCTGCGCGACGGCACGAACACCCGCAGCGACGCCTATGGCGGCTCGATCGAGAACCGCGTTCGGCTGACGCTCGAGGTGGTCGATGCGGTGGTGAAGGTGTTCGGCAAGGGTCGCGTCGGCATCCGCCTGTCCCCCGTCACGCCGGCCAACGATGCGCGCGACAGCAACCCGCAGCCGCTGTTCGAGCATATCGTCGCCCGGCTCGATGAGGCGGGGCTCGCCTTCATCCATGTCATCGAGGGGGCGACTGGTGGGCCGCGCGACTTCCTGCCCTTCGATTACGACGCGCTGCGCAAGGCCTTCCGCGGCGCCTATATCGCCAATAACGGCTTCGACCGCGCCTCGGCGATCGAGGCGGTCGAAAGCGGGCGCGTCGATGCCGTCGCCTTCGGGCGGCTCTTCATCGCGAATCCCGACCTGGTCGAGCGCCTGCGCCGCGATGCGCCGCTGAACACGCCCGAGCCTTCGCTGTTCTATGGCGGCGACGGCAAGGGCTATACCGACTACCCGACGCTGCAGGACGCCGCGGCCTGACGCAGGCCTGCCTGCAGGCGCCCGAACCTTCGGGGGGCGGCAACCCGTCCCCCGGCAATTTTCGTCCGGGATCTGCAAAAACAGTTGCAGAGCCGGCGAGGGCCGATTAAACAGCAGCCCTTGCCGCGCTGCTCCCATCGTCTAGCGGTCAGGACGTCGCCCTCTCACGGCGAAAACTGGGGTTCGATTCCCCATGGGAGCGCCATTTCCGTACAGAACTGCGAACACCGGGCTCCCTGAGGGAGCCTGCGTTTGTTGCAGCGATGACCTGCTCCAGAT
This sequence comes from Rhizobiales bacterium CCH10-E5, assembly GCA_001556125.1. Taxonomy (GTDB): domain Bacteria; phylum Pseudomonadota; class Alphaproteobacteria; order Rhizobiales; family Beijerinckiaceae; genus Allobosea; species Allobosea massiliensis. The sequence continues at coordinate 8,623 of LSIG01000200.1, read as the reverse complement.
TTGCCTTGTCGCCGATGATGCGGATTGCGTTGGTATCGACCTCGATGCGGTCGACGATGCTGCGCAGCCAAGCCTTTCGGAAGGGGATCGTGCCTTCGGAGATATTACGCCGCATGAGCGTTCCGAATTCCTCAATCAGCTCAGGAGCGATCGTGGCGGGCGGGCGTTCTGCGGCGTGGATGCGGTCGAGGGCGGTCTTTGCGCGATCGCGATCGGCCTTGAGGGCAGCAAGGCGTTCTTTCAGCATGTCGTCGAGATCGGTCACGCCGTCCTCGACGAGCTGGTAGAGCCGCCGCAGCTTCTCTTCGGCCGTCGAGACTTCGGCCCTGAGCGCACCGATCCGCCCATCGACCTCCGCCTGTTTGGCGACCCGCCCGGTCCAGAGCGAGGCAATCGTCTCCCGAAGCCGAGCGGGCTGGAGCAGTGCGCTGGTCAAGTGGTCGGTCACTAACTCGTCGAGCTTGTGCATGGGGACGGAACGGCCCTGACAGCCAGCCTTGCCCTGCCGCCCATGGGTCGAGCAGGCGTAATAGCGGTAGACCCTGCCGCTTTTCGAGGTGCCGGTGCGCAGGGTCATCGCCGCCCCGCAATGGGCGCAGGTCGCGAGCCCGGTCAGCAGAATCGGACCCGTCACTTCCCGCGCGGGGGTGACTCTCGGATTATGCGCCTTGAGGGTCGCGGCGACGGTTTCGAATTCCGCCCGGGGAATGAGGGCGGGTACTTCGATCCTGATATGCTCGGAAGCCGGTTTCACGGCGCGCGTGCGCGCCTCCATCCGGTTGAAGGTCCATTCACCGATATAGACGGGATTGGTCAGGATGCCGTGAACGGTGGCGACGCCGAATCTGGCGCCGAGGCGGGTACGATAACCCTTTTCGTTGAGCCAGGTGGTGATGGCTTTGACGCCGAGCGGGCCGGAGGTGCCGTCACCGAAGCGATAGAGCCGGAATATCTGCCTGACGGTCTCGGCTTCGACCGGATCCTCGACGAGGCGCTTCTTGACGCGCTCGCCACGGGTCTCGCAGGCTTCGACGGTGTAGCCGAGCGGCACGCGCGCGCCATTGTAGAACCCCTGCCGGGCGTTCTCCTTCATGGCGCGCAGGACATGCTTGGAGTTTTCGCGACTCTGGTACTCGTCGAAGAGCGCGATGACCTGGCGCATCATAATCTGGGCCGGGTCATCCCCGAGTTCCTGGGTGATGGAGATCAGCCTAACGCCCGCCTTCGCGAGTTTGCGGACATACATTTCTAGGGAGAAGCTGTCGCGGAAGAAACGCGAATACGAGTGGACGACGATGACGTCGAAGGGGTGATCGTCGTCGAGGCAGCGCTCGATCATGCGCTGGAACTCGGGGCGGGCGTCGTCGGTGGCGGAAGCGCCGGGCTCGACGAAATCGCCGAGGAGGGCCCAGCCCTTGGCGGCGCAGAACTGGGCCGTCTGCTTGCGCTGGTCGGGAATGGAAAGATCGGATTCGGCCTGCCGCCCGGTCGAAACGCGCAGATAGGCGCAAGCTCGCAATGCAGCGCCGAGTGGCAGTGGATTGCGGGCGATGCGGCGCGATCTGGACATGGAACGAATTCACTCCGAGAAGGCCGAATGCTAAGGCGTTGCAAATCAAAAATCAACTTCAAAATCAATGTCTTATGCGCTATTTGCCAGCCCCTTGGCTCTCCTCACGGTTATCTGCGCATGCGCTGCAGAATGGCGTCGATCTGCGCTCCGAGATAGGTTTCCAGAACCTCGATCTCGGCCCGCCCGACGGGCGTCGGGCGTGGCAGATCATCGCCGACCTGCCACTCCTTGTCTGCTCCGTTCTCACTCACGCGCGCCGGGCGGTGGTTGCCCTTCTGCAGGGCGGCCGGGTTGTCCGGTGCCTTCGGATCAGCCGAGTTCATGGGAGAACTCCGCCGATGGGTGATGCCGCGCCGAGTCGCGACGGCCGCCGCGCTGGTTTGCTTCGATCACAGCCAGTGCGGAGCGCTTGTAATTCGCACGCGACAGGCGCCCCGCCAGCCAACGGCGACGGGCATCCGCTCCGATCGTGACGGAGGTGTCCTGCTGATCGAGGGGCTGGCCCGCCTGAAGATGGCGGTCGATCGACCTGGTATCGACGAAAAGCCGGGTCTCGCCACGCGCGCGGCTCGCTGAGACATAGGCGTCGTGGCGGTCGAGGTTGGGGTCGGCGAGAACGAAGGCACGCTCGACCGTCTGCCCCTGCGAGCCGGCGATGGTCGAGGCATAGGCCCAGCCAAGGCGCGCGCGGCCTTTGGCATCGGCCAGCTCCGCCGGATCGAACGCGATAAAGCGACCCTCGACCTTCACCTCGATCCGGATTGCGGGGCCGCCCACCAGATCCAGCGCGGGTTTCCTGACGATCCGGGAGATCACTCCGACGGTGCCATTGACGACGCCGAGTTCGTCATTGCGGACGAGGAAGCGGATCTCGTCTCCGGCGGCGAGCGCCAGCGTGGTGGCGTGACCAGAGGGCGTCGTGGCGGCGATCTCGATGTCGGCCCCACGCAACTCGCCGCGCTGTCGGCGTCGCGCACGAACCTCGCGCGAGATCGCCGCGACCTGGGCGTTGGTCTTGGCCAGCAGAAGCGCGCGGGAGTCCGGATTCCTGTGCCGCGTCTCCTGCCAGGCGTCGACCATCGCGGCGATGGTCGCACGCGGGCCAGCCACCTCAACGATATGGCCGCGCTCGGCCAAGGCTTGCAGAGCTGCATCAGCCCGGCCTTCGCCAAAGGCGCGAACCGCCTCGCGTGCCCATTCGTCGCGCTGGCGCACGATGGTCTCGACGCGGGCGCTGTCGACCGCGCGGGCCGCCAGGGCGAGGCCCGGCCCGGCGCTGATGGCCTGGAGTTGATCGCGATCGCCGACGAGGACGAGCTTGGCGCCGGCACGCTCGACAGCGGAGAGGACGGCGTGCATTTCGCGGGCCGAGACGAGCCCTGCTTCGTCGAGGACCAGGACGGTCCGGTCGTCGAGGACCTTGTGTCCGAGCCGCAACTTCGCGATCCAGCTTCGGGTCGCGCGCGCCTCGATTGCGAGATCGGCCCGCAACATCCTGGCGATGGTCCAGGCACTCGCGCTGCCGACCACGCGAAACCCGGCCTGCTTGTAGGCGTCGACGACGGGCTGTAGCGTCGTGGTCTTGCCAGACCCGGGTGCCCCCTCGACGATGGCCAGGCGTTCTGGACCAGTCGCCGCGATGGCTGCCTTGATCTGGTCGTCGTTCAGGCCGGCGGCGCGGCAGCGTGCTTCCAGGCCAGCCCCGTCGATCGAGGCGGGGCTGGCGGCGGCGAGCTTCTGCGCGAGATCGACGATCTCATGCTCAATGCGGGCCAGTTCCGGCGTGGAATATTGCGGGATGTCGAGTGCGTCACGGCCGATCTCTATGAAGTCCTGCTGCGAGAGCAGCCGGTCGAGTTCCCGCTCGGCACGTTCCGCGGGGAGCCCGGTTCCGACGAGAGCGGCGGTGACGGCGCGGACCAACTCGCGTCGGTCGATGACACTATCGTGCTCGGTCAGCGCGTCCGGCAGCCGCGCAAGCCTGTCGCCGAGAAGCGCTTCCGCATGGCGGATGGCGCCCGACTCCGCTCTGGCCAGAAGGACATCGTGAAACGAAGCCGGGTCGATGCCGATCGCGACGGCCGCCTCGCGCCAGATCTCGTCGCGAGTGTCTGCGGTTTCCGTCGATTTCGAGGCGCGGGTCGATTTGGCGATGGCCGAGGCCAGCGCACTCGCCTGCGCGCTCGGCAGATCGTGCTCGGCGAGTTCTTCCTCGATCTCGGCGCGACGCGCGCTGAAATACCGGATCGCGGCCTCGCCGACACCGGCAATCTCGAAGGTCCCGTTATGGCCGATCCGGTCGACCGCGAAGCCGATTTTTTGCAGCTCATGGGCGAGCGCGGCGTGGTAGGTCGCGCCGGCTGCCATCTTCCAGTCGCGCAGGATTTTTGAGTGGATCGCGCCGAGCGTTCCATCCGCGCGCGTGGCGAGATTGAGGATGGTGGCGTGGGTATGAAGGTTCGGGTCGCCGAAGACACGACCATCGGCATGTTCCGCCGGTCGGCTCTCGCCGTGCTGGAAGAGGGCCGCCGTGAGCGCGACCGGTTCGATGATCGCGCCATTCCGGCCACGGCGTGCGAAGATTGCTTCCGCTTCGAGCTTCGCTAGCGCGGCGCGGACGGCGCGTTCCTGGGCCCTTTCGATCGCGGCCTTCCGCTCAGGCGAGGAGAAGGCCCAGGCGAGGGAGACGGAGCGCGGCGCGCTCATCGTCATATCGAACGCCGGCACCCGGTTCTCGTGCCGGGCACCCCTGGGCAGCAGGGTCTGTCCGTCCAGTCCGACCGCCCCATAGAGCCGCTCGAAAGTCGTCCGTTCGACCTCGGCACCATCGACGAGCCCGAAGTCGCGGCGCGGCGCGTACCAGCGTCCGGCCGGCTCTTGACCGCCGAGGTAGTATTCGGCGGCGCGCAGGTAGTAGCCGCTATGGGCGGCGGGATTCCAGGTTGCGACCAAAAGAAGAGCCTCCGCGAAGGAGGCTCCCAATTGTCACGGATCGGCCATCGGAAATGGGATACGATCTGGCGGTAATGGCTGTTCTCGCGAAATCAGCTGAGATGCGGGCCGGGTTCGCTGGCGTCACGTAGCTTGGGCCAGGGGACGATCGGCCAGTCCGCGCTGATGATCGCGGTGCCGACTCCGAAGATGAGCGCGCTGACGCTCGGGACGGGCCAGCGATCCTTCCGGCCGAGCGCGGTCTGCAGTTCAGATGGCTGAAGCACCGCGACATCGCGGTGGTGAACCTGTTTTGACAGCGTGGACTGTGAGCCCAGTTCGAGCTTCCATGGCCCATGGCTCCAGGAGCGCTCGGTCCACACGACCTGGCGCGTACCGGCCCACTCGTCACAGATCGTCTTCGCGGTCGCTCCGACTTCCATGCGGCAGACGATCTTCGTTCCGATCGATGACAGCCAGGTCTTTGTCGCGTCGGGTCCGTACAGAGCGGAGAGTTGTGAGATATCCTGCGCTCCGAGGATGCAGCACAGGCCGCGAGACCTTCCCTTTTCGAGGATTTGCGCAAAGCCGTTCAGCTTGCCGAGTTGCGGAAACTCATCGAGCATGAACCAGATGCGACGTTCCGCGTCATCTGGCAGCAACGGGCCGACGCTGAGATTGGCCGCGATCCGGATGAAAGCGCCGATCCAGGTCGAAGAGAGGGTCGGCAAATGCGGGGCACGCTGGAGGATGACAATCCGTTTATCCCGCGAGTCGGACAGGAGGAATTCCCGAGCCGAGATCCGTCGCATTGCAGGATCATGCCATGCCCGGGAGAGCGGCCGCACCGTCCCATTGACATGAGCTTCCAGCGTGCTGAAGAACGACATCATCGTCTTCGACGGAGCGCCATTTTCGAGGATGATATACGTCGCCGCTGGCCTATAGTGCTGCGCCAATAATTGACGCAATTGCACTGGAGGAAGCAGTAGCACTTCATGTAATTCAAGCCAACCCCAAGCCTGTTTCTTTGTTTGCTGGAGAACGACGATCGCTCCAGTGAACAGTTCACGCGCGCCGGCCGCCCAGACGGGGTCTTGCGAGTCGGGAACGAGGCAAGCCGCAAACTCGCGCGCATCCTCCTCGGTCACGACATCGGCCGCGACATCCCATACGAAGCTGCGTGCATCGTGCGGCGCAAGTAGCACGTGCTCTGCCACCGGCATCGTCTCCGTCACGTCGCCCTTGGTGTCGTGCAGCAGGACGCGATCACCCCGGCGGAGAATCTGGCGCAGCCATGACCGGATGATCACGGACTTGCCAGATCCGGTGGCCCCGACCACGAGCACATGCCGCGTTTCGCGCTCGCGGCTGATCGTCATCCCCGGCGCGAGGCGAATTCCATTCCCCGTCGAGCGCCGCGCTGCCCGTTCTGATTTGCGGAAGGCGAGGGCGGCGCGCCAGCCAGGCAGGAGGCGAAATCCCCGCAGATGGCGAACGCGGTCTCGTTTCGACGAAACGATCAAACTCACGGCGAAGCTCACCAAAGCGGCCCCGAACGCCGCTGAGATGATAATCGTGGTCAAGCGGGTCATCATCGCGGTGATACCGGCTGCGGCGTACTGCGTATGCATCGCAGCAATGCTCGTGGTGAGCGCGTCGCCAGGATGGGCGAGCCAGATCCGCCACGAGATCGCCTGCGCCGCCTCGCCAATCGAGCGGATGCCCCAGACGGCAAGTTCGGTATAGCGGGCCGGCCAGATCCGGTCGGCCCACGCCGCGCGGATGGGCGCGGCGGTGTCGATGATCGCGATCGCCGCGATCATCACTGCAACAGCTGCGAGGATGGCGCTGAGGAGCGCCGGCATGATCGGCCGACGCAAGCGAAAGACCTGCTTCATGAGTGTTTGTCCTTTTACTGAATTGATGCGAGCCCGCCGGCGGGCGGAAGGCACGCGGACAGCTCTCGCGCTCAGACGAGAGCCAGGGATGCGGCGAGATAGATGAGACCCGCCGCGATGCCGGCGACGAGGCCGCGCATTGGGGATGGGACCAGCGTCATGAGGAGGCGCAGACCAAAAAGTCTCTCCGCATGGCGCTCCCTCCACGACATCCCGCGCTGGCGAATGGCGCGCGTGTCGATGAAACGGTATTCCGGCGGCCGCCCGCGTTGGACGAGGGCGGCGAGGAGGAGGAGAAGCCCGCTCGCGCCGAGTCGGTGCCAGGTTTCGAGCGGCAATGCCGCGAGCTCGGCGATCGGTTGTTTGGCGAGCGCTGCCGCGAGTTCGGCGCGGGCCATCTCGCGCTCGCGCTCCACGTCGGCAAGCGAGGCTTTGGAGGGCTTTGCCTTCTTCACCGGAACACCTCCGGCAGGCCCAGCAGCGGCGCGAGCGCGCGCTCCATTTCCGCCACCCACGCGGCGACGTCGCCCCGAGCGATCCGGGCTTCGGCCCGAGGCAGGCCGGTCAGCCGCATCACGTCGCCCACATCCATGGCGACGACATCGATGGGACGGCAGTAATGCGGCTCGAAATACCGCCACGAGCCGCCCTCGACGGCCGGCATGACGATTTCCGGCAGGTCCGGGGAGGCCTCTCGCAGCTGACGCAGGGCGCGATACGCTTCCGATCCCGTGGCCAACGTGTCGAAGGCACCGTCGCGCCGGTTTTCGACTAGCACCGCTTTGAGAACCGGCAAGCTCTCCGAGAGCATCGCGATCGTCCGCGCGGCCTGGTTGATCGCCTCCGGCTCGGCCGTTGCGGGGACGAATACGCGACCTTCGAACCCCATCTCGACCATATCGCCACTGAGTTCGGACAGGGACGCGAATGCACTGGTGGGTCGGACCTGGGTCCCGCCGATGTCGACGAGCAGCATTGCCCGCAAACTTGCAGCCTGCTCCAGTGCCGTCATCATCGGGCGGAACGCCTGGATGCTGGCAGCAGGATTGGTGCGCGACGCCCGGACGGTCTCCGTATTGACGGTGATGACGTCCTGGCCGATCGTCCTCGCCAACCTCTGCTGGTCGTCGATCTGCACAGCGATGATCGGCTCGTCGTGCAGGTAGTGCAGGTCGGCGATGCTGGTCGCCAGGAGTGTCTTGCCTTCACCGCCTTTCTGACTGGCCACGACAGCGACCCTCGGGCGACGGGATCGTTCCTTCTGGCTTTCGGTCACGATCGAGCTCCATTCCAGTTGAAGGGAGCCGTTCAACTAGCCCATGCCCGGCCGGGAAAATGGGATACGATCTGGCGATAATCCAAATTATCCGAGGGGAGAGATGGTCTTGGCCATCTCTCCCCCGCGACCGCCGCCTACGCGATGGCTGGGCCCCGCGCTTGCAGGGCGGTCCACAGCCGCCAGCCGTCCAACCCTTCCAAGCCACCCCGCTCGCTGCGCGGCCCAGCCATGCTCGCCGGCAGCCGCCCCCCTCTCTGCCGCGCGCTCACGCGCCCCCGGAAGGCATGCCGGAGGACATGCCTTCGGCATCGACGGAGAAGGATCGGAATCATGGCAAAGGCATCGAAGAAGACGAAGGCCCACACTGTTGTGGTGGATGCGAACATCCGCAGCGCTGCGGAAGCGGTTGCGGTGATGGGGGCTACCCCGGAAACGGCTAGGGTCGGGTTGAGCGGCGAGGCGGTTTTCATCCCACTCGACAAACTGAAGAAGTCGCCGCGCAATGCACGAAAGACCCCGCACAGCGAGGCGGACATCGAAGCCTATGCGGCCAGCATCGCAGCGAAAGGTATCCTGCAAAACCTCGTGGCGGAGCCGGAGCTTGATGCGGACGGCCAGCACACCGGCTTTTATTTCGTTACGATCGGCGAAGGTCGCAGGCTGGCGCAGCTTCTCCGCGCGAAGCGCAAGGAGATCAGCAAGACGGAGCCGATCCGCTGCGTCATCGATACGGCGAACGATCCGTTCGAGATCAGCCTTGACGAGAATGTCACGCGCACCGCCATGCATCCCGCCGACCAGTTCGAGGCTTTCCGCGAGCTTACGGAGCATCGCGGATGGGTGTCAAACGGCGCGCAATATTGCCCCCCGATCGGCGTCCAATCTTGGGTCTGACGCAATCTCGCTGCATCTTCGGTCACATTGCACCGATGAGGCGAG
>LSIG01000020.1 GCA_001556125.1 Rhizobiales bacterium CCH10-E5 | reverse complement strand
CCCCCACCCTAACCCTCCCCACCGCAAGCGGGGGGAGGGAATGAGCCTCTCCGCCTTTCTCGCGCAGCATCGTCGCCCAGGCGCCATCCTGGTCACCCTGACCCACGCGGCCGGGTCCACCCCCCGCGAAGTCGGCGCGGCCATGGCCGTCAGCCTCAACGCCACCGCCGGGACGATCGGCGGCGGCCAGCTCGAATTTCATTGCATCGACATGGCGCGCGAGATGCTCGCGAGCGGTGAGCTCGCACGCAGCCTCGACATCCCGCTCGGCCCGCAGATGGGTCAGTGCTGTGGCGGGCGGGTGCAGGTTTCGCTGCGGCGCGCGACCTCGACCGACCTTGCGATGCAGGTCGCGCGGGAGCGCGCCGAGGCCGAGGCGCGCCCGGCCGTGCTGGTCTTCGGCGCCGGACATACCGGGCGGGCCCTGGTCGAGGCGCTGGCCCTACTCCCCTTCCGAATATCTCTGATCGACGATCGCGACGGCGTTCTGGACGGGCTGCCGGCGGCGGTGACCTGCATCCGCATGGCCGATCCCGTCGCGGCCATTGCCGCGGCGCCGGCTGGCGCAGCCCATGTCGTGCTCACGCACAGCCACGCGCTCGACTACCGGCTGACGGAAGCCGCGCTGCAGCGGGGCGATACGGCTTATGTCGGCATGATCGGCTCGGCGACCAAGCGCGCCCGCTTCGAGGCCGGCTTCCTGCGCAGTGGGGGGCGACGCGAGGCGCTGTCGCGCCTCGCCTGCCCGATCGGCGGCGCCGATGTGGACGACAAGCGCCCCGAGGTCATCGCGGCCTTGACGGCCGCCGAACTGGTGCGGAGTTTGCTTCGGAAACCAGAGGCTTCCCGCGGAGCCGGAGCGGAGGAACGAGCCGGCCATGACGCAACCGCCTGACCAGACGGTTCGCCCCCGGCTCGCCCTTGCGGGCATCTCCAAGAGCTTCCCCGGCGTGAAGGCGAACGAGGACATCAGCCTCAGCGTCCGCCCGGGCGAGATCCACGCCCTGCTCGGCGAGAACGGCGCCGGCAAGTCGACGCTGGTCAAGATCATCTATGGCGTGCAGCAGGCCGACAGCGGGACCATCGCCTGGGATGGCGCGCCGGTCGCCATTCCCTCGCCCAAGATCGCGCGGCGGCTGGGAATCGGCATGGTCTTCCAGCACTTCTCGCTCTTCGACGCGATGACGGTGATCGAGAACATCGCGCTCGGTCTCGACGAAGCCTGCGACAAGGACGAGCTGAAGGGCCGCGTTGCGGCGATCCTCGACAGCTACTCGCTGCCGCTCGACCCCGAGCGCGAGGTCCATACGCTGTCGGTCGGCGAGCGGCAGCGCATCGAGATCGTGCGCTGCCTGCTGCAAAATCCCCGGCTGCTGATCATGGACGAGCCGACCTCGGTGCTGACGCCGCAGGAGGTGGACAAGCTCTTCGGCACGCTGCGCCAGATCGCCTCGCAGGGCTGCGCGATCCTCTACATTTCGCACAAGCTCCACGAGATCAAGGCTCTGTGCGAGGCCGCCACGATCCTGCGGGCTGGCCGGGTCGTCGCCACCTGCGACCCGCGCGTCGAGAGCACGAAGCGCATGGCCGAGCTGATGATCGGCGCGGAGCTCCGCCAGATCGAGCATGGCGGAAGCGACGGCGCCGGGCCGGTGCGGCTGTCGGTCTCCGGGCTGACGCTGCCGGGCGAGCCGCCCTTCGGCACCGATCTGCGCGGGGTCGCCTTCGAGGCGCGGGCCGGCGAAATCCTCGGCATCGCCGGCGTTGCGGGCAACGGCCAGTCGGAGCTGCTGACCGCCCTGTCGGGCGAGCGGCCTGCGAACACGGCCGATGCGGTCACACTCGACGGCAAACCGGTCGGGCGGCTGGATGCGGGGGCGCGCCGGGCGCTCGGGCTCTGCTGCGTGCCGGAAGAGCGCAACGGCCATGCCGCGGTCCCTGATTTCTCGCTTGCGGACAATGCCATCCTGACCGCGCGCCACCGCCTGCCGCTGACGCCGCTCGGGCTGATCAGCACAGGCGATGTCCAGCGCTTCGCCGATTCCGTGATCAAGCGCTTCGACGTCCGCACCACCGGCACCGAGGCGCTCGCCCGCTCGCTCTCGGGCGGCAATCTGCAGAAGTTCATCATGGGCCGCGAGATAGGCCAATCGCCCGCCGTGCTCGTCGTCAGCCAGCCGACCTGGGGCGTGGATGCGGGGGCGGCGGCGGCGATCCGGCAGGAACTCGTCGATCTCGCCGAGAAGGGCTCGGCGGTGGTGGTGATCTCGCAGGATCTCGACGAGCTGCTCGAACTCGCCGACCGGCTCTGCGTCATCAACGAGGGCCGGCTGTCGGCCCCGCGCGCGGTCGCCAGCCTCGGCATCGACGAAATCGGCCTGATGATGGGCGGTGTGCATGGCGCGGCCGCGCCGCCGGGAGAGCCGGCCCATGCTTGAATGGCGCCGCCGCCGCGAACCGAGCACGCTCATGCTCTGGCTCAGCCCGCTGATCGCGATCGGGCTGACGATGCTGCTCGGCATGATCGTCTTCACGGCGATGGGCTATGACGGCTTCCACGCCGTCGAGAGCATCTTCGTGACCCCCTTCGTCGAGCCGCAGCGCTGGCCCGACCTCGGCGTCAAGGCGGCCCCGCTGGTGATGATCGCGCTCGGGCTCGCCATCGGCTTCCGCGCCAATGTCTGGAATATCGGCGCCGAGGGCCAATACATCATGGGCGCGATCGCCGGTACGGGCGTGGCGCTGGCGACGCATGAAATGACCGGCTGGTGGATCCTGCCCGCCATGGCCGTTGCGGGCGTGCTGGGCGGCATGGCCTGGGCGGCGGTGCCGGCCGTCCTGCGCGTGCGGCTGCAGGTCAGCGAGATCCTGACCAGCCTGATGCTGACCTATGTCGCGGTGCAGGGCCTCTATTATCTCGTGCGCGGGCCCTGGAAGGACCCTGACGGCTTCAATTTTCCGCAGACACGGATGTTCAGCGCCGACCAGACCCTGCCGACGGTGTTGGAAGGCTCGCTCGTCCATCTCGGCATTCCGGCGGCGCTTCTGATCGCGCTGATTGCCTGGCTGTTGATGGAAAAGACGACCGCCGGTTACGCGGTGAAGGTCGTCGGGCTGGCGCCCGCCGCCGCGCGCCATGGCGGCTTCCGTGCCGACCGGGTGACCTGGGCGACGATGCTCGCAGGCGGAGGGCTCGCCGGGCTGGCCGGGCTGTTCGAGGCGGCCGGCCCCTTCGGACAGCTGACGCCACAATTCCCGGCCGGCTACGGCTTCACCGCGATCATCGTGGCCTTCCTGGGCCGGTTGAACCCCCTCGGGATCGTCTTTGGCGGCGTGGTGCTCGCGGCGACCTATGTCGGCGGCGAGATCGCCCAGACGACGGTCCGGCTGCCGCAGGCCGCGACCGGCATGTTCCAGGCGCTGCTGCTCTTCGTGTTGCTGGCGACCGACGTGCTGGTGAAATACCGCATCGGCTGGAAGGTGCGGGCAGCATGAGGGCTCCAACCGGTACGTCATGCTCGGGCTCGACCCGAGCATCTCTCCCCGGAGATTCTCGGGTCTGCGCTGCGCTTCGCCCGAGAATGACGGGAGGCGCACCATGACCACCGCCATCCTCGTCTCGATCCTGATGACCCTCGTCGCCGCCTCGACGCCGATCCTGCTGGCGGCGCTGGGGGAACTCGTCACAGAGAAGGCCGGCGTGCTCAATCTCGGCGTCGAGGGCATGATGCTGTGCGGCGCGGTCGCGGGCTTCGCGGTCGCCTTCAGCACCGGCAGCACGATGCTGGGCCTTGTCGCGGCGATGGCGGCGGGCGTGGCGACGGCGATGGTCTTCGCCGTGCTGACGCTGTCGCTCACGGCCAATCAGGTTGCCACCGGCCTTGCGCTGACCATCTTCGGCATCGGCGCCTCCTCGCTGATCGGGGCGGGTTTCGTCGGCCGCACGATCACACGGCTCGGCCCGGTGTTTCCGGCCGCGCTCTCCGAGCATCCCTGGCTGCGCGCCATCTTCGGCCACGACATTGTCGTCTATCTCTCGCTCGCGCTCGTGCTCGGCGTCAGCCTGTTCCTGCGCCGGACGCGGCCGGGCCTGATCCTGCGCGCGGTCGGCGAGAACGACGCTTCGGCCCATGCCATCGGCTACCCCGTCATCGCCATCCGCTACGCAGCGATCGCCTTCGGTGGCGCGTTGGCGGGGCTGGGCGGGGCCTATTTCTCGCTGGCGCTGACGCCGATGTGGGCCGACGGGCTCACCGCCGGTCGGGGCTGGATCGCACTCGCCCTCGTCGTCTTCGCCGCCTGGCGGCCGGGGCGCCTGCTGCTCGGCGCCTATCTCTTCGGTGCGGTGATGACGCTGGAGCTTCAGGCCAAGGCAGCCGGCATCACCTGGCTCGCGCCCGAGCTTCTTGCGATGACGCCCTATCTTGCGACTGTCGCGGTTCTGACCATGATGTCGCTAGGCCGCAGATCGGGCCGGCTCAACGCGCCGGCCTGTCTCGGCAAGCCTTTCTCGGCGTCCTGACGCCGCCCCGCAACCGGAGAACCCCTTCATGACCTCGATCATCACCCGCCGCCGGTTCAATTTCGGTGCCGGCGCCAGCGCCGCTGCCCTGCCGCTGCTCGGCACGGGCGCGCGGGCCCAGGCGCCGCTCGGCGTCGGCTTCATCTATGTCGGCCCGATCGGCGACCATGGCTGGACCTGGACGCATGACCAGGGCCGGCTCGCGCTGGAGAAGGAATACGGCGCGAAGATCAAGACGAGCTTCATCGAAAAGGTGGCGGAGGGCCCCGACGCCGCCCGGGCGATCCGCCAGTTGGCCCAGGCCGGCAACCAGCTGATCTTCACGACGTCATTCGGCTTCATGAACCCGACGATCCAGGTCGCGAAGCAGTTCCCGAAGCTGAAATTCGAACACGCCACGGGCTATCAGCGCGCCGAAAACGTCGCGACCTACAATGCCCGCTTCTATGAGGGGCGCGCCGTGATCGGCACGATCGCCGGGCACATGTCGAAGTCCGGCCAGGCCGGCTACATCGCCTCCTTCCCGATCCCCGAGGTGGTGATGGGCATCAACGCCTTCACGCTCGCGGCGCGGAAGGTGAACCCGAATTTCCGGACCAAGGTGATCTGGGCGTCGACCTGGTACGACCCCGCCAAGGAGGCCGACGCCGCCAAGGCGCTGATCGACCAGGGCTGCGACATCATCACCCAGCACACCGACTCGGCGGCGGCGCTGCAGGCGGCCGAGCAGCGCGGCGTCTTCGCCTTCGGCCAGGCCTCCGACATGAAGGCTTTCGCCCCGAAGGCACATCTGACCGCTATCGTCGACGACTGGTCGGGCTACTACATCAAGCGCGTCAAGGAGGTGATGGACGGCACGTGGAAGAGCGGCGACGTCTGGGGCGGCATCAAGGACGGCATGGTCAAGATCGCGCCGTACAACGACGCCGTGACGCCGGCCGCTCGTGCCGCCGCCGACGAGGTCACCAAGGGCATCGTCGCCGGCACGCTCCACCCCTTTACCGGGGAACTGAAGGACCAGAAGGGTACGGTGCGACTCAAGGCCGGCGAGAAGGCGTCCGACGAGATGCTGTCCAAGATGGACTGGTATGTGGACGGCGTTCAGGCGTGAGATCGCCGTGACGGTGACGCCATCCACGGCGTCATCCCGGACGTAGCGAAGCGGAGCTCCGGGATCGATCACAGGGAACTGCGCTCTACGATGGATCCCGGATCGGCGCGAAATCGCCGCTTGTCGGGGATGACTTGAAGGTTCACCGGGCCGTCAAAGATTCTCCGGCAAGAACCCCTTGCAGATATTTTAAGCTTGAAACAATATGCCTTCATCGCGCGATCAAGGAGGTCGAGGGGACCCCTGTCGCACTCCGGCTTTCTCGCTCGTCCCGGGAGGACATCCGACATGACACTCAAGCTTTCGCTTTCGCTCGGTGCCGGTCTGCTCGCGCTCGGCATCGCCTCGGCCCAGGCGCAGGAGCCGCTCAAGATCGGCGTCGTCAGCGTGCTGACCGGCCCGGCAGCCGCGCTCGGCCAGCAGGTCCGCGACGGCTTCCAGCTCGCGGTCGACCAGAACGGCGGCAAGCTCGGCGGCGTGCCGGTGCAGATCACGGTGATCGACGATGAGCTAAAGCCGGACGTCGCGGTCGGCAAGGTCAAGGCCTATGTCGAAAGCGCGAAGGCGGATTTCGTGGTCGGCCCGGTGTTCTCCAATATCCTCGGCGCGATCGCCAAGCCCGTGCTCGACTCGGGCGCCTTCCTGATCTCTCCGAACGCCGGCCCGTCGACCATGGCCGGCAAGGGCTGCCACCAGAACTTCTTCGTCACCTCCTACCAGAACGACCAGGTGCACGAGGTGCTGGGTAAGCATGCGCAGGATCAGGGCTACAAGCGCGCCTACATCATCGCGCCGAACTATCAGGCCGGTAAGGACTCGCTCGCGGGCTTCAAGCGCTACTTCAAGGGCGAGATCGTCGACGAGGTCTATGCGCCGCTGACCTCGATGGACTTCGCCTCGGACCTCGCCAAGATCGCCTCGACCAAGCCCGACGTCGTCTTCGCCTTCCTGCCGGGCGGGCTCGGCGTCAACTTCGTCAAGCAGTGGTCGCAGGCGGGCCTGCAAGGCAAGATCCCGTTCCTCTCGGCCTTCACGGTCGATGAATCGACGCTGCCGGCGCAGCAGGATGCCGCGGTCGGCCTGTTCGGCGGCATGACCTGGGCGCCGAACATGGACAACCCGCAGACCAAGAAATTCGTCAGCGCCTATGAGGCGGCCTACAAGATCGTGCCCGGCTCCTATGCCCAGCAGGCCTATGACGCCGCGATGCTGATCGACTCGGCCGTCAAGGCGGCGGGCGGTACGGCCGACAAGGACAAGCTGCGCGCGGCGATCAAGAAGGCCGACTTCACCTCGCTGCGCGGCAAGTTCAAGTTCAACACCAACGGCTACCCGATCCAGGACTTCTATCTCGTCAAGGCGGCCAAGCGCCCCGACGGCAAGTTCCAGACCGAGATCGTCTCGAAGGTCTTCACGGAATATGCCGACCCGCACGCCAAGGAATGCCCGCTGAAGTAAGCCTCTTCGTCATTCTCGGGCGAAGCGCAGCGCAGACCCGAGAATCTCTTTCGTGAGATGCTCGGGTCACGCCCGAGCATGACGGGCGACATGACATGACCACAGGCCTCCTCATCGTCCAGATTCTGAACGGCCTTCAGCTCGGCATCCTGCTATTCCTGGTGGCCGCGGGACTGACGCTCGTCTTCGGCGTCATGGACTTCATCAATCTGGCGCATGGCGTGCAGTACATGCTCGGCGCCTATCTCGCGGTGACCTTCGTCGGCATCACCGGCAGCTTCGTACTGGGGCTCGTGTTGGCGCTCGCCAGCGCCCTCGTGATCGGGCTGGCGCTGGAGTTCCTGGTCTTTCGACATCTCTACGCGCGCGACCATCTCGACCAGGTGCTGGCGACCTTCGGGCTCATCCTGCTGCTGAACCAGGGCGTGAAGATGCTTTGGGGCGCCGCGCCGCTCTCGGTGCCGGTCCCGGCCTTCTTGTCGGGCAACGTCGCGTTGCTCGACGGCATCCTCTACCCGACCTATCGCTTCGCGCTGATCGGGGCTGGGCTTGCCGTCGGCGCCCTGCTCTGGTTCGTCGTCGAGAAGACACGCACGGGCATGCTGCTGCGGGCCGGCGCCTCGAATGCGCCGATGGTGTCGGCGCTCGGCGTCGACATCAACAAGCTCTTCATGATCGTCTTTGCCTTCGGCACGATGCTGGCAGCCTTCGCCGGCGTGATGGCGGCCCCGATCCTCTCGGTCGAGCCCGGCATGGGCGACAACATTCTGATCCTCGCCTTCGTCGTCATCGTCGTCGGCGGTATCGGGTCGATCCGGGGCGCCTTCGTCGGGGCGCTGATCGTCGGCCTCGTCGACACGCTCGGCCGGTCCTTCATGAACGACCTGCTGCGGCTGTTCATGAGCGCCCCCTCGGCCCGGGCGGCGGGCGCCGCGCTGTCCTCGATGCTGATCTATCTCGTCATGGCGATCGTGCTGTTCGTCCGGCCCGAGGGGCTTCTGCCCTCGAAGGGCCGGGCATGAGCGAGACCGCCGCGACCCTGGCCGGCTCGACCGGACGCGCGATCCCCCTGCCCGCCCGGCGCCTCCCGCTCGTTCCCATCCTGCTGTTCGGGCTGCTCGCGCTGCTGCCGGTCGCGGTCTCGCTCGGCCTGCCTTCGCACTGGCTCACCCTGGTGACGCGGGCCATGATCTTCGCCATTGCGGCACTGTCGCTCGACCTCATCCTCGGTGTCGGCGGTCTGGTCTCCTTCGGGCACGCCGCCTTCGTCGGGATCGGCGCCTATGCGACAGGCATCATGATCACGGAAGGTCTGCCGGAGACGCTGCTGATTCTTCCCGTCGTGCTCGCGGTGTGCGGCGTGTTCGCCCTCGTGACGGGCTATGTCTCGCTGCGCACGCGCGGCGTCACCTTTATCATGATCACGCTGGCCTTCGGCCAGATGGTCTATTTCCTGGCGCAGGCGCTCTCCGCCTATGGCGGCGACGACGGGCTGACGCTCTACCAGCGCAGCACCGTGATCGGCTTCAACGCCTTCGGCAACCGGACCGGCTTCTTCTATGTCGTGCTCGGCGTCCTGCTCGCCTGCTACCTCCTCGTCCGCGTGATCGTGGCCTCGCGCTTCGGTCGCGTGCTGAGGGCTGCGCGCGAGAACGCCACGCGCGTCTCCGTTACCGGGTTCCAGGTCTCGCAGGTGCGCCTCGCCGCCTATGTGATCAGCGGGCTGATCGCGGGCCTGTCCGGCTTCCTGCTCGCCAACCAGACCGAGTTCGTCAGCCCTGCCTTCATGTCCTGGCCGCGTTCCGGCGAGCTCATCTTCATGGTCGTACTCGGTGGCGTCGGCTCGCTGCACGGCGCCATCATCGGGGCGCTGGCCTTCCTCTTCGCCGAGGACATCCTCGCCGGCTGGACCGAGCACTGGAAGGTCATCTTCGGGCCGATGATCGTGCTCTTCGTGCTGTTCACGCGCGGCGGGCTGGTCGGTTTGATGCGCAAGCTCGGGATCGGCCGCGATGACTGAGCCCGTGCTCGTCCTCTCCGGCATCCAGAAGGCCTTCGGCGCGCTCAAGGTGACCGACGGCGTCAGTCTGTCGGTGGCGCCGGGCGAACTCCACGCCCTGATCGGCCCCAACGGCGCCGGCAAGACCACGCTGGTCCACCAGATCTCCGGCATGCTGCGGCCCGACACCGGCAGCATCCGCTTCCGGGGGCAGGACATCACCGGCTTCTCGCCGGAAAGACGGGCGCGCGCCGGCCTCGCCCGAACCTTCCAGATCACCTCGACGATCCCGTCGCTCTCGGTGCTCGAGAACGTCGCACTCGGCGTCCAGGCGCGCGCCGCGCATCCGTTGGCGCTGTTCCGCAACGCGGCCCGGGACGAGACCCTGAACGCCCCGGCTTGGGCGGCGATCGAAGCCGTCGGCCTGACGGAGCGCGCCCATGTGCTCGCCGGTCAGTTGTCGCATGGCGAGAAGCGGGCTCTCGAAATCGCGATGGCGCTGACTCTGGAGCCGGCCGCGATCCTGCTCGACGAACCCCTCGCCGGCGTCGGTCGCGAGGAGGGCGAGCGGCTGATCGCGCTGCTGGCGAGCCTGAAGGGCCGCTACGCCATGCTGCTGGTGGAGCACGACATGGAGGCGGTGTTTGCGCTCGCCGACAGCGTCAGCGTGCTGGTCTATGGCCGCGTCATCGCCTCGGGCGAGCCGGCGGCGGTCCGGGCCGACCCGGCGGTGCGCGAAGCCTATCTCGGCGAGGAGGGCTGACCGCCATGCTGATCGTCGAGGGGCTCGATGCCGGCTATGGCGAGGCGCAGATCCTGTTCGGGGTCGATCTTTCGATCGGCGAAGGCGAGGTCGTAACGCTGCTCGGCCGCAACGGCATGGGCAAGACCACGACGATCCGCGCGATCATGGGGCTGATCCCGCCGAAATCCGGCCGCGTCAGCGTCGCGGGGCGCGATCTCACCGGCGCGCCGGCTTTCCGGATCGCGCAAGCCGGCATCGGCCTGGTGCCCGAGGGGCGGATGATCTTCCCGACACTCTCCGTCGAGGAGAATCTGATCGCCACGGCGGCCAGCCGTTTCGGCAAGGCCCGCTGGGACATCGAGCGGATCTACGCCTTCTTCCCGCGCCTGAAAGAGCGCCGCGCCAACCGCGGCAACCAGCTCTCGGGCGGCGAGCAGCAGATGCTCGCGATCGGCCGGGCGCTGATGACCAATCCCCGGCTGATCATCCTCGACGAGGCGACGGAGGGCTTGGCGCCGATCATCCGCCAGGAGATCTGGGCCTGCCTTTCGGCGCTGAAGGCCGAGGGCGAGTCGATCCTGGTGATCGACAAGAACGTCGACGCGCTGGCGAAGATCGCCGACCGCCATGTCGTGCTGGAGAAGGGCCGCGTCGTCTGGCGCGGCAGCAGTGACGATCTGCGCAACGACAGCGCGGTCAAGGACCGCTTCCTGCATTTCTGACGAGCGAGGACATCTGTCATGAAGCCACTGACCGCCGGCGTCACCCGGGCCAATGAGGGGCTCGACGCGATCTCCTGGAACATCCTCGGCCAGACCTATGTGCCGAAGTCGCTGAGCGAGGAGTCCTTCTCCTGGCACGCCACCTTCCCGCCCGGCACCTTCGTGCCGCCGCATATCCACACCACGCAGGACGAATTCATCTACATGCTCGAGGGACGGCTCGACCTCGTCCTCGACGGGGCCGAGAGCCATGCCCTGCCGGGCGACCTGATCCGGCTGCCGCGTAACGTCCCACATGGCCTGTTCAACAAGAGCGATGCGCCTGTGAAGTGCCTGTTCTGGGTGGCGCCGACGGCGCGTCTCTACGATCTGTTCTGGGGCATCCACTCGATGGCCGAGCAGAACCCGGCCGATGTCGTGGCGCTCTCGGCCAAGCACGAAGTCGATTTCCTGCCGCCGCCGCCGGACGGTGCCTGACGCCGTCGAGGTAAGGTTAAGCTGCGGTAAAAGCTGCGCCGGCGCCCGGTTTCCGGCAGACTCCCCCCGATACAGCCTCCGCCCCGGAGGCCTGTCGCGGGAGCCTGCCGATGATCGCCGACCGCCGCCTCGAGACGCGCAGCCGCCTCCACCAGCCGGCTCGCGTCATGTTCAACGGCGAGCAGTCCGTCCTCGCCTGCACCGTTCGCAACCGGTCGCGGACCGGCGCGATGGTGCGCATGGCGGACTGGATCGAGCTGCCGCAGACCTTCGAACTCACCATTCCGGAAGGGCACAGCCGCCGCGTCCGGCAGTGCTGGCGGCGCGGCGACGATGTCGGCGTCGCCTTCCTGACGCCCGAGGAATCCGCCCCCTCGCCTGTGGTCTCGCTGGCCGAGGCGCGAGCTCGGCGTGCGGGCCGCGGCGACACGGGCTGAACCCTGTTCTTTCGCGGATTCGGGCGACCGATCGTTAAACACTGACCGAACCGGTTGCTGCGGCGCAGCGCGGACTCTGGCATGGTTTTCGTGAGGCGGCATGGGGCCGCCCGGTGAAGACGGCCGGACTCGAGCCATGACGACGGAGCGACGCCAGACCCCGCGCCTTCGCTCGCTGCTGGGGGCGCAGGCCCGCTACAACCAGCAGCGCAGCACCCTGGACTGCGTCGTGCGCAACATCTCGGAGGGCGGCGCCCTCATCGTCGTGCCGGAGACGGTGCTGCTGCCCCCGGACTTCGAGCTCGCGATCGCCCAGCGCCAGCGTTGCTACCAGGCCCATATGCGCTGGCGCAGCGGCACGCGCATCGGCGTGTCCTTCGAGGCCGAAGAGGCTTCGCAGCCCGGAGGCTCCTCCGACGCTGACGTCGCGATGCGCCTGCGCATGGCCGAGCGCGACAACGCCCGCATGAAAAGCCGCATCGAGCAACTGACTGAAGCCGGCTGAGCGCGTCAGGCCCTGCGAGCGAGCTGCTCCTGCGAGAAGCCCGCCGTGCCGGCATAGGACTTCACGATCGCCTCGCGCTTGGCATAGCTCAGCACGCGCTCGACATCGTCGAAGCCGTTGGGCGCAAGCTGCTCGACCGCGTCGATGACGCGCTCCGGGCCGCCCTTGCGGTTCAATGCCACGACCTCGGCCGTCGCCGGCAGGCGTTGCGCCTCGTAGGCCGCGAGCGCATGACGCGGGTGCTCGGAGGTCACCAGCCGGTCGGCGAGGCAGCGGGCGTCGAGAATGGCCTGGGAAGCCCCGTTCGAACCCACCGGATACATCGGATGGGCGGCATCGCCGAGCAGGGTGACGCGGCCATGGGTCCAGCGCGGCAGCGGATCCCGGTCGCACATCGGATAGTCCCAGAAACCCGGCGTGGCCTGGATGAGCGCGAGGATGTCGACACCGGGTACGGTGAAGCGCCGCGCGAAGGGCAGCACATCCTCGAGCCGCCCGGGTTTGGACCAGGCCTCCTTCGGCGGCGGCTTGGCCGGATCTCCGGTGCGGATGTTGACGACCCAGTTGGTTAGCCGAGTCTGCGGCGTCGTGCCTTTTGCGATGGGGTAAAGCACGAGCTTTCCGGCCATGCCGCCGGCGACGATCATGCTTTCGCCATCGAGGAAGACAGGCCAGTCGCAGGCGCCGCGCCACATCTGCACGCCGTTCCAGCGCGGCGCGCCCTGGTCCGGGAAGTAATGCGCCCGCACCGCCGAATGGATGCCGTCGGCCGCGACCAGGATGTCGCCTCGCGCCGTCTCGCCCGCCTCGCCGCGCCGGGCGTCGGTGAAGTGGGCGGTGACGCCACCCTCGTCCTGCACGAAGCCCTGCAGCCGCCGGCCGGTCCTGACCGCGCCCTCCCCCAGACGCGCCACCACGGCATCGCGGATGACGCCCTGAAGCCGGCCGCGATGGATCGAGAATTGCGGCACCGGAGCCCCGGCATGGAGGCCGCGCGGCTCGCGCCAGACGGTCTGGCCGAAGCGGTTCATGTAGACGAGTTCGCGGGTGCGGATCGCGACGGCGTCGAGCGCCGGCAGCAGGCCGAGTTCGGCCAATTCGCGGATCGCATGAGGCAGCGTGTTGATGCCGACGCCGACCTCTCGGATTTCGCCCGCCTGCTCGTAGACGGTGGCACTGACGCCGCGCGCGTGCAGCATCAGGGCGAGCGTGAGACCGCCAATGCCGCCTCCGACGATGATGACCTTCATGCCGATCCCCCGGGCCTTATTATTTCAAGCTTGAAATATCAGGCTTCGGCTTGTCAATCGCGACCGTGAGGGACGTCCAGCGGTTGCAAGCGGGCCTTCCCTCGCGGAACGAACGCGATTCCTGTGCGTATCTTGCGCTGCGGCCATCGCCTTTCGACGTCGACCATGGCAACTGCCGCAATCGCACCGCGCGGTCCGTGGCCATCGCGCGCTTCGATTCGATCGTTATCGACGTGCCGCGGGACGTGACACCACTCCGAAGGAGCTTCTGATGACCAAGAATGAACTGATCGCCGCGATCGCGGACGAGACCGGCAAGTCGAAGACCGACGTCTCCGCTATCCTGACCGCGCTGGGCGCCGTCGTCGCGAAGACGCTGAAGTCCGGTGACGACATCACGCTCGGCGGCGTCGGCAAGTTTTCGGCGGCCAAGCGCGAGGCCCGCGAGGCCCGCAACCCCTCGACCGGCGCGACCATCAAGGTCCCGGCCAAGACCGTGGTGAAGTTCAAGGTCACCAAGGACCTCGCCGACGCCGTGGCGTGAGCGGCCGGTTCTGCCGCACTTCCCGCTCTGCGCGGGAGGTGCGGCGGTCCGCGCTTGACGGCGGCGCCTCCGGCGCCAGAGTAGCGCCATGTTCCTGCGCCTTTTCACCGATCTGCGGGCCGCCAAGGTCCCCGTCACGCTGCGGGAGTATCTCGCCCTGCTGGAGGGCGTGGAGGCTGATCTGGCGGAACACCGCGTCGAGGATTTCTACCACCTCGCACGCTGCTGCCTGATCAAGGACGAGCGCCATCTCGACCGGTTCGACCGCGTCTTTGGCGAGGTCTTCAAAGGCCTGGAGACGCTGGGCCAGGCGGTCGAAGAACAGGCCATTCCCGACGAATGGCTGCGCAAGCTCGCCGAGAAATATCTGACCGACGCCGAAAAGGCACAGATCGGAGCCCTCGGCTGGGACAAGCTGTTCGAGACGCTGAAGCAGCGCCTGGAAGAGCAGAAGAGCCGCCATCAGGGCGGCTCGAAATGGATCGGCACCGCCGGCACCTCGCCCTACGGCGCCTATGGCTACAATCCCGAAGGCGTGCGCATCGGGCAGGACGGCAACCGCAATTTCCGGGCGGTGAAGGTCTGGGACAAGCGCGAGTTCAAGGATTTCGACGACACGCGCGAGCTCGGCGTGCGCAATCTGCGGATCGCTTTGCGGCGGTTACGCAAATTCGCCCGCACCGGAGCGGCCGAGGAACTCGATCTGGATTCGACGATCAGCGAAACGGCCCGGCACGGCTATCTCGACGTCAGGCTGCGGCCCGAACGGCGCAACGCCGTCAAGGTCCTGCTGTTTCTCGATGTCGGCGGCTCGATGGACTGGCATATCGAACTGGCGGAGGAGCTGTTCTCGGCGGCGCGGGCCGAGTTCAAGCATTTCGAGCATTTCTACTTCCACAACTGCCCCTATGAGCGGGTCTGGCGGGAGAATCGCCGCCGGCACGACCAGACGATCCCGACCTTCGAGCTGCTTCGGACCTACCCGGCCGATTACCGGCTCGTCTTCGTCGGCGACGCCTCCATGAGCCCCTATGAGATCGCGATGCCGGGCGGCTCGGTCGAGCATTGGAACGAGGAGGCCGGAGCGGTCTGGATGGAGCGCCTGACGTCGCGCTTTCCCAAATCGGTCTGGCTCAATCCGGTGCAGCAGCATCTCTGGTCCTACACCCAGTCGATCCGGCAGATCGGCGCGCTGATGGGCGGGCGCATGTTCCCGCTGACGCTCGACGGGCTCAACGGGGCGATGAAGGTGCTGGCGCGCTGAGGCCTCCCCGAGAGGCCACCAGATCAGGCCAGCCATCCTTGATGCGTATATGATCAGGATATACAATCGTGATCGATCTCAATCTCGTCATCGGCTTCGATTGGGATCAGGGAAATGCGCGCAAGAGCCTCGACAAGCATCATGTCGGTCAAGCAGAAGCGGAGCAGGTCTTCATGAACCAGCCGCTGCTGCTGATGGACGATCAGCAACACAGCCTATCGGAACGCGGGTTCAGAGCGCTGGGCCAAACCGATGAAGGTCGTTGTCTCTACGTGGTGTTCACCCTGCGCCGAGAGAACAGCCTCATCCGCGTGATCTCGGCGCGGGACATGAACCGGAAGGAGCGTCGTCATTATGCCGAAGCCGCTTAAGGCGATCCCGTCATTCCAGAGCGAGGCCGAGGAGCGAGCCTTCTGGGAAACGCACGACTCCACGGATTATGTCGACTGGACGAAGGCGTCCGCCGTTCGTTTTCCCAACCTCAAGCCGTCTTCGACATCAATCTCGATCAGGTTGCCCAACGCGCTTCTGGAAAGCATCAAGATCGCGGCCAACAAGCGCGATGTTCCCTACCAGTCGCTCATCAAGATCTGGCTTTCGGAAAAGCTGGAGAACTCCAAAAGGTGATGCGCGGGTCTTGAGTCGGCGACAAGCTTGAGTACAGCCGCTATGGCTCACGCCATGACGACGACATCAGACGACGACACACAGCTCCCCTCCTGGCGCCAGCGCGCGCGTCCCGTGGGATTCGAGATCGCCTATCGGCTGGAGGGCGAGACGCTGGTGGTCGATTCGACCCGCAAGGTCGATCGCGTCCGGCTATCTGCCGTCGAGCAGGTCCGCTTCACCTATGCGCCGAGCAATCTCAGCTCGAAAGGCTTCAGGACACAGCTGCGGCTCAGCGATGGCCGCAGCATCACCTTCGGCAACCTCTCCTGGCGCTCGCTGACCGAACTGGACCGCGACGATGCCGGCTACCACGCCTTCGTCAGCGCTTTGTCGGCGGCCATCGCGCGGGCCAATCCCAAGGCGCGCTTCGTCGCCGGCAAGCCTATGCCGCTTTGGGCGGCGCTCGCCCTGGTCAGCGGCGCGTCGCTGTTGATGCTGGCCTTCTTCACCGCACGCGGCGTTCTGCAGGGGCAGCATTCGGTCGCGCTGCTCGGGCTGCTGCTCGCGGCGGCCTCCTATTGGCAGGTGAAGCCGATGGTCGTGCTCAACCGGCCGCGCGACCTCGCGACCGGCGAAGTGCCGGACGACCTCGTGCCCGGCCGGGCGGGCTGACCTCGCCTCAGCGGACGACCAGCACCGAACATTTGGCCCGCCGCACGATGGCCGAGGCGTTGGAGCCGATGACATAGGCGAGCATGCCGGGCTCATGCGAACCGATGACGATCAGGTCGGTGCCGCTGGCCTCCGCCTCCGCCAGGACCTCGCCATGGACGGAGCCGATCAGGACCTTGGCCGAGACCTGTGCCTCGGGCAGATCGATTTTGGCGGCGATCGCCGCGAGCTTGGCCTCGGCGTCCTCCTGCTGCTCGGCGTCGAAGCCGGCCGGAACGAATTCCATATAGGTGATCGGCACCAGCGAGCGGACATAGACCAGCCGCACGGACGCGCCCGCCCCCTTGGCCAGACCGACGGCCGCCGCGATGGCCGGCTCGGCCAGCTCCGGTTCGGCGATGTCGACGGGGACCAGAATCGACTTGTACATGACGCGGCTCCTCGTTGCTGTGACCCGCACATTACGAGTTCCCGGCCCGGCGACGATGATCCAGCGCAAACAAGGCCGAGGGCCGTCCGGCGATCACGTGGACGGCCGCGCGCAGGCTGCGCCAGACGCGCCGCCGCATCAAGACGTTTCAGGATCTGGGACGATGAAGGCCGCTGACGCGGCGGAGCGTTTCAGCCTTGGCGCGTCGGCGTCCGCACGATGAGGCCGTCCAGATCGTCGCGCAGCTTGATTTGGCAGGACAGCCGCGAGGTCGGCTTCACCTCGAAGGCGAAGTCCAGCATGTCCTCTTCCATGGGCTCGGGGCTGCCGGTCTTTGCCGCCCAGGCGTCATCCACATAGACGTGGCAGGTCGCGCAGGCGCAGGCGCCGCCGCATTCAGCCTCGATGCCGGGTACGCCGTTGCGGATGGCGACTTCCATCACCGTGGCCCCGGCTTCGCCCTCGACCGTGCGGCTTTCGCCATGCGCGTCGATGAAGGTGACCTGCGGCATCTCGAACTCCAGCGTGCGAAGGGACGCGCACGCCTTAGAGCATTTCAAAGCACGGGGGAAAGCCCTTTCCGTCGCATCGGGCTGCGGCGGATGGGTGCGGACGGCGTTCAGGCCGCGCTGTCGTAGCGGGCGATGACGGCGCGCGCCTCGGCGGCGGCCAGCGCGAGCGTGTCCATCGCCTGTTCGAGACGCGGATCGGCCGTGGCGAGCCGCTGCTCGATGGCGTCGGCCGCGTCCGCAACCTGCCAGGCACCGATGGCGCGCGCGGCCCCCTTCAGCGTGTGCGCGGCGTCGAGACGGGCGGTCCTGTCCTCGGCCTGGTGGATGGCGCGCAGATGCCGCACGCATTGCTGGGCGAAGAGTGCGAGAAGCTCGCGTTCGAGATCCTGATCGCCGCCGGTCTGGCGGGAGAGATGGTCGAGATCGATGGCGGTTTGAGGCATCTGGGGCCCTGGAGTGATGGTCTGGCGGGGGCAGCCGGCGCGTGCCCGCCCCTTCCAACAAGCGCCTCCATGGTGAATGAGGCGTTAACGACGTTTGTGAATCGGCGCCCTAAGCGGGTTCCCAAGGCTTAGAGCCTCAACTACCCTTTCAATTGGTAAACGATGGGCGCAGTGTCGCTTTCCTGCCGGACCAGAGGCGGTCCGTCCGGTGCGGCGACACGATCGGGCTCCTGTCCCCAGTAGCGTGGCGAAGGCGGCACAGCATGAATCGGCAAAAGAAGCTTCAGGATCCGACCGAGGCTGCCATGTCGGCGATCGAGGAGGCTCTCCGGCTGGACCAGCCCAAGGCCGACGCCGAAGGCGCTGCCACGCCGGAGCCGAAGCTGCCCGCGACCACCGAGAACGATCTGAAGCTCGACCTGCCGCGCATCGAGCAGCCGGCTGCGCCCCCCGCGGCGGCGCCGGCCGCCGCGCC